>CAYQCW010000001.1:0-279210 GCA_964416155.1 uncultured Nitrososphaerota archaeon
TCAGGCTTTCCACCGACGCTTCTCACAGCCGTCAGGAAGATTTTAAACGTGTCTTTAAACAGGTATTTGAACCTTATGACGCTTGCCCCGTGAACCTGTTCAACAATCATTTTCCTCCCGGTTTTCTCGAAAAAGGTACGCCACTCCTCCGGCTCCACCAGGTGAACCAGCACGACCTCGTGGCCGAGCCTCACAAGGTTCTTAACGTAGTTTTCGACGCGCGTCTGGATGCCGCCGATGCTCGGCGGGAAGTCGAAAGTCACTAGGAGAAACCTCAACTCTACGCACCGACCCCTGCAATTTTAGCGCGTGTTATTTCATCTAAGAATTCTCTCTGGATTAAAAATTTCATGTCCTTGGATATTCCGAGTTTAAGCGAGTGTCTGCCTCTAACTCTCAACTTGGTTAAGCTTCTACTTCTCATTACAGTAGTCCAGTAGGACAGATATAGGTATTAAGCCTTATCGGACTTATCCCTCTCATACTTCTTTTTCTAATTCTTGAAAAGAATTCCAACTAGTTTTCAAGACCCTCGCTTACATGGAGCACCTCAACCCTAATGTTAGAAATAACCGGTTTAAACGAGTTCCTCAACGATCAGCATAGTCAAGGATTATCGGGAGCCCGGGTAAAGCCTGCATCCTAGTCAGGCTGCTTGCCACACCCCAAGCGTCTATACTCCACTTGCGCTGGCCAGGGGTTTCTGAACCCTTATCCTTTATCGAGAGGCTTTTAGCAAGCATCGGGGAGGATGCTGTGAGAGAAGAGACTATACCGCCTATGAGGCCCAGCGGAGAACGTGTTAACGCTGCTGCAAGAAGCCCCGCCAGCAAGCCCACTCCTATGATGCCTGCGGAGGCAGTTAGCATTGTTGCCCTAGACCTCGTGCTTAAAGGGTATTCG
Organism: uncultured Nitrososphaerota archaeon; assembly: GCA_964416155.1. GTDB lineage: Archaea > Thermoproteota > EX4484-205 > EX4484-205 > JAAOZP01 > JAAOZP01. The sequence goes on from CAYQCW010000001.1 coordinate 904, forward strand.
ACGAAGAGAATCCTGCCGCCGGAAGCATCTAAGAGAATCCTGAACGACCTAGCCTTGTAAACATACTCCATAAGCCAGAACGGGTAGTGCACGAGCCCAAGGTAGTTGACGTCAACCTTCTCAACCCTCTTGGAGCCTCCGCAGCTCCTGTTTGCCTCAGCCATCGCCTGGCCAGATATGAACCTGTGAGCAGCGTTGTAGGCTTCCTCGTAGCTTACAGTAGGCATATAGAGCCTGCTTCTCTGAGCCTGACTCGGGTTGAAGAAGCTCCTACCCCTTACTGAGAAAGAGAGTTCTTTAGCATGGTTGTCGAGCCAGGTGCCTGTGTATGCTGCGAGGATGGGCATGTTCCTAGTTTCAAGGTAGGTGGCCTGCTTGCCGCTGTACGAGCAGGAGGAGTATGCTTTGCAGCTGAAAACATGGTAGGGAACGTTGTAGAGCTCAGCTTTGCGAAGATTAGCTTCAGCGTTGAAATCAGCTGGGACACCGTACCTCCGGGTTATGAACTGCATTGCTTTACGCCAGGCTGAAGGACTTTCCACGTATGCTGGAAACATGTAGTATGTCCATGCCTTCCCGGTTGAGGTTTCAAACGTGTGGCCGCAGTAAGGGCAGACTATTATCGAGGCGGATTGCGGGGCGGTTATGGAAGCGTTGCAGTTTAAGCATGCGACTGTCTTCATGCTCATTTCCATTTTTCCTCCCTAACGTCGCTAACAGCCCTACTGGCCAAGAGGGCTCCGGCTCCTGAAACAAGTATGAAGACCATCACTGGGAACCAGTTTTCAACTCTTGTTAGGAGGGCGGGTGCGAAGGCTCCCAAAGCAACCGTCAGGATGCTCCCTATCACGTAAAGCATTCTCCGGCCTAGGAAGACTGGTTCAGAAACCCTTAGGAATTGAAGGTTGTAGCCTGAGACACTGGCCCTATACATTCCGCCCTTATACTTGTACACTAGGACCCACATTGGGGCTAGGAGTATCCAGAGCGAGTTCACGTTGGCCTGGCAGGAATAGTAGTAGAAGCCGTCTAAGCCGTTGGAGGATCGTACACTATCCCTCAGCTCGTCCTCAACCATGTCCTTAAGCTCGTCCTCAGCCTCCTCTGGGAGGAGCTCAGCGTTTAAAACCTGCAACCCAACTCTCTTCCAGTCTATCGCAGCAAGGGGTTGAGGATCCTTGGCGGACTTCGCCTGGTCAACAAGCTCCTCCAAGCCGTATTCAGCAGCCTCCCTCCTCGCCTGGAACGCAAGCCTCATCGACGTGTTGAAAGACCCGTTTTTCGTCACAGTCCTTGTCACGTATGTTTCACCCGCCCGGGGCTGGGCATACCGGCGGCCGGGAGCAGCTGTAGGCGCGTAGGACATGCTTCGCCTCTCAGTAACCCTCTTAAAACCAGACCACTCGCCGACGGCTGAAACGTCTCCGACGAGAATAGGCACGTAGAAGCCCTGAACCTCTATCAGCTCAAGGTCGCGGTAAACCCTGCTCATGTCAGGGTCACGCCTCATTCTGTTCCAGAAAGTGTTCGCCACCTCATCCTTACTGCGAGTCGGAAGAACGAATATTTCAAGCCTCCCGGTGGAGAACCAGTTGACCGTACCGCAGTACTCGCATACGCAGGCTATTGTCTCCGGAGTGTAGTTTAATGGGGCGCCGCAGTTCGAGCACTTGAAGACTTTTTCAGGCTCCGGCTGGGTCAACTCTTCCTCCTGGAAACAATTACCCCGGCGATAACCATGATTATTAAGGCTATGCTGAAGTTGAGCACAGGGTTTCCTGTGACGAGCGTAAGCATAAGCGAAGCCCCCGCGCTTAAAAGCACCAGCCCCCAGACCAGGTAGTACCTCCAGTCCCCAGCCATCGTTGAGAAAACAATAGTGTACAATCCCAGAGAGAGGAGTGGAATAGACACTAGTATCAGAGGGTCGACATGACCCGTTGAAACCAGGATGCCGTCGACGCCTACTGAGACAAGTAGGACGGCCAGCGCGTATCCTCCGTAGCCTGTTCTCCGCCCACTCATTTACAGTCCCTACGTAAGCTTAGCGCCACAGTTGAGGCAGAACTTTGAACCCGCGGGAACCGTGGACCCGCATTGAGGACAGTTGACGGCCTGAGGCTGCAACACTGCTCCACAGTTCATGCAGAACTTCGCGTTAGCCGGGTTCTGAGAACCGCATTTAGGGCAATTAACAGTGGCCTGCAGGGGTGTGCCACAGCTCATGCAGAACTTGGCTGCACTCGGGTTCTGCGTCCCGCATTTCGGGCACGCTACTGTTCCAGCAGGGGGTGCGGCGGGCGGCTGTGCAGGAGGCGGTGGTGGTGCTTGGATGGCTGCACCGCAGTTTGGACAGAACTTGCTGGTCGAGGGAATCTGCGACTTGCAGCTTGGGCATATTACTAGGGGTGTTCCGGCTGCAGCCTGCTGCATGAGCTGGGGCACGAGCACTATTCCTGTTCCAGCCGCCGCCCCGGGCGACTTGCTCAGGGACTCGGCGACGCTTTTAGTCGTGTCCATCGCCAGAACCTGTGAGGCTGCACCCCCAGTCTGCTTTATCCAGAAAAGCCTATCCCTGTACTCGGGCGTGGTGTCAACACCTTCGAACTTCAGGTCTACGATGTCTACGCCCACGCGTTTAAACTCCTCGTCTACCGTAGCCTTAACCTTGAACGAGACCTCTTCAAGCTTTGTGAAGACCGTTACTAGGTCGTATGTAGAGAGTTGCGTTATCAGCCTCTCGTTCATGTATCCTCGGAGGAAGCTGTTGACCGCTTCCGTAGTGTAGGCGCTCTGCCCACCGACCACCTCCATTACGAAAGTCTTCGGGTCTCCTGCTTTAAACCAGAATGCTCCGTAGAATTTTAAGGGTGCGAGCTCAACCGTCTGCCCACTGGCGCCGAACAATCCTTTAAACTGTTTCGTTGAAACGAATATTACTGTAGCCTTAAAGGGCGTGGTCTCGAAGCCCGCTACCCTTGTTAAGACACCTGTCAGCAGTGGGAGGTTCATTGTGGTTAAAGTATGTCTCCCAGGCCCGAAAACATCGTAAGCCTTACCGTCTCTGAAGAATATTGCAGCCTCATACTCGTGGACGATCAGCTGAGCACCCCAGGTTATCTCCTCCTTAGGATATCTCCAGACAATGTCCTCCGCGGAAGCCCCTACCCACTCTATTATCTGAGGCATTCTTAGACACCTCTCTTAATGGAGACTATCTCCTCCTCTCTGGATGAGAATGCTGATTCAAGCTCCCTAGCCTTGGCTTCAAGCTGATTCAAGAAGCCTGGGAGAACATCCAGGCTTCCGGCGCCCGCAGCATTGCCAGCCTTCTCAGCTATTCTGGAAACCTCTTCGCAAGTCCCTAGCAGCTTGTAGTCGTAATCCATCAGTCTGTCAAGCTCATCCTCGCGAACCTTAACAAGGTCGAAGAAGCCGGCGTAACCGTAGTCAGCATGCTCAATCTTGTTTATAACCCTGTCTAGGACCGCGGAAACCCTGTTTATACTCTTAAACAATCGGACCGCGTCCGAGTCAGCGGCCTCCCTTGAGACTGTTTTCAAATGGGACCTGGCTGTCTCAAGCTTTTTAACCATGAAATCCCTTAGAAGCTTGTCCGCCTCCCTCCTAAGCTCCCTCTGCTTATACCCCCTGTATCCGGGGATGTAGGAAGCTATCTTCTCAGCCAGCCCTCTTCTCTCCTCATATTTCTTTATGAACTCGCTCATGAAGATGCATGATTCATAACTAGCTTAAAAACATTACTTATAGAAGGATTTAAAAACAAGTTTCTCACAGCGGGAGTGCTACAGGCCTCCCCTCCTTAAGCGACCTATGTATTGCCAGTGCAACCTCTACAGCGGCTCTCGCATCCTCAGCTGAAACCAGAGGCTCTTCCTTCCCCTCTATGCAGTTTAAGAAATGAACAATCTCATCCCTGAGATACCCTCTTACCCGCCCGTGGACAACCGGCTGATAGTAGGAAAGGGTTTCCGGCCCCTTCTCCCCCCAGAACAGGAAGCTATAGCTAGGCTGGCTTATCCAGAGGCTTCCCCGTGTTCCCACGAGCTCAAGTTTAAAATCGAAAGGCATCGAGGAGGGCAGAATCCAAATGTTCTCCAATGCTCCAATAGTTCCCCCTTTAAACCTGAAGACAGACCAGACAGCGTCCTCGACACGGTGGGGCTTGAGAACCCTGCTTTCAGCCTCAGCGTAAACCCTGCTAACATTTCTCCCAATGATCCACCTCATTACATCAATGTCGTGCACACCAAGGAAGAGAAGCGGCGAGGTCTCCTTAAGCCAGTTCTTCAACCTCATTGGAGAGGTTATCGAGTTGTTTCTCCTAGCCCAGATTGAAACAGGTTCGCCGAGCAGCCCCCCATCCATGTACTCCTTAGCCTTCGCATAATTGTAGTCGAAACGCACTATGTGGCCAACGAGGAAAATTATCCCTGCTTTTTTAACCGCGTTCACAATAGTGTCCGCATCCCTGAGAGTTGTGGCAATAGGCTTCTCCAAGAGCACTGCTTTCCCAGCCTTCGCCGCTGCCACCGTAGGCTCACGGTGAAGATGGTCTGGGACAGCGATGCTGACAGCATCAATATCCGGCCTCGCCAACAGCTCGTTGTAGTCAACATACCATTTTTCAGCCCCGAACTCCCTCGCAGCCTCCCTAGCATTTTTCTCGGCAACATCCACGGTCGCAACGAGCTTTACTCCAGGCAGCTCCGAGTAGACTCGGGCATGGTGCCTCCCCATAACGCCGCAGCCTATTACCCCAACCCTAATCAGACCCATTAGTCTTCGCCTTAAAGCATCCTCACCGTCTCTAAAGGCTTTACTTTCATAACCTCAGGGTTCAGAAGGCTTGGAGGAGCCTCGCCGCGGAGAACGCTCAGAATGTTTTCAGCAGCTTTCTCAGCAAGCCTCCTCCTAGCCTCGAAGGCTGCACTCGCCATGTGTGGAGTGAGAACAACGTTATCCATGCTTAAGAGCGGGTTGTCAGGGTTAATAGGCTCCTTCTCGAAAACGTCCAGCGCGGCTCCAGCTAACCATCCTTCTTTCAAAGCCTTCACCAGAGCCTTCTCATCAACCACCGCCCCTCTGGAGATGTTTATCAGGTAGGAGGAGGGCTTCATGATACTAAGCTCCCTCTCGCCAATCATCCTAACGGTTTCAGGGGTTAAAGCAGTTGAGAGGACGATGAAGTCAGACTCCCTAAGAAGCTCGTTGAGAGGCCTGTAGGATATGCCTAGCTCAGCCTCAACATCCGGCTTCCTAGTCCTGCTGAAGTATACGACCCTCATGCTTAGACCCCTGGCCCTGCTCGCAACAGCCTTTCCGATGGCTCCAAGCCCGATTATGCCGAGCGTCTTACCGCTTATCTCTGGGCCGAGCATGAACATCGGTGACCAAGCTGTCTTCCAGTAGCCTCTTCTGAGAAACCTGTCCGCCTCAACAACCCTCCTGGCGACTGAGAAGAGGAGGGCCAGCGCAAACTCTGCGACAGCGTCCGTTAAGACGCTGGGCACATTAGTAACGTAGACTCCTCGCGCAGTAGCCTCCTTCAAATCTATGTGGTCGTAGCCAGCGCTCATACTGCTTACAACCCTAAGTCTCCCAGCCTTCTCAAAAACCTCCCTGTCCATCGTGTCGCTTAGAAGTATGAGTGCAGCATCCTTGTCCTTAAGGCTTTTAACTAGGATACTCTTTGGCGGAGGGTACTCGGAGTCGTAAAGCTCAACGTCGCAGTGTTCCCCGAGAAGCCTTAGGGCAGAGTCCTGTATTCTTCTCGAAACATAGACCCTGGGCCTAGCCATGCTTACTGGATTACTCTCAAGGTTTTATAAGTATTGGTGCACGCACCCAGGCCTAGGAGGCTTCGAAAAACCTGTTTTCTCAGGAAGGCTTTAAAACCATTATGCTGGGGCTAGCGTCGCCGTGTCTGATGGTTCTCTCATGCTCAAGGATCAACCCTATTTTTGAAGAGATTTCTCTCACGTAACCCGGCTTGATGGTTATGAGCACGATCCGCCCATCCTCGCTTAGAACCTTCCTCATCTCCGGCAGGCACATGCTGTATAAGGCATAAGGTTTGATTCTGGCTATGGGCTTAGTGCCATAGGGAGGGTCTGTAACTATCATGTCAACCTTAAACCTCAATGCTTTAGAAAGCCTCCTGCAATCAACCCTCTTGAAGACTATTCCTTCAGAAACACCCATGGATTCAGCGTTAAGAGCAGCACCCTCCAGAAAGTATTCTGAAACATCGAACCCATATATCTTAACGCCACTAGTTGAGAGAGCAGCCTCGATAGGTATGATTCCGCCGCCACACATCGGGTCGAGAAGAGCAGTCCCCGGCCTTGGGCTGGCGATTCTAACCATCCCGTAAGCAACCGAGGGCCTGAGGGCAGCCGGGTGGGTGAAGACGATGTACCTGCCCGAGGTATACTCGTTCCTAAAAAGACCTAGGAAGCAAGTGTCTCCAACAATATCTAGGAAAACATTAACCTGAAAATTCTCAAGGTCCACTTTTAAACCATACTTGTCCACCAGTGCTTGGCCAGCCTTTCTTTGAACATCCATGCTTGTAAACTCGTGTTCGCCACGCCTCCTGCAAGTCACCCTGAAGGAGGAAGCTTCGCGAAACTCGCTGGGAAACTCCATCATCACGATCTCACTGTAGACATCCTCCAGGCCCCTTAGACTCGTGTCCATTTTAAAAGCCCCAACATACTCTAGGAACCAGTCTATACTTCTGAGTGACAGCAGCCTTGAAGAAGCGGAGGCAGGTATGTCTATGATTATCCTTCCCGGAACACCCTGAGGGTTCTCCTCTACAACGCTTTTAGAAATAATCTTCTCATCCAGCTCAGACTTAACAATGTCCTCGAGGCCGCATGGGAAGATTATGAGAAACCTCACGGCGTGGCTCTAAGTATCCAGTGTTAAGTCTGAGGACTTAAGTGTTAATTCTAAGGATGCTAGCCCTTGAAACTCAACGCAAGCCAGTGGGGTTCCCGGTTAGTCAATCTAAGGCTTCACCCTGCCGGGTTAAGGGCCGTGTAAAGCCAGCCCCCGCCATACGCGTATATCGCATGGCCCGCTTCATTAGGCACACGAGCTACGCCAGACTTTTACCCGATTAAAGGCAGGCTTCAGCCACTATAAAGCGGACTAAAATGCCCTTTCAAAAACTCCTTATTTCACACTCCTCCACAGCTCCCAGCTATTATTAACAGGCGGTATATTATTCCGATCGTCCTCAGATTTATTCAGATGTACTCTGATCGTTCAGGCCTGCGGGCTTGCTTTCTCCACGATTCTTTCTGCCCCGGGCTTGGGGAAGGCACATCTTGACGAGGAATATTTCGAGAAGCTTGTCGAGCAGCGTGCGGCTCTAAGGTTGCTAACCTATAAGGTTTATTTTCTTCAGGAGCTCGAGGGAGACCTCCCGGGTTGGGCTTTCCGGCCTAGAAAGGCTTCTGAAGGCTTGAGAAACGTATAGCAGTGTTGAGACTTCTTCATCGCTTAAAACACGTATCTTAACATTCCCCAGGGAATCCAGGGCTTTCTGAAGCTCCGGGTCGACTGGGCATGTGGTTAGCAGAACAATCCGGTCGAGCTTTCTGCTCCTCGCAAAGTCTATAAGGGGCTCAATACTGCTCCTTCTAAGCCCCTCAGAAGGCTTCGGCACTTTAATCATAACCCCGACTTGTGCTCCCCCTCTAGTGTTGTCCATGAAAAGCAGGTCTATCTCCCTCCTCCGGGTCAGGGAAACGTTTATTCTCCTCCTGCCCATGAGGCTCTGCTTTCCGAGACCTGTTTCAATAAGGCTTGAAACCGCTTTTTCAAGGACGATCGCCCTCTCAGAGGATTTCTCAATGTTGTAGAACCTTGTTGTTATCTGGCTTTTAACATCGCTGTCGGGCGTAACTGGGGTTGCAAGCCTAGCGGCGGGCAGACCCATTTTCATGACTGCCTCCATCGCTATCACAGTATCAACGTAATCAGGTTGAGTAATGCCCCTCCCAAGTCTTTCAGCAAGTATCTCGATGCAGGCGAAACACTCTGACAGAAGTCTCCTGATTTCCCCGCCTGAGTTTGCCCAGAGAAGTTTAACACTGTTCATGGGAAACATGTTTGAATACGAGCCGCCACCCTTGTCAAGGTAGAGGGCCTTCACATACCTGTCGATTATGTCCTTAGCCTCCTCCACGCTTATCTTCTCAAGGCTTATCGGGGTTGAGGAAACCCTGCTAACTATTGCAGGCGCCACCCTGAACCTCTGCCCCTTCAACTCTTCAAACATAACCGGAGTTAAAAGCAGAAGTATGAACAGCCCGCCTGGACCATTGTCCACAATCCTCTTTAAAGTATGGAAGAAAATGTCAACATTATCCTGCGCCAGCGTCTCAACCTCGTCCACAACGATTACGAAAGGCGAGTTGCTGACAAGCTTTGACAGATTCACCAGCGTTGTTAAGAACTTTAAAGCGTTCTCGTCGGACTCCCTCAGATAGTCGTTCGAATGCTTAACGCCCCAGCTCCCGTAATACGGGCTTGGAAGCCACAGGAACCATTTCGCCAGCTTGAGATCGATGAACCTCCTTGTTTTCGAAGGCTCAAACCTTGTTTCAAACATTTTCTCCAGCTCTTCAAGCTCAAGCCTTACGAGCCCAGTTATCTCAAGCGTTCCCTCCTCAACAAGTTTCCTTACAACCCTGAAATCGTTTAAAACCGTGTTGAAAGCCTCCCTAGCCTTCTCAGCCTTTTTACCTAGGACTGTTGAAATCAGTCCGACGCTAACAGTTTTCTGAAACAGTTCGTAACCCATCTTGGAGATCAGCGTCTGGTGTAGTCTCAGGGAAAGCTCCATGAAAAACTCTTCGCTGCCCAGTGTCTCCACAACCTTGGAGATGAGGAAGACGAGGGAAGGCTTGTAAACAGAGTCTTGAATAGTCGGCATGTATGAGAAAGACTGACCCGGTTTCTCCTGGCTTAGAAGGTATTGAAGGTGTAGGGCGAGATGCGTCTTCCCGCTTCCAGCATCCCCTATAAGCATGTCGATCTTAGGCTCCTCAAGCCTGAACGAGTAGTCTATCTCCTCCCTAATCCTTTTCAACGCGTTTATTCTGGACTCTCCGCCAAGTATCCATATTCTGCTTGGGACAGGGGTCAGAGGGAAAGGATTGGCTTCAAGCATCAGGCGGGAATACTTATTTGACGATTGCATAATGGTAAACACCCCTAGCCGTCTTCAACCCATTACCCGGCTCCCCGCTTCCCGCGTGAAGTTGAAAAGCGTATGGATCACTACTGTTCAACTCTATTATCCTCCTGTCGAATTCATCGCCACTTATAGTTAATTCCTTGGATACTTTAAGCCTGAGGTCCGATATTTTCACATACGGAGCTATTGGACTAGTCCTCACCAGCTCACCATACTTCAACCTTAAAGTCTCGAGGAACCTCTCAGGCGACAGCTGTTCAGCCTCCTTAAGCCTAGCGTACTTTAAAACCGGGAAGCCCCAAACGTTTTCAACGCAGTAGGCCCTGCCCGACTCAGATGCCCTATACTTTTTAATGGTTCTAGGCCTTCCTTCAACCGGTTCAAGAAAACCTTTTTTAACTAGTTCTTTGAATTCTTTTTCAGTAAGCCTGCCAGCCTTCTTAACCATTTTCTCCGTAACCCCCTTAGGGGTATCAGCGAAGACAAGCGCAAGCAATTGGAACTCGTTCAGCCGGTATCACCTTATTAAAAATGGGCCTAGGTGGTTTTTAAAGCTTGCCTGACGGCCAGCCACAACAAGCCCCTACCTTCCTCGGAGTATCGAGAGGTTTAGATAAAGTTAAATCCTATGGGCGAGATATTTTTCTGCACGAGGAAGGCAAACGGTTGGAGATGAGGCGAAAAAGGAAGCATAATGTGGTTTTTCCCAGAACCATGTTTAAATGCAGAGGGTGTGGAAAATGCTGCGTCGACGATATTAGGCGTGGGAGACGGATAGTTCTAACCAAGATTGACGCCTTAGAGATCTCAAGCACTACTGGAATTGGATTAAGCGAGTTTGCAGAGGAAAACAGTAGTGAAGCCTACCCATACGCTATTAGGCTTGTCAACGGAAGATGCTTCTTCCTCGAGCCGGACAGCAAGTGCAGGATTTACCCGGTCAGACCCCTGGTGTGCAGGTTCTACCCTTTCGTAATGCAGAAGGTTGGGGAAACATACGTGTTTCACGCCGACCCTTTCTGCCCCGGGCTTGGGGAAGGCACTTATCTTGACGAGGAATATTTTGAGAAGCTTGTCGAGCAGGCTGAGAAGCGTTTAAACAGGTCTACTGGGCGGTGCGAGGCGCGCCGCAGTTAGGACATCTAGTCTCGCCCTGGGGGAAAACTGTTCCACAATACTTGCATGAAGCAGTCAATGGCGCTTGCTGAACTTGAGATGGTTGGGAGACCTGTATTTCGATGTTTTCACTAGTCGCATCGGGGCGACCCTCTACTGCGATAACTCCCTTCAGATTCCAGGCTACAACCCTATCCATACTCTTTAAAGAAGGCTTTGCTCCAGGAGGGATCAGTATTTTAAACCGGAAGCTTTGAACAAAGCCCTCTGGAATGTGCAGGGGCCCAGCCAACTGTGGCCTAGCTGAAAAAATAACTGCAGACTCCCAGACCTGTTGCTCAAACTCTCTTTTAAGAGTCGTGTCGTAAACCCTCTTGGTCTTACTCGCTCTACGCACTCGAGTTCGCATCTGACCTCGGTGCAATCAAACTCTTCCTGAGACTCGACCTGCACCGTTCCCTCCACATTGCCGTCGAGATAAAAGAGCTGATCCTTCAGAAACATGGAGATGTTCACCCGGGGTGGGGTAACCTTCTCCCGCAGTTTTTTTAAAAACATTTTCAGGAGTGTGCGAGAATTTTAAACGGTGGGCTCACAAAGATATTAGCGGGAAGTTTGAAAGAATTATTATGAGTCCCCCGATGAAAAAAGGCAAGTTTATATTTATAGAGCCAGAATATCCCGCTAAGAAGGGGCCGATAATGTTTCCCAAGGAGCTTATGAAGTTGACCACGTTATAGTCTCTCCCCCGAGTCTCATCATTACAGTATTTTTGAACGAGGTAGCTTCTAAGAGGGAGCCATACGGAAGCACCCGCAGGATCGTGTAGAAGCCACAGGGCTGCAGAAGTGGTGAAGTCGCTTGGCAAGGTGGCTAGGGATGTGAAAATCCCCTGTAAACATGTGAAAAGGATTAGGGAGGATTTATATGAAAACTTTTTCAAACCTGTTACAATCCTGCTGCTGAGCAACATGGGTATTCCTAAGCTAAGCCTGTGGACAGTCATCAGGATTGAAAGCGTTTCCAAGGACAACGAGAACTTTTTTGAAAAGAACATGGGTGTGATGAAGGAGTGTGTAGCAGAGCCCCCTATCGTTACAACTAAGCCGGAGACAGCCATTATCATAAGCCCCCTGTTTAAACCCTTTCCAACATGTTTTTCTCCGAGGGTTTTCGCGATACGCCTTGTCGCTGGAACACCCTGTTCAGCGAAGAGGAAAACTATTGCTAAGAAGCCTACTACTTGAAGAAACCCTGAAAAAACAAGGGGAAGCCAATAGCCATAAGTGCTGATGAGCAGCCCGGCGGACGCGAGGCCCAACGCCTGAGAGGTGAACTCGACCCCTGAAACCTTAGAATAGGATGCGATGAAGCCTCTGCGATCCTGTTCATAAACCATGGTTGCGAAAACAGCATTCCGTATGGCGACCGCCGAGTCGAAAAGAATCTTGAGAAGAACCATTACACCTATTGATTTAAAATTTGGCGTGAGGAAGTAAGAGAGCCCGGCGAGCAGTGAAGCCAGCGCTATGAAAACTTTTCTACCATACTTGTCGGATTTAGCCCCGAGAAAAATGCTGAGAAATGTGATGAATATTGCTGAAGCTGTGAACACATATCCGATCTCCATAAGTGGAATAGAAACATGATCCATGTAGAGGGGAAACATGATCTCGTAAAGCCCGAAGGAGAATCCGAAGAGCCATGTTGATACAAAGAGCGCGGAGAGACCTTTTCCGTTTAGCATGTGTTTACGGGCCGTTAGGCAAGGGCTTATAAGCATTAACATCGTTAAGTTTTTAAGCAGCCTTTAAAATAGAGAAGCATGGCTAAACGTGGCACGGGTGTCAAATATTTTACTGAGCCAGGTTCCAGGAACACTGGTAAGGTGATAAAGGCTGTCGCCGAGAGACTTGGGAAAGGAGACTTGGCGAAGGTTGTTGTTGCAAGCACCTCTGGGAGGACGGGAGTCAGATTCGCAGGGGCGTTGAAGGATAAGGCACAGGTTGTCGCCGTGTCTCACGAGAAGATGGATCCCAAGCTGAAGGAAAAAATAAGCAGTCTCGGAGGAATCGCTGAAGACGGTACACACCTGTCTCTTCACGGAAGGGGGATGGATAAGGTTAGGGATGCGTTCTACACTCTCGGACAAGGATTCAAAGTGGCTTTGGAAGTTATTCTAATAGCTGCTGACAAGGGGCTTGTTAAACCGTATGAGGACGTTATAGGCGTCGGCGGAAGCGGCGAAGGTGCTGACACGGCGGTGGTGGCAAGGGCAACGCCGACCAGGGAGATTTTCAGCAGCGATAAGTCTAAGAGGCTTGAAGTGAGAGAAATAATCTGCATGCCGCTAAAGAAGAAATGGTGGGATTGAATACGTAAAGCAAGCAACTCAATAGTAAGGCTTGTTTTTCTCTAAACATGTTCCAGCTTAAGAAATTTAAAGAATATCGTCTTAGACAAAACCCTATAAATCCCGTTTCGCGGTGGAGCCGACTTGACACAGCGTTAACCCGCAGGATGAAGCTTCAGGCTGAGAATCAGGAGCCCCATACTTAAATATTAGGAGTTAAAAATCCTGTTCTAGGCCAGGTAGGGTTTAGAGATGGTTAGGAAGCTGCCGGATAGATTCCTTAAGTGGGCTTACTTTGACAGGGTTCGCTTCATCAAGTCAATCCTAAACGCTGAAAAAACGGATAGAGCGATGTTCCTTATAGAGTCGACGAGGCATAACCCAGCTCTCTGCACAGCCCGCATCAAGAATACTAAAATAAATTTGAACGCGAAGATTGTTGGCGCCGGCTTTGTTCCTAGGCAAAGTTTCCTTGAGGATGCTATTAGAGAGCTCAGGTCTCTCGTGGAAGCCGGAGGTTCAATGACTATTGAGGAGTATGCTAAAAATGGACTTCAAATCTTGCTGAGACACCTGTATTTTGAGGACGAGAAAGAGGCGAATCTTAGAGTCGACTTTACTAAAATAGCAACTCTTGAAATAGGTGTGAGAATAGAAGGGTCGTCTAAGCACACATGGGAGAATGTTCAGAGCTGTAGGCAGGCAGTCATGCTTTACTATATGCCTCCTAACACGAGTTTCGAAGTTAGAGGTGAGCTCGACGTATTGACCGAAGGAAAATATTTTGAATTCGTTAATTTAGCTCATGACGCGTTTCACTACACTCCCAGTGAAAAAAGAGCCTTAAAGCCATGTTACATCTTGAATGTCGAGGAGGTTTATGATAACGGTACTACAGAGGAGGGTTTCGGCCGCCTTCTGGAATAGACTGTGGGAAAGCGTTTAAACGGATGCTTCTAAGAATCCTCGTCGCCTAAAGCAAAACCTGTTCCTCCAACTAGGTAATGTACAATGCCTGAGGCAACTCACGTCAGGATAATTGACGCGTCATCTTGGCTTCAGAGTTAACCCTCCGCCAGTAAAGCTTAAACAACACGCCTGAAGACTTGGGCCTTATTTCTCTGATAAGGCTCTCTTCGAGCCTCAATGATTCTTCGAAGGCCTTGATGGTGAGATTTTTCAAGTCCTCTAGAGATGCTTTACCGTTAAGAAATTCTAATCTCAGCTCCTCGGCCCCAGAGTATAGCCGAGCCTCTAAAGACTCTATCTGTTCACATATCTTTGGAAAGTAGTGTTTAAAGGAGCCTAGTACTCTCCTGCTTAACTTCTCATGTAGCCACCAGACTGAATTGGAGTCGTAAAACCTATCCGGCGTTAGTTTCAAATCAGGTAGACCGGCCTCCATGAAGACCGGTTTGTAAACACTTATGCAGGGGGTGGATGTTGCAGTAAACCAGTGGATCGGTACTTCTTCGAAAAGCTGGCCAACATAGGAGGCTGCAGTCTGAGACGGTCTCGCAAGACCTCCCGCATGCATACAGATGTCCCTCATAGATCCTTTCGCCGGTGTAAAGTTTTCACCAAGCGTATGGCTTCTCATAATATTCTTAACGAGATAAACATCTATCTTACCCATATTTCGCTCTAAGCATCCTTGAGTATACGCATGCCTCTCCCTGCCGCGGGCGAAACGAGAGTAAAACCAGTCCGAATAGCATTTAGAGAAATCAAAATCCCTATCGTCCTTACACCAGCCTCTTTCAACAGCATGCTCAACAATGCTCTTAGAAGCGAGGTCCCACTTGTTTTTAATGGTTAAAGCGTTGGAAATGCTCCTTACGCTCTTCACTTTCTCAGCGGCCCAATATTTCCCAGCGGTCTCCAAGACCCATGCTTCCCGAGGGTCAGATATTATGAAAGAGTTGTGATAATAAGTTTTGCTTTTAAACCCGCAGTTACCGCCTTGGCCGAATTGCTCCAAGTATTTAACTATGAGCATAAGGGCTTCATATGAGTCCCTGCATCTTTCTAAGGCCAGCCTTAGTAAATCCATCCCGGTTAAGCCCTTCTCCAGTTTATCCTCTCGAGTGAACACAGCCTCGTTTCCTATCGCCAATCCGAACTCGTTAACACCCATTTCAGCCCCCCACATCCAGACCGGCCTTGAAATAATCACAGCATATGTTTGCTTTACCTGTGGAACCCTGATGTAAGTACAGTCCAAGAACTCCTCGTCATGCTCTTTTCGAGGATAGAACTCTAACGCCTGAGGCTCGTTCGGCTCCCTGTCACTGTTCTTAGCGAAAATCGTAACCCCATCCTTAGTCGAGTTCTTAAGCGCTACTAAAGTGTCGCACATGCTTTAGTTCAACTCATTAAGAGAAAATAAACCTTTATCCGGGTTTACATGCACGTGAGCACTCAAACTAGACGGGCTGATTTCAACCGCGATTAAAAACTTAAATTGCTACATGATGCTTGCCCCCTGTGAACGCGGCTGAAGCCATAAGCCTCATCCTTATCGCATTCGCTTCTACAACACTGCTTTCAGCCGTCGGGTTGGCGGGTGGCGTGCTAATAGTCCCGACCTTAATCCTGCTTTTCGGGCTAGAATCAAGGTATGCTTCAGGCACAAGCATTTTCGCAATAATATTCGGAATCTTCTCAGCTGCATTCACGTATTTCAGGCAGAGGAGGGTCGACGTGAAGCTCGCCCTGCTCTTCGACGCACTTGATATACTGGGCGTGGTGGCAGGAGCGTACTTAGTTGTTATCCTGCCATCCTTGGTTACAGCCCTCCTCATGGGGGGTTTTCTACTATTTTCAGCATGGACGCTCTGGGCGGGCGGCGTTAAGCATCCTAGAAACGTTGAGAGGAGGAAACGGAGAATAACTGTTAAGCGGCGTCTGACAGATAGAGATGGAAATGTCTACGAGTATGGGCTCGGTGTTCCAGAGCTCGCCTTATCCCAGCTTGCAAGCATCCTGAGCGGCGTTGCCACGGGTCTGTTCGGAATAGGAGGGGGAGCGGTGGATACGACTGTGATGATGCTGATCGGAGTCCCGCCTCACGTAGCTGTAGCAACATCGGTTTTCGGAATGGCTGTAACGAAGATGGCGGGTCTTTTCTCACATCTTGCTTTAGGAAATGTTTTACTGGAATACGGCATACCCCTTGCTGTCGGAGCCACACTGGGAGGACAGCTTGGTCCAAGGATTTCCAAGAGGCTCAGGCCTCTGATGCTTAGGAAGGCTTTAAGCATAGTTGTTCTCATCATAGGTCTCAGAATGATCACGCTATGGTTTGGATGAGCCGGAGCCGCGATGATCATTGTTTTCACATATCGCATCCCTCATAATAATTCATGAAGTCTTCGAAAGCTGTGCAAACCGCATCTATGTTTTCAAGCGGTACATCCTCATGTATTTCGGAATACATCATTAAGCCACCTTTCTCTGAGCCCAGTTTGAAAACAGCCTCTCGTATGTGGCTCCTGATCGTTTCAGGATTGCCGAAGGGAACTATGTGTTGACGGTCTATGTCTAGGTCGATGCAAACCTTTCCCTTAATCCTCTCCCTAATATTGTCTATGCCGTTAACCCTATCCTGAATGTTTAAGGCTGTAACACCTGCCTCTTTCAGAGAATCAGCCACCTCCATTATGTGGCCGTCAGTATGCAGGTAAACCCTTATCCCTGAACTTCTGACTCTCTGGAATATTTTCCTATAGAAAGGGTATAGGGACATTCTGAAGGTTTTGACGCTTATAGGCATTCTGTCTTGAAGACCAAGGTCGTCCCCGAAGGAAACCATGTCCACCTTGAGCCGGATTAATCTTTCAACCAAGGCGAGATTGTATTCGGTCAGCATCTCTATTAGTTTTTCAAGCCGACAAGTGTTTCTAACGAAGTCGATCATCAGGTTTTAAGCCCCTTAGATAATAGAGTCTTTGGAAGAAGAAGCCGCGAGGCATGCTTCCGACAACGATATCATCGGTGCTTCTCGCTCTATCTATTCTCTCCTCAATCGCATCCCATTGGTCTATTCCACCACCCTCCTGAACGATTCCTCTCTCCGGTCTGGCAGAATGTATCGCGCTAAGTCAGCCCAATCCTTCAAAGGATGCTTCAACCTGCCCCTGGAGTCCGCTTATGTTGAACCTCCATAAGCATCCGAAAGCATCTAGAACTTCTCTCCCTCTGACTCTGGATCAAGTCGTTGAAGTTGACACTCCCTCTTTTTGAATGCTGGGGAAAGCCTCGTATACCTGGCAAGCAGGTCCTCAAGCTTCTCTATACTTGTTCCAAGCCGTTGGGAAAACCCTTAGCCTACACGGGATCCATCCGCAACCATTCATGTCTATGACTCTAAGCTTCTTCTCCCTGATGCTCAAAACCGAAGAATGCGGGTTTTCAATCAAGCTTTAAACCTTACTTGTTTGTAATTCTTAGTTTCGCCGGAGGCTTAAAACTTAAGTATTATTGAGAATCGTTCAGGAAACGTGTCGAGAAACCCGAATATAAGCAGGCTGCTTAAAGTCCTTCTGAGAGAGGGAGAACCGGACAGAGTGCCTTTCTACGAGCATTTCGTAGACAACGAGGTTATTGAGGCTTTAACCGGCAAGCCGGTGTCTAAGGCTTTAGCCGAGGGAGGCTTGAGCTCAGAGAAATACCTAGAGACCCTGGTTGACTTCTATGCTAGACTTGGATACGACTATGTTCCGATGGAGGTTTCCCCTAAACTTCCTAGGACGAACACTCTGCAGACGAACGATGTTGCTTATCTTTCCCGTGGGAAAAGGATTTGGCAGGATGAGAACAGGGGTGTGATTGAAACAATTGAGGATTTTGAAAAATACCCTTGGCCCAAACCGGAGGAAGCACTGGATTTTTCAGCATTTGAAAGGCTGAAGAGGAAACTGCCTGAAGGCATGGGGGTTGTGGGCGGGGTTGCCGGAGGTTTCTTCGAGCATGTGAGCTGGCTGATGGGGCTTGGAAAACTCTGCAGGGCTGTGCACCTAGACAGGAGGCTTGTTGAAAAAATGTTCAGCAGGGTCGCCTCGCTCATACTTGCTTTAGACGAGACAATAGTTAAGGAGGGGCATGTTGATGCTCTGAGAATGGGTGATGACCTAGGCTATAAGACCGGCACGTTCCTGCCGCCTAGGATTCTAAGGGAATACGTTTTCCCAAACTACAGGAGGCTGGCCGACTTGGCGCACGGGAGAGGGCTTCCCTTCATAATACATTCCTGTGGAAATCTGTATACTCCTGACGAAACTGGGAGAACAGTGATGGATGATCTTGTAGAGAGTGTGGGGATAGATGCTAAACATTCTTTCGAGGACAACATAATGCCAGTATACGAGGTTAAGGAGAAGTACAGGGGGAAGATAGCGGTGTTGGGCGGTGTAGACATGAATAAGCTTGTTCAACTGCCGGAGAAAAACCTAAGGGAGCACGTTAGGCTAATTATTAAGAAGTGTGCTCCGGGAGGCGCCTATGCTCTAGGCTCTGGAAACACGATAGCCAACTATGTTCCTTTAGAAAACTATCTCGCGATGCTTGACGAAGGCTTTAAAAGTGGAGTATATCCTCGAAACACGCGCTAACTCCCCATCCTCGTAGGATCGTTGAACGATGTTGAGTGCAAGCTTTTTCATTAAGTGCCGGACTTATCTAAGTGTTTGAAGTTCTCTCTCCTGATCGGATATCTTCCAACCTTTTTAGCGTATTCAACCTCGTACCTTAAGCGGTCAGGAGGCACGTTGGCATATGTCTCGCCACCATTGTCGAAAACATAGCCGCCGCCAGGTGCAGCGTGAAATATGCATTTCTCAACTTCAAGCTCAATGTTTTCAAACGATCCGTTGACTAGAACCCTCCAGTCAGCGTTTCCGTTGAAGAACACTTTTCCCTTAAACGCTTCAGCAATCGTTTTAATATTGTTCTCAACACCCACATCAGCCTCGTTTATCCTGTAAACTTTAACAAGTATGTCTGTTATGTGATCCATGTGTGAATCCATGTGCAGGTAGCGGTGATTAGTGCCGTGCCGCTCATAAAGCCTCAGATTGTAAGGCACCGTGAACTCCTCGTACATCCTCCTATTCAAATAGCCTGAATGATCATCTGCCAAGCCGAGGCTTCCTGGCCCTGTTCCTGAAACCTCATAGCAGTATTCCTGAAGAACGTTGAAAACCTCCTCCAGTTTTCTGAAAAGCCTATGCATCTCACCAGGGTTCTCATAGATCCACCGGTATAGTTTTTCAGGCCCAATTAAAGAGCCGGCCGCTGAAACCGGCGGGTGTATCTGAAGCCAGCCTCCGACTGGAAGACCCTCATAGTTTTTCCGAGCAAGCTCTCTAAACTTTTCAAGCTTCTCATAATAGGCTTGAATCCCCCTGTGGCGATGCGGATCCGGAACCTCCAGCCTGTCAATATCCTCAAGAGTCTTAATCCTAGGGATTATCCAGGGGCTGAGCCAAGGGTTCCTCTCATCCGGCATTTCAATCTTGCAGTCGAAAACAATGCCTTCAGATACTGCTCCAAGGTCGAGATGCACCCCTATTCCTGTTAAATCATCCTTAAGCCATCTGAGCCTCCATTTCAACCCTTTCACCTGAGCATCCAGCATTATACTTATGTCGTTGTAATATTCGGCAAAAGTATAGTCGAAGAGCCTAGCATAATATGGACCCCCCAGCCCTATGAGAACCGGAACCCTGTCAGGCTCCTTAAACTGGGCTGCTTCCTCCAAACGCTTCCCATTCTCATCGAGAATGCTTGAATACTTGACTCGGTTGAAAGGCTCCATCAAGAATGCTCGATAAAGCTTCCTATTAAAAGTTAGGCCGCTAAACGAATATGACTAGGAATGCCCATATGCTTGTTTCTAAGACAACTAGTGGCGATGCTCTTAAATATGTCTGCAGGTAGGTGGAAAAGGTGACAGGCTGATGAAGGATAGAATCTTCCCCGCTTTCAAGAAGCCCGGGAAGCTTAGAGTACTTGACGTCCGCCCGTATTCTTGGCATGAACAGATGACGATAACTTGCGCACAGGGCTTGATCAACCGTATTAAGCCAAGAGTCTATCTGGTGTTCGACGATTACGTTGACAGGCTGTGGCTGTCAATCTACAGGAAAAGATACGGGGTGAAGCATGAGGAGGTTAACAGCCTCTACGAGCTACTATCATCCTTTAGAAAGGAAATAGCAGGGTTCGTGGTTTACGACGATAACATGCTGCACTCTGCAAACGTAGCGATGACTTACGGGAGTATTCTCAACGCGGTTCCAGCATCCCCAGAAGTTGCGGAAAGGCTTTCTGAAGCAGGCTTCAGGAGAGTAGCCGACTTCAGGGGGAGATGGGGAGACAGGCTTGAAGCCTACGAATGGGCTTTTCAAAACTTGATGCAGCAGTGCAACAGGAGGATTGTTGGAAGCATGTGTGTGGACCCCCCTTTAACCTCCTTCACGAATAAGCATCATGTTAGAGATTATCTTGTTGCTGTGAAAGCATTCTCGTTCGATCTCTCCACCAAGATTAGGGACCGCCGCGAAGTAGAATCGTTCGACAGAATACTCAGCTCTTTCGACTCTCTGGGGGTGGTTTTAGGATGGCACTGCATCAGGGACCTGGAGTCAGAGGCTGTTGCAAGAGCCTCTAGAAACGGTTTCTTCGTGCTTTGCAACCTGCATTCTCCAAACTTGACTGTCCACTCGGGCATAAAGACCGATTTCAAGTTTAAACAGAAACATGCCAGCAAAGTAGAATTGGAGAATAAGGTTTACGTGGTTTTCGTACAGTCAGACGGGGATGCTATTTGGGCGATGAACAATTTTCAAAACCTTAACTGGCTTGACAGCCAGAGGGGAAGGTTCCCGTACACGTGGGAGGTCCAACCCCTGCTGGTGGACCTAGCTCCCGGGATGCTGGAACACTACTATAGGACTGCGGCTTCCAACGACTATTTCATAGCGGGGCCATCTGGAGCAGGCTATACGGCGCCAAGTCTTAACAAGCGTCTCGACGAGTTCCTCGAGCATACTAGAAGGTATATGGAGGCATGCGGTTTGAAGTCTATATTGATCATGAACCGTAACCCCCGGGTGGCTTACCAGGAGCTTGAAGACCCGAGAATCCCCGAGGCCTTTGCCAAAAAGCTTGAAAACTGTTATGGATTTCTGCATGGCTACGCGGGGTCAGCTTTCGAGCAGGCCGTCTTCGCTAACAATACGCCCTATGTTCACACCACACTCTACGCTTCAGCCTCAACCGATATTCTGAAAGAGCTGAAGAGGCTTGTGGAAGGCTGTGGGACACGACCATTATTCGTCTCAATCCACGTTAGAGAGGAGGTTAAAATGCCAGTTTTACGCAGCGTAATAGAAAAACTGGATAGGGAAACATACAGGGTTGTGAAGATGGATGAATTCATGCTTGCCTTGAAAAAGGCGTATGAAAAAGGTCTGTTTAGACAAGGCTTCTCACAATCAGCCGGAGAGTCTCTGAAGGAAAACGGTAGAACAATTTGGGAAAACTATCACCAGAGGGTTGAACGCCTGGAGAAGCTGGTTGAAACGAATGAGCAGGAAATGCTTGCGGAGTACGACTCCGGCGGATATGGTTTAACCATGGAGGAGTTGCCGGATTTTCTGGCTTACGACGCAGTTGAGACAGCACTACGGCTTGTCCAGGCAGCGCTGAACAATAAGGGGGTCTACGTGAACAGTATTGAGAAGAGCATTGAAGATTTTCTGAAAGAGTATAGCGAGCTTCCTGATGCTCAGGTAGTTGAAACAGTTTTCGAAACATGGAGAAACTGGGAGAGAGTCAAGTGCAGCATGGAAGAGGCAAGGACACTGGCGAGAAGAGTAATCGGGTTTGCGAAGACCCTCAGCGAAAAACTTTAGAAGGCTTTCAAATGCTTTAGCTATGTGGGTGCGCTAAACTCTCCAGCCACGGTCATGCGAGAAGCACAGCGACAGCTATTGCAACATCGCTCGTCCTATCGTGGCTTAAGCTGATCAAAATGTTTCTCGCACCCTTCTCGCGAAGAAGATTGAGGAGGGGTTCGCTCATGACCACCCTAACCTCTTGGTCGACGGCCTCAATCTCAACACCCCTCCACCCAAGCCGACTCCTGCTAGCATGGCCTATTGCTTTAAAAACAGCCTCCTTGGCTGCAAACCTTGCAGCCAGCTTCTCATAAGAATAGCCTGATTGAAAACAGTATTCAAGCTCTCTTTCTGTGAAAACCCTTTTTAGAAAACTTGCACCACCTTTTTCTATAGCCCTTTTAACCCTGCTTATCGAAACAACGTCTACGCCAACCCCGATTATCAAGCCTACCTAGACGCGTTAGCGCCCTGCCTGAGCCAGCTTAGCCTTTATGTACTCCACAACCTGTCCGACCGTCTGGTTTTTCTCCGCCTCTTCCTCAGGTATCTCCAGGTTGAAAGCCTCCTCAAATGTTGCAATAAGTTCAACAGAGTCTATGGACTCGGCCATAAGGTCGTCCACAAGAGAAGTGTCATCCTTCAAGCTCTCAACGCTTACGCGGAAGTGTTCAGCTATGATCTTCTTAACCTTCTCCTCAACCGACATTCTATAGACCTCCTCGCTCCAATCTCGCCTCTGCCTTCCTTATTAAAGTTTCCCTATCTTCCCTAGTGTCCTGATATATTTTCTCAAGCATTCTGACATAGTTCTCCGACATTACGATTGACCTCCTGGACATAACCCTCTTCTCCGCCTCAATGGTCCTTCTGAAGCCAGCCCCCCTTCTCAACCTCCCCTCAGCATACCAGCAGAAGCTGGGAATATATTTTGGAAGAACCTCCCCGCCGAGGAGAACGCATGCTATCCCGACAACAGTCCCAGTGTTCATCAGACAGCCTATGCCAAACTTCGTATGATCCCCTATGAAGCTGCCTACCTTTATGTCTCCAGTGTCCATGAGCCTACCCTTAACGTAGACGTCAACACTGCTGTAATCGTTCTTCAAATCGCTATTAGTGGTGAGAGCGCCAATGTTAACCCACTCACCCACATACGCATGGCCGAGGAAACCCGTATGATACTTGTTAGAATAACCCTGGATGATGCTTGCCTCAACCTCTCCGCCAACCCGGCAGACAGGCCCTATGCTCGTCTCCTCCCTTATGTTTCCGCGAACGATCCAAGTATCCCTACCGATGTAGCAGGGGCCCTCCACACGGCTGAACGGGTATATCCGTGCACCTTCGTCAACCATTATTGGGCCGGAGCTAGTGTCCAGCACAACGAAAGGATGTATGTCTGCACTCTTACTAACGTGAAGCATGCTCTTATCGCCGACGACAACAATCCTCTCCTCCAAAGCTTTAACCCCCTCCTTCTTAGACCAGTATGCTTCGAAATCCTCCTTAAGCAACTCGTGATTATACTCGACGAGATGCCAAGGGTATTCCACCATCCGGGCATCAACCTGCTTAATGCTGAGCTCAGACATCAGTTTTTCAATAGTCTTCTGAAGAGTATCCGAGAGGTTTTTCCTAATGGTTTCCCTCTTGACGCGAATATACACGACATCACCCTTACAAATGGCGATGGCCTCATCATCATCCTTGAACGGGAGGCGGCCTTTTTCGGGAAGCCACCTGCCGTTAACTAGAATAGCGTCATCCCTACTCAGATCCTCTAGGCTGTTAACAACAGCGTTTCCAAGCCTTTCCCTTAGAACCGGCGCCAAGTGGTCCCTGAGGAAAAAAGAGGTTTCCACACTAGGATTGACCCTCCTGATTCTCTCAACCAGCGTCATCGACCCGCATCTCAGCTCGAAAGTAGCCCTTGTAAGCGTTAACGGGTAAAGAAAGTCGTACTTCTCATCCTCGAACAGGCAGACCTTCAATCGTTCTCACCGCTACCAGCTTCATGTTTTTAATGGTTTAATAAGTGTTTCCTAGTCTCCTCAGCGATAGCAAGCTCCTCATCGGTCGGTATAACTAGAACCTTAACCTTAGACTCCTCTCTGCTTATTACTCCGGTTCTGCCCACCATGGCCCTGTTCGCATCCTCGTCGATCTTCAACCCTAGGAAACCCATGTTGCCGCATATCATTCCTCTCATGAGGGGATCGTTCTCACCTATCCCCCCTGTAAAGACCAGCACGTCTAGCCCGTCAAGCACCGCAGCGTAGGCACCTATATACTTCCTAGCCCTGTAAGCGAAGATCTCGAGAGCGAGCCTAGCCCTCTTGCTGCCCGCCTCAGCCTCCTTCTCCACATCCCTGACGTCGTTGCTAACGCCTGAAATACCCAGCAGCCCACTCTTCTTGTTAAGCAGGTCCTCAACCTCTCTAGGGGAGAAGCCCTCGCCGATCAGGTAGAAAACTATCGACGGATCTATGTCCCCACTCCTAGTCCCCATGACTAAGCCTTCCATCGGAGTGAAACCCATGCTAGTGTCTATTGAGCGGCCGTTCTTAACGGCAGTGACGCTGCACCCGCTTCCGAGATGACATGTTATCATCCTGAGTTTCTCAATAGGCTCGCCGAGTATTTCAGCAGCCTTCTGGGCAACATACTTGTGGCTTGTCCCGTGGAAACCGTATCTCCTGATTCCGAACTTCTCGTAAAGCTCATAGGGTATGGCGTAGAGATAGGCTGTTTCAGACATTGTCTGGTGGAAAGCAGTGTCGAACACCGCCACTTGGGGAACGCTTGGAAGAAGGCTTCGCGCAGCCTCCATACCCGCTATGTTGGGAGGATTATGGAGTGGAGCCAGTCTAGCCCATTTCCTAAGAACCTTCAGAACATTCTCGTCGACAATCGTGGATTCGAAGAAAGTATCCCCACCGTGAACAACCCTGTGTCCAACGGCAACTATCTCCTTTAGCGAACAAATAGCCTTGGGCTCAGCCTCGAGGAGAACCCTGAGGATGATCTCAAGGCCCTGCCTGTGGTTGGAAACATCAACCTCTCTCCTCGCCACTATTCCACCGGCCTCATGCCTTAGAACTGCCGGCATGCTCCCAATCCTCTCCAACAAGCCGCTGGCGACGCCCTTCAGCGAATCGGCGTCGAAAAGCTTGTATTTTATGGAGGAACTACCGCAGTTTACGACGAGTATTTTCCTCAACAACCGTCACCCGGTTGACTGAGCTAGAACAGAGACAACAGCCGTAGCCCCGACAACGTCTTCAACCTTAGCACCCCTTGAAAGATCGCTGACAGGCTTCTTGAAACCTTGGAGAATAGGCCCATAGGCCCCGGCCCCAGCCACATGTTGAGTAAGCTTGTACGCAATGTTTCCAGCATCCAGGTCTGGGAATATCAGGATGTTCGCCCTCCCCGCCACTGGGCCGAGATCCCTCATCTTCTTCCTGGCGACATCGATTACGAGCGCCGCGTCAGCCTGAAGCTCCCCGTCAACCTTGATTTCAGGCACCCGCCTCTTAACGAGCTCAGTGGCCCTAACCACCTTATTCACAAGAGGGTGTATAGCGCTACCCTTTGTTGAGAAGGAGAGCATCGCAACCCTCGGCTCCCAGCCTAAGAGCCTGCTGGCGCTTCTCGCAGTAGCTATAGCTATGTCCGCAAGCTGCTCAGGAGTCGGGTCCGGGTTTACGGCAGCGTCAGCGTAAACAAGGACACCGTTTTCACCAATACTCTTGTTCCCAGTCTCCATTATGAAGAAGCTTGAAGGTGTTTCAACCCCCTCCTCGTACCCGATTACAAGATGACTGGCCTTAATAACGTTTGCAGTAGTGGTGGAGGCGCCGGCAACCATTGCGTCAGCCAAACCAGTCTTAACCATCATGCAAGCAAAGTAGAGCGGCTTGCCGAGTATTCTTCTCGCAACAGCCTCGCTAACATTCTTCTCCTCCCGGGCTCTGCAGTAATCCTTGACGAAGCTATCTAAATAGCCGGAGGCCGCCAGGTCTACGACTTCAACCCCGGTTAGGGATAAGCCTAATTCGACAGCATTCTTCTCCACTGTTTCCCTCGAGCCCAGCAGTATTGGTTTTGCAACACCCTGCTCCACGGAGGCGACGGCCGCCCTCAGTATTCTCTCGTCTTCAGGCTCCGGCAGAACAATCCTCATCGGCTTCTCCCTAGCCCTATTCTTTATCAGCTGGATTACCGACAACCCGTCGGGGGAAACCTTAGGAATTTAATAAACTTTTTGCGTTAAACATCGTCTATGAGCACAGTTCATTAGCCGGAGGCTTCACCAACCGGTTCTTTCATAATGCTGAGCAAAAACTGCTTTAGGCAAACACTGGCATCCGCGTTCCCTGCATCAACATAGCCAGAAACAGTCAACAGGAAAGCCTTTTAAAAAGGGAGCATAATAATAAGCTGGGATGAAAATAAGGTCTGTAACGCTTTTCGCAGCGTCTGGAGACGTGCGGAGCGTTAGGGAGCGCATCGCCAACTTGGGTTCAATGCTTTCATTCCACATAGAATCGATGTTTCTCTCGGAAAGCGTCTGGAGCACTAGGGTTGCACTTCCACCCCTAGGCGAGCAGGAGCCCCCTATGAAACGGGCCTCTCAGCTTCTGGATCTAAATGTTGTCAACTATGTTTCAATAGGACAGGTTGAGGATACGCACCCAGCTTTAGACGAGGCTGCGGAGGCTGCTGAAAACGGGCTCTACGTGTCGATAAACATGAGGAGCGTCGACAGAATTAAGAGCATCGAAAACGTTTTGAGGAAGGCGTGT
Source organism: uncultured Nitrososphaerota archaeon (assembly GCA_964416155.1). Classification (GTDB taxonomy): domain Archaea; phylum Thermoproteota; class EX4484-205; order EX4484-205; family JAAOZP01; genus JAAOZP01. The sequence goes on from CAYQCW010000001.1 coordinate 27,325, forward strand.
GAAAAAAACCCTTCTAACGGAAGCCGTATATGCGTTAACATGGGTGAAAACATGGTTACGCCCTACTTTCCTTCAGCATGCAACCTGCACGGTGAAGAAGGATTGGCAATATCCCTACTTTATCCCAGCCTGCTTAGACACAAGCATTTAAGCCAGTTTCAAGACATTCTGGCCGAGGTTTACGCCTCCACCGAGAAGGTTGGGCTTAAGCTTTCCGAGAGGCTGGGGATTAACTACTACGGGATTGACGTCTCACTATCGCCGTGGATGGAGGAGAGCGTTGCAGAGATCGTTGAGTTTGCCTCAAGGGTTAAAATACCGCTTCCAGGAACCTTCAGCACAATCAGAGAGATAAACAGTCTGATTGGGAACACTGTTAAAACAGCCGGAATAAAGGCGACAGGCTATAACGAGGTCATGCTGCCGGTTGCAGAGGACAATGTTCTAAAGGAGAGAGTTGCACGAGGAGAAGTCAAGCTTAGGGATCTTGTACACTTGGCTTCAGCATGCGTCTCAGGGGTTGACATGGCTGTGGTTTCAGATAATGCTCCCAGCAGGATTGTAGAAGGGGTTTTGAAAGACCTTTTTGAAATAAGCATGTTGAAAAGCAAGTCAGCCGGATTGAGAATGATTTTCGCACCCGCAGAACCGGGGGAAACGGTTAAACTCAATTTCTTCGGATGGACACCGGTAATATCGCCCTAAAGCTTTATATTTCGAGCAGGAGTATCAAATCGGAATGGGGGTAGTTCACAGACCGGATGATATTCTCAACAGGAGGAGGCGTGTGGAAATCGCTCTGAGAGACCTTAACCCTGGCGTTAGAGAACTAGTTCTAAACATTGTGAATTCTTGGAGAGGTGGAAAATCCATGGAGGATTTGAAGCGTGCCGTCGGTGAAGAAAAGGCTATTAAAATAGTTAAAGAGCTAAACCTGCCTGAAGACCAGTAGGCGGCGATAAACCCGGTGGGAGGGTTAACGCTTATCTATGGCCATACCTCCTCCCAGAAAGTAACATAGTAGCCTCCTTCGCAGCTTGCAACCCATCTTCCGAAGGGAGCCCATTTCACGTCATAGTCGCAAACAAGAGTGTATACTCTTGTTCCATTCGGCAATGTTACCCAACCCATTGTCCCGTCTTTATGCGCTTTCTCACGGAACACCATGTCGTGAACCTCCTTATCGTCTAGCCAAGGTGCCCAAGCAAAAACAACTAGTGAAAAAACAAGAATGATGAGAGTGGCGCCACGGGCTTTCACACCTTCTTACTATTCTCCAATCTTATAAATTTTAAGGGGCTCCTCCAATGGCTTATTCAGTTAGTTGAACATTTTTCCTAGGAATTGCTAACCGAGAAAATTTCCTTTAAGCGTCGATTTTTCAGCTATGGAGCAGAAACGGGTGTAAGCATCCTCAACCGAGTCTTCATGCTCCGGCTCGAATTCTCTAAAGTCAAACGAGTTTCCAACTATCCGCCTTATATCCTTATGGGATTTAACGAAGCCCATTGCGTATGCTTGCATGAGAATGTTGCCGATGGAGGTTGCCTCCACAGGCCCGGCGATCACTCTAATGTCAGCGAAGTCTGCAGTAAGCTGGTTTAGCAGCCAGTTTCTAGAACCGCCTCCGATGATGTTAACTCGGTTTATTTTTCTACCGGTCAACTCCATTATCCTTTCCAAAACAAGCCTGTATTTGAAGGCCAGGCTTTCAAGAATTATTCTAACCAGCTCACCCTCATCCCTCGGTTTCTCCTGGTTAGTCTCGTCTAAGTAGCACATTATCTCCTCAACCATGTTTGTCGGAGCCATGAACCTTCCGTCATCAGGATCGATGAAAGCTATGAACCTTCTCGACCTGCTTGCAAGACGAGTTAGCTCGTCGTAAGAGTATTCCTTGCCTTGGCTAACCCAGTTTCTCCTGCATTCTTGAACCAGCCACATTCCTTGAACGTTTCGCAGAAACCTGAATTTCCCGAAAACACCCCCTTCATTAGTAAAGTTGTACTCTAATGCTTTCCAGCTTATAATCGGTCTGTCTACTTCAACGCCCACCAGCGACCAGGTTCCGGAGCTTATGTATGCTGAGCCCACGTCCTCGAGAAGCGCCGCCGCGACAGCGGAAGCAGTGTCATGGCAGGCGGGGGCTACGATTGAAACCCTGCTGTCGAGTTTAAGCTCTTCAGCAAGGCTTGCAGAAATCCCCCCGAGAACGGTTCCAGGCTTAACTATCTCCGGTAGAAAGTTTGTTGGAATCTCTAATTTCTCTAGAAGCTCATAGTCCCAGTTGTTCTTAGACGGATTGAAGAACTGGGTGGTCGTGGCGTCTGAAAACTCCGAAACCTTTACGCCTGACAGCCAGTAGTTGAACAGGTCCGGCATCATCAGGAATTTGCTCGCAGCGTTGAGTATTGAAGACCGGTTTAAGACTAGCGAATACAGCTGGTAAAGGGTGTTCAACCTGAGAAACTGGATTCCCGTTCTGAAATAGACCTCTTCTCGCGAAACCCTCTTAAAGACCTCTTCAAAGGCGCGTTCCGTCCTAGGATCCCTATAGTGGTGTGGGTTTCCGAGAAGCTCGCCACTGCTGTCGAGAAGCGCGAAGTCTACGCCCCAAGTGTCTACGCCGATGGACTCCAAGTTTCCACTCAGCCTGGAGCTGGCGAGTGAAGCAGCATTCTTCATCTCACACCATATTCTTAATGCATCCCAGAATACGCTGCTCCCTACTTTCACCGGTACGTTTGGAAACCTGTATACTTCATCCACCTTTATTTTATTCTCAACAAGTGTTCCGATTAAGGCTCTGCCGCTTTCTGCCCCAAGGTCAAAGGCTAGGAAAGCAGGGCTCCCCATGAGTCTTAAAAACATAGTTAATTTTTAAGCTTTTTCCCCCAGCTTAAAATTTAAGCTCTTTCGAGGCGCCTACAAGGTTTCTAAGAATCAGAAGAGCCGAGTCGCGTTCAGTCTTACGCAGTCCGCAATCAGGGTGAATGTAAGCCACGTTTTCAACACTGATTTTAGAAACAGCCCTCCTTATTATCTCCACAGCGGCTTCAGGAGCAGTGAGATCATCCTTCGACAAGACGTTTACCCTCATACACCCCACCCCGATTTTTTTAGAATTATTCTCGAAAACGCTTCTAGACAGAAGATCTATGTTTCCCGGCGTGCCCGCGAACTCTAAGCTAAGGACGCCAACATTTTTCAACACGCTTAGAGATTCCACTGTTTTCAGATTCAGTTTTCCACACACATGTATGCTTGTTAGACTCGGCTCTAATCCTTCAGCCGCAATTTCAATGGGCTCACGTATCCTTTCTGGATCTAGGAAACCCGCGCTCACCCCCGGCTCATCAATCTGGATTAGACAATCACAGGATTGAATAAGCCTCGCTATTCGGTTTACGACGAGTGCAACATCATTATAGAGCTCCATGTTCCTAACGTTGCCGTAGGGGCCGGCGTTCCTTAGGGCTGCTGAAAAACCGAAGGTTACTGGACCACTTACCCCTATCTTTAACCTGTTCGAATAGCCTTTTTCAGCAATATGTTTTCTAGCTTCAAGGCAATCTACAATCTTGAAAGACTCCTGCATATTTTCAACAGGCCTTATTCTACCCATTATGGAGATTTTTTCACCATCCACTTTCAAACCTTGCATCGAGTTTGAAAGATAGTTAAGCATATCTGTTCTCTGTTCCCCGTCTGAAACAATGTCGATACCCGTCTCAACCTGCAGGTCGACGGCGAGCCGGATCGCCTTTTTAAGATCCTCATGAAGCCTTGGAAGGCTTCCAATAACTGTTGTGATTAAACGCATAAAAAGTTGTTGAAAATACGCTTCTTTTAAGTGTTTTCCTGATTCCCGGCGATCTTATGCTGGAAGGATTAGGGCTTCCAGCAGGCTTAATGAAGCTTGAAGACGCAGGAATAGGATCAGGGTGAACTGTGATCATGTGCCTCCCCTTGTCTCCCTCTATTAGGCCTTTAGCCAGCTCACGAACTATGGGTACGAATTCCTGCTTGGCTTGCGGATACATTGTCCATATGATGTTAGGCTCATTCCGGTAGCGGCTGGCGATCCATTCCGCGTATTTTCTAGCATTATCCATGTTGATATGCGAAGTCTGCAACTGGTGAAAAACACCTAGGACGAATATCAGCCCGATCTCTCGGTTGATTCGTATTATTGAATCGACGCTCTCAAAATACTGCTCATTCGGTCAGAAGGATTATTGTTCAGCCAAGGCGTTTGTCCCGTAAGATTTGGTTTAGTTCCATCCCCGACTCCAGTAAGCATTACTTGAACGATGCTGAAACCTTTGTTTTTCCTATTCTCTAGAATTGCTCCAGCCTCTTTAAGAGTAAAAAGACGGAAAAGCTCCCACTCCGTATCGCCTAGCCAAAAGAATGGGTTTCCGTCACGGCCCACAAAATAATGAGCATCCGGACCTACGCTAATGGTTTCCATTGCTTTTATCTGGAAACAAGGACATATTAAGTTTCCTAAAAGGGTTACTCAAAACTTTCCGTCAACAACATCGAAATGAGTCGGCTTATTAAACGCGCATCCTCCTATTAGAACCCAGTGCGCCACCCATTTTATCATTTGCTCCAGCGTGACTGTTGGGCGGCCGAATACTCTGAAGCATTTTGAAGTGTTGCTTAACAGGGCAGTTTCCATCTCCCTGTTCTTGAAAACAGGCTTCTTGTCAAAGAGTCTTCCAAACTGCTCCGCTAACCATCTGACTGAAATAGTTTCAGGGCCAGTCACATTTATTATTTCTGGAGGCGACTTGCAGAGCTTCAGGGATTGAACCGCTATGTTGTTAACATCTCCCTGCCAGATAACATTAACGTAACCCATTTTCAAGTCTACTGGGGAACCGTGGAACACTTTTTGAGCCACATCGAGCAAAACGCCGTATCTTAATTCCACCGCGTAATTCAGCCTTAAAAACACGATTTTAGTGCTATATCTCCTGGAAAAATATTCGAAGATTCTTTCACGTCCTAGGCAGGATTGAGCATATTCTCCCACCGGATTAGGAATGGCCGATTCATCAGCACCTCCCGAGGATACTGGAACTAGAGGATAGACATTTCCAGTGGAGAAGACCGTTATCCTGGAATTTCTGAATTTCTTCGAAACAATCGTTGGAAGGCAAGTATTAATGGCCCATGTTAATGAGCTGTCTTCCTCCGTGCCGAATTTCCTGCCCACCATATAGATCACGTTTTGGGCGTCTGGAAGATTTTCCACAGCATCCTCATCCATTAAATCGCAAGAAACGGTTTCTATGCCAGCCTCATTCAGTTTTCCTCTTAATCCTGGATTTGAGAACCTCGATGCGCCGATAACGCTCTTTTCCAGACGAGCATCATCTATGGCTCTTTTTACAAGCCTTGCTAACGTCGGTCCTATCTTTCCTGAAACACCGAGGATCAAAACGTCCCCATCAAGTTCCGAAAGAACCTTAGCGGCTTTAGGCGATGGCCTAGACAATAATTCTTCGAGTTCATCCTCACTCCTTATAAGCTCTGGAAAGGGTTCATGCTCCTCCAAGCGGTCACTACCAACCATTCTACCCAGAACTCATCATATCCCAGTGTCAGATATAAATGATGCGTTTCCCTAAAACCAAGTCATGCGTCAACGAATAAGGAAAGTTTTAAAATATGGAGAGCGTTTAAAGAAAGCAGTGTTGGTAACCTACGTGGTAGATACCTCTAAAAGCCCGTATGCAAAGCTACGACCAGTACCCATTGAGAACGTGGTTTTGAAGGAAGGTTTCTGGGCAGAGCGTATGAAAAAGCTTGAAGAAGTGACCATTCCCTCTCAATACGAACTTCTTGAAAGCACTGGTAGACTTTTCAATTTCAGAAGGGCAGCGAGAAAAGAGGCTGGTGGTTTTCAAGGATTAGTGTTTAACGATTCAGATGTTTACAAGTGGGTTGAGGCCGTCGGCTTCCTATTAGCTTCAGGCTTCGACGAGAAGCTTCACAGCCTGGTTGAGAAAGTTGTGAATGACATATATGCAGCTCAAGATGACGACGGTTACCTGAATACTTTCTTCACGTTTGAGAACAAGGCTCAACGCTGGACGAATCTCAGGGTTATGCACGAGCTGTATTGTGCTGGGCACCTGATTCAGGCTGCTGTCGCCCTGCGCAGAGCCACTGGCGACGAGAAGCTTTTCAACGCGGCAGTGCGTTTCGCAAACCATATATTGAGGGTCTTCGGGCCAGACGGGAGGCCTGGGACACCTGGACACCCCGAGATAGAGATGGCCATGGTTGAGCTGTACAGGGAGACTGGGGACTACAGATACTTGAACATGGCTAAAACATTCATAGATAATCGTGGAAAGGGAATCCTAGGCGGTGATGTCAACCTGATTGACCATAAGCCTTTCAGGCAGCTCGACGAGATCGTTGGGCACGCCGTAAGGTCGCTTTACTTGAATTGTGGTGCGACAGACCTGTACATGGAGACGGGGGAAAGGGAGATATGGAACGTTTTAGAAAAACTCTGGAGCAACATGGTTAAGTGTAAAATGTACGTTACGGGTGGGGTTGGCTCCTGTTACGATGGGGAAGCCTTCGGCTTCAACTATGAGCTGCCGAATGTTCAAGCATACGCTGAGACCTGTGCGGCAATAGCGAGCTTCATGTGGAACTGGAGAATGTTTCTCGCAAGCGGAGAGGCAAGGTTCGTCGACGTGATGGAGCTTGCTCTTTACAATGGTATTTTAGCAGGAGTCTCGCTCGACGGCAAAGAGTATTTCTACGTGAACCCGCTTGCAGACCGCGGTAAACACAGGCGGAGGAAATGGTTTGAATGCGCCTGTTGCCCGCCGAACGTGGCTAGGTTCATAGCCAGTCTCCCCGGCTACTTCTACAGTGTTTCTGAAGACGGCATCTGGGTGAACCTGTATGACGAGAATGTTGCCAACCTAGAGTTTGAAGGAAATTTAATAAGGATCGTTCAAAATACTAATTATCCTTGGGATGGTAGGGTTGAAATAACCCTCAGCCTACAGCATGAGCACGCTTTCTCCATATATCTTCGAATACCTGGTTGGAGCGGGAAGACGGAGGTAAGCTTAAACGGGTTGAAGATTGACGGGAACATTGAGCCAGGATACTACTACAGGCTTTGCAGAACCTGGAGAGACGGTGACAGAGTAGAGTTATCTTTTAAAATGGAGGTTAGGAAAATATTTTGCAACCCGCTTGTCTACGAGAACCTGGGTAGAGTGGCTTTAAGCAGGGGGCCCATAGTATACTGTCTAGAAGGGGTTGACAACGCTGGATTCGACGTCTGGGATCTTTTAATTACTGAGGATGCGGCGCTTCAGGCACAGTGGGCCCCAGACATGTTTGACGGGGTTATGGTGATAAGGGGAGAGGGATACGTGGCCGACTCGGATTGGAGCCAGGATCGCCTGTACCAGGCTTCAAAACCGGATGGCACGCGTAAAACAGGGTTTTTAGCAGTACCATACTATGCTTGGGCTAACCGTGAACCTTGCCCAATGAGCGTCTGGATCAGGCTAGTGCCAAAGCTCGGTAGTTTTGAAGGATGACGCGCACCCTCTGGGAACAGGGCCCAGGGTTTGAGACTATCTTTTTATAAGACGGGGGAGAGGTAGTAGTGGAAATGCCCATGAGGGTTCACGTGGTTTCCCATACTCATTGGGACCGGGAATGGTACTTGTCCTTCCAGGAATACAGGGCTAGGCTGGTGAGGGTGATGGAAAAGACGTTGAATCTTCTTGATGAAAACCCGGAGTTTAAAAGCTTCATGCTCGACGGTCAGGCCAGTATTCTCGAAGACTATTTAGAGGCTAGGCCTGAGGACGAGCAGAGGATTAGGCGTCTCATCTCCTCGGGGAGGCTGAAAACGGGGCCATGGTTCACCCAGCCTGATGAAGCCCTGGTCAGCCCTGAAGCATTAGTCAGGAACCTCCTAATCGGGTGTAGGCTGTCTCTAAGCTTCGGAGGCCTTATGAAAGCAGGATATCTTCCAGATACCTTTTGCCATGTTCCGCAGATCCCCCAGATACTCCGCGGCTTCGGAATAGACAGCTTCGTCTTCACAAGAGGAATGGGGGACGAGGGAGAGAAGCTTAAGACAGAGTTCCTCTACAGAGGGCCGGATGGTAGCGAGGTTATTGCTATCCACCTTCTCACAGGGTATTGTAACGTGAACATGCTGGGCGTCTCCAGACCATGGGATGCTTACTACTGGCGGTCTCCACTCGGCTGGGGCACGATTCACCAGAAGATTTACGAGGAAGAGCCTGAGCCTGACCTCGAGGCTACTAGGCGGAGGGTTGTTAGCGTTGTAAACAGGCTTAAGCCGCTTAGCGTGAGCGGCAGCATCCTGCTTATGAACGGGTGTGACCACATGCCGCCGCAATCAAGCATAACGAGGATAATAGGTTTTCTAAACGAGGTGGAAAAAGATATTGTGGCTGAGCATTCAGACATTGAGAATTATTTAGAAGAGGTTAGGAGGCACTTGTCGAGCCTGCAGGTTTTCGAGGGAGAGCTTAGGGGTGCACGCTTCTTCCCAACGCTGGCAGGCGTATACTCGACACGCATCTATCTCAAGCAGCTGAACTTCAAGGCTCAGGCTGAGCTGGAGCAGTATGCTGAACCACTATCCATTTTCGCCAAGATCCTTACAGGGGCAGCCTATCCCGACGGGCTCTTAAACAGGCTGTGGAAGAGCCTGCTACTGAACCATGCGCATGACAGTATCTACGGCAGTGGGGTGGACCATGTGCACAACGAGAACGAAGCCAGGTTCGTCAGCGTCATACAGGGTGCTTCAAGCCTGGCGCTTCAAGCAGCGTCAACAGTGGCGAGGCTGGTTTCAAGGCCTAGGGCGGACTCGCTAGCGGAAATAGTTGTCTTCAACACGCTCAACTGGCCGAGGTCTGAACCAGTCTCAGTGGTTGTGCCATTGCCCCTAGACAATTATGTGGTTCACGATGGGGATCATGAGGTTCCCACACACGTGTCCCAGCCTCCTGAGGACGCGTCTACCTGGGGGGCTGCGTGTACAGTCGAGTTCACCGCAAGCCTCCCACCCTTGGGCTACAGGGTTTACTCCCTGGTCAAGGGTGAGCCATTAGCCTGCGAGGAGCTTGAGACAGGTGATTTTTACGTTGAAAACTCGCTCATAAGGGTTGAAGCAGACCCTGAAAAAGGAGGCGTGCTGAGGATTGTTGAGAAGGATACGGGCAGAATTCTAGAGGGCATTAACTTCATGGACGAGGGTGACGCTGGGGACGAGTATAATTTCTCGCCTCCAGTTGAGCATAACCCGGTCTTCTCAAGCCTAGAAACGCAGGCTCAGGTTGAGACGCGCAACCTTGGGACGAGGGCGTTAATGAGAATCAGTCTTAAGATACTGATACCTGCCCGCCTAGAGGGTCAGCGGAGAAGCGTTGAAAAAGTCGAGATGCCTGTTTCAACAGAGGTTTCAATAATACCTGGCTCGAGGAGGATTGACTTCAAGACCGAGGTCGACAACAGGGCGATGGACCACAGGCTTAGAGTAGCATTCCAAACAGACATAGAGGCTGAAAAGTCTTACGCTGACTATCACTACCAGGTTATTGAGAGACCAGTTGAGCCTGCTAGCAGCGGGGAGAACTGGGTGGAAAACCCACCGACGGCTCATCCTCAGCTCCAATGGGTTAACGTTAACGACGACTTGAAAGGCTTCACGGTGGCTAACAGGGGGATTCCAGAATACGAGGTTAGGAGGAGCCGGGGAGGAGCAATAGTTTACCTTACGCTTCTCAGGGCTGTGGGCTGGCTTTCAAGAAGCGACCTGGCTACGAGAAGGGGCCCCGCTGGCCCGGGTCTCCCTACTCTGGGAGCCCAGTGCCTTAGGAGAATGGTTTTCGAATACTCCGTAATACTTCACGAAGACAGCTGGCTCGGTTCGAAAGCATACGTGCAGGCCAGGGGTTTCGCATACCCGCCTCTCAGTATTCCGGTTTTAAACCCTGAGGGGAGAATGCCGATGCGGTTGAGCCTTATGAAGGTTGAGCCTGAGAAACTCGTCGCCACCGCAGTCAAGAAGTGGGAAGACGGGGATGGGCTCGTATTAAGGTTCTACAACATGAGTGGTGAAACTTTAACCGGCAGTGTTGAAACATCGTTCCCATTCTCAGAGGCTTGGAAAACAAACCTTAACGAGCAGCCGGTTACGAGGGTTGAAAATTTTGAGAACAAGGTGTTGCTTAATGCTGGGCCCTGGGAAATAGTGACGTTGCTTTTAAAAACAGGTTGAAAGACAGCCGGCGGATAAGCGTGTAAAACGGTTTTGCTACTCTTCTGTTCTAAGCCTAGGGTTAAACACTTCTTCAAGAGCTGACGATATTAGGACTAGGCCCGTCTGGAGCAGAACTATGCATACGATGGGGGAGAAGAGGTAAATCCATGCTTTCGGGTTGAGTAGCGCGCTATCAGCCATTGCAATGTTTATCATGACACCCCAGTTTACGGAGGTGAATCTCAGAATCCCCAGAGAGAAAAGTATCACTTGAGAATATATGGCGCCGGTGAGCGCTAGGAAGAAGTTCATCACCAAGTATGGCATCAGGTTGGGTATTATTTCTCTGAAGATTATGTGGAGACTACCTAGGTTCAGGCACCTAGCCGCCTCTATGAACGGCCTTTCTCTGAGAGCAAGCACCTGAGACCTGATTGCCCTAGCAGTACCCGGCCACTGGACGACGCCTATTATGAGCGAGACTTCAAACAGGGTTAGCTCCCTGCCAGCCGGGAGTATTGCAGCTATGAGCAGTAGGAGCGGGTATTGTGGAAGTATTAGGAATATTTCGGTAATCCTCATCAGCACCTCGTCGAACAGGCCGCCCAGCATGCCGGATGAAACACCTATGACGGTAGCGATGAATATGGTTACTACGCCGGTTAACGTGGCGATGGTCAAAGCATCCCGGGAGCCGTTTATTATCTGCATAAGCACATCCCTCCCATACGGGTCTGTGCCTAAAGGATGCTGCCAGGAAGGCTGGAGATACCTTTTCGCAGGGTAAGCCCTGATGTCTAGAGGGAAGAAGAAAGGACCGATAAGCGCCATGAGTGTAAAGAAAACAACTATTATTAGGCCCGCCATTGCTGTAGGCCTCCTCCTGAACACTTTTAAAGCATATTTTAACCGTTTAAACAGCCCTGATTTCCCACTGATCAATTCTCCTCACCCCTATTCAAATCTTATCCTTGGATCAAGCCTGCTGTAAAGCAGGTCGGCGAGAAGGTTGCCCAGTATGGTAGCGACGGAAGTTATGAGGAAGCATCCTGTTACCAGAGGATAGTCCCTCATCGAAACCCCGATGGTGAGAAACCTGCCGACGCCAGGGTATAGGAAAAGGTTTTCGATGAGAAGCGCACCTCCGAACATGAACCCCAAGGATATTGCGAACCGGGTGAACAATGGAAGCACCGCGTTCCTCCCCACGTATGTTGTGACTATCCTTCTATCCTTCAAACCCCGTGCTTCAGCAGCAGTCACGTAGTACTCCCCTAGAACCGAGATCGTGCTGCTCTTCATCATGAGAACCCAAGACCCTATGCTCGTAAGAACGTACGTCAGGACCGGTAGAGCAGCGTGGCGTAGTACGCTCGTGATGAACTCTAGGTTAAACTTTGAAGGGTCTACCCTCGGACCGTATGGGCCCAATTCCTTCGGAAACCATCCTAACTGTATTGCTAAACCCCATATTAGGAAGAAGCCGAGGATGTTTTGAGGCATGGCAGTGGTAATCGAGGAGTAGAAAGACATTATCTTGTCAAGCAGAGAACCTCTTTTGTAAGCTATGTACATTCCTATTACGATCCCCAGGAGGAAGCTTATCACGAGCGATATTGACAGGGAGAAGACTGTCCAAGGAATAGCGTAGCCAAGTATTCTCGTAATGGGTTGAGCAAGCGTGAACGAGTATCCGAAGTCCCCCCTCAGAATCCCTTTTAAGAAATCTATATATTGCTCGTGAAGAGGAGCCGTCGGGACGAAGGGAACCATCATTAAGACCCTTGACAAAGCCTCTTCGTACGAATACCCTAGTGAAAGGTAGTAGTTAATCATCAAATCCACGGGATTTCCTGGAATAACCCTGTAGAGGAAGAAGGTTATCGTTAAGGCGCAGAATAGGGTTATAACGGATAGAACTGCCTTCCTAACTATCCACCTCATTTACACTAGGGAGGAAAAAGGGGGTAAAAAAAGTTTTCTGACGAGCGGGTTTAGCTACTTACCTCTCCTCTTAAGGAGGAAGTAGGCTGCAGCCGCTATTATCGCTATGACTAAGACTATGCCTACGTACATCTCATAGGGTATTCTTGTGAACACTGCCTTAACCGTGTGATCAGCATCCATCCTTATTGTCAACGTGGTACTGGTTCCAGCCGGAGAACCATCTACCTCCCACCTCTCGAAGTTGTATCCGCTTGAAGGAGTAGCAGTTATAGTGACTGTTTGACCAGTTTCATACTCGTGTGAGCCGGGAGCGATGCTGAGCGTCCCTCCCTCCACAGGCAGAACCGTAAGCGTCTTGTAGAGTATTGCGCTGAAGACTGCTTTAACCCTGCGAGACTTATCCATCTTTATTGTTAACGTTTCATTGGTTCCAGCTGGTGAGCCGTCGATCTCCCATCTCGCAAACCTGTAGCGGCTTGCAGGAGTAGCAGTGATAGTGACTGTGTCACCCTTGCCGTATTCATAACGTCCGGGGGGGATGCTAAGTGTTCCACCAACCACGCTTTCAATCGTCAGGTTAACCTTTGGCTTAAGCCAGCCGAAAGCGAACAATGGTCTCAGGCCGTGAAGCTCGTAGGAGCCTAGGCCGTTCCAGTATCCTGGGTCGGTTGGGAAGACGAACCTCTTATCCATGAGTATTACCACCGCGGGCTGGTAAAGGTTTATGACCGGGACCTGGTCCCCAGTTATGTAGGATAGCGTGGAGTATATCTCGGTTAATTGAGCCTTGCTAATCTGGGCTGGGAACAAGTTTATGTCCAGCGCTAGCTTCGTAACGTTAACACGCTGAGTCTTCCAGGGCACAGAGTGCATCCGGCCCCAAGTTTTCGCAGGGTCGTGGCCGGCATATAGGGCTATGTACTTATGGTAGTACTCGTCGAACGAGAATCCGGGTGAGCCGTAGACTCCTCCAGTAAGGTCGTAAGCACCCCTGTAGAACACGTCTGTCCAAACAGCGGAGTCGACGACCTGAACGTTAATCTTTATGCCGACCTTCTCCAGCTGAGCCTTCAGGTTCTCAGCCGCGGGCGCGTTGATCCATGTTCCACCGGTGGTCAGTGTGAACTCAAGCCTCGTGCCGTTGGGCGTGACGTATACTCCGTCAGCACCCCTCTTGAAGCCTAGGCCCTGCAGGATCTGCTCAGCCTTAGCAGGGTTATACTCGTACTTGAAGTCTTTAAGCCACTTGTCTATGAAGCTCTGGTTCAAGAATCTCGTCAAGTCCGGCACGTGGAAGCCTATCACGTACGCGGAGGGGACGCATCCACCAGTATACTGGACCCAGCCCACCTCGCTCCTGTTTATCGCGTAGGCTAAAGCACGCCTCACTTCCACGACGCTCAACGGGTACTTAGCCTTGTTAATGTAGAGGGTTACACCGACAGGCCTAGGTATCCTAATAGTCCAAGCATACGGGTTCTCTGTTACTAGCCTCCGCACCAAGTCGGGGCTAGGCGAAATGGCCCAGACGTAATGGGCCTCACCCCTTATCAACGCTTCCCACAGCAGGTCTGACGTAGCATACCTTACCAAGCGTATCTCGTCTATCGGGGGCTTGCCGTTCCAGTAGTTTTCGAAGGCTTCGAGCACTATCATCGTCTCAGTGACGCTCTTAATCTTGTAGGGGCCGCAGCCTGTTACTGTTTCAGGCCTAAACTGGTTCAGCTCGTTAATAAGGTCTTGGAAGTCCTCTGTCTTCGCGAAAATGTCCTTACCCTCCTTTATTCTCTGCTGAACCTTATCAGAGATGCTCCCGTATTGAGTATAGGAGACTATCATCCAGTGCCATAGTATGTAGAACACCGGGTAATCTGTCTTCTCCTTGAAGGTGAACTTTATCGTGTAGTCGTCGATGACCTGAACATCCTTAATATAGTACCATAGCCTGTCCTTAAGAAGGTAGACGCAGTATAGTGTTGCCAGAACATCCTTGTATGTCAGCTCATGGCCGTCGTGGAACTTAACCCCCTTCCTCAGCTTAACCTGGAACCACATGTAGTCCGGGTCAAGTTGCCAGTTCTCCGCGACACAAGGTATGTAGGTGCCGTTAGCAGCGAAGTAGTGTGTCATAAGCTCGAAAATCCAGTCGAAAACCCCAATACTGCCGCCTATGAAATAGTTGAAGTGTCCGACAGGAGGCGGGTTGTAGCCGAAGGGTCTGATCCAAATCGACTTCTCCTCCTGAGCAGTAACGGTCTTGATGGGTGTGAAAGATTGTGGAGCCATGCTTATTAAAAGCATGATGCAGATCAATCCTGATGCAAGTATTCGCCATGCTTTCATACCATTTCACCAAAATAGGGAGGATTAGGGTCCTATATAAAGGTTTATCCCTATAAAGGTCTATTTTCATTAAGAAACAAGAATTCTTAGTAGCTAGTGGACGAACCTCTCGGCAAAATGGCATGCAACAAGTCTTGAATCGAAGGCTCTAAGCTCAGGAACTTTTTCCTCGCAAACCTTTTCGACATAGGGGCAGCGCGGGTGGAACTTGCAGCCGCTCGGCACCTGTTCAAGCCGGGGAACCTCGAGGCTCCTAAGATTAGGAGGGGGTCTGCTTCTAGTCAGCCTAGGATCTGGCAGAGATATGGCTGTCATCATGACTTGAGTGTAGGGGTGTATGGGCCTCTGTATTACTGAGTCGCCCTCTCCAGCCTCAACTATGCTCCCCAAGTACATCATTGCAACCTTGCCACTGCCTTTAAGAATAAAGTATCTTGCTATTCCCAAGTCATGGGTGATGAAGAGATAAGACATTCCGAATTTCTTCTGAAGCTCGAGCATAAGGTCAATAGCCCCAAGCCTTAGAGAAGCATCGAGCATCGAGACAGCCTCATCCGCAACAATGTATTTAGGCCTTAGCGAAACCGCCCTGGCGAGTATTATTCTCTGCATCTGTCCCCCGCTCATCCTCGCAGGATACCTGTTGAGAAAGTCTTCAGGGGGGGTTAACCCAACCATGGTCAAGAGCTCCCTCAGTCTTTCATAGGCAGCCTTCCGGTTGGGCACTTCCTTGTTCCTGAGCAGCGGAGGAGCCAGAGATTGTAAAATGGTTCTGACAGGGTTTAGACTGGTGTAAGGGTCCTGGTGGATTATCTGAGCATTCCTCCTGAATTTGGCAAACTCCTCCTTCTTCATAGACCAGATGTCCTTCCCTTCGAACGGTATAGTTCCGGAGTCTGGTTTCAGCAATCCCAGCGTCAGCTTGCCAAGAGTGCTTTTCCCACAGCCGCTTTCACCCACTAGCGCCACGTTTTCAACCCTGCCAATTTCAAGCGACACGTTGTCAACAGCTCTCACAGCCTTCTTGGGCGAGAATAAACCACCCTTGACGAATTCCTTAGTAACATTAACGATTTTCAAAAGCGGTTCTTCGCTCAATTCAGCTCATGCCACCTGTGGCACGCCACTAGTGAAACATCATCCACCTGCTCCAGCTTCGGCCTTATCTTTGAACAGATTTCAACCCTATGTGGACACCGCGGGTGGAACTCGCACCCAGGCGGAGGGTTAACAGGATCCGGCAGTGGACCTGGAAGAGGCTTAAGCTCATCGATGCTTCCAACGATGCTTGGAACAGCCTTAAGCAGGGCTCTCGTATACGGGTGCCTCGGCCTGTAGAAAATATCCTCCACGCCGGCCGCCTCAACTATTACCCCGCCATACATTACTGCCACTCTGTCCGCAATCTCCGCAACCTGCGCCAAATCATGGGTTATGAATATCATCGATTTTCTGGTTTCCCGCCTAATGTCGACGAGAGTCTTCATGAAGAATTTCTGTGTGAGCACGTCTAGGGCTGAGAAGGGCTCGTCTAGAATAAGGAGCTTAGGGTCCAGGAGCATCGCCATCGCGGCCACGGCGCGCTGCTTCATCCCGCCGCTCAGCTCGTGCGGATATCTTTCGAGAACAGCATCAGGGTCAAGCCTGACCATACGCATAAGCTCCTTTGAGCGTTCAACTATTTCCTCCTTGCTAGCCTTTTCATTATGAGCGTAAGTAGTGTCAAGCATGTGTTCGAAAACCCTAATAACAGGGTTGAAAGAATTGAAGGCGCCTTGGAAAACTATCGCTATCTCCTTCCACCTGAAGCGTCTAAGCTCCTCCTTGCTCGTGCTCAAAATATCCTTTCCCTTAAACATTATTTTCCCGCCTGCAATACGCCCGTTAGGGTCAACTATCCTAAGTATTGTATGTGCTAGGACTGATTTACCGCAGCCGCTCTCGCCCACTAGGCCGAGAACCTCGTCATCGTAAACATCAATATCAAGGTTGTCCACAGCCCTCAATATTCCTCGTGGCACCCTGAATTCCACCGTAAGCCCCCTAATGCTTAACAGTACGTCTCTGTTTTTCCCCGCGGCTGATGACAAGAGTCCATGTGCGACGGAAAGAAGGGCATTAATAAATTTTAAGCGGTTCAGACCGTTAAGCCCAAATAGCGAAGGTAACGTTTATATTTAGACCCGGCAGCAGGGCTCCGATGGACCCGGATACTGGGAGGCTAGCCCTAAACTTGGCCATGGTTTTCCTAGTGCTCGATTTAATAGCCTTACCATTTACAACAGTGGGTTCAGGAGAGTTCTACATAGCGTTGATAGGAATAATTATTCTAGCCCTGTTCATAACCCTAGTTTCCCTTGAAATAAGAAGGGAGATAAAAGCGGTGTCTATTGGCAAATAATCTTAAAAGCTTTAATCACTGTTTCTTTCTAATTCTCCTAATAATTAGGAGCCCGATTACGGCGACGACTACTACAGCCGCCACGACTAGGAAAACCCATTCTGGAAGCCCGATGGAAACAGTGGATAAATCTGTTTTAACTTTGTTACCCTTTTGATCTCTTGCCTCCACGTAGTAGGACACCTCTGTGAAAGCGTTTTGACCAGGTATGTACGCTTCATATCTTCCGCCGGAAAAACCCATTACGAGCTTAGTCCAGCTTGCCCCGCCGTCAGTAGAGTAGTATAAAGCCACCTCCCCAACACCTATGCCGATACTTGATACTACGGCAGACACTTTGATAACGTCTCCCATGACAGGGTTTTCCGGGCTTATAGAAATAGACACTATCTCCAGAGAATAGTTACCCGCTACGACGGTAACCTGTAGAGAACCTCCCACATAGTACCTTGGAGGATAGCCTTCCGCAGAAACGCTAAGCGTGTGGTTGCCCAGAGTAGTGTCCCGGTAATAGACAACGACCTGCGTCTCCCCGTCTCTTATAACTATCCTTTCCACAGGCTCGCCGCTAGGGGCCAGTGAGAAAACCCCTGTTCCGGATGACGTGGAAATCCTTACGGTTAGTGAGCCTATGTTAATCCAGTCCTGTTTAAATATTCTGTCCCCCCTTGCGACTAGTATGCCTTCTTGGGAAAGCCTCTTAATCGTTAAGCCGGCCCATTCCCCGGCTACGAGGGGCGTGCCCACTGTAATGTTAAGCTTTGGAGGCGTAAACTCTATGGTCAAATAAGGCCTCTTATCCTGCTCCCCGGATTCGCTTGAGATGAAAAAAGCCTCCTGAACCTCTTGAGAGTCCTCTGACTTATCAAATATCTCCCAGCCAAAGTTTGTCCAAGCATGCTCCTCTATTCCGTTTAGAACCTTCTGAACCTGCTCTCTAACATCCCAAACCACCCATCCGGGTGTTGTGGGGACATTGGATGAAGCGGCGAATGTCGATGAGGACCCAGGCTTTCTATTCCATGTTAACGACTCCTCGTCCCAAGCAGAGTTAAACCTGTAGCAAAGATAAGTTCTCTGCGAAGCCGGAGGCTTTGAAAGGTAGAGGAAAAGTTTTGCGCTCAGCACAGAAGCCCCCCAGGGGATTGTGGAGAGATTGAAGAAAACACAGGTCCTTGAATTCTTAGACCCTGAAGACCTCACCTTGAGATACTCGCTCACACCGTAAGAAGCATCGGGATTCTCCTGGTCAACATAAGTGTCGGCGGAAGCTTGGAAAACAGCCTCAACCTTCTCTTGGTCGCTGCGAACAATTAAAGCAGTGTTTAAAAATGCGATTATCAAAACTGTTAAAAACATCGTTCCACATAATCTTGTTTTAATCATCCCTACTCTG
This sequence comes from uncultured Nitrososphaerota archaeon, assembly GCA_964416155.1. Taxonomy (GTDB): domain Archaea; phylum Thermoproteota; class EX4484-205; order EX4484-205; family JAAOZP01; genus JAAOZP01. The sequence goes on from CAYQCW010000001.1 coordinate 45,712, forward strand.
TATAGTCGGCTTGCTAACAGCTTATAAAGATTTCATCTCTTTAAAAAGGTTAGAACCTTTCCAGCCTACGCCTACTTTAAAGATGCGTTTTAACGCTTTGGATTTTTTAAACCTGTATGGGAAGAACAAAATTTATTAATGCTTCAAAAGCCTGGGAAAACGGTTTGAAGGCTTTGCAACCCTGCTATCCAAACAAAGAGATCAGGGATAACTATTTAAAGGCTTTAGAATACCGATATCCCGAATGGGTTCCATGCGGGGTTAACTTTTTACCGGGCGTTTGGAAAAAGTATCGGGAGAAGCTTGAAGCCATTCTGGTTAAACACCCACTTATCTTCGGCCAGTATGAAAAGGGCAATAGGGGTTTCGACGAGATGCCTCCTGTTTACAGCCCAGGATTTTTCACGGATAACTGGGGATGCGTTTGGCACACGGTGAAAGAGGGTTTAGAGGGGCAGGTTGTTGGACACCCGTTAGCCGACTGGAAAGCGTTTGAAAACTATCAGCCTCCCGACCCCTTGTTGAAGTGGGAGAGGGGGGAAAGAGGAGAAGAATATTGGGGGGAAATCAAGAAGGCCTTTGCAGAACGCAGGAAGAAGGGTTTATTAACAGTGGGTAACGGGGAACGGCTTTTCGACCGCCTATACTTCTTAAGGGGATTTAAAAACCTGATGAGGGATATCGTTACTGACGAGCCTAACCTTCTAAGGCTGATAAACATGCTTTTAGACTATGAAATGAGGCTCGTTAAGAAGTGGCTTGAAATCGGCGTTGACGTCATAAGCTTCCACACAGACATAGGGACGCAGAACGGTTTAATGATAAGCCCCGTGAAATTCCGAAAACACTTTAAACCAATGTTTAAAAGACTTTTCAGCACATGCAGGAATGCAGGCGTCCACGTATACCTTTCTTCAGATGGTTGTCTTTTGGATATTGTTGACGACCTGATTGAATGCGGAGTTTCCGTGCACGATCCGCAGCTTCGAGCGAACACGCTGGACGGAATCGCCAGTGTTTACAAGGGTAGGCTGTGCATCGACCTAGACTTAGACAGGCAGACACTTCCCTTCAGCAGCCCCAAACATGTTAGAAGAATGGTTGAAGAGAGCGTGGAGAAACTGTATTTGCCGGAGGGCGGCTTGATGATCAAGGGAGAGGTTGGGCCTGACGTACCTTTAGAGAACATTGAGGCTTTGTGTCAAGCCATGGAGGAGTTCTGCATAAGGTTAAGATAATTCCTAACCATGTTGAAAAACTTTTTTCCTGAAACCGTGAAACTATTTTTAAAGGATAGAAACCGTTTAGCACGCGCCCATTCCTTCCAGCTCCCTGTTCCTGGATCACATGGCTCGAGTCCTAGCTAGAGAAATAACGTCAACTTTAAACATGCTATTATTCCCCCGGCTCCGCTAACTGTTGACCAATATGGTAAACCTTTACGACACCATCCTCTAACCCAAGGTGTTTCTTCAGCCTCGCTTATGCTACAGCCTTTATCCCGGTGGAAGGCATTAAGCCGAGATCTATTGGAACCCTGTCCAGCTCCTCATGTCTCAACGCGGTCAGAACCCTGATTTAGAGTCATACGTTTAAGGAACAGTTTATTGGATCAGAGAAGCGGGATACCGGGGTGAAAACCCTTTAACTCTTAAGAGGTTTTTCTCAAGCATGATCGCAAAACGCTTATATTTCATCCAAGAATCTTGGCTGTATGCATCCAGTGGTGGTTGTTGAAGGAGGCTGCCTACCGGAGGTTTGGGAGAGGTCGATAATCGGGCTCTGGAACAAGGGTGTGAACATTAGAACAGAATATGGGAACGACAGCAAGGACTGCACGATGCTGATGATAATAAGGAAGCCGTTGTCAGAGCCGAGAATCCATAAGGCTGGGCTGATGGTTGGAAAGCTTTCACAGCTTGAAGAATATGTTCAGGAGGTTTGCAACGGGATACATGATTCCTACGTTGAAAGAGGGATATGGCCCTATACTTATCATGAACGCTTACGCTCTTATAAGTGTTGCAGTGAGACGATTGACCAGATAGACTACATAGTTAACAAGCTTTCTAAAACACCTTACTCCAGAAGGGCTCAAGCAATAACTTGGAAACCATGGGTTGACCCGAGGATTGAAGACCCGCCCTGTCTCCAAAGACTCTGGTTCAGGGTTTATGGAGACAGGCTTATAATGGAAACCTGCTGGAGGTCTAGGGACGCTATGAAGGCTGCTTTCATGAACATATATGCCCTAACGATTCTTCAGAAACACGTGGCGGAAGAGTTGTCGAAGACGATTGGGAGAACAATTGTTCCAGGCGAATACGTGGATTTCTCCAACTCCTACCACATATATGAACCGGATTTTGAAAAGGCGGAGAACCTTGTTAAACGCGCTAAGGAAGCAGGATGGGAGACACGCTGCTGGAGCACCGAGCAGTTTAAGAGCCTCGTGGAGATGGAGAACAGGGTTAAGAGGCCCTCTGGCTAAACTGTTTTAGAGATTAGCTCGAGCAACCCCTGCATCGAGACGTATGAAGCAGCGTAGGCGCCTGAGCTGAACTCTTTTCCACCAGGGGTTTTAAGCAAGGATTCTTCAATGTTCCTCATCACTCGCCAATGAGTCTCTAGGGAAACATAGCCTTCATACATCATCTCCTTCAAGGCTCTCAGGTTTTCCTCTATTTTTGCCCGGCCGTCTCCGACTCTTAGAAACCTTACTTCAGAACCCTCCTTAACCCCGTCTTTAACATGGACATGTGCTATAAGCTTTCTCACGTAGTTAAACCCTGTCGGATAAGGCTCCTCACCCTCCTCATCCATCAGCTCATTACCGGGGTCCCAGAGGGCCCTAACGCACCTTGCCCCTAGGGAGTTGATGAAGTCTGCCAGAATCCTCCCGTTCCCGACAAAGGTTGAAGGCTCGTTTTCAACAATTATCGTAACACCGTGCTCCTCAGCCGCATCAACTATCCTCCCGAACTTCTCAATTATCCTCTTCTTGAAATCCTCATACCTCCCTTTTTTCCAGAAGGTAAAAGCCCTAACCAGCCTTGTGTCAACATGGTCTGCAAGCTCAACCGCGCTCCTAAATATGTTCAAATGCTTTTCATATTCCTCGGTTGAATCAACATCGCATTTAAAGGTGGGGGATGCGATTGCACACACCTTTAAACCATTATCCTTGAGAAACTTTTTCAAAACGTTTTTCTCGCTAAGAACCTCTGGAAAACCCTTATCCAGTATTGTCCTAATCTCTACAGCATCTAAGTTGAAACTCTTGGCGAACCCTCTCACCTCGTGAAGATCTTGGGAAACCTCATCCGTTATGAAGGATGGTTTAAACATAACATTAACTCACCTGGCCCTTTATTCAACGAGGGGGAGAGTCACTCTACCCCCGGTTCTATGAGACTTATAGATGGCTAGAACGATCTCCAGCGACTTCCTAGCTTCCTCACCTGGGACTGCAGGAGCCCTGTCCAAAACTATTGCCTCGAGAAAATCCCTAACAGCATCATCGTGGCCTATAAACGGGGTTAGCGTCTCCTTTCTTTCCTCAACGCTTCTGACTCTTATCCCGCTTTTCTCATCCCACTCTTTTGCAACCATTTTATCACTTCCTATGACTGTTGATTTTTTAGTCCCGTAGATTGCGACCCAATCCTCCTGAGGCTGGAGGTTGACACTCCCCAGTATAAAGCCTATGGCACCGTTCTTAAACTTTAATATCGAAACCGCGATGTCCTCAGTTTCTATATTATGCATCATGGTGTCGTATATCCCGTAAAGATATTCGACGGGCCCCATTATCCATTGCAGCATGTCGACCAGATGTATGCTTTGATTTATTAAAGCCCCACCGCCCTCCGTAGACCATTTTCCGCGCCAAGATTTTGCAACATCATTCATATGATAGTAGGATTTATCCTCCCGGTACCATTTGACAACAGCCTCTCCGTATATCGGGATTCCGAAGTCTCCTCTCTCAAACTCTTTCTTAACCCTTTGAACATCAGGGGAAAAACGGTTTTGAAAAACCACTGCGAGTTTAACCCCGTTTCTTCGACAGGCATGTATCATCTCGTCAGCCTGATTCAAAGATATTGCTATAGGCTTTTCGCAGAGAACATGCTTCCCCTGTTCCGCAGCCTTCACCGTTATTTCAGCATGCAAGTGATGCGGAGTGCAAACGCTTACTGCATCAATATTCCTGTCTTTCAACAACTCTTCATAGTTTCCATAGATACTCGCTTGGAGACTCCATTTCTCAGCCAAAGCCTTAGCTCTTTCAACCCTGCTGTCAGAGAGAGCTATGATCTCAGCCATACCTGACTTCAAATACCCCGAAACATGAGAACCAGCAACGATACCACACCCGATTACCCCAACTCTTACTTTTTTTTCGTTCATCCCACTTCGTCGCACAGTTAAATTGGAAGCAGTATATAAAGGATTTGACTGAAAGCATGCACAATATTTATAAGCCTAACGTCTTTTCAGAAGAAAACATGGAGAAGGAAAAACGATGCTCCATGATTTTTGAAGAGATTCCCAACATTCCACTGGTAGACATACATACGCATCTGGATCCTCAAGTATTGAAGGCTAAGGATTTATCTGAAATAGTGCTCTACCATTACATCGCCACTGAATTGGTTTCCTCAGGAATGCCTAGGGAAATACTTGGCTTAGAAGACCCTGTTGAAAGAATTAGGAGAATCATCCCCTTCCTGAAAAACGTGAGAAACACCTCGACTTTCTGGGCTTTAAGAAGAATTTTAAGCCTTTTTGGTTTCAAAGAGGAATTGACAGAGAAAAGCTTCCCCCTGCTTCTAGACAAATTCACGGATTTTGAAAAAAACTTCAACGGCATCAGTTTCCTGAGGGAAAGCGTAAAGGTTGAGAAAGCTTTTCTAACGCTGCAATTCACAGATACGGATTTAGATTTCGACACTTCTTTCTTCACCGGCTCTCTACGGCTTGAAAGAATATCTAAGGAAATCTCGAAGGAATCGTTTAGAACGCTTGAAGACATGTTCTCGCTGAAAGTAAAAAATGCTAGGAGCATGCGGGATGCTGTGATAGAAGTATTCGACAAGTTTAAGAACCGTGTTTCAACAATCACTATAAGCCTGAACCCTAGTGAACACATCATTATAGATCCTAGAGAAGGACTTGTCGAGGATGCGATTCGGAGGGTGGAGGCCGGAGAAAAAATGACCATAGAAGAGAAAAATGCGTTACTATCCTTTGTGGTGAACGAGTTCCTCAAGTTGATTAAGGATGAAGAGATTGCTTTTCAATTGATGCTGGGTGTTGAAAGACCTGTTGTCGGAGCCTCACCGCCAGACTACGCGATAGTCGCTAATGATCCGAGTCAACTGCTCTCGCTCTGCCAATTGTTCCACAAGTATAAGGAGATTATTTTTGACCTCATATCTGCAAGCAGGATACAGACCCATGAGCTTGATGTGGTAGCTAAGAACTACCGAAATGTTTTCGTCTCAGGTTTCTGGTGGTACTCATATTATCCATCCATAATGATGGAGAGGACTGTTGAGAAACTGCAAATGCTGCCTATGAATAAGTGGTGCGCTTTCTTCAGCGACGCTCATGTTCCAGAATGGGTTTTCGGCAAGGAGCAGCTTGTTAGGCACCAGCTCGCCCTCACCTTGAGCGATTTAGTTGAGAAAGACTACATAGATATGGAGCTTGCGTTTGAGGCGGCAAGAAGCCTGCTTTATGAGAACGCGTTGAAAATCTACAATTTGAAATGATGGTTTTAAGCCAGGTCCAGATCTGAGAGTCATTTGATACGTTAAGACATATTTTCTAATCCTATTCTTAATTGCAGACATTTCCCCCAACTACCCGGTTCTATGCAATAAGGTTAGCTTAATTTAAAACGAGACTTTACTGGTAGAATATTTTGCTGGGCGGCAAATTCTTACCCCGCTCTCTCATAAAGACGCCAACCTCAGCCAATTTCGGTATCCCTGCTCTCCCCCCAAGCTTCCTGCACTTCATCGCCGCTACTGCATTCGAAAATTCTATAACAAAATCTAAAGGCCATTCTTGCAGCATTCCGTATACAAAAGCACCGCTATAAACATCTCCGGCACCAGTTGTATCAACCACGTCAACGCGAAATGCTTCCTTTTTAATTATCGTGTCTCCAGCTACACATAAAGATCCTTGGTCGCCCAGAGTAACCGCCACCACCTTTGGACCTGCCTTCAGAAGAATTCTAGCAGCCTCCAAGGGCACCTGTCTCCTTGTTATTGAACGCGCCCAATCAAGAGACGCTATGAAGACATCAACGCAACTAATAATCCTGTTATATTCTGGCGCGTATTCTGCCGTACTACAAAAGACGGGGATTCTATTTTTCTTTGCAATCGTAGCTGCCCTTATTGAAGCTTCATGAACACCGTCTATGTACAATGCTCCTGCTTCACTTATCCAATTCAAGTTAGCCTTGGCAACATGATCCAGCAATGTTTCATCATAATAAAACGCAATAGTTCGCTTACCTGAAGATTCGTCCACAAGCACATACGACGTAGGAGTAAGTAATCCTTGTGCAACTATCATGTGACTTACGTCTACACCTTCATCAGCAAGATCAGACATCACGAATTTACCATTTTCATCGTCTCCAACACACCAAATCATGGTGGTTTTCAAGCCTAATCTAGACATGGTTACGACAGCATTTCCAGTAACTCCACCTCCTTGCTTCATCATTTTTGTCATCCGTATTTTTTCGTTGCTGCTCGGTATATGCGGAACAACACCTATGTAGTCGACACCGCAAATACCTAGCCCGACAACTGAAGACATTACATATCGTCGCTTTAATATTGATTCACGTGTTTTTAAATTATTTTAGCGCGTGCTAAGTCAGTCTAAAGCTAATCGAAAAGAAGGATTATTTGAAAAGAACCTATACTAACTGTTTAAGCCTCTTTATATGCCCTTTTCCGACTCCTCGGACAGCACATCTGTTCTTCAAGTACTCAATTATCTTATTATCTTCGACAATGTTGAAAGCATCCACGATTGCTGGAGTACCCCCGTTAATCCTTAGAACCTCCTTAGGCTCCAGCTGAAGGTAATCGTTATGCCTAACAGCGAAGACTATGGCGTCAGCATCCTTGACAACCTTATCAAGATCCTGCTCAACCCTCAGATTCTTCAAGTCATCCTGGTTCCTAAATTGCTTTGCCAGCGAGAACTCGTCTTCATCCTGCTGGGCAAACTCTGGCCAGACCTTCACATAGGGATCGTGAACCCTTATTTCAGCACCCATTTCCCTAAGCCTCCTTATCAGGATCTCTGAAGGCGAGTGGCGAGTATCACCTATGTCCGCAAGGTAGGAGGCCCCGAGAACCGCTACGGTTGAGCCCTTAATACCCCTCCCACTCTCCTTAAGAGCATCCGCAACCAAGTCGGCGGTGTGAAGCGGCATTTTATCGTTTATGTTTATCGCTTCAACGGTGTATGGCACGCCATCGCTGCATCCGAATATTTCCATGAAAGCCCAGTTAGCCAGCACGCTGTCCTTCGTTAAACAGTACCCGCCAACACCCAGTCCAGGGTTCATAATGTTGCTGTGGGTTGGGCGAACCCTAATCCCTGGGAGAACCTTCCAAAGATCTATCCCTATCTCCTCAGCCCTAAGCGTCCAATCGTATATGAAAGCTATGTTTACTGCCCTGTAAGAGTTCTCCAGTACTTTCGCGACTTCAGAGGCAGTTGTGTTTTCAGCCTCGTAGAGAGGATAGGTGATCACTCGTGATAAGAATCTTCTCGCAAGCTCAGTACTCTCCCTGTCTATTCCAGCCCAAGTTCTCCAAAAGTCCCTTATGGAGCTGACGTATTTCCTACCGGGCATAACCCTCTCATAGGAATGAGCCAGATGCGGTGGTTTAGTTATGCCCCTTTTCTCCCTCTCTTCCTTCAGTAGGGGGAGGACGATTCTCTCACAGGTTCCTGGAGGCACAGTGGTTTCAACCAGAACTAGAGCATCCTTCCTCATGTATTTCCCTATTGTTCTGCAGCCGGCTTTGAAAGAATCCAGCTCAATGTATCCTGTTTCGGCCTTTCCGAAAACAGGCTTCGCAGCGTCCAGCTGTATGTCGACAACGATTATGTCGGCAAGACCCAGCGACTCCTCGCAGCCAGTAGCCATCAGGGTCTTCTTTTCAAGAACAGTCCTCCGAAATATTTCAGGTATCTCAGGATCCTCTGCACTCATGGGAGGCTTCCCCGAGTTTATGTAGGGAATCTTCCAATAGGATCTTTTAGAAGGCCTTTGGTAGCCGAGCACAAAGTATGGAGAATCCTTCGCGTCCGCGACGACTGCGGCCATGACTGCCCCGACGAAACCCAGCCCCATGACTGTAACTATCTCTCTCCCCATAGCCCGCTGATCCTCAACAATCTTACTTATGCTTGCAAGCTCAGCCTTCAACTCTTCTCTAGTTGGAATCCTATACTTAATACCTTCTGGTGAAACAGAGTATTCCGACATTTCTAACCCTCCGGATGCCACTCGCCATGTTTAAAGATTATTAAGCTTTTCCATTCGCTACCCGGTGATTTCCACCCCTCGTCGACAACCATGTCGCTAAGGCTCTCCCTGTCGATTATCGTCCTTTTCGCAAGCGAGCTGTTAACTAAGCATCTTTTCAGGATGCTGTTCCACACTATGGCACCCCTCTCGATCCTGCTTCCCTCTATCATCGAGTTATGTAGTACGCACCAAGGCTTGACATGAACCTCTCCTCTGAAAACGATCACTCCGCTCAGAAAGGAATTGACACCAACATAGAAGTGAACATCACCGTATTCGTCTAACCCAGGTATCTCGTTGAACGCTAGAGACCTCAACTGCCTAGTGAACTTCTTGTCGAACTTCTTTAAACCACCCTCCTTTTCAGCAATCCTCATCATATCTCGCAGAAAAAGCTTCACCCTGCTCTCCACGTATATACGTGCACCCAAGTCTACAGTAACTCCGAAAACCTTCTCAATCGCTTCTAGAGAAGACCCCTCTAACAATTCCAAGTCGGCGTAATCCATATCCGGGATTTCCCTCACCTTTCCATATGTTTCACCGTCTCTCGAGCAGACCACCATACTCCTTAGAAGCCTGAAGGCATCGACTTCGGCCTGAAAGATGTCGCACCTCTCCACTATGGTGTTCTCCCCAATAATTGAGCCAACTATAGTGGAATCAATTATTCTAGCGTTTTTCCCGATTCTTACAAAACCTAAGGGTGGAGCAATAATGAAAGAATTACTTATGCAAGAACCCTCCTCTATGGTTACGTTCCCCCTCATGTCAACCCTGCCTGAGAAAACAGTCCCCATCCCTATTCTGCTGGTGTCAAAATCCTCACTGACCGTTATTACAGCCTCCCCCTCTGTAACACACCCTTTTTCCATAAGCATCCTGGCTAGCTTCCTAGACTGCAGCATCGCTCCAACCCTAGCCTCACTCCTATAGTCGTATCCCTCGCCAACGCCCTCCCCACCTTTAAGCAGGTATATGTTGACCCTCTCCCCCTTTGAAACAGCCTCTTTAGAGACTTCCGGCAGGAAGTATTCACCGCCAGCATGCTTTTCCAAAACGTATACTCCAGGCGGGCTTGGCCCAATCCTTCTACATAAGTTTATTGAAAGCAGCTCCTCTTTAGGCAATCCATATCTCTTTTCATCAGGTTTTAACGAAAAAATCTCGGGGTTCGGCACTACAATCTCTAAACCATCTTTTAAAACCCGCCCGTAGTTAGGAGCGTCAACATCCCTCATAACGTTAAGATAAACCTCAGCGTTCACAACCATTAGCCCCGTGTTCCTCTCCCTTATCGCGTTAAGATAGTCTGTTGAAACCTTGAACTCGAGGAGGTTCACCTCCAGTGAACCGATGCTTCTCCTCTGCTCTTCAGTAACCCCGATTTCATCCTGCTCCTTAATATCTAAAAATTCGTCTGACCTAGGGTCGAAAAGCAGAGCCTTCCCGTCTAGCTTAACCCTTCTCTCCTCAAGCCGCTCTCTTGAAAGAACTATTTTCCCATCTGGAAGAGCCTCCCTTATGGGATGGCATATGCATATTTTGTCTCCAGCCCGATCAACATCCTGCTTCCTCAGGAAAATGAATGAGGCCCATTCACCGTATTTCGCCGTATCCACCTCGGGAAGCCTAAGCGCAATCAGCTCCCCGCTTTTAATCATCCTGTTTATCTCCAGCGATTTTCCATCCTTAACATCTTTCTCATCCACCATACCTAAAACCTTCTTCGGGTGTCTAACTATCCTCCCATACATGAATGGATCACCCTTGTCGGACGTGACTACAGTGATCTTCGCGCCTGAAGACACGTGACTCATTATAATGCTCCTTATCTCTTCAGGAGGAACTGTCGGCACATCCCCGTAGTATATGAAAACGTATTTCGCCCCACTCTCTTCAACAAGCTTCTTACCCTCAAAGCTGGTTGCTGCAGCACCAGTACCCTTGTCACCAGGGTTGTCGAAAAAAACCCTGACATTCCTCCATTTCGCAGCCACATCTTTCAGATCCATCAGCGCCTTGAGGTCTATAAGGTCCCGTTCATCTTTACACTCTTCAACGCTCTCCACCACCTTTCTGCCGACTGAAAGAAGAATCGACTTAACTAGGCCGCATTGCATTATGGTGCCGAATATAGTGTCCAAGTATGTTTTCCTCCAGAAGAGATCTCTCATCGCAGGCTTCGAAATAGTGTCAGTATACGGGTCTAACCTGGTCCAAAGCGGCGTAGACCTGAAGCCTGAGCCGCCGGCAGGAACAATCGCAACAGTGTTTTCCCTGATTGTCTCTTCAGACCAGCTTTCCATGATGGAACCTGAAGATTAAGAGTTTTTTTTAAAGTTTAAGGGTATAGTTTAAATAAGACAGGCACCCTCAACAGGGCTAACCAGCGTTATACCGTTTTTCGGCCTGCTCTCGTCACAATAATACTCTTTCACCAACACATCTACAACCTTACCCACAGACTTATTATCCACGAGGATCTCGACACAGCCCCCTAGGCCGGCACCTACCATGGATGCCCCTAAGGTACCTGGGACTTTTAACGCAGAGTCAACCAGGTAATCAGTCTCCACAGTTCCACAACCATAGTAGCCCGACTGAAACTCCAGCCTAGCCTCGCCTTCTAAACCGGTAAGCCTCTCCAAGTATTCGTCAGTCACCCTTACGTGCCATTTTGCGCCTGATTTAACCACCCTATCCGCGTCATGTGAAACATTCATCAGTCTTCCGAAAAGCTCCACGTCCCCCGGTAGAATCCATTCTGTTTTCCTGCTCCGTTCACATTCTGAAATCCCGAATAAGCATACCCCCCTCAAGTCATACCCTTCCTTAGGCTCCTTATGCTCTTTAAACAGCCTGTTCAACCATTCCTCTTTCTCCGGAAGGAGGCTTCTAAGCTCACTCCTACTTATTTTCTCAGGCAGGGATTTAAGCATCCTATATATTTCAACAGTTTCAAAATTCTCAGGATTGACATCTCTCAAATACTCGAGCGTCTTCAATTCAGGGTTGAACTTCTTCATGAGCTCAAACCCGAACTCGTAGGTGGAAATCTTTTCGTTGAAAATGCTCCTAGCCCCCGTCATCTTGCTTGCTGCAACAAAGGAGTTGCAGAGAAGGATGCTGACTCCGGTTGGGAAGGGTATGTAGGATATTTTAAACGGGAAGAAGCCTATGTGACTTATGAAGCCTTTTTTCGAGAAGAGCATTGCCGCCTGATCCCCCCATCCACCCCTGGTTCCCACGTACCATTCCCCTATGCCAGTGTATTCAACCATCTTCTCCCTTGGGATTTCAAGACCGTTCAGGTTTGAAACAGTCAAGTACGTGGCGACGACTAGCGCCGATGACGAGGAAAGCCCTGCGGACCGAGGTATGTCCCCATAGCAGACAATGTTCGCCCCGAGAAGCCTTCTCCTATATGAGCCATTATCCATGTAAACGTTCTGCAAGTAGCATATTGACTTAACATAGTTTATCCAAGATTTTCTCTCCTTCTCCGGTTTCCTCTCGATGTTTTCCTGAGTCCACTTTCTCCATCCATCCACCGTAGATATTTTTCTCGTTGGCAACTCCTCTCCGATTTCAAACTTCCCGGATTCAAACCTCTCCTCAGCGTTATGAATCTCAACACAGGAGTCTTCTCTTCTTTCAGCAACCATTATGACTTCTCTCGGAATCACGATCGGGTTTACGAACCCCCCTCTGTGATCCACGTGTCTACCCATAAGGTTTACTCTACCTGGAACCCTGACGATTATCACTTTCCTTTCAAAACCGTATGTTTCCCCAAAAATCTTCAAAACCTTCAGAATCACTCTCCTCCTCTCCTCCATGAAATCCGACCCATATATTTCAGCCAGCCTACTAGACCCGGGACCGGTTTTGATGAAATCGACCCATGATGAAACAGTTCTCATCATTCTGCTGAAAACAGCCTCTAGAATTCATATTTAAGCGTTGAACTGATGGTTAGCTAATTTTTAAATATCTATTTGAGGGTTAGAGAAGACATGCCTGTCAGAGTGGCGGTCTACGGGTTGGGTCCAATAGGAATGCTTATAGCCAGAAAAGTTTTTGAGAGGAAAGGCCTTGAACTCGTGGCTGCTTTCGAGACTGATCCTTCTAAAATAGGCAGGGATATTGGCGAAGTGATTAACATAGGGGAGAGGATTGGCTTAATTGTTTCAAGAGAGTCTGAAGCAACTGAAATTCTGAGGAGAAGCAGGGCTGATGTTGTACTTCACGCAACCTCCTCCTTCTTGGATAAAATATATCCGCAGATCGTTAAATGTGTTGAAGCAGGGGTTGATTTAATCTCGACTTCAGAGACACTAGCCAACCCTTGGTATCGTTATCCTCAGCTGGCTTCAGAAATAGACAGGATGGCTAGGGAAAACAATGTTTCAATCATAGGTGCCGGCGTAAACCCTGGGTTTGTATTCGACGCTTTACCCATACTCATGACATTGGTCTGCACAAGAATAGACTGTTTAAGAGTCACAAGGTCTTTAGACGCCGGAAAAAGAAGGTTTTCCTTCCAGAAGAAATACGGGCTTGCCTTAAGCGTTGACGAGTTTAAGCGTAAAATGGAGAGTGGCGAGATAACGGCACACATAGGATACGGGGAATCCGTTGGTCTTATCGCAACTGCTCTGGGAGTAAGCCTGACTAGGATAGTTGAGAAACAGGAACCGATAGTCTCCGAGAAACCGCTGAAAACGCAATATTTTGAAATAATGCCTGGAAGAGTCTCTGGGGTACATGGCTATGGAGCTGGCTATGCCGGGGGGAAAGAGTTGATCAGGGTCGAGCTGCTGGCTGAAGCGGGCAGGGAGGAGTTTGAAGAGGTAATCATCGAAGGAGAACCTCCAGTGAGGTGGAGGAGCACCGGCATTGTCGGCGACACTGCTACTGCCGCAGTAATAATTAACCTTATCCCGAAGGTTTTAGAGGCAAGACCAGGCTTGCTGAGAATAACAGATATCCCCCTGCCGTCTGCCTTCTTAACTTTAAAAACGGATTAAACGTTTATAGTTTGGAAGATGAGCTACTGGGAAAGAACGAGAAAATCCAGAGAACTCTTTGAAAAGGCTAAGAAACATATTCCCGGCGGGTCGGCCTACTCAATAAGGTATTTTGAGCCATATCCTTTCTACGTCAGCCGAGCTGAAGGCAGCAGGATCTGGGATGTCGATGGTAATGAATATATTGATTTTTGGATGGTTCATTTCGCCGCTGTCCTCGGACACGGCTATAAACCGGTAATCGAAGCTGCAAGGGAACAGCTTGAATACGGTGCGCATTTCGGATGGTGCAACGAATGGGAGGGGAAGTGGGCGGAGGCAGTGTGCAGATGGTTTGATATGGATATGGCTAAGCCAGCCAACAGCGGGACGGAGGCTAACATGTATGCAGTCAGGCTTGCGAGAGCCTACACTGGAAGAAGGAAAATCGGGAAGATGGAAGGGGGATGGCACGGAGGATACGATGGATTACATAAGGCGGTTAACTATCCTTACGATAAACCATCCTCGCTGGGCTTAACCAGCGTTGAAAACATTATTCCACTACCATTTAACGATCTTGAGGCAACAATAAGAATAGCTGAGAAGGAGGATCTGGCAGGCATAATCTTAGAACCGGTTCTAGGATCAGCAGGATTTATACCTGCAAGCGGAGAATACTTGAAGGGCATTAGGGAGTTCTGCAGCATAAGAAACATAGTATTAATATTTGACGAAGTTATCACCGGATTTAGGCATCCTGGAGGAATGCAGAAGTATTTTAAAGTCAAACCTGACATTCTAACTCTTGGTAAAACTGCTGGGGGACAGTATTTCGCTGGGGCAGGAGGAATATGTGGAGCCGCCGAGATAATGAGTCTGCTCGACCAGATCGAGAGGCCGGAGTTTTGGAGCCGGTCATTCCACGGAGGGACATATGTCGGTAATGCTTTAACAATGCACGCCGGGTATGTTACAGTGAACGAGCTTGAGAAGAGGTGTGAAGAGATATATTCCTACATTAATTCTCTCGGAGAATACGGTAGAAGACGCGTCATGGAGGTTCTTAAAAATAACAGGTTTGAAGCCTATGTTACTGGATTACTATCCATGATCGGTTTGCATTTTACAAAAGAAAATCCGGTGAACGGCTTGACGGCGGAGAGAACTAAGAATAGGGAGTTGAGTAGAAAACTATTCAACCATATGTTGCAGAATGGGATAGCGTATCAAACACCGGAGACCCCGCATTTTGCTGTCTCCACGGCTCACACTATGGATGAGGTGGAAAGACTCGCGAAGGAGTTGGAGACCTTTATTAAAACGCGGGTGGAATAGATTTCCAATAGTTGGAGAACATTCTTCATCAATATTCCTAGTAACGGAAAATTTATAGCATGCGAAGCTAAGGATTCTTTAAACTGTTTAGACAAGCCTCTATTAAGTCTTTTGAGGTTGTTGACCAAGCATACTTAGTCTCTATCTCTTGAACAAATATTCTTGTAGCCAGCAGCTTGTCAACAGTATCGTGAGCCTCAATAGCTGTAGTGCAATCCCTCAAAATTATAATGTTGTATCCCATTTCACTCATAGCCTTAACCCCATAATCCCTATGTTGCAGACACATGTTGGTGGCGAAACCCGCGTAGAAAAGGTGGAGTTTCCCCAGTTTCTTGAGTATTCTGTGTAACTGTCTTCCAGACCTTACGACATAGTCATCCGGCTGAGGGGCAAGTGGCTCCGCTATCATTAGTTTCTCCCCGTATATGTGTTCCCAAGTTTCACGAGGGGGTGAAAACCCCCTATTGAAAACGGAAAAAATCCCGATCCTCTCAGCGAACTCTCTGGGAGGCCATTCAGGGTCTACGGAAGCGTATGCCGGAAAGCGTTCCTCATCCCCTTTTTTAAAGCAGCAGGATGATTGAGGGTATTTTTCAGCCACGTTGGACGAGGGAGCATGTATCACTGTTATACCGGTTCTCCTAGCAGCGTCAACTACTGGAACAATTTTTTCCTCAACTATTTTTCTCGACCTCGAGAGGTAGCTTTCACAGTAGTGGATGCTCCAACAATCCACCAAGATTAGAACGCTTTCAACAACAGGTATTTCAAGAAATTTCTCAACATAGTGAAAGTCTTTCTCCAAGCACCCGTAGGGCTTCTCCTCAAAGTAAAGCCTATAATACCTAGCGGGGATTTTTAACACGGGTTTTTGCATAGGGATGTCTTAAACAGCTGGTTTAAATCCTTTTCCCACATTGTTGAAAGCGTGCATTCTTCAAACCACCTAGCTCGAGATTTTAGAAGAATGAGAAAAACTTAAGAAACCCTCGGGCACTCGCTACAAAGATAAGGATTGAATTCAAAACTGATCGATATGGATGGCTCCGCATTGCTGATTGTCGACGTGCAAGAGAAGCTTTTCCCCTTAATGAATAGAAGGGAAGAGATTCTGAGAAACATAGTGAAACTAATAAGGTTTTGCAAAAAATGTGAAATACCCATCATAGTGACCGAGCAGTATCCTAAGGGACTTGGAAGAACAGTGCAAGAAATAAGGAGTGAGCTTGGATGCATTGAGCCTATTGAAAAGACTAGTTTCAGCTGTTTCGGCTCTCGAGAATTCAGGAACACCGTGAGAAGGACGAGAGTAAAAACTTTAATAATTGCAGGCATAGAGGCACACGTATGTATAATGCAGACGGCGCTTGAGACCCCTGGGAAAATAAGAGCCTGCGTCGTGGCTGATGCCGTCTCCTCCCGCGCAATAGAAAACATCGATCTTGCTTTGCAAAGGATGAGGGATTCTGGTATTATAATTTCTTCAACAGAAATGGTAATGTATGAATTGTTAAAAGATTCAAAAACAAGAATGTTTAAGGAAGTAAGGGAGCTCTTGAAAACATAGCCCTAATCTTTAACATGGCTAGTTTTTGAGAAAAACACTCCATTAAATCTTTAAACTGCCCTCTAGAGTCGCATTTAAGCCCCCTATGATTTCTCTCCGAAGCATCTCCCATATTGCCTTGGCGTATATCTCGGCCTCCTCCCTGCTCACAACCGTTCTGTGCGGAAGGGCCTCGGGCTTAAGATACTTGCTCGGGTTCTCGCCCCTAGCCTTGATCAGCTCAGCCAGGATGCTCGCCAGATCCGGGGGTTTCTGCGGGTGTATTCTGAGGTTTGCCGCCGCATATATCTCCCTGAGCTTCTCAACCCTGATGCTCTTAACCCTGCTGTATGTTGAAAGCATGTGCCCCATCATGTATTCCACCAGGTCGCTGGGCACTCCGTTAGCCATGAGCTGCGTGCGGAAGAACTTTCGAAGGCTGTGAACCCTGAGGTCGTACCTCCTCCCGTTCTTTATAATCCTGCTGCCCGCACGGCTGAAAACGCCAGCCAGTATGTGCCTGGCAGCGTAGGTGCTCAACGGCTTCGGCTTAGAGGATGCGGTTACGAAAAGCGGGGTCTCGTCAGCGATGTTCTCAGGGGGTATTTTCTCCGTGCCCCTGCGGCGAGCCTCAAGGTAGAGCCTCAAATATTTAACGGCTTCCTCGCCCACGAAAGTATCGTAGTCGCAGACCTTGCCCTTGTTCAACGATGCCTCGACATGAATGTGGAGCGGAACCCTGTTGGCCTCCAGGTCCTGCTTCACATGCCTATACTTCAGCATCATGAGGGTTGAGATTCTGAAGCCCCCGGTCGCCAGCATCGCGATCATAGCCTTCTCCCTGAGGGGGGCGACCTCTATGATGCGTTGAAGCTCCTCCTGGGTTGGAGCCCTGTCCTTGAACGTTGCCCTCGTGCTGTAGCTTTTCGGAAGCCTTATCTCGACATCGTTAACGTTGAAAAAGGTTTTCACGAAGGCTGAGTAGACGAGCAGAGAGTATGTTGCCAAGCCCTCAGCCTCCTTCTCCCCCAGCCTTCCTCTCGTATACTTCGAAACACGGGTTGTTTCAGCAATACTCCAAGCCAGGATCCTGCCCTTCTTCGAAGCCAAGCAGACGGGCAGAACCAGGGTTCCGTTTCTCAGATCTATGATTATGAACGCGTGCAGCCCAACCGTGTCAATCCTGGCTCTCCACCAGAGCCCCCCGTCGGAATCAGGCTCCAGGGGATGCTTAACTATGAATAACGGTAGCGATTCCAGCCCTTCCAGCGTTACGGCAAGGCTGACCTGATGATCCTGAATCCTTTCTAAATATGTTTTAAGCAGGGCTTGCCTCCTCGGGGGATAATAGAGTGTAGTCCGTCATTTCCTCGCAACCTCCAAGCAAGCGTCACAGATCTAAGTTCTAGGGTGCTCACGGGTATCGATGCCTCTGAAGAGGTAGCTGTCAACATTGACAACGTACTCCCCCGACAGGGTAAGCGTACTTAGCCTTCCTCTTGCCTCCAACCCTCTCAGGGAAAAGGTAGTTGAGAACGCTCATGTAAACGTGCGTGGGAGCATACCTGTTGCAGAGCCTCCAGAGAGCCTTTTGATTAATCCTTCTCCTCAACGTGTTGAGCTTGATGAACCTCTTGTCACGCGTAACTATTCTAACGTGCTTCTGCCCGAGGTTCCAAGGCAGGGAGGAAGGCGGACGAGTATTCTCGTAATACCTTTCAACTGGCTCCAGGCGCATCCATGACACCCCCTCCCCAACGGGGAGAGAAGCCTCACCATAAGGAAGCTTGGGGATAAACATTGTTTCAACGTGGAGAGAGTTAATGCTGCACATGGTAACGTTGCAGTTTACCTAGGCTATTGATTGTCTCCTAAATCCTGATTCCCCTTGCTTTCAACGCTTCTTTCAACAACAGCCTGATTGCTTCTGATCTGTAGCTGAATCCTTGGGACGCTTTAACCTTATCTATTCCTGATAACATTTTTCTATCCATTTTGAACGATATTGTCTCCAGCTTATTACTGTCTTTTCTCCCCATGGTCAATATAGATATGACACTTGTATTTAAAGATAATATTGCGTATTTGGAGGTAATACCACATGTTTCAGGTAAAATTATGCCTCTATAAAGTTTATATTTAGAGGCAACATTAAGTATGATGAAAGTAAAATGGAGGTTGATGAAGCTAAAAAGGGAAAGATGTTTAAATTTGTCGGCGAATCATTAAACCCGGTCGTAGGCTGTAAGCATCATTGTTACGGTGGCAGATGCTAGGCTAGACTTTTGTTCATGAAAAACCGTGCAGCCTACGGGTATGGTTTTAGTTTCGATGATCCGCATTATTTTCCTGAACGGTTGGAAAAAATAGGAAAGCTGAAGGAGGTTGTGTTCGTCTGCTGCATGGCCGATCTTTTCGGCGAATGGGTGAATCGGAATGGATAAACGAAATATTGGATGCGTTGAACAGGAATAAGCATGTCACTTGGTTTTTTGAGACGAAAAATCCGGAGAGATATTTCGAGTTTCTGGACAGAATTCCTAGGAACTCAGTGTTGTCGGCAACCATAGAGACAAACAGGGACTATGAAACATGGAATGCGCCGAGCAGGGGTAAGAGGATAAAGACGATGATTGATCTTAAATGGGAGAAAAAAACACATATCTATTGAGCCCATCATGGATTTTGACGTGGATATTATGGTTGAAACCATTAAACATATCGATCCTGTTTTAGTAAGTGTCGGCTACGATAATTATCATGCTGGTCTAGTTGAACCGGAGTTGGAAAAGACTAACGATTTAATAGCGAAGCTTGAGGGCTTCGTTAAGGTTGAGAAGAAGGAGGTGAGGGAGAAATGCGAAAAACCCTTCGCACGTATGAAGTAATGCTGCGGTTCTACGTCAAAGCAAAAGACAAATCGGAAGCCTGGCTGCTCTTGCAGCAGATAGGCGAGAGAATAGCCGACGAGTTTAAGGAGGTGGTTGAAGCCCAGCCGTTTGACGTAGAAGAACCGTATTGAAAAACCCGTTCCTTTTTTTTCTACGGTTTTTTGCTGCGACTCAGGATCGCTGCGATTCGCTCGGCTTCACACACGTGTGAAGGGCTATGGTGAAAGAGGGCAGCCGAAGAGCCTTCGCCCAGTTTTAAATGTGAACTCGAGTTTTGTTAAAAATTTTAATTAGGAGGATAATGCTTCAAACAGTGATGCAGACAGATAAAAGGCTGATAGTGGATGCGAACACTGTCTTCGGCGCATACCCGAAAAGGAAAACAGACGTTTCGCTTACAAATCTCTTGAGGACGATGAATCTTAACGGGATTGAAAAAGCCCTGACAGCCTCCCTGAAAGGAGCTTTCTACAGCTATGAAGAAGGAAACGAGGAAACCCTTAAGGCATGCGACGCGGACAAGAGGCTTATTCCCCTAGCTACAGTCGACCCCAGAAGGTTTGTAGGTGGGAGTAGGGAGATTAAAAACCTTCTCAGACGCGGTTTTAAAGGTATTAGACTTTTCAAAGATATTCAAGGCTACCCGCTCGACTATTCCCCAGTAATCGAAATCATTGAGAGCATGGAGGGATTGGGAGTGCCGCTCCTTGTTCCCTGCAACGAATACGGGTGTATAACACTCTTGTCGAGACTTACTGCAGAGAAAGACTATCCCGTGATAGTTCTCGGATGCACATATTCTCTTCTAAGTGAATTCATAGTTTCAGCAAGGAGAAATAAGAACCTGTATGTTGAAACCCGTCTTCTAGCCTCTTCCGACGCTATTGAGGTTCTTGTTGAAAAAGTCGGGGCCAGCAGGCTCATATTCGGCTCCGGAATAAATCTCGAATACTTTCAGGCCTCCTACAGGATGGTTGAATCAGCCAAAATCCGGGAAGAAGACAAAAACTTGATTCTCGGCGGAAACATTCTCAGAATTCTTAAGGAGGCTGGTTGATACGCCCATTGTAGACGTGCATGCCCACTACGGCGAATGGTTCTTCCCGATATACAGGTCGGCGAAGAAGGATATAGAGGAGATGATGAACCGCCACGGTATCGAGAAAATCATCCTATCCTCAAGTAAGGCAATAACCTATGACCTGGTGGAGGGAAACATGGATTTAAGCAGGATCCTCGATTCAAACAAAGGTTTATACGGCTACGTGTATGTTAACCCGAATTACCCTGAGCTCTCTAAAGCTGAAATTGAGAAGTATCTTGGCAACCCGCTTATCAAGGGCGTTGGCGAAATACATCCGGATTACTCTGGTGTTTCAGTAGACTCGGAGGAAAGTGTCTCGGTGATAAGGGAGGCAGCCGAATACCAGAAGCCGTTCCTAATACATACTTACAGTTTAGAGAACGTAAGAGCACTTGTCGAACTCGTTAAAAAGGTTCCTGACAACATATTCATAGCTGGACACATGGGTGGAACAGTTGGGTCTGGAACAGGGTTAAGCTGGAAGAAGGCGATTGACGCCGCTAAAGAGTATTCAAACATTTATTTAGAGATATGCATGACCCTTTTTGAAAAAGGGAAGCTTGAGGAAGCTGTTGACAAAGTGGGCGCGGACAAGATCATGTTCGGCAGTGACTTAACATTGTTAAGCCCTGCCCATACGATCGGCATGGTTCTAGGCTCGGAGATCTCGAGGAACGATAGAGAAAAAATATTCTATTTAAACGCTAAAAGGGTTTTCAGGCTTTAGGGTTCGCCCTATAATAGCGTGCCACCTTGCTTATAGCCTTAAATATGTCGTTAACATCCTCGTCAGTGTAAAACTCGTTCACAGGTATCGTTATCAATTCTCTAAGAACCTTCTCCGCATTCGGGCATTCTCCCTCCCTATACTGGATCCTCCTGTTGTAGCGCGGACAGTCGAATGGGCAGTGCGAGGAACCGTACGTAGCCTGATCCTTAAGAATGCTAAACATGTAGAGCGGCTTCTTAATGTATCCTGTAGAAGCCGGTATCCCTTCTGCTGAAACAGCTTTAGCAAACTCCTCCGGAGTAGCCTTAATGGTTTCAGCGTCGATCGTTAAAGGGTAAAGCCAGTATGAATGCTTCGACCTGGGCAGGGTTTTTGGAGGATTCACCCCTTCAACCTCGCTTAAAAGCTTCGTTAAAGTATCCCCCACCCTTCTTCTCCTAGCAACAATGTCCCGCACCTTGCGCAACTGGGCTAGCGCCACGGCCCCCTGGAGTTCAGTCATCCTGTAATTTATAGCTAGGAAAAGATACCCCCTATCCCCAGCCTGACCCCTAGGCCAAGCCTTATCCGCGAATAGACGCGCCCTTTCAGCAAGCTCATCATCAACCGTAATAGTTATTCCACCGTCTCCACAAGTCATCTGCTTCGACTGCTGGAGGCTGAAGCAGCCTAGATCACCCATTGTTCCCGCCAGCCTACCCTTATACTCGGCTAAATGGGCTTGAGAAGCATCTTCAATCAAATAAAGCCCATGCTCCCTGCAGATTTCCACGAGCGGATCCATGTCGCAACATTGGCCGAAGAGATGTATAGCGATGACTGCAACAGTCCTGTCGGTTATTTTTCTCTCCACGTCTTCAGGATCCAGCCCGTAGGTCTCGGGGTCGATATCGGCGAAAACAGGGATACAGTTCTGCCAGAGGATTGGAACTATGCTCCCAATGTCGCTTATAGGGCCAGTTATTATCTCTGAGCAGGGTTCAGGGTTAATCGCTCCTAAAGCAACGTGTATCGAGGCTGTTCCAGAAGTTGAGGCAACACCATGCTTAGCACCGTAGAGCATTGCAAACTCCTTTTCGAAGGCTGAAACCTTCGTCCCGCCCACTCTGTTTAAATTACCGGACCAGATTACGTCAACAAGCTCCTTCATCTCCTCGCTTCCAATATCCCTCCTGCTCGGAAGCTCTTTCAACCGGGTTCTTAGACCACCGTTAATAGCTAACTCTTCCAATCTACGCTAACTCCACCTCTCCGATTCAATTAAAGGTTTTCTAGGCTCGTTAAAAATCTTTATTAATCGAGATGCTTCGGAGCCCGAAGAATGGCGGCTAAGAAAGAATACTTAGATTTCGTTAACAAGTATTATGAAGAACTATTGAGGAACTATGAGCAGTCTTTGAAAGAGTGGGAGAAAAGGATGGAAACCGCTGATTCCTTCGACCCTCCCATGGTTCCGGTTGCACGCGCTCTAGTTGAAGGCTTTCTTTATCACGTTACAGGAAACAAGGAATATGCTAAAAAAGCGAGGGAAGCAATGCTCACTTATCAGAAGCTACCCGATATGGTTCCAGACCGCATGAGAAGAATGCCGAAATATGCTAAAGGCATTCGCCCAATGTTGAATTGGTTTGGAGGAGTCACCCTGTTTCTACGAGCCTACGAGTTCATACGGAATAGCGGGGTTATCAGGCCGGAGGATAGGGAGGTGTTTAAGCAGATAGTTGGAAATAGTCTTGAACCATTCTTCTCCTTCCCGGAGTGGGGGCCGCACAACCGTGCGATTAAAAGGGGATTAGCACTAGCCTATGCTGCAAAAATATTCCCAGACCATCCTGATGCTTGGAAATGGAACAAGCTTGGGAAACTCATGGTCAAACCCAGTCTGGAACACTGGTCGCTTGAAGACAGTGAGCTCTACGTCCCAATCTGGCTCTCAGACCTACTGCTATATCTAGATGTTACGGGAGACCGTGAAGTGCTCGACTCACCCATTATGAAATACTATTTCCACTATTTCACAAACCTGCTATGCCCGCTTGGAATGATCCCGGATTTCGGGGATGCGACGTGGGGTGCAAACGCTGAGCTGTACTTAGCAATATTGGAGAAGGGGGCCAGCACATATAGGGATCCCTATATGAAGTATGCCGCGGACAAAACCTTCAGGTTTGCCCTTAAGGAGAAAAGGCTGGGCGTCTACGCCATATTCGCATACCTTTGGTCAGACGATAGTGTTGAAGCCAAGGTTCCAGCGTCCTGTAGCCAGGAGGTTCTGGACGAGGCTATTGGGAAGAAGATTGTTTTCAGAGAAGGCTGGGATGAGAACGCAACCTACATGCTTCTCAACTATATGGATGAGGGAGACATCGGCTGGTACTATAAAGAGCATTTGCGTAACACTCTTGTAGTAACCGCGGAGAAGATGCATCATGGTCATGCGGACGAAAACTCTATCGTTACCCTCATTAAAAATGGGGCTTTCCTGCTTCACGACGGGGGTTATCGGGAGGCTCTGCCAAACGGGGCCTACAGGGCGGATGTTTATCATAACCGTGTAGTCGTTCGGCATGGAAGACCATCAGGTCAAAGGCTTTTCGAATTCCTTCACGATAAGGGGGTTTACCAGCCTGTTAGAACTAGGAGGGTTCATTTCAAAACATTCCAAGACGTTGACGTAAGCAGGACTGAAGTTATAGATGATAAGAACGGGTACCATTGGGATAGGGTCGTTACATATTTGAAGGATTTGAAAGCATTCGTAATCCATGACGGGGTGAAGCTTCTAAGAGACGGCGAGTTCACAGTCAGCAATCTACTATGGACCCAGAACATTCATGCGGCTGGTGAAGAATATTTCGACACTTCAATCGACCTAATAGGTATGGTTGGAGCAATGAACAATGCGAAGATAACTCTCGAGGAGAGGAAAAGTCTCGCATGGCCTAATAAGAAGGGGGAGAGGCTTCTGATCTATTTCCACCCTGATGGGAACAAGACGCAGGGGGTCGACGAGACCATGCGATGCTATCTTCCTGAGAAATGCGTCTACCAGACTTATTCCAACCATTTCAAAAAGGGCGAATACGCCTCCTTCACAACTTTCCTATGGCCTCACAGGGAGGACGAGGCTATTGACGCTATGCTTGGGAAACTTAAGCAAGTCAACGTAGACAAGTATCCGAATGCCACTGCTATAAGGATAGAGCAGCCCAACGGGGCAACATATGTATGTGTTAAGCATGACCTCTCCATCGGGCTAGTTAGACCCGAGGTTAGACCCACCTACACGTATGAAGCGGGGGAAACTCGATACGGCGAGTTTGCAACCGATGCAGCCTACCTCTACGCGAGGCTTAACGGTAACTTGTTAAAATACGCTTTCATAGATGGGATGAAGCTTCTATTCAGAAATAGGAGGATCTTCTCCTCCGAGGAGCCGAGTGTTATCGACCTTGCTCACCGGCCAGATATTGACCGCAAAGGAACGTTTAAGACTGAGAAGGAATACTGGAAGTTTGAGCTTAAAACGAAGTGGGATTCATGGGAAGACGAGATTAAGGTTTGAACCACGTAAAAACGTTAAAGCATAGCTAAACCCAGCATGTTAACTCTTCATAATAACCGCTGAACATAGAACCATGCAAACCCTTTAGAAACTCACCACTGCTAGGCTTCAAAAAACATATATGCAGGTCTTGTATGCCGTGTTTTGAAATGACTCTGACATCGCGCGAGAGAGTGTTGATGGTTCTTAAGCATAAAGAAGCCGACAGGATACCGATACACGATAGCCCCTGGGGTGCCACTGTCGACAGATGGAGGAGTGAAGGCCTACCCTCCGGCGTTTCACCCGCCGACTACTTTGGCTACGAGCTGGCCGGGTTCTCAGCTGACACTACACCACAACTCCCCGTTGAGGTAATAAAGGAGGATGAAGAGTACATAGTTGAAAGAGATTCTTACGGAGGGGTTAGGAGAAACCATAGGGACAGGTCAACCACGCCAGAGATAATAGATTACCCCTGCAAGAGCAGGGCTGACTGGGAGAAGCTTAAGCCCCGGCTTCAGCCGAGCGACTGGAGGGTTGACTGGGTTTCGACTTTCAACAACTATCATTACCAGAGGAGCCTAGGCAGGTTCATAACCTATAACGCGGCTGTAGGATACGATAAGATGCAGAGCTACGTAGCCACCGCGAGACTTTTGAAAGCAATCATAATGGAGCCAGACTGGGTGGTGGATATGTATTGGACTGATGCTAAACTTGCAATGGAAATGTGTGAAAGAATGATGAGGGCCGGGTTGAAATTTGACGGAGCATTCCTCTTCTGCGACCTGGGCTATAAGAATGGCCTATTATTCTCCCCGAAACACTATGAGAAGCAGCTTCACCCCGTTTTTAAAGAGCTCTGCAGGTTTTTCCACAGTAGAGACATGCCGGTTCTGCTTCACAGCTGCGGAATGGTTAAGGACCTTATACCTTTCTTCATAGAAGAGGGTATTGACTGCTTACAGCCGCTTGAAGTCAAGGCGGGCATGGATCTCGTCGAACTTAAGAACCAGTATGGCGATAAGCTTTGCTTCATGGGCGGAATAGACGTGAGGCTAATGGCTTTAGACGACCCCGCTCCCCTTGAGGAAGAGATAAAACGGAAAATATCCTTTGCGAAGCAGGGTGGAGGATACATTTATCACTCTGACCACTCAATACCGAAAAACGTGAGTTTCGCAAACTATAAGAGAGTTATAGAGCTGGTTAAGAAGCATGGAGCATACGCTTAGAAATCCCTGAATCGGAAATCAGGTTAAACTTGAAAGCATAAAGATCCATGCTTTTTCTAACGCGCTTCTAATGCAGCCGGCAGGTTTCCCCTCATCCACTGGTTTCCCCTCGCCTCCTCAAGGGTCTTCAGGTAAAGCTCCCTAGTTCTCTCAGCAATAGACCGCCAATTATATATTTCAGCAACCTTTTTAAAAGCATTCTGCTTTAAACGCTCCGCCGCATCAGGATTATCTAGCAGGTAAGAGATCGCGCGGGACAACGAGTCTGAATTGTTAGCCTCCACCTTCAAGCCGTTAACATTATCCTCCACGATCTCTGAGAGACCCCCTACATCTGAAACTATAATTGGAACCCCGGAAGCCATCGCCTCTAAAGCCACTATGCCGAAAGGCTCGTATAGACTCGGGAATACGGCTATCGAAGCACACTTGTAGAGCAGTCTAAGAGTAGCGTCATCCACATAGCCGGTGAAATGCGCTTTGGGGAAAATGTTCAGTTGCCCCGCAATCCGCATCAGCTCCTCTTTATAATACCCCTCTCCAACCACCACCAACTTGGCTTCAGGATGAGAATTCAGCACACTCGGCATCGCGCCTAAAAGCACATTCACCCCTTTCTCCGGGACGAGTCTCCCAACATAAAGTATTATCTTCTCTTGGTCTGCAGCGTATCTCGACCTGAAGCTTCTCGAGCAAGAATAGCCGTCGAACTGGGTTTTATCCACACCGTTTGGTATTACTAATATCTTGTCAGGAGGCGTGTTGAAGAACCTCACCACCTCCTCCTTCATGTAGCTACTGCAGCATAATACTTTCCAAGACTCATAGGTTAGCCACCACTCTATCTGGTGTATCATTCGTTGGTAATCAGTGTGTAGGCCACGCCGCCTACCCTGCTCGGTTGAGTGTATAGTAGATATAAGTGGGACTCTGCACAGGTGTTTCATCGATATCGCTGGTTTAGCAACAAGCCAGTCGTGCGCGTGAACAATGTCGATTCCACCCCACTCCCTAACTGTTTTCACAGCCTCGCGTTCCATATTGATGTTCATAAGGAGAACCCAGGATGCGAAGTCCGACGTCGGCGCAGTATAGGATTCAACCCTTTTCACAGTCATGTTTCCAAGCTTCTCCGTCTCAGGAGCCCCAGGGTAATTGCACGTTAACAAGATTATCTCTAAACCGATGTTTCGGAGTTGCTCCGTAAGATGCTTGACGTGAGTAGCTAATCCCCCGATTATCCGCGGAGGATACTCCCAAGACAGCATAAGAACCCTCAGCCTATCCACGCTTCTCATAAACCTCCTCGTAAATTCTAATTAATTCTTCAACAGCATTCATATCGTTAAAATCCACTAGGTGCAGCTTTTTAACACACCAGGGATATAATGCTCTAATCATACTGTAGGTTGCCACCGAGTGTGCCACTATGGAGTCTGCAAGACTCGCGGAGAAGGATTCAACCCATTTAATAGTCTGGCCTAGAAGAGAGAGATTAGAATGAGACCTGAGCTCCTCCAGAGACAGGAAGCTTTGCACGTAGGGAATTGGAACAGCCTCCTTCAATGAAATCAACGGTAAGGCAGAACTCCACTCGAAAGCATGAATTATATCGAAACCCGGCTGCTCCCACAGCAGGTCGGACAGTATTCTAGTATACTCGCAGCTTAAGCTTGATGCCCAAGTAAAAGGGTTAACGTGGGACCAGACCTTATTGGAAACATAGTATACCTTCATGCCACCTTTCACCTCAAACCCGCTTCTCCAGTCGTCGAAAGCCACAACATTAACATCAAACCCCTTATTCGAAAGAAACCTTGCGATAAAACTAACTTGGTTCGAGAGCTCGCCTACTACGCGAGGGGGAAATTCGGTAGTAAGTAGAACAATCTTCAATGCTGCGTATCACGAGAACAGGGATTCTATCTTTATCACGCCCAGACCCGTCAAATGAAACTTATTTTTACCAACCCTATCCTGAAGAGATGCCACGTAGCCCCTACTAACAAGGTCGAATAGCCTATGAGTCAATTCCTCTGGCCGTATCATAAGGATCTTAGCAACATCCTCAGCATCCACAGCTTTCCCCGGGTCTACTGCCGCCAAGTTATGAAGCTGCAGAAGTATCTTTATATCAGTATCCTCGTAAGCACCCGGTTCAGCCATCCACTATACGTCTATTTCAGGCGTTCTATTTAAGCATTTAAGCTTAAATAAAATCTTCTCGTCCCGTATTAAGGATGAAAGGAGTGGTATTATGCTTCGAAGCCCATCAGCCTTACAGAATAAGGCAAAAGATAACAGAGCGAATAGCTTCAAAGCAAATAGTAAGGTTCAGAGACCTTGAGAAAATATATTTTGACGAGGAGCTTAACAAACAGATATTCAAAAGAGTTTCAGAAAGATGCTACCTGCCGGCTAGTGAAGTCTTGCTCGATATTATTGATAGGCAGAAGTCTGACGGCAGAGGACTTAGGGTTGCTTTCAGCTTGAGTGGGCTCTTCATAGAACAGGCCAGACAATACGATGAAAGAGTGCTTCAAGCCTTCAAGGATCTCTCGGACACGGGTAGAGTTGAATTTTTAGCACAGACCTATTACCACTCGCTTGTAAGCCTCTACTCGGAGGATAGACCTGAGTTTATAGAGCAGGTTAGAAAACACGTGAATGCTGTAAGCGAGGAATTTAACCAAAAACCCTCCGTCTTCGAAAACACTGAACTGGTCTATAACAATTCTATAGCCAGAACCGTTGAAAAAATGGGTTTTAAGGCTATTTTCACTGAAGGCGTTGAAAGAATTCTCGGCTGGAGGTCTCCGAACTACGTTTATTCTCCAAAAGGAGCATCCGGCTTGAGGCTGCTGCTTAGAAACTATCGGCTCACCGACGACATAGGCTTCAGGTTCTCATCAACCAGGTGGGAACAGTATCCTTTGACCGCTGAAAAATATGCGTCTTGGCTTGCCGCCACACCTGGAGACTGTGTCAACATATTCATGGATTACGAGACCTTTGGGGAACACCACTGGAAGGAGACCGGCATATTTGATTTTCTAAGAGCCCTCCCTGAGAAAATACTTGAATACCAGAACCTTTGTTTCATGCTTCCAAGCGAGATGGTAGACCGTTTCGACGCGAAGGACGAGATAGATGTTTTCGAGCTTGGCGGAACTGTGTCTTGGGCTGACGAGGAAAAAGATTTGACAGCATGGTTGCAGAACCCTATGCAAATTTTTCTTTTCGAAAGAATTAAAGCTTTGGAGCCCATAGTAAAGGCTGTTGGAGACAGCGATGCCCTAGAGCTGTGGAGACGGTTCACAACCAGCGACTATTACTATTATTTAAGCACTAAAACAGGAGGAGCTGGCGAAGTGCACAATTATTTTAATCCATATCCCAATCCATTGAATGCATACAACAATATGATGGAGGCGCTGCTTGACTTTGAACTTAGAGTCCGAAGGGCGTACAATAGGAAAATTCAAAAGAAGAAAGCCACGTCTTAAACATTGCTAGACGCGTGAAGAGCTTGGCGCAGTTGAAAAGCAGCCTCCTCCGGCGCCATGATGTTTATATATGCGCCTGACCCGAGCTCGAAGCCGGCGTGTACAGCAACACGTGGATACACCTCGACATGCCAGTGAAAACCCCTGTAACCCACAGGTCTTGAGTGAAAAACCATGTTGAATGAAAAATTGCCCAATACTCTTTTGTAGGCAGAAAAAAGTTCCTTTAAGACTAACGCGAGATCACTGATCTCTTCCACGCTGGATTCAAGGAAAGAGCCAACGTGATGCTTCGGCACAATCCAGCATTCATACGGGAAAATGCTTGCAAAAGGAGTTATAACCGTAAAGCATTCACCAGCGGACACAAGTCGCCCACCTTCCTGAGCCTCAGTGTTCAATGCACAAAAATAGCATTTACCATGAACCTGAATAACCTTTGAGAACGACTCTAACTCTTTTGAGACTAAGGGAGGAACAAATGAGCTTCCTATAATCTGATAATGAGGATGCGCAATGGAGGCTCCAGCCTCCTTACCATGATTCTTGAAGATTGCAATATACTTCACATTCTCGTCAGACTCCATAAATCTTCCCCTATCCAGTAGTGCTAGTAGAGGCAGCTCAATGCTTCTAGGCTCAGCCGTCTCATAGCTCCAGAGATGATTCGGATTCTCAACAACAACCTCGTGATAACCATACGGATTAAAGGATCCCGGCCTGAAGGATCTTACCCTAGTGTTAAGCGCGGGAAACATGTTGGGAAACACTCTAACAGACCAGTCGCTTCTCCTAAGCCCATTCTCATCAAAGGCCTTCAGAATGCTTTGCCTGCCCTCCAACACGTATAGAAGACTTGCCTTAGGAGTCTGGCTCTCACGACCAGGGCAGAAGGGACACTCCTTATTATCCTCTTTCAATTCCTCCCGGTAGAAGTGAGGCCTTTTCCGTCTTCCTCTTGCAACTATAACCATCCTGCCCGTGAAATCGTCGAACCTTACCTCGCTTTCAATCTCGTCGAAAGACGGGTTAATCATAATGGATAAGTCTCTGGATGACTACATAAATCTTGAGGAGTTAAAAATATATAAAGGATAGCTACACGTCTAGTGAAGAACAGCCTTATGAAGATAGCGTTCATGGTATACGAATACCCGCCATATCTCGTGGGGGGGCTTGGGACATACGCGCAGTACATTACAAAGGAATTCGTGAAGCTAGAGCATGATGTTACCGTTTTCACCATGCACAGGGGGGCAGCTCAATTGAGAGAAATAGCAGGGGGCGTTGAAATTAGAAGATACCCAACAGTGGATGCGAGCGACGTTTTCGCCCCTATAGTGACAGAGGACTTGAAGCACTGGGGCACCTACATAAGGTTCTTCAGCGATATTTTCATCTACAACGTGATGACTGCATCAGACCTTGTTGCGGAGATTAGGGAGACTAAAATCGACATAATCTCGTTTCACGACTGGCTAAGCTGCATAGGGGCATTAATATCCAGGAAACACACAAACATACCAATGGTTTTCCACGTGCATTCAACAGAATGGGGTAGGACTGGAAACGGTTCCCAGGTAATTAAATACTTGGAGGAGAAGGCTGCTTCAATGGCAGAAAGGATAATTACAGTAAGCCATGCGATGAAAGAGGATCTGGTTAAGCACGGTTGGCCTGAGGATAAGATAAGCGTAGTCTGGAACGGTGTTGATGCTAACGTTTATAATCCTGATAAATGCAAGCCTGAAAATATAGAAGCAGTTAGAAGCAAGTATAACATAAGTAGGGAAGAGAACATGCTGCTCTTCATAGGTAGGTTGACTTGGGTTAAAGGCGTTAGAAACCTGATTCAAGCAATGCCCCTGATTCTCAAGGAGCACCCCAATACGAAGTTAGTGATACTTGGAAGAGGAGAAGAGCAGAGAGACATTGAGGAGTTGACGAGCCGCCTAGGGCTTTCAAACAACGTTTACTATAGGTACGAGTTTATACCGGAAAACGAACGCGTCCTGCATTATGCGGCGGCAGATCTGTGCGTGTTTCCAAGCATTTACGAGCCGTTTGGAATAGTTTCGCTTGAGGCTATGGCGATGAAGAAGCCGATTGTCGTTGGCGCGAGCGGAGTATGCGGGTTTAGGGAACAGGTCATCAGTAGTGGGCCCGACCAAAACGGTGTGCATATAAACGGTAATGATCCTGCGGACATAGCTTGGGGCGTCAACCTGATCTTATCCGATAAAGAAAAAGGGCTCAAGATGGGTGAAAATGGACGGAGAAGAGTTTTAAACTACTTCACTTGGGATAAAGTGGCTCAGCAAACCATCAAGATATATGAATCCCTCGTAAAATAAGGGCATGGGATCCGCTAGTTTTAGCATGGAGTAAAGGTTATTCTGGAAGATGCTAACCTGCTAAAATTTTCTAGACGCGGCTAAGTTGTGTTCTCACTCCGCCATTTTAACAACGTCCTCATAGCTTTGAAGAAACTTGTTTATGTATATCATGCCGGGAGGCAGAACTAAGCCCGGGTTCACCCTCGCGTTTATAAGCCTGCAACCCTCACGTATCCTGACGGAGTTCCCAATGGTTGAGAAAGACCCTATACTGGTTGGGTTTTCTTGCGAGGATTCGACTATAGCCTTTCTCCCTATAATGCTATCAGATATACTTGTATAGTCGCCGATTTTTGCCGAATCCATAATTGCAGACCTCTCAATAGTTACATGCTCGCCTATGATGCAGAAATTATCTATAGATGAGTCTACGATCCTAGAGTAGTCGCCTATTCTAGTATGCCTCCCGATTAAAACAGCACCCTCTAAACCCAGTCTGTTCTCCCTGTGTTTTCTAACTATCTCCTCCCTTCTTTTTACAGATTCTTCACTATAACCCTGGACCCAGATATTCTTTCCGGGGACAATTCTTTCCTCAGTTATCCTAATGTCTAAGGCTCCTCTAAGAACGTTAACCATGGCCTCCAAATACTTTTCGGGAGAACCCACGTCAAACCAAACAGGGATTTCGTAACCGTAAACCGGAAAACCATTGTCGACAAGATACGGGATTAAATCATACCCGAAATCAAGCCTCTTCCTTTCATGCCTAATCCTCACCACCTCCTCACTATTCACTATGTTTCTCATCTCCGGAGACAAAAGATATATTCCAGCGTTTGCAAGGTTACTTGGCGCTTGCTCTAGCCTAGGCTTTTCAACGAAACGCTTAATCCTGAAATCTTCTCCAAGCTCTGCAACACCATACTCCCCCACGTCCTTAACTCTTGTCAACGCAATACTCATCACAGCATTTCTCTCCTCATGTCTTCTGACGAAGTCGTTCAAATCCATGTTAAACAGGTTGTCACCCTGCACTACAATAACAGGCTTACGAATATCATAATAATCCATGTTTATCCTGTAGGAGTCGGCGCTTCCAAGGTCATCCAGATTAGGCTGATGCTTAATGTGGACTCTAGGCTCAATCCTATATTTTGCTGAGAAGCCTATGCCTTCCCCATACTGGTCGAAAAGATTAGTATAATTCGTATACCCCATTTCGCCGAATATGAAGTTCCTAACCCCCTGCTCACCCAAGGCGATCATTGAAAATTCTATTAGAGGCCTGTTCAGAAACCTTACACACGGCTTAGAAACATCGTGAGAGAGCGGCCTCAACCTTTTAGCCTGACCACCCACCGGTATGAAACAAACCAGATCCTGAACCTTCATGCACCTGTATAAGAAGCCGGTAAGGAACATTTATTCTTAACGGCTAATAGGAAAGTTTAAACCGGCTTTCGCAGCCTTTCAACGGTTTGAATACGTATTATTCCATCCTTGTTACACCTATTTGTTTAGCCGCGGACGAGTTTCATGACCGTGTCGACAAGCGAATCCTCATCCAACCCCGTCATTCTATAAAGGTCTTCGAAAGCCCCTGAGGAACCGTATTCACCGACACCCAGCCTTTTTATTTTAACCCTGTAGCCACGCTCAGCAACAGCCTGCAATACGGATGCTCCAAGCCCAGTGTTAACGTTATGGTCCTCATAAATTATAATCCTGCCTGTTTTAGCAGCCTCCTCCAAAACCTTCTCGTCGACCTCCAGAGGGCAAGAAACATTAACCACCATAACGTTTATCCCCATATTTCTCAGCCTCTCCCAGACTGAGACAGCCTTGTGAGCTATTGATCCCATGGTGAATATCGCAGCATCCCCGCCGCTCCTCAAAACCTCCGCCTTACCGTACTTGAACACGTAGTTTCCCGCAAACACTTCCTTACCAGCGTTGTCAGTGATTATTGGTAGCTTCGACCTTCCTACTGCAAGCAGAAAGTTTCCGGGTGTCGACGCGATGAACCTCGTGGCCCTGTCAGTCTGATTAGCGTCGGCGGGCACTATAACTCTGAAACCGTAAAGATTCCTGAAGACACCTACGTAATCAATGCAGTGGTGAGTCTTCCCGTCTTCGCCCACGTTTAAACCGCAGTGTGTGACAACAACCTTAAGGTTCGTATGGTTAATATCGTTAAGCCTATGCTGATTATAGGTCTCGTCCACGCCGAAAACCCCGAAGTCGACGAAGAAGGATACAACTCCCTGGATTGACACTGCTCCCGCAATAGTCGCAGTAGTGTGCTCCTGAACACCGGCTTGGAAGAAGTTTCCGGGGAACTTCTTAGCGAACTCCAGAGTTCTGACCGATTCCGCCAAGTCGCAGTCAAAAACAGCGATTAACGGTTTACCCCCGCCCTGGGCTTCAGCCAGGTCGATTAACGCATTGCCGAAAGCCTGTCTGGTTTCCACCTGGCTTCCAGCCGCGTACGTTCTAGGCACCCCGGGCTTGAGGGTTACTTTTTCCGAGCATAATTCATAAGCCCTGTGGCTTGGAGAAGCTTTAAGCTCGGAGGCGAACCTGCTTCTCAATTTCTTATACTTGTCAATGTCGTCCTCAACACCTAGTTCCAGAATCGCCTTCTTATACTCATCCATTTTCAACGGTCTACCATGGTACTCCTCATTCCCCTCCATGAAGGAAACCCCCTTCCCCATTACTGTTCTAGCGATGATGGTTGTTGGAGAATCGTCGGAAACCGCCTCGTCCAACGCGTTTCGCAGAGCCTTTAAATCATGGCCATCTGTCTCAATAACTCTCCAGCCGTCTGACGCATACCCCTCCTTAATGTTAACCGGCATCACCTCATACGTCGTCCCGCTTATCTGCCTCTCATTGTAGTCAACCACGACAGTAATGTTTGCGAAACCATGCTTGTGGGCGAACCTCCTGGCCTCAGCCGTCTGCCCCTTAGCCTGCTCGGCGTCGCTCATCGCGACGAAAACATGGTAGTCCTCCCCCCTGATCCTCCCTGCGACGGCGAAGCCGCATCCTGCAGAAAGCCCTTGGCCAAGGTTCCCGGTTGACCACTCAACCCCTGGGACGCATCTCTCCACATGACCCTCGAAACGGCTGCCGGCAAGCCTGAAAGTTGCTATTGCCTCATCAATGTCGAAGAAGCCGAGCCTCCCTAGGGCAGCGTAAACACCGGGAGAAGTATGACCGTGGCTGACGACTATCCTGTCTCTAGCCGGCCAGCATGGCTCGTTGGGCTTAACTCTTGCAAACGAGAATAGGGCAAGGTAAATGTCGATGCTGGACATGGATCCTCCGGGGTGTCCCGAGGCAGCGAGAGTCGTCATCTTCAAAATATCGCCGCGTGCAATTCTGCCTAATTCCCTCAGCTTTTCAAGGTCTTCATCGGATATCCATCTCTCAGGGGAATTCATGAAGGGAACGACTCAATTAGAGGAATAAAAAGTTATTCCGTGTCAGAGGACGATTCTAGGCGCTGGAGAATTTCATTTTCATCGACAAGTTTAATTCGAGTGCTGGCTATCGAAATGATGGTTTGGAGGCTAGCCTAACGCCGTAGTTCTTGGCATGCAACACCATACGTTGACTTCGATTCCAAAATGGGAGGAGAAAACTCGACTATTGGACATTTCTCTATGCATGTTTCACATCCTTTGCACCTGGTTTCATCCAAGTGAACCTTCCCATCCGATCTAGGAACAAGGCTTCGCACGGACAAAGCCTCGCAAGAACCGCATCCCAGGCAGTATGCTACTCTGAACAATGCAATTACTTTTCTATTCCTGTTTTCCAACCTGAACATCACCTTGTTTCCGTTTAACACATACGATGCTGCAGGATCCCCCTAGGGTTTTCACGAGTTCCCTCAGCCTACCCTCGTCTATCTCTCTGTCTAAAACTAGACACGTGGCTGCTCCATCGTCTTTCGCCACGTATTTTTCAAGGCGGCAGCTATGGATGTCCAACTACTTTCTTCACCTTTACCGGAACCCGTTTCCATCTCCACAAGCGACGCTTAACGATGGCGAGCCTCCATCCGAGAGATGCTTAAGAATTCCCGTCTGAAATCATCCCAAAAGCCTGATCCACGTAGAAAAGCTTGTTCTCAAGCATAAGATGATCCTCATATAGGACTTTCCCCAGCCCCATAACCATACTGCTTGTCCAGAGTCTTCAGAACCAGTTTTCTCTCCTCTTCGGAAACAGGCCTTAAGTCGGCCTTCCCCCTAGTTTTTAAAGAAAAACTTTGTCTCCGCATACGTCGCACTCCTCTCCTAAAAGCGGCACGTTGCAGACTCCGCACCATCTTACTGAGGTTCAACAAGTTTAAACCCCCGGGGAGTCACTCGTCAATCGGAAGTGAAGTTGAAACCTATTCTATCACCTCGAGGACACACGCCTCGCCTTTTAGAAGAAGTTTCAAATCTATGGTTCTCAACTCACCGTTATACTCGTGGGAGACGAGCTCTCCTCCCGTGCAGTTGATCCTCAGCGGCCTATTCTCATCGTAGAAAACTATCCTCCATGTTTTCCCAGAAGGCCCTATCTTCAGCCTTAAGACACTGTTTTCTCTCGAAACCTCTATTGGAAAACTCTCGTCGAAAAAGTAGTTTAAGAACGCCTTGTCTTTCACAAAGACTTCAAGAATCATTTCTCCAAATTTTTCATCCACGTGTTGCACAGGATTCACTCTAGGTATCACTGAGTTCTCCCTGATGAACAGAGGTATTATGTGTAAGGGAACACTCTCCTTAACCCAGCATCCTCCTTTAACCGGCTTCCTACTCCACCAGTTTAACCATCCGCCTCTTGGCAGGTAGTAATCCACATATCCTTCCTCGTTTAGAACAGGTACGACAAGCAGGGCTGAGCCGAAGAGATACTCCAGGTCAACCCTCCTAACATTCGGGTCCTCCTGATACTCTAACACCAGCGGCCTAGCCATGGGGATACCTGTTTCGCACGCCTCGTATGCATGCGAGTAAATATAGGGAAGGAGACTATACCTGAGGCAGGCGAATTCTCTAAAGATTTGAAGAGCCTCCTCCCCGTACTCCCATGGTTCCCTAGGCGTAGTCCCATGACACCTGGAAAGAGGGCTTAAAAGACCCCATTGGGCCCACCTGACGTAGAGCGTGGGACTCGGCTTAGGCCCTTGAAAACCACCTATGTCATGACTCCAGAAAGGCACTCCGGACAGCGAGTAGCTCAGCCCGCCGCGCAGCACGCATGCCATGTCTTCAAAGGTAGCATGGCTGTCACCGCCCCATTGAACCGGGTACCTCTGTATCCCAGCGCATCCGGAACGCCCCCAGACAAGACCATTACCATTCCCGTAAACCTCTTCCACGGCTTCAAAAACAGCCCCCTGGTAGTAGAGAGGGTAGAGATTATGCATCTCCACCCCAGTCTTCCCGTTGTGGAAAACTGCTTGCTCAGGCACGGCCTCACCCATGTCGCACTTGAAGACTGAGACCCCCCTTCTGAGTAGACTTGAATGCTTACTCTTATACCATTCCTTGGCCTCCGGGTTGGTGAAATCAACTATAGCCACTTCGCAAAGCTCAAAGTCGGGGATATGGATTACTTTACCATCGTTATCTTTCAGAAAGAAGCCTTTTTCAACACCCTCCTCATACATGGCTGTACCCTTAGGAACATACGGTTGCTCCCATAAGCATACTTTGAAACCCATTTCCCTTAATTTTTTAAACATGTCATCCGGATTCGGAAAAGCATCCTCATTCCATTCGAAGTCACAGTAGTGCTTAGGCTTCATCCAAGACGGGTCTATGTGCAACACGTCGCAAGGTATTTGCTGGCTTCTCATCCTCTGGGCAACATCCTCAAGCTCCCTCCTATTCCGGTATGTTGCTCGAGACATCCATAGTCCAAAAGACCATAATGGCGGTAGGCTGGGACGCCCTGTGAGCTCAGTATACATTTTCAAAACACGTTTCAAGTCTGAACCGTAGAAAACAATATACTCTAAACAGTCATCCCAAATCTCGAAGGAAATAGAATTGTAGCAGTACTCGGAGCCCACTTCAAACAGTGTTTTACACGCCGTCTTTACAAATAAACCGTAGCCCTCGCTCGAAACGTAGAAAGGTATACTTTTATAACTTCTATCAGATGAGGTTAAAGTTGTATCTGAATTCCAGAGTAGAAGAGTCTGAACCTTTTTATCAAGAGGCCCGAATCTCTCGCCAAACCCGTAAACGGATTCATCCGGTCTCAGGAAAACACTTTCAAAAAAACGCTTCTCACCTTCTACAGTTTTATAGCCTAGAGGATAAACTGGAAACCAGCTGC
Source organism: uncultured Nitrososphaerota archaeon (assembly GCA_964416155.1). Classification (GTDB taxonomy): domain Archaea; phylum Thermoproteota; class EX4484-205; order EX4484-205; family JAAOZP01; genus JAAOZP01. Next base: position 83,875 of record CAYQCW010000001.1, read on the forward strand.
GAAGAATACCTGAAAGATATTCTTCGAAAAAGACCCTCCCCTTTTCATCCTTCAGCTTGAGGCACCAAGGCTTTCTCCGGATCTCGCAAGACATCCTGCCGGATGAAAAAGATAGAGCATCACTAGACTCTACGATACTGGTTTCCACCGGCTCCAAGACTGTTTTCACCATAAGGGGCTCAGGCTCGAATGCTGGAACCCTGTCTATGCCTGCTCTCAACATTAGGGCCTGTTCACCGAGGAAAGAAACCTCCACGTGCAGGGGGTTAGCCTTAGGCTCTGTTTCAACCACTAGTTTAACCATGCCATCCTGAACACTCCATGAATCCGCTTGTGAAGCATAGTGATACTTCCAACGAGTCTTGTCGAAAATAGGCTCTCTTTCAGTCTTATGAAGATACTCTAGGTAATACCTTTTGCTGAAATAACCATTCTCCATGCCGGTCTATTCTGAATGTGGAGAATTAAAGCTTTACCACAATTCCTAATTAATCCGTGAAACAACATGTTTTAACCCGCTTGGAAAGGCTTAAAATCCGATATCTTGTTTTAAGAATGATGCCTAAAGAGTTAGTGGCCGTAGGGCCTAGGAAACCCGCGATCCTGAAGTATGAGGAAAGACCGCTTAAAAAAGGCGAGCTCCGCATAAGAAGCATCTTCTCAGCTGAGAAGCACGGCACGACTCTGCTGCTTTACAGAGGGGAATCACCGTTCTTCGACAAATATTATGATCAGGAGCGTATGCTTTTCGTGAGTAGAAAAGGTGAAGAATCGTATTTTCCTTTCCCCCTTGGAAACATGACGGTGGGAATTGTTGAAGAGGTTTCCTCGGAGGTTTCGAGGTTTAAAGTGGGCGACAGAGTCTACGGCTATCTTCCAATAAGGGAAACACACGTTGTTCCAGAGCAACGGGTTATGCCTGCCCCGGAGGGTGTAAGTAATGAGGAGCTTGTCTGCGTCGACCCAGCGGTTGTAGCACTCATGGCTGTTAGAGAAGGGCATGTAAGGCTGGGCGACCGGGTTGCGATTTTCGGAACGGGGGCAATAGGGCTTTTAGCTCTCCAGATGTGCAAAATATCTGGTAGTCTATGCGTCATCACCGTAGAACCAGTGGAGAAGAGAAGAGGTCTCGCCGAAAAATTCGGAGCAGACTACGTTATTGACCCGACTTCTGTTGACGCGGGTATGAAGATTAAGGAATTAACGGAGGGGAAAGGAGTGGATGTTTCTCTGGAGATCAGTGGTAGTTATCGAGCATTGCACCAGGCTATTAGAGCAACCAGATACGGGGGAAGCGTAATACCTGTTTCCTGGTATCATGGGGAAGCCAAAGATCTTTACCTCGGCGAAGAGTTTCACTTCAACCGGCTAACACTAGTATCCGGGGCTCGCGTCGAAAGCGAGCCCTATAGAGATTATCCTCTCTGGGATAGGGAGAGGGTTTACTCTACAGTAATAGAGTTTTTCATTAGGAAAAAACTGGATGTTCAAGGAATAATCGACCCGATTGTGAAGTTTAGCCAAGTAGTTGAAGCCTATAAGAAGGTAGACGAACAGCCATGGGAATACGTAAAGCTCGGAGTAACTTATTCTTAGAACCGTTTTTATGGGCGATTCCAAGCTGTTTGAAAAGCGGGAGACTTAAAAACGTATAAGCAAACCGTCTTTCCGTGACAACGCGTGTCGAAAAAAGAACTGTTAAAGACTTAATTCGTTAGGAGATATGCTCTAGGCAGCGCAACTACTCCCAGCTAAAGATTTATCTCAGGATTTTGCAAGAAAATATTGAAGAAAAATGATTGGAGAAACCGGTAAAGTTAGGCTTGGGTTTGTTCCTCTCCACAGAGAACCTTTCGACGAAGAATGGGCTAAGAAGCTACGGAGCAGGACGATAAACATGCTTTCTGGTTTAGGAGAAATAACTCTTGTATATCCTGACGAAAAGCTTGTTAAAAACGGGCTGGTTAGGAATGATGAAGACGCTTCGAAAACCATAGGGCTTTTTAAAGACCAGGGGATACACGGGTTAATACTTGGCACGATGACTTTTGGAGACGAGGTCGCAGGCTCTTCAATAGCTCAAGCCCTATGTGTCCCCACTCTAGTTTTCGGCACGAAGGAGCCGCCTATATCGAGCGAAGGCTTTAGAAGCTCAGACTCGTTTTGCGGAACCCTTTCTCTAACCTCAGGGCTCTACAGGAGAAAAATACCTTTCGACTTCGCCGGCATAGTGTTTCCAGAGGAGAATCATTTTCTGGAAAAAGTAAGGGTTTTTGCAAGAGCATGCTCTTCGGTCAGAGCTTTCCTCGGAGCCAAGGTTGGCGTTTTTGGACCCAGACCCGAGCGCTTCGAAACCTGCACTTTCAACGAGGTAGCGATGATAAACAAGTTTGGACAGAGAGCCGTACCCTACGACCTCACTGGCGTCATACTTGGCTTGAGCAAGATCCCTGGGGACAACCCAGATGTGACGAGGGTTGTTGAACAAATAAAATCATATGCTGAAATTACAGGAATACCTTTTGAAAATCTGTTGAAGATGGCGAAGCTGGAGGTTCTACTGAAAAACATGGCTGAGAAAGACGGTTTATCAGCACTCGGCTTCAGATGTTGGACTGAGATACAGGATCTCTACGGCATATCGGTTTGCCACGTGCTGGGCAGGTTGACGGAGCAGGGTTTAGTCTCTGCATGCGAATCCGACGTCTACGGTGCATTAACCATGCTTATGCAGTATTGGGCAACACTGGGAAAATCTGTACCTCATTTCGTAGACTGGACGATTAAGCATCCGGAGAAAGAAGACCTCGTTCTAATGTGGCACTGTGGCAACGCGCCACCTTCACTAGCATGTGCCGGTTGCAAGTTGGCCGTAAGGTATCACAGCATACTTTACAGAGCAGTGGGTGAAGACAGGTCGCAGGGGACTGGCGAGTTCAGGCTTAAACCAGGTCCGGTTACGATCAACCGACTGGTGGAGTATGATGGAGAATTCAAAATGCTAACCGTGGGTGGCGAGATTGTTGAAGAAGGCCCTTATACGAGGGGCTCGTACAGCTGGGTTAGGATTAAAAGCCTCGATGAAGTGTATAGGACGCTTGTAAACGAGGGGTTCATACATCACGCGAGCATGGTTCACGGAGATATTTCTCGAGAGATAGAAAGCGCGTGTAGATTTCTAGGAATAAAAGTGATTAAAGCGTAACGTAACACTAATTCTTTTTTTAAGGTTGAAAAATCCTACTGCACGCCAGCCTAAACCCTTGAAAAACTCTCCTCACCACGAGTCTCGTTAAAAAACAGGTTATTGCAAGCTTCTACAGAAAAGCATAAAAAGTATTCAATAGCCACCCATATTATTCGCATGGCTTATCAGGACAGGAAAAGCTTCGCGCTATACCAGCTATACGGGCAGATCATGATATTGACCCTTGCAGTTTTAAACACCTATTACCCTGAGTACCTTACCTATACTTTCATAGCGTTCGTAGCAATCTCATTAATCCCAACATATTTAAGAATGAGAACACAGATGAAAGGGTCGTATTCCGGGCAGCTTAAGGAGATAAAAGAAAGCAAAAAAATCTACGAGGAAGGAGGCATAGAGGTTTCGAGGCTCATGGCGTCTGATGCACAGCTCACTCAAGAAATGAAGCCCCTAGCAGTTTTATCCATCTTAAGCATATTTGTCTTCATATTCATACTATTGGTCTGGTACCCAATGTATTTCAATTTCGCAAGCAGCTTGACAAGCGATTCATCCTTAAACTCATCCAGGTTTCTGATCTTCTTGATCGGTTACGAGGTTCCCTACGCCATAATGACTTTAATAAGTTTCAGGCAGAACAAGGTGTCGAAAAACTTTGCTCAGATTCCTCGAAGCTATACCATTTTCGAAAAAGGATTGGCTGCACAAGGAGTAGTCATAAGTTTTCCGATGGATAACTATGAGTTGAAGCTCGACTCAAAAAGGAAATTCGTCGAAATAGTCAGCAAGGACGAGAAAAGGCCTCAAAGGATTAGGCTCTATAGCTCACAACCCGGCGAGCTTTTCAGGCTGATTAGGACGAATTGTTTTTCCACTTCGAAAAACACAGAATAAATCATTAAACAGACGAGTATGAATAGGGGATCCTTATATGAATTCCTCCAACACCAACAATCTAAGCCTAGTATACTCCACTGAAACTTCCGTGATTTTTATTTTACATAGAAGTATTACGTTAGATAAAAACTTTTCATTATACTTCAATGATTCATAGTGCGATGAAAGAAATAAGTCCGCGTGAAAGATTTAAAGAAACTTTTACTTTCGGTAAACCCGACAGGGTCTTTCTCATGCCTCAGTGGTTCTGGAGATCTAGCGCGCGCTATTTCGCCATCTTCCTTGAACCAAGGGCATATAGGCTTACTTGTATAGTAGACATGGATTGGATAACAGACATTTGTAAGAAGGCATATGGTCCAATAGTAAGCTGGATTAAAAACATGGGCATCGATTTAGTGGGAGTTGAATCTCAAGGACATGCGTACGAATTAACTGAAACATGGGCGAGAGTCGGCATTAACTTCACATCTCTCGAGGCAAGTAGCGGGGGAGATATCGAATAGATTAGGAAGACTTTGGACAGCGGGGTTGCCGTCATAGGAAATATTGACCATAAGGTATTGGGAAGGGGTAAAAGGGACATAATGAAGTTTCCAGGAAAATGCTGTTCTTCGAACAAGACGGATACATTCCTGCTCCAGACGGCGTCATACTGCCGGAGGTATCTTGAGAGAATTTCAGTACTCCATAGAAATTTTGAAGGATTATAAGCGAATAAGCAGTGTAAGATAATCCTTTTTATAGAAAAGCCATTTATTTTCCAAAATCACCATTATGAATGGTTGGGAATTAAGCCCAGTTAATTCATTGCGATAGCGAAACTTATTTTTACCAGGCTGAGAGGAAGGCGTGAGAAAAAATGGATGGAAAAAGGATCCGGATATATATGGTTGGAAACTCCCATATAGACCCAATATGGCTGTGGAGCTGGCAGGAAGGCTACAGGGTTGTAAGATCTACCTTTAGAAATGCTTTAGACTTGATGAACGAGTTTAACTGTTTCGTATTCGCAGCTTCCTCAGCAGTTTTCTATGAGTGGATTGAAGCCAGCGAGCCTGAAATGTTCAGGGAGATAAGGAGGAGGATTAAGGAGGGGCGTTGGGCAATCGTAGGAGGATGGATAGTGGAGCCGGATTGCAACATACCGGCTGGAGAAAGCTTCGTGCGCCACGCGTTATACGGGCAGAGATATTTCAAGAAGAAGTTTGGAATCATCGCCGCCACAGGTTACAACGTGGATTCCTTCGGACACAACGGAATGCTGCCCCAGATCCTGATTAAATGCGGATTAAAGAATTATGTTTTCATGCGCCCAGGGTTCTTTGAAAACAAAAATATTCCGGAGACTGTTTTCTGGTGGGAGGGTTACGATGGGTCAAGAGTGCTTTGCTACAGGATTCCCTTAGCCTACTGTACAAGTGGAGAGGACATTACAGATCATATTGATAAAACAATTAGTATGGTTAGGCCTCCCTCTAGGGAGGCGATGTGCCTCTATGGGAGGGGGGACCATGGGGGCGGCGCAACTAGGGAAAACGTGTTGAGCATCCTTAGAAGAAAAGAAAAGGGGGATGTTGAAATTGTTTTCAGTTCTCCCGACGAGTTTTTTAACGTGGCAAGAAGAAGACTAGGGCTACCCGTATTTCGTGGCGAAATGCAGCATCATGCAAGAGGCTGCTACTCTGTTCACTCTGAGGTTAAAAGAAATAATCGTAGGGCTGAAGAACTTCTTTGTACAGCTGAGAAATTTTCCTCCATGGTCTATCTACTCCTAGGAGAAGAGCACCAGCAGGAAGAGCTCACGGAGGCTTGGAAAAAACTATTGTTTACACAATTCCACGACGTGCTGTGCGGAACATCCATTCCGGAAGCATACGACGATGTGCGGAACATTCAAGGCGAAGTCTTAAGCAAAGGGAGCACTGTGTTGAACAAGGCTGTCCAAGCCATAGCCTCCAAAATAAACACGGGGGGAGAAGGCATCCCTATAATAGTTTTCAACCCGCATTCGTGGAACATGGTTTTCCCGGTTGAGGTTGAAGACGTTAACGGGGAAGGCAGCCTTATGGATGAAAAGGGACAGGCAGTGCCTATACAGCGTGTGAAACCCTCCGCAAACGTGGGGGACTGGAGACAAAGAATACTCTTCATCGCAGATATTCCTGCCTTTGGCTACAGAGTTTATCGCAATACGGGTAGGAAGGATAATGCATCGTCTCCTCACGGAGAGCTTATAGCTTCAGATAATTTTCTGGAGAACGAATGGTTCCGTCTGGAGGTCGACCCGTCGAACGGCTATATCAAACACCTCTACGATAAGAAGAACAAGGTTGAAGTGTTCAGGGGGGACGCCTGTGTTCCAATTGTAATCGAGGATCAGAGCGATACTTGGAGCCACGGGGTTAACGAGTTTAGGAACGATATAGGAGCTTTCGGAAACGCGAAGGCTAGGCTTGTTGAAAAAGGCCCGGTACGTGCCACTATAATGGTTGAAAGCAACTATAATAAGTCGTTCATGCGCATGCAAGTTTCAATCTATAGGGGGCTGCCTTATGTTGAGCTGAGGTTTTCATTAAACTGGAACGAGCAGCATAAAATGCTTAAACTGAGTTTTAAAGTTAACGTTGACCAGCCGATGCTGACTTCTTCAATTCCGTATGGATGGGTTACGCGTCCCTGCAACGGGGAGGAGGAGCCGATGCATAAATGGGTGGATATAACTGGGACTACGGTAAGTGTTGACGGCGAGATCAAGAACCATGGGCTTAGCATATGCAACGACTGCAAGTATAGCTATGATGCTAAAGGCTCGGAAATAAGAATAACAGTTCTTAGAAGCCCACCCTATGCCCACCATCAGCCTTACAAGCTAGATCCAGCCCAGACCTACTTATATATTGATCAAGGGTGGCAAGACTTCAGCCTAATGCTTTTACCGCATGCCGGTTCTTGGAAAGCAGCGGATACCGTAAAGCGTGCAGAAGAGTTTAACTCTAAACCAATAGTTTTCGTCGACTATCCTCATAATGGTTTGCTTCCGCCATCCTGCTCCTTAATTCAAGTTAAACAGGATAACGTATTAGTCAGCGTGTTTAAAAAACATGAGGATTCAGAGAACCTTGTGATGCGTTGTCATGAGGCGAATGGGGAGGAGGCTGAGGCCAACATAAGCCTGCCAGTCATCGATAAAAAGGTTAAAGCCAGGTTTAAGCCTTTCGAAATAAAGACGCTACTGATTCCGAAAGCAAGAGGAAGAATTAAAGAGCTCGACATGCTGGAGTTCCCCAAGCGAAAATAGTCGATACGGCTCTACTCGTCCAGCAATCCCTTGCATACTCTTAAATAGGCTCAAAAATTTTCTTAGGGGAAATGAGTTCCATAGAAATGCCGAGCCTAGAAGAGATAAGGAAAAGTAGACCAAGCAAGTATTTGGGACTGGGGAGAGACGTAATAAGCCTAGGCTTAGCGGAATCCGATTTCGAAATGCCTAGAGAAGTCAAGGAAGCAATGATAAGCGCAATTACAAATGGAAGGTATCATTATGAGATGAATGGGGTTGCAGAGTTCATAGAGGCGGCTAGAGATAAGTTGCTTCGTTTTAACAACATTCCCGTTGAAGAGGGAGAAGTGCTTCCGACGGTCGGGGTTATGAACGCGATATGGCTGACCTATCGGGTTCTTCTAAAGCCCGGCGAACATGTTATCGTCGTCACACCCACTTACCCGCCTCTGATAGGCAGGCCCAAGGGTTTCCAGGCAGAGGTGACCGAGGTCAAAACTCAGAGGGACGGGCATCTGGACCTAGCTAGGATTGAGAAAGCAGTAACCAGCAAAACCAGGATAATTACAATCTGTAATCCTAATAATCCTACGGGAACCGTTTACACTAGAGACGAGCTGGAGCGTTTAGCGGAAATAGCTGTAAAACATGATCTCTACGTTTTCTCAGACGAGCTTTATGAGAACCTTACCTATGACGGTAGAAAACACGTTAGCATTGCTTCACTGCGGGGCATGTATGAACGGACGGTCACAGCCTTCGGATTTACGAAAACATATGGAATGTCTGGGCTGCGCATAGGCTATGTTGTCTCCGAGGGAAAAATAATTAGGCTTATGAGGGATGAGAACACTGGCATAGTTATTCATCCGGGGACAGTTGAACAGATAGGCGCTGCAGCAGCCTTGAGAAAATGCGGCTATTACGTAGATTTTTTAAAGAACTATTTAGAAAGGGTTAGAAACAGGCTTATAGCAGAGCTGAATGAAATCCCTGGAATAGTTGCTCAGCCGCCCGAAGGCTCATTCTTTGCTCTCCCAGACCTAAGTATTTTGTTTGAAAAAGACGAGGATGCTGTTGAATATCTTTTGAAAGAGGCGAAGGTGTTGGTTTACGGTGGAAGTGTATTTGGGGACGGGGGCGCTGGACACGTTAGAATAAACTTTTGTTCACCCCTAGAAATAATCGAGGAGGCTTCTGTTAGGATCCGGAATGCGTTGACGAAAAGACATGGTGCTATTGACAAAAAATGAGTTAAGAAACAGTGTCAGAGAAGTCGAATTCTATCTTCCCATACTCCATCGTCATCGTGCTGACTACTATTTTATGAAGCCCCGGTTGTAAGCCTCCAGGCTTTTCGACCGTAAATTTAATCCTGTCTCCAACAGTAAAGAGTGTCGAAGTCTTAGCAAATTCCTCAGCTTTAATCGTCACTCCACCTTTCTCAATAGTTATTTTCTCTAGTGGAAGTTCCTCACCGTCTACTGTGAGTTTGAAACCGCCTTCAATAGTGCCCGACCCCAACCTGTTAAAAAGGGAAAAACTGAAGCCAACATTATTTCCGTTTTCGTCAACAATATTTTTCAAAGACCCCTTCTCATATAGCTGTCTCAACATGAACGCGGGGATCATTCCGCCTACCGTAAGACTTTACGTAAATATAAAGTTTTCTCAAGCGGAGTAATGGGTAAATTCATTTTGAACAAAAAGCCTTTTAAAGCCTTTTCTCATCAAATCTAAAACAACCTATAATGTTATATAGGTTTAATATTTCATATCCCTTTCATGAGCAAGAAGCGGGAAACCGGAATATTGCGCGGCGCATGGTATGTAACGCTTATTTTCTTCATCTTCGTTGTACTACATTATGCCGATAAGTTTCTCGTATCCCCGCTACTGCCATTAATAAGAGACGAGTTTAAACTAGGCTACACTGAGCTGGGAGCCATTGAAACCGCAACCATACTGGTGGCCGTTGCTTTCATGCCCCTCTGGGGCTATCTCTTCGACAAGTACGCTAGACCTCCCTTAGTCGCTCTTGCAAGCGCGATCTGGGGGTGCACAACGATGTTCTCCACTTTTTCAGCAAATTACACTCAGTTGATTCTTACGAGATCAGCAACGGGAATAGATAATCAAGCTACCAGCGGTTTAATGTCCTTCCTAGGAGACTACTTCCCCCCTGAGAAGAGGGCTACCGCATTAGGAATCCTACAGGCGGCTGAAACTTTTGGAGCCCTAATAGGCGTCGTCATAGGCCTCGTAATCGGAATCAGCTTCGGATGGCGCAACGCCTTCCTTTTAACCGTAGTCCCAAGCATATTTTTAACGTTCATAGTTCTTTTTACTGTGAAAGATGTTCCAAGAGGGGGGACTGAGCCGGAGCTGGTGAATGTTAGGGATAGGCTCAAGGATACTTTTTCAGTAAAATCTCTGAAAAGGCTTTTCGAAAGAAAATCCATCTTATTTCTCTACCTCCAAGGGTTCTTCGGCGTCTTCCCGTGGAACATTCTTTCCTACTGGCTCTTCACCTATATGACTGATGTCAGGGGCTTTGAAGCAGGCTCACAGCTACTCGTAATGCTGGCTGCCCTTCTCTCCATGGTTGCTGGAAACCTGTTGGCAGGCTTAACAGGAGACTGGGCTTTCAAAAGAAACAAGAGGGGGAGAGTAGTCTTCGCCACTCTAACCGTCGTCATAGGGCTAGTTTTCTTCAACATGGCTTTCCTGACTAAGGGTGGCGTAGAACTCTTCTTGATACTGGGCGCTATGACAGCGTTATTCATGCCTATGGCTGGGCCATGCGTCTCATCCTCTGTTCAAGACGTTGCCCTTCCCGAGGTAAGAGGGTCAGCCATGGCCATGCTGCTATTCTTCTACAACGTCGGGTCGGCTTTTGCACCTTTAATTACGGGTTATGCTGCAGACACGATTGGACTAGAATGGGGCATAGTTACGATAGTAAACATCACTTGGTCAATATGCATAATTCTTCTAAGCATGGCGGCAGTCTTCATCCCACGGGACATAGACTGGAAAAGGAAGGAACTTACCAAGAGGGCTGAGACACTGGCTTAAGCAGAAGAATTTATAAGGGTCTCAGACTCTAGCTTTCCAGGCTTGCTAGGTGAAAGAACACGTTCCTTCGAAGGAAACATGCTTTCCGAGATAGCTTTCCCGATAGGAGGAATAGGTACAGGAACAGTTTCCCTAGGAGGAAGAGGAAACCTTAGAGACTGGGAGATATTTAACAGGCCAGGTAAAGGAAAGGACCTACCATACACTTTTTTCTCCATCTGGTTTCGCGAAGAGGATTATAAACCAGTTTCAAGAGTGTTAGAATCCAGGATCCCCCCACCCTATCGTGGCAGCCACGGAATCCCATGGTCATACGTTCCGGGTCTACCTAGGCTTGCTAAGGCAAGGTTCAGGGGAGAGTATCCCTTTGCACGAATAGATTTCGAAGACAATATTCCGCTTGAGATTTCCCTAGAGGCCTTCAACCCTCTGATTCCCCTCAACGAGAAGGATTCAGGCCTACCTGTGGCGATTTTCAAATGGAGAGCGAGAAACAGATCCTCTAAGAGAATTCGCTTAACCCTGGCTATGAGCCTTTTCAACGCTGTTGGATACGACGGCACTTCAACTCTTACAAACAGGTTTAACGATTTGTTCGGACAGAATTTGAATGAGCTGGTTAGGGAAAAAGGCTTAACCGCTATAAAGATGAGCAGCGGCAAGTATTCCAGGGAGGATCCAAAGTTCGGCTCAATGGTTCTCGCCACAAGCTGGAGCGAGGTAACCTACGCTCTAAGATGGGAGAGATCGGTCTGGTGGGATGATGTGCAGAGCTTCTGGAAAGATTTCTCTGAAGACGGGCGGCTGGCTGAGGAGCCTGCAGCCGACCCCTCCATGGATGGGGAGACAGACATAGGGACCCTCGGGCTCTTGGCAACCTTGGATCCGGGAGAAGAGGTTGTTCTTCCATTCATACTTTCATGGTATTTCCCGAATCTGGTGAACTATTGGAATAGAGAGGATGAAGTAAGGGGAAAAAGAATTGGAAACTTTTACGCCAAGCTATTCCAAGACGCTTTAGATGTTGCCAAGTATGTTGTTAGAGAGTTTGAGAGGCTTGAAAGAGAAACCATGCTTTTCCACAGGACGCTTTTCGAAAGCACTCTTCCCGACTATGTTCTAGAAGCGGTGTCCAGCCAGGTTTCAACCATAAGGACTCCAACATGCCTATGGGCTGAGGACGGCAGGTTTTACGCTTTTGAAGGATGTAGTGATAACAGCGGATGCTGCTGGATGAACTGTACGCACGTCTGGAACTATGAGCAGACCCTGGCACATCTTTTCCCAAGCCTAGAGAGAACGATGCGTCTAACAGATTTTCTAAACAATACTGATGAGAATGGGAACATGGCCTTCAGAACCCTAGTGCCGCTGTCAGGTGCTAGATGGAGGTTTAAGCCTGCGGCTGACGGGCAGACGGGGTGTGTAATGAAGCTCTATAGGGAGTGGAAGCTCAGCGGCGACGAGGAATTCTTAAGAATGCTTTGGCCCAATGCTAAAAAGGCGTTAGAGTACGCTTGGAAAACGTGGGATAAGGATTGCGACGGCCTTATGGAGGGGGAGCAGCATAACACGTACGATATTGAGTTTTACGGGCCTAACCCCATGGTTAGTTCCCTATATCTTGGGTCATTGAGGGCAGCGGAGGAGATGGCTAAACACCTAGGCGATTCCGAGTCTGCTGAAAAGTATAGGGAAGTTTTTGAAAAGGGTAGAGAAAACTTCAGCAGGCTATTGTGGAACGGCGAGTACTTCGTGCAAAGGTTTCAAGGCGACCCCAATGTCAGGTATCAATTCGGAGAAGGGTGTCTCTCAGACCAGCTTCTCGGCCAATGGTTCAGCCATGCGGTTGGACTCGGATACCTTCTGCCGGAGGAACAGGTTAAATCCGCACTAATGGCTGTTTTCCGCTACAATTGGAAGGAAAGCCTTTTGGAACATGAGAACTGTCAAAGGACTTACGCTCTGAACGATGAGAGTGGACTGGTTCTCTGCTCCTGGCCTAAGGGCGGTAAACCAGACTATCCTTTTCCATACTGTGACGAAGTCTGGACGGGCATAGAGTACCAGGTGGCAGCCCACTTGATTTACGAGGGCTTTGTTAACGAGGGGCTTAAAATAGTCAAGGGAGTTAGGGATAGGTATGACGGTGTAAAGAGGAACCCGTGGGACGAGGTTGAATGCGGCCACCATTATGCGAGAGCCATGTCAAGCTGGTCTCTGCTCCTAGCGTTAAGCGGGTTAGAGTATAGTGCTCCTGAAAAGACAATAGGTTTCGCACCAAAAGTGTCTAAGGACAGCTTCAGATGCTTCTTCTCAACAGGGGGATGCTGGGGAAGCTACAGCAGAGAGCTTAGAGAACACAGCCAGAGAAACGTAATAGAGGTTCGCTATGGGACGCTTGAACTGCAGAAAGTTAAGCTGATCACTAACCAGCAATCAGACACGCTTTTAGCAGTAAAGCACTCCAGCAAAGGAGAAGCAAACGCTGTTTTGAAAGTTGATGGAGAATATGCAACCATTATACTTGAAAAACCCGTTTTTCTTAACCCTGGGGATTTCTTGGAAATAGTAATAAGCTCTTGTGAATAAATATCTAACATTGTTTTAGACGCGCTATTCCTCCGAATCTTTAAATAATGCTTCAGTTTCAATACGATAAAGATGAAGAGTCTAAAAATGGCCGTGATTGGCTGTGGCAACATTGCTAACTACGCGCATCTACCAAACTTGTTGAAAACCGGGCAGAAATTGGTCGCCACATGCGACATAGTGGAGGAAAAGGCAAAGCAGACAGCTGAGAAGTTTAAAGCAGAAAAATGCTTCACAGACTACAGGAAAGTGGTTGAATTAAAGGATCTTGACGCGGTCATAATAGCTACCCCACCGGATACTCATAGAGAAATAGCGGTAGAGGCAATAAAAAACAACAAGCACGTGTTCCTAGAGAAGCCTTTAGCGGCAAACCTGGAGGATGCTTATGAAATATACAGCCTGTGGAAGAAGAGTACTGTGAAATTTGCAGTCGGTTTCTGTTTGAGACACCACGGGATGTTCAAGTATGCTAAGGAACTTGTTGAGAACAATACGGTGGGGGAACCGGTTGCACTCTGGAGAATAGCGATAGGAACCGCTATGGGTGTTTTGCCACCAATGGGGTGGTTAACCGATAAGAAGAGAAGCGGCGGAATGGTTGTTGAAAACACGATCCATATGATAGACGCGTTCAGATGGTTCGCTGGCAACATCACTTCAGTCACAGCACATTATAAGACTGAGAGGAAAGGGATAAGTATCGAGGATAATGCTTACATAGTGTTTACTCATCAAAACAATGCTTTCTCCAGTGTGCTGCAAAGCTGGACTGCTACGCATACCTATGAATCATGGGGAATAGTTGGCAAAGAGGGTACTGTAAGTGTAAAAGGATACGTGATAGGAAGCATGGAGGTCAGCAGCAAGGGCAAAGGCTTGGAAGAAGTAGACATAAAGGAAGACCCTATAGTAATGTATGAGAGGGAGATGGAAGACTTTGTTAGAAGCGTATTGGAAGACAAACATGTTTTCGCCACGCCGCTGGAGGGATTGAAAGCGATGGAAGCAGCGGTGGCCGCGGAGGAAAGCAGTAAAGAAAGGAAGCTTGTTAAGCTACCTTTGATAGATTATTAAAAACTGAGTGGCTGAATAATGGGCAATAGCATCCAAGAACATGTCTAACTCAATTAGTTGACAGCGCATTAAAAACATATAAAACTGGGCAAGAATGCTTACTGCATGAAGACCAGTATAAACCGTTACGGTTTTACTTTGAACGATGAGAAGGTTGAATTTTTATCAGGAGAATTCCACTATTGGCGTGTCAAGATTGAAAACTGGGATAAAATAATGAATAGGCTGAGGGAAGCTGGTTTAAGGATCATATCCACCTACATACCGTGGGATTTCCATAAAATCGGGGGAGAATTCGATTTTGAAGGGGACACGGATCCTCAGAGAGCGTTGAATCACTTCATAGATCTCGTGGAGGAAAAAGGCTTCCTAATGATGATTAGACCTGGCCCCTACATTTATGCGGAATGGAAATACGGCGGGGTTCCTGAGGAGGCGTTTAGACATCACAGGTTCAGTGAAGAATTCAGGAGGCTTGCGTCAAACTATATAAGAAAAGTATGTGAGAAATCCATAGTCCCAAACCAAGCCACCAAGGGGGGACCAATATTTGTTCTTCAGGTGGATAATGAGGTCGACCCGTGGGTAAGATACTATCGAGACCAACTCGGGTTATCCAGAGGGAAAGGACCCTTCAAAGACTTTCTAGCGGAGAAATACGGGGAGATCGAAAGGCTGAACAATGCTTGGGGTTGCGATTACACAAGCTTTGAGGAAGCAGAGGCCTATGAGGAACACCCTTTAGCAAGAGGAAACAGGGAGCCTGAGAACCTACTCCGGTACTTAGATTACAGGGCTTTTCTGGATTGGAGTGTTGAACAAATAATATCCTGGACAAGGGACGAGTATAGGAGAAATGGTGTTGAGATACCTATGCTGGTAAACACTTACGACGACCCGACTTTTCACGATCTGACGAGATTAAGCAGGATTGTTGACCTGCCCTGTATGGACATTTACTTGAAGAAGCATTTGCCTAAAAGCGAAATGATGAAGCTTTCATATTGGGTTAGGGCTTATGCTGCCCACACCGTTTACCCGATCGCGACGGAATTCCAATCTGGAATCTGGACTGATGCTCTGTATTCAACAGGACCCATCGATGGCACGCATGAAAGACTGTTGGGATTGTTAGCAATGGCATGGGGCCTGAAAGGATGGAACTGGTACATGGCTGTTGGAAGAGATAACTGGACGTGTGCACCGGTAAACGAATGGGGGCTGATAAACCCGGATGTGTATCTATCTATCCAAGAGCTATCAAAAACATATAGACTTGTTAAGCCCTACAACCTTGAAAAAATAACCTCTATCGCACTGGTCTACTACAGACCGGAGATGTTGCTGAGACACCCGTCTGAAGTAATCTCAGAAAGATGGAATTGGGGACGCTGCTTCTCCAGCCTTCATAAAGCAGGGCTAGATTTCACATTCTACAATCCTGAGGCTGACCGTGAAAAAAGGCCACTTCTGATTTATGCTGGAGATGGGCTAATGTGGGCGAGAGATGCGGAAAACCTCGCCAAGTCTTGCTACGAGGGATGCCACATTATCTTCTTCCGAAAAATACCGGTTACCGATTTTGCCCGCAGAGAAGTTAAAGAATTCTCAGAGATGCCTAGGCCGGTCGGAAGCAGGGCGGAACCAAGGGGTTCCCCCATGGTCCTCCAGATATCTTTCAAAAACCTGAGGAGGAAGATAAGGACATTAAGCTTCCAGTTCTTCGACCAGCAATGGGAGGAAGCCTTAACGATATCTGGGGCCGGGGTGAAATCACCATACGTTGACGTCGTGCCGACGTTAAAGGAACATGTAGTTGGATTAACGAGAAAAAATGGAGAAGGCAGGATTACAATAATCGGGCTGGATCCAGGCGTATCCTTGTTGAAATTCCTGATAGAGGCTTTCAACATTAAGCTGCCGGCGAGGACAACCTCGCCAATGTCCTTTGCTTCACTGCATAAAGACGCTGAAAATGGAAGGTATGTTGCTTTCGCCATAAACACTGCACCCTACAGGCAAATTGTTTCAACAAAGCTAAACCTGCCCCCCGGAAGCTTCAATTTCAGAGAGTTGAGATCAGGGAAAAGAGGAACCATAGAGGGAGGAGAAGTTGAGTTGTGCCAACTGATAGGGCCTAAAAATGCAGAGATCACCGAGCTTACTGAGAAAAAATGATTCTTCTCTGGTTTATAGGGTATGAGGATTAACATCAGCCTGGGCTAGTTGGCCTTTCTAAATATTGACTGAGAATACGTTGTGATTTCGCTCATAAGACCGGTTTCCCGAGAATGGATTAACGAATAACCCTTAATAGATTACGAGGTCTAAACTCTTCCTAGCAGCTCGTCTCAGAATTAACACCAACCTCACAGACATTCCCCTATATGCATATATAGGTGTGAAGACCATT
This sequence comes from uncultured Nitrososphaerota archaeon, assembly GCA_964416155.1. Classification (GTDB taxonomy): domain Archaea; phylum Thermoproteota; class EX4484-205; order EX4484-205; family JAAOZP01; genus JAAOZP01. Next base: position 100,423 of record CAYQCW010000001.1, read on the forward strand.
TTAGCTATACGATGTTTCTCGAGAGTAAGATAGAGCGACTCATACGCTGGTTTATACATCACCCACTGTTATTAGGTTTATTAAGCCTAGCTTGGCTCATAATGCGTTCAGGAACAAGACCCCATAGGTTAGCATATCCGTGTCAAAGGGCAGCTTTAGCCTACAGTGCGATACTTATAGCTCCAGTATTCTCAATATTCAATTATTTTCTTAAAGAGCTTAGATTGGTTGCCGGAAGAAGAACAGTTACAATCATGTTAACAACGATTTTGGCTACAGCTTCATTCTTAATGTTTTACTGGCACACCGTAAATAAACCTATTCAGCAAAAGCCCTCGCTTAAACTTGCTCCTCAAACAGCAATAATTCATCCGGCGTCCGAGATATTCGTCGTAAACGGGAGCATGGCTAAACTAATAAGCCTTATGGGTTCTAAGGGGCTTTTCTTCTACGACTCCCAGCCGGTTGGTGTTAATAGCGGTCCGGGTGGATTAATCAAGAGGAATGATGTAGTAATAATTAAAGTCAACTGTCAGTGGGATCAGAGAGGGGGCACCAATACAGACCTTCTGAAGGAGCTAGTAGATCTTATACTTAAACATCCTGAAGGCTTCACAGGAGAAATAGTGGTGGCAGACAACGGTCAAGGTAGGGGTAGCTTGAATTGGAAGAGGAACAATGCTGTAAACGAGTCGCAGTCGGTGGAGGCTGTAGTAGCCCTATACTCAGATAAGCATAAAGTTTCAACCTATCTCTGGGATAACATCGCCAGCAAACAGGTAGAGGAATACATCAATGGCGATCTTCAAGACGGCTATGTTGTCTCACCAGTTTCAGACCCGGAAACCGGCGTAAAAGTTTCTTATCCCAAGTTCAGAACAAAAACAGGTACTTATATCAGCTTCAAACATGGGATATGGGATCCTGAATCTGGCACTTACGATTCGAGCAGATTGAAAGTGATAAACTTTCCCGTTTTGAAAACTCATTCAATATACGGGGTCACAGGTGCGGTTAAACACTACATGGGTGTTGTATCCCAACCACTGACTGACACTCATAGTCTGATCGGTAGGGGAGCATTGGGAAAAGTGATGGCTGAGACTAGGATCCCTGTGCTTAACATACTGGATGCGGTATGGGTTAACGCGATACCTAGGAATGGCCCCGGCACATCCTATGAAGAGGCTACCGAGACGGGTCTCGTAATGGCTAGCATCGACCCAGTGGCACTAGATTACTGGGCCTCTAAACAAGTACTTCTGCAACTAGCTAGGCTCATGAATTATCGTTACAGTGAATCCGTGGATCCTGACAATGATACATCGGATTTTGGAAATTATCTGAAAAAATCACTCGAACAACTTAAGACTGCGGGTTACGATTTCACCATGGACGCGAATAGGATCACGGTTCACATAGCTGACTACGGATAGGGCTATGCGTAGTAAGTATTCAGAATAGAGTAAACAATGTTACATATTGCCGGTTCTCTTCCAAAAGAATATTAGTTAACTTGTAAGCTTAGGCTGCTTAAAGAGGACTGAGCGCTAGTGTTCTGTAGTTATATCGATATAGCCTTTTCTCCTTATTAGCACATCGGCAAACCTGAAGATAGCTAACGATAATGCGAAAATTATTACAGCTTTTAAAACTTGGTACAAGATTATTGTTGAAACATCAGGAGTACCGATGCCAAAGATTGCGAACCTCATTAGGGCCATCCAATCCTTCAGAGGTAGTCCCACAGCCATAGAATAGGCCCAGCTAGGCAATTGCTCTGAGGGGAACAAAACGTCGCCAAATATCATGAGAAAACTGTCGAAGCTTATCGCTATAACGGTACCGTATTCGGAGGAGAATAAGGATATTGCAGAAGCAATTGCACCCAGTGAAGAAGACCACAGTACGGCAATCAGTATTCCGATAAGAATAAGGGGAATGTTTAGTGAGAAGCTGCGAAAACCTATGAGGGTTGAGCCGACGGTTATCGTGACTACCATGAGGAAAACTCCCAATATGTAGCCGAATAGGCCCCTACTGATTAAATACTCTTGCAGCCTTGGATGTGATATGTAAACGTACTTCAATGTCTCATAATGTTCTCGTTCTTCATGCACCACCCAGGCCACGCTGGACATACCGCTAACTATGAACTGGTAGAGGGCAGATCCACCTACGACGTATAATGCTGCCTCAAGGTTCCACGCGTCAGTATAGATTGCGAACGCTAAATAGATGTAAACGTAGATTAGCGTGCCGAAAATGGGTCTTACTAACACGTAACCCAAATAGACCATAGGATGCGTCCAGTTGCTTGACTCAAGCCATGTGAGCCGGATCGAGGCAAATACTCTTCTTAGTAACCGTGTTACCTCCAATTACATCCACCTCATTGTTAGACTTCCATCTTCCTTACCCCTGCGTTCCATTAACCTCAGTATGTAGTAGGATAGTATGAATGTGGAGACGCCGAGTGCTAGCAGCAGCATTAGGTGGAGCCTTAGGTCAGCGAGGGAAGAGCCCAGTATTAGTGAGAGCCTTACGCCGTCTATTCCTATGGTTATGGGTATAAGGCTGGCAATAAGCTGTAAAACAGCGGGCAGAGCCCTAAGAGGATAATACTGCCCCGATAGAAAAGTTATGGGTTCCTGCATTAGTTCTGTAAGCCTCCAGCCGCTGCGTCCCAGCTTAAGGAAGAGTGATGCGAAACACATGCCTAAGGAGTAAAGGGCAAATATTGTTAGGCTGAAGACAGCCAGTGCAGGTAGAATGCCGTCTACGTTAAACTTTGCATCGAATATTACAATCCCGATTATAACGGTTGCCATGGCTCTTATGGTCGTGTTAAACATGCCTCCGAGTGCAATGCCTAAAAGTATTCCTTGCAGCGGAGAGGGCGTTATCAGTATTTTCTCCAAGTTGCCACGCTCCTTTTCCCAATAGAAGTTCATGCCAATTCCCCACAGCACGTTGAACCAGTAGGAGAACATTGCTCCCCCTAATATTACGAAACCCACGAAAGCTTTAGGCGCTCCGAGGAAACTGTAAGTGTAGACGATCGCAGCTATTCCGAGCAGAGGCATGAATACCTCGAAGACCAGCCAGCTGAGCTCCCTGTTGCCTCCCTTGATCCTTATGTAACACCTGGCGAAGGCCGACTTCAAGAATAGTTTCAAAATCCTATTCAACGAGACCCACTCCAACCTTTGTGAGAAATACGTCTTCAAGCGTTGGGACAGCCCTCTTGAGGGAAAGCACTGATACGCCCTTGTTTACAAGTTCCTTGATGACTTCATCGATGTCTGCGTCAACCAACACTAGCCTCATCTTCGAGAAGCCTGTCTCCGGATCGTGTCTCAGAGATGCTTTAATGCCCACGATACCCCTTAACAAGGATTCCAAGTTCCCCTCGTATTTACACTCTATTTCAAAAACCTTCTCAGGGTTTGCTCTCTCCACGAGTTCTCGAGGCGACCCTAGGGCTATTATCTTGCCTTTGTGGATTATAGCTATCCTATCGCAAAGCTCCTCAGCCTCAGCCATGTAGTGCGTCGTCAAAAGGATGGTTCTACGAGGGCCTTCATCTATCCAATGCCTTACGAACCTTCTTATTTCCCGTGCAGCCGCAACATCCAGTCCTAAAGTAGGCTCATCTAAGAAAAGAACCTTAGGGTCGTTTACCAGGCCTCTCGCTAAATGGAACTTCTGAAACATGCCTGTCGAAAGCTTATTTAACCTGACATCGGCAAAATCGCCCATTGAAAGAGACTGGACAAGCATATCGATCCTTCTTTTCGCCTCTCCACCATCGAAACCATAGAGCTGAGAAAAGAACCAAAGGTTCTCCCTAACCGTCAACATGCCGTAGCCGGACGATTCTCCTCCGGAAACCACGTTTATAATCTCCCTTATCTTACCATACTCCTTCTCAACATCATAGCCGTGCACATACGCCTTCCCCCGCGTGGGGGAAAGCAGGGTGCAAAGTATCTTTATCAGAGTTGTCTTGCCGGCTCCATTCGGCCCTAGCAACCCGAATATTTCGCCTTCATCAACCTCTATGTTTATTTTATCCAGCGCCGTTATCAGCTCCGATTTTTCTCTCTTGAAAACTCTAGTCAAGTCGATTGTCCTTATCGCTGCCGTCAACACTACTGTTCCTCCTAATGATCTTTTTTAGTCAAATAACCAGCAATAATCCAAAGTACTTAGGCTTTTCCTTGCGCGTCTTCACAACCTCTACCGTGAAACCGGCTCCTCTCGCTGTCGCGTACACATCTATGCCACATGCCTCCATCGACGGCCTTGCAAGTTCAGGGTGGACACAACTCTTTAGGTTGCATTCCTTACAGAATGGGCAGGGTCCGGCTGCCAGTCCGAATGCCGAGTAATACCCGGATAGGAATGCATCCCGCTCCAGTTTCGTAACCGCCTTATGTACATTCCCCGACTCGGGCTCGAACCGCAACAATATTGCTGAAGAATAGCCGCTCAGGATTCTTCTCATCTGCTCCGGGGTTGGCGAGTATGGAGGGCATGTGAGGCGTTTACCATAACCACCGCATCCATACTGGCATTTTAGCCTAACCCAGTCCCTCACCACCACATCGCTAGCTTTAATCACTTTCGCTTCAGCTGCCCCGAACCTTACTGCCGTTTCACAGAGCTCCTCAAGAGTCTTGTATATAGTCATAACTTTGCGTTTTGCTTATCACTGCCTATATATCTTTCTGTATGGGAATGGCTTGACAGTAGCTTATTCTTCTTTCAACGCAGCAAAAACTTCCTTGAGGAATGCTTCTCTATCGTCGAGTATGAATGTTCTTATGAGCCTACCGTTTACAATTAAACCTTCAGAAATACCGCGTTTCTCAGCCTCAGCAGGCTCCTCAGAACTGTTTATCCACCTGACGTGCAGACCTTGCACAGCCTTCCCTATTTCTTGCTCAGACTTCTTTAGGAAAAAGTAGGACCATGGACAGAAGGAGGGGCTGTACATTATCACCACCTTGCCCTTGTCATCCTCCTGCGGCATGTAAACCGACTCCCTTTGCTTAATTGGCCGGTAGACGAAACTCTGTTTAAGAGGATAGTAGAGCATGCTAGGGTCTTCCTCCACCTGTTTGAAACCCATGTCTTTAAAGAAGTCCCTAGCTGGATACTGGCCGGGCATCTCCCCTGGAAAAGGACGGGTCACAAGCGCCGACGCTGGTTCACCGCCGAACCAGCTTTTTGGATGCCTCATGTCATCGATAAGACTTGACAATAGCCGTCTACCAACACCCTTTCTCCAGTGCTTCCCGTGTGGAACAAATATACAAGTAATGTAAACAACCATCTCCTCAGGAATTGGAGCGTATTGGATTAATCCTGCTGGAGTACCCTCCAAGTAAGCGATTTTGGCAACCGAACCACACTGCTTAAGCATATCCATCGCCCAAATTTTCTTCAGTTCAACACCCTTCATGAAGCTCGGATCAGCCTGCCTCTCCGATGGAACGCATAGCCTGCAAAGATCATCCAGATTACTCTCAGTCGCTTCAACAATCCTTATAGCCTCTTCCATCGGGGGATTGAGCGTTTACTTCCATTTAAGAGTTGCTTAGAATTTTATTTAATCATGCTAATTGCTCCATGAAAACATTTTTCACCAGGTGGCTTTAACGCATGCTTTCACGCCAGCAGGCAGTTCAACCTTCCAGCGTCCATTTTCAAACAATGGTTTCAAGCACCTGTCGCTAGCCCTAATGGTTATTTCTGATACTTGGGGAACGAAATAAGGCATTACTGCTTCCCCGTTTAGGCCGCCGGGCAACTCAACCCATAGTGTGAAACTCTTTTCTTTCCGGCTCCATCGCACGTTTACCACACCCTTGGGTGTTGGAAAACATCCTCGTGCCCAAGTTAAGTCAACAGGTTCAGGCGCGATTATCACGCCATTCGAAATAACCTCTCTAGGCTTTACGCCAAGCACATAGCTGCTTAGGAAGAACACGGGTATAGCGCTCCACGCGTGACAGTGGCTTCTAGTTTTTGGTGACAGAATCTCCCACGTGGTTGTTGCACCATAATCCAACATGGCACCCCATTCCTGCCTTATTATTTCCAATGCTTTTTCAACATCACCGTCTCTAGCATAAGACTCGATGAGGAAAGCGAGAGCAAACGGGCTTCCAAACCTGACAAAGTCTTCCGGCCACTCGTAGATATATTTGCGTACGATGTCTTTCCTATCATCATCAGCCGCATTGCAAAGATAAATCATTGTGTGAGTTTGCAGGCTGAAAACCTTGCTTCTCCCACCATCATGATGCACCGCGTCAACATAAGCTTTCCTCTGCTCGTCCCAGAGATACCGGTTAATTGCCCGTTTAACCGTTTCAGCAAGCGTTTCAAATTCTTTAGCATCACTCTCACCACCTATTTTTCTCGCGATAGCCGCTGAACGCCTATATGCTTCTACAAGCATCGCGTTTTGATGCGTCACCACCCCCCTGCTCGGAGTATCCATCGGCGCCCAGTCAAGCATATTCCAAGCCTCGATTTCCATCAGGCCATCGTTACGGATAAACTTCTCAGCAATATTGCGCATCTGCTTTGAGATAAACGGATACACTTCCTTCAGAAAGGCTTCATCCCCTGCGTATCGATAGTATTCCTCGCATGCCCAAACCCAGAGCAACGCCCAGGCGGTCAAGATGTTTTTCCAGCCGCTTGGCACTTGGCTCTCAACCAGCGGGGAGCGGAATAGAGATTCCCCTGCTAGAAGCCAGCATCTTCTTGCTAAAGCATAACCACCGTAGGTAGCGTAAGTGATTAAAGCCTCGTGTCGAGCATCGCCCACCCAGAAGGTTTGCTCATAGGCTGGGCAGTCTACATAAGTGTCCTCGCTGCAGAGGCGCAGAGTATATCGACACATTTGCCAAATACTGTTAAGCCTCCAATCGTTGCAAACGAATTCCCCAGCCTCCCCGAAAGGATAAGTGTTTAAAAGGCACCTTACAAACTTGATGCGAACAGGCATCTTCTCTTTCTTTGGAAAGCGAATAGTTAGAATCAAGTAGCGGAATCCCCGGCGAACAACGCTTGTGTAGCTCTGCCATCCCTCTTTAGTCGTGTAACGCAGCACATTATTGAGGCCGAAAGTATGCTGTATATCAAAACCATAATCATCTCTAGGATGCATCGCTTCAAACCCGTAGAAATCAAGCGTAACACCCTTTGGAGCATCAACTTCAAAATCTATGAAGCCGACCAGCTCACGGCCGAAGTCTATTAGCAGCTCAGCATCACCTTTCTCGGAGGGCCATATGGTAGCAACCTCATCGTTCGGCGAACAAAGGTTCCCAATGCCTTCAGAGAAAATATCCTCCTTAACTTCCTTTGCGAAAACAATTCTTGCAAAAACATGGTCTGATGCGAAATGCTCGGGTGCGACAGGTTTAACTGAAGAGGCTTTAAAGATGTCTTCAACAGTCCTCGCATCCCGGATATTCTTGAAACCATTCTCATCAGGTGACGGAAAAGGGCCGGCTATTGCCCATGGAGCACCAGCCTTACTCAGCGGGTTTTCAAATTCTAGGTCTTCACCGTCCCATACTGTTGTAAACCACCAGTCATGGTAACGGCCAGTAACATCGAAAACAACCAGGTTCTCGCCCTCCGTAAGCTTGAGTAGAACTGTGTTACCGTCGACCGGCATGTCCACGCCGTTAACCCGGACGCACCGCGCACCGAGACCGATTCCATTCACACCAGTAACCTTCACCTCTCTAGCTACAGATGTTTTCACAACTATGATAGCAAGCCCAATTATTTCCTGAAGATTTGACAAACGGTCACCGGGAATGAGGCTTGGGCGCAAGTCAAAACTGTACACTATGCTAGGCGGGGTAACTATGCGTGTACGTAATACTCGCACAGGATATACTGGTTCGCTAGTGAGGAATGGTATTGGCCTTTTAACCAGATTAACCCATGGTTTCTCGGAATCATCGGTAAGCTCGATTGCATGCTGCCAGTGGCTATCGTCGAAGCCAGGATATTTCCACTCCGGATCCTTAGATGCGTCATAGTGTTCCACGAAACCCTGTTGACACGATATGCGTGGGGCATGCTGGTCGTAGGCTGTGCTGATGCAAACCTTCCAATCCCGGTCTGTTGAAACTGTAATTTCCCTCCCACTTCTAGTTTTCATGTCTAACTGTGCGAGTAGGCCGCCGCGGCCGAGCGGGTACTGGAAATTAGTTTCACCAGGTTGCCATACAATTATGGAAACAGTATTTATCAAACCAGTGTTTAAATATGGCTTAACATCATATACGTCGTAAAACCATGAATGCTGCCATCCTCTTATAGGACCATTACTAATCCTTCGCCCATTTATGAAAAGAACGTAACGTGCGTCAGCAGTTATTTTAAGCTCCGCTGTTTCAACGTCGAACGGAACCTCGAAGTTCTTACGTGCACAGACATAAATGTTTCGCGATGCCTCATTATTGTTATTTACCCAGATCCACTTCGCCTTCCATCCTTCCAGCATGCTGCGATAAGATTTCGATCGGAATATAAAAATTTAACTATATTATAAATAACAAACGGTTCGGCTAAGGATCTCCGTGTATTATGTTGGTCTTATAGACATCCGGGCCAAAGACCTTATAGAGCACAAGATCCTCTTTTCCAGTGTTAACTATTTTATGAGGCTGCGTTGCGGCGTCAGCAGATATGAAGAGCTCGTCCAAGCCAGGGTTTTGGCCCTTAACCAAGACATTCCCAATCCTGCCTTCCCCCTTCCAAACGAAAGCAAGGTAAGCATTGTTTTCAACACTTTCAACAGTCTCTCCTGGAAAAACCCTGGTTTCCTTCCCGCAGAACTTCCTTGTCCGATCAGGCGGGAACACCCAGTGTTCAACACCCTTGCGCTCAAACTCGGGTGCCTCAACCTTCGTTGGAACCACATGGTGCTTCTTGTAGAAAAACGGGTCTCGCGACCTCCTCCAGTCGATCAGCTTAGCAACAGTCTCCTCATCAGACAGGCCTCGCAACATGTCTTCCCTTGACATTCTCCTCCCCCCGCATATCGCTTGAAGAATGTTGTAAACATCAGACTCCTCCTGGATCTCTAGTGTTAGGGCCGTCCCTGGAGCGTGGGGAACCCCGGCGAAAACGTAGAAACCCTCCCCGATATTCAACCTGTAGGCGGGGGAAAGATCCAAAACCCTATCGTCGCTCCATCTTTTCAGCAGCGGGATCAAGTCCTCCTCACCGACATGCGGATGAACAGCTATGTGAGAATACGGGAAAGTCCCTTTTTCCTCGGTCTCTAGAAAATAATAGGCCTCGTCCTTCCCATTCATATTCCAGTATTTTTTCGCATCCTCCTCTCTCGCATGCACGTGCCACGGGATAGGGGTTCCAATGTCAAGAACCTTCGTTAAAACCCCGAACCGGGCGCCGTGTTCCGCCGCATACTTGTCGCCGAGAAGCTCTCCAGGAAGAATTTTAAACGCATCCTTAAGGGAAAGCTTGGCCTGCTTCTGTGTGAAGGATATGAAGCTTAAACCCTCGTTTTCAACCTTAACCGGGTTTACGGCTTCAACCGACGATGCTAACCATCTTTCACACAACCAGCCTCTGGAGGGACCAGCATAGTAGTCTTTCAACCCGAGCCTACCCATGCTCGGATACAGGGTTCTCGCCACGAAGGACGGGGCGAGTCTCAGAACCCCGCCGTTCGCGCTAAGCTCCTCTCCAAGTAACTTTTCCTCATTTTTAAAGCACATTTTCCATCTAAAACCCGCTATTGCGGGTTTTAAAAGTTTCACCGTGGAAGCCGAGGAGCATCATCAATTCCCCGGTTCTTGTGAAATCGGGTATTATTGCGTCAGCCCCAGCATCCGTGAGACGCTTTATCTTCCTAGGGTTCAACCCTATTCTCCTAATCTCATCTGAGGCCACGCCAAGGGCTATTGCCCCCCTGGCTTTAGCGCTTCTAATCTCAACAGGACCGTCTCCAACCACCAGAAGTTCCCTACCGTGCAGGTTGTTTTCGCTTAAAATCCTCTCAATAATCTTCTCCTTAGAGTTTGCCTCAGTATAGTCTAACGCACCGTATACGCCTCCTTTAAAATATTTCGTAACCTCGAGCGCATCAGCCTCTTTTAAAACGTGCTCATGATCAGTGCCACTCGCCAAATACATAGTTACACCCTTTTCAAAAAGCTTTTCCAGAAATCTTCTGGACCCGCATATCATCAGGTCGTCCGGGTTCAACTCACCGTTAACCAGTTTTCTAAGCCTCTCCTCAACAAGCAGAAGCATCCGCTGATTATATATCCTCTTATACTCGTAAGCATCCTTAGGGTTTTTCGAAATCCCGTATCTGCGAACAGCTTCAGCAAGCCACTCCATCTGCCTTATTGTTAACATCCCGGTTGAGTAGTCAACGTACTCTCTAACCTCTCTCTCTATCTCCGGGGTTGGACGATCACCCTCGCAAATCATCTCTATCATAAGCGGGATCATCACGTCCTCCCACCCCTGTCTTATCACAGATATTGTCCCGTCGAAATCTATTAACGAATACTTTATGCGTCCAACCATAGAATTTAAATCTGGATTAAGAATCTCAAGCCACTGGTTCACGGCCATTCACCCTCCTTGGCAACTTCATCAAACTTGCTTAATATTTCTCCCGGGGAAGCTGTTCCAGTAGTGTTCAGCTTTTTAAGAATAACACCGGCAGCCAGGCTTGCAACTATGCCTGCTTCAACAGGGTCAGCTCCTCCCGCTAAGCCTGCGCCAACAGCAGAGATGAATGTGTCGCCGGCTCCCACGGGGTCTATTGGGGGTTCGGTGGGCGCAGCCGGAACATGACGGTAGCTGGAACCAGTAACCACTAAGCATCCCTTATCGCTTAACGTTATGTAAACTGGCCGTTTAGCCTTCTCCTGCAACTCTCTCCCTATCTGCAGAAGCTCGTCCATGCCTACTTCAAGAGGATTTCCAGATGGTCGTATGGCTTTCACAGCCTCCATCCGGTTTGGCTTTAAAACCATGCTTCTGAAAAGACCTATGTGCTCCCTCGAGTCAGCTATGAAGACTACGCTCCGATTTTTCTCAGCAAGTTGAACTAGCCTGCTCCTAACGTTTTCCGTAACCACGCCGTTCAGAGTCATCTGATCCTCTATTATCACTAAATCCACTTTTTCAACAGCCTCATTAACGTTTTCAATGATTTTTTCCTCCAGGCTACTGCTCAACGGGCTGTAGTTTACAAAGTCGAGGCGAGAATCCTCCTGTTGAGAATCCCATCCGCAGAGTATTGGCTTAATATAGGTCGGCGTAACTCTTTCGCGAGACATGATTAAGAAATCCAGCTTAACCCCGTTCTCTCTCAGCTTTTCGTTTAGAAGCCTCCCCCTCCAGTCGTCTCCAATAACGGTCACCGCAAAGACATCCTTTAACTCTAAGGCTTTAACGTTGCAACATATGTTGCCAGAGGCGCCTGGCGAATATGTCTCTCTAACGACGGGGCGAGTATAATGAGGTGTCTCCCGCGAGAGTTCTGAACGCGTCATATCAGCATACCAATAAACGTCTAGGGCAAAGTCTCCGATCACCATGCTTCTCAAGCCTTTAAAAGAATCCAGTATTTCAACCAGTCTGGAGCGTTTCAGCCCTTTCATTCAAATCCAGCCTCCTAAGCAGAGAAGCCTCCAGCATCCTGCATAAAACATGGTATATTACGGAGTGCATCTCTTGCACACGGCTTGTCCCCGACGCAGGCGCCTTAATAGCGACGTCAGAGATTTCCGCAAGCATTCCCCCATCTCTCCCGGTTAGAGCGATCACCGCTAGACCTAAGGCTTTAGCGGTTGCCGCAGCATATATAACGTTCTGAGAATTACCGCTTGTGCTTATACCCATCAAAACATCCCCTCTTTTCGCCAAAGAGTAGAGTTCCTGTGCGAAGGCCATGTTCCTAGTCGGGTTATCGTTCTCAACGGCACTCGAAAGAGAATGGTTTGAGCCCAGGACTATCACGCGCAGACCCTCCTCCAGGCTTTCCACCAAGAGATTACCGTAAGGAAGCCCTTTAAACAGCTTCCTGCGATGGATTGGTATGGGTCTCTTAAGCTCAAAGGATTTCGAAAGCTCCGCGGAAATATGGAACGCATCCGCGAAACTGCCGCCATTACCACATAGGAAGAGGGTTCCTCCAACCTTGAGACGCATATCGATAACTCTAAAAGACCTAACCAAGTCTTCTGCGATAACACTCAAACCGGGATGAGCCTTCACGAATTCTTCAACAATGTTTTTTACGGATGGTTCAAGATCCTCAGCCTTGTTTCTCTGTGCGAAGCCTATTTCACCGAAAGCCTGGAGAGTAATATTTTCCGCAGTAATCATCCTGACAATGAGGTGACGGAGGTTGGGTATTGTCACAGCATGGTCGCCCGTTATGTGGAAGCCTTTACCCCCGAGCGAGGTTGGTCTCAAAACAATGTTTTTAAGAGGCCTGTAATAGTATTCCTCTTCATCCTTCTTTCTGGGGCGAGTATACTCCCTTATGGATTTCAGATCAAAGTTTGCAGCCGTAAACCTTTCCACTTTAAAACCAAGGTTTCTCGCGATGGACAGTGCTTTAAGAAAGACTTCAGGGCCGATGACAGCTGATCCGAAATTCAGAAACACTCCTTCATCCAGGCTGCTGACGGTGTGAACATATTTCTTGAAATCAATCCCGCTGGCCTCACCTATGGCGGAAAAATCGCAAGCAGGATGCTGGTGAATTATGTCCGTTCCAAGCGCCACGTGGACAGTAAAAGGTATTCCCAATCTGTAAGCGTGATATAGGACACTGTACTCCTTGAACTTGAAACGTTCGCCTTCAGCAATCATCTTGCCTAGGGATTCGCCGTAGCCTAAGCCGTCGCGAACACCACGTTGAACAGCCACGTTCATCAACAACCCTGTCTCCTCAGCCATTCCGAAGGTTCCATCCTCTATGCTTGTAGAAACATCCTCGCTGGTCTCGCCGATTAAAGCTATTTCAAAGTCATGTATTGAAGCCGCTCCGTTAGAGGCCATGTGGCTCACCACGCCCCGCTTCATAAGATCTATCAATACTGGTCCCAATCCGCATTTTATCACGTGTGCCCCCATCATCCATAAGACTAGCCGCCTTTTTCTCCTAGCGTCCACAATCATCCTTGCAACCTCCCTTAGCTCCTGGCTTTCAAAGGGCGGCGGAGGCGACTCCGGGTTGATCAAATCCTTCAGCTTTACAAGGTTCTTCCTCTCAGATATTGGGTAAGTCTTGATCCTGTTGAAATCCAGCATCTGCGCGTAAAGCCTTCCTCAGAGCCATATATTAACTTAATTCTTTACATGGAGAGCAGGAAGGGGCTTAAAGCGGTAGATTGTTGACTGCTGGAGAAACGTTTAAAAGTAATCTAGGATTATGGGAAACTTGTTCTCCAAACCCTTTAAATAGTGCAGGAAAAACGATTAGATAACCATGAGGACCGTGAAAATAGGAGTGATCGGAGCAGGTTCCCACGCAAATAGTGTGCACTATCCTTCACTCTCCATGATAAAGGAAGCAAATGTTAAAGCAGTATGCGACCTTAATCCAGATAGGCTTAGGATGACAGCTGAAAAATACTCGATACCGGGCCAGTACACCGATTATAGAAAGATGTTGGAGAAGGAGGAGTTGGACGCAGTATATCTGATAATGCCTCCCCACCAGCTCTACGACATAGCGGTCGACTGTCTCAAGCAGGGCCTTAACCTTTTCATCGAGAAGCCCCCGGGCCTAACCCGCAGCCAAACTGAAAGCCTAGCCTGGTACGCTGAGAAACACGGGTGTAAAACCATGGTTGGTTTCAACAGAAGGTTCATACCACTTATGAGAAGGGTTAAGGAGAACGTTGAGGAAAGAGGGCCTGTAAACCAATGCGTATCGGTTTTCTACAAGAACATTCTTTCGCAAGAGCCTCCCTATTATTCTGGGGCGGTGGATGTTTTAACCTCGGACGTGATCCACGCCGTGGATACTTTAAGATGGATGGGTGGAGGCGATGTTGAAAGAATATGCAGCTTTATCCGGAGGCTTTTCGTCCCCTACGACAATAGTTTTAACGCGATGGTTACGTTCAAGAACGGTGCACTAGGCTTCCTGATGAGCAATTGGGCAGCCGGCTCAAGGGTACATGTGTTCGAGATGCATAGCAAGGGCATATCGGCCTTCATCAACCCTAATGAGAAAGCCTTAATATACAGGGATGGTCTGCCTGAACCCGAGGAAATATCTACTTTTGAAGCGGCAGGAGGCAGCACTGAATTCCACGTTTACTACGGGTTTCTCGGAGAAAACATGCATTTCATACGATGCGTGTTGGAGGACAGGGAGCCTGAAACCTGTTTCAGAGATGCTGTTAAAACGATGGAGCTGGTTGAAAAAATATATGCAAACTCTCTTTGTAAACAGCAGGCTTCTGATTAAGAGCCCATTGAATAAGGTTCTAAAACAATTACCTCATGCTCTCTGAGAATCGGCAGTTTAAAAGCCACATCCCCTCCAGTATTCTCTAACACCAGCTCCATGTTTAACCTTAAAGCCTTAGCATGCCTAATGGATTTAAACCCGTGCAGGCATATTCTCAAGTCTCTGATAGGCATTATTGATTCTATTGGTCGAGTCATCTCGCCTGTGAAATTAACAAGATGCATCACTAACCTCCGTTTGCTATGCTGGTGCCTCAGAGTGATTTCAACGCTTCGAGGACAATTCTCCAGCGTCACTAAGCTTCTGGACATGAGGCCTACAGCATTAGCAATAATCCTCCTGTAATCAGGATTATGATAGCAACCATAATGCTCAAAAAAGTTTCCCGCAATGTAAAGGCAACGTCCCTCTCCATAATTGTTCATTAGGATCGCCGGATTCTTCGACAAAGATGGGAGCTTCACGTATCTGGAAGACATTTTCTCGTGAAAAAGCGCTATTGTTTCCGAGCTCGTCGGGATAACCTCTAACCCATAGGTTGGACATGGCAGTAGCTTTGTGCTTAAACCCTCTGCAACAGAATGCTCGCCTATAATCGACATATAGTCAAGCATCATAGGTCCGAAAACCCCTCGGCCCACCTTAACGCCGAAAACCTCAGCAAGCCCTGGCTCTTCAAGCATCTCTCCATGCTCATCGTATCTCGAACATTCGAAGCTAGCGATTAGGTTGCCACCGTTCTTGACGTATTCCCTAATATCTTCAACTTTATCTCGCGGGATGCAGGCACAGTTTGGCATGATAATAAGGTCGTAACCATGCAATACGTCGAGCCTCAAACACCCTTCGTCTAGAATCTTGAAAAGCGTGTGCGACCTAGCTAAAATCTCGTAACAACCGAGGAAGCCTTGGTAGAAGTTTCCCGCCGTAGCCCTCTTTCCAAGCTTTTCCGCTTTAGGAGTAAAATCAGTAACCGGTATGCTCGCCCTGTAAAAATCGGCGGTCCTCGCAGACCAGAAAAGACCAACCCTAGCCAGCGGAACAGTATCCTCCAAGTATTCCGTGTTTCTAAGGATGAAGCTATTCATTTCCCCAGCGGCCAATGCGCCAGGCTTATTCTTTAAAGCAAGAGGTATACCATACCATGGATTAGCGCCGTTAGCAATAGTGTCAGCGTACAGCAGTTTCGTCTCAACCCCGGTTAAAAGATACTCGTCCCATCCCTTGTTCGCACCAGCTATGAAGACAACCGTCGGCTTGCCGCCGGATTGAGCCTCCAAGAGCTTAGCCGTCATACCGGGTTTCCACAATGATTCAGACCTGAGATCATAGTAGAGAAAACCACCCTCAGCCCCAAGTATATTCTGGTAAGGCAGGAGGCGCCTATTATCCCTAGCCGCCGGCCACGCCGGCCATAGACCAGTGGAATTCATGTAGATTATTGCGTTCGGCCTGACTTTTTTCAGCGTCTTCTCCGCATCCCTTAGGTATTCTGCTATACTGTCATACCGGAAATCTATAAACCGGCTCCAAGCAGGATCATTCCAATCCTCCCACTTGGGAAGATTCAACCCGTATTTTTGCTCAAACTTCTCCCTGCAGTTTATACAATAACAAGCCTCAGGAGCGAAAATAGGGCCGTCTAAAAACACTCCGTCTATATCGTATGAAGCCATGTCTTCAAGCCCTTTAAGAGACCATTCTCTCCATGAAGAGTTTACACAGGGAGCGTTTCCGGAACCGTAAAGGTCGCTTATTATCCTGCCCTCTGAATCCACTTGAAGCCAACCATGATGGTTTCTGCCGAATTCAGGGTTTATCCAGTGTACATTGTAATAAACTAGAACCCTGATCCCTCTTTTATGAGCCTCAGGCAAGTACTCGTTCAAAAGATCCCTGGGCACTTGCCTCGCTATCCTAGTCTGAAAGTAGAAAACACCTTTCTCACCACCCCAAACATCACTGCAACCCAGGTGCTCAGTGTTAAAACCAAGCATGCTTTTAGCCTCAGTAAGCTCAGCCGGATTTATCCTTAGAACCTCCTCGGCATCTGGCAAAGTAAAGTCGGCGATTGTTAAAGGCTGATACCACCATTGTTTCACAGCCATGTTTCCCACAATGCGTTTAAAATATTTAGGCTTTCCTAAGGCGCACGCGTTAGCACGTAAAGTTGAAAAACTTATTACGAAGGTCATCGGCGTAGAAGCATGCTGCCGGCTGAGAGACTTGACGCCGCATTCGAGGGGAAAGATTCAGACGCGATGCCCTGGTTCGCCGACCTTACCTACTGGTGTCACGCGCATGAAGAGATGGGAATCCTGCCCAAAAAATACGCGGGGGAGAACAGGATAAACCTTTACGTGGAAATGGGGTGTGGGGCGCACGAGGAGCTGTACCGCCCGGTTTTCAGAGTAACTCGTAAACGGGTGAGGATCCATACTTATGAGGAAAAGAATTCTGATGGCAGCGTTGTTAGACGCGAGGTTTTTGAGACGCCGATCGGGGATTTGAGACGTGTAAGCAAGCACTCAGTGATGTCTCACAGCTCCGCTACAATAGAGCATCCGGTGAAAACCGTGAGCGACCTTAAGAGGCTCAGGTTCATACTGAGAGACCAAGTTGTGGAGAAGGATCCGGAGATGTATGAATGGCAGCTACGTATGATGCAGAAATGGGATGGATGGGGGATTGTGAGTTCCATCCCGCCAAGAACCCCCTTAATGAGGATGATAGTGGAGTGGGCTGGTTTTTCAAACACTGTGAAGCTTCAGTGGATGCATAGGGAAGAGTTCGACGAGACGATTCAAGTAATGTGTGAGGCAGACGATCCTATTTACGAGGCGGTTTTAGACGCTCCCGCCAAGTATGTTTACTTCGGGGAGAACCTGTCCAGCGACATGGTTAGCCCACGCCTATTCAAGACATATCTTGAACCCTACTATAAGAAGCGGTCTCTTGAACTCCACGCTAAAGGGAAAAGGATTTACCTGCATATTGACGGCGGGCTCAGGGGACTGTTGCCATTGCTTGCTCAAACGGGTGTTGACTGCGCACAATCGCTGACGCCAGTTCCCGCGGGCGATGTTGACGTCAAGGATTTCAGGAAGATTGCCGGCGAAAACATAGTTTTATGGGGAGGCTTACCTGGAGTTTTATTCAGCGAGAAACATCCTGTCGAAATGTTGAAGAAATTACTTGACGACATAATAGAAACGTATCTGAATGACCGCAGGTTTATCATAGGAGTTGCCGACCAGGTGCCTCCGGACGGGGAGATTGAAAGAGTGAAAATGGTCAGCGAAACCCTGGAGACCAAGGGGAGAAGATGACATGGTTAAAACCCATAGTCTTATAAATAGGCTTAGCGCGGTTTTTGACGATGCGCGTTGGGAGAAATCGATGCCCCCCAGATCACTGACAATTTTATAAGAAAACTCTATGAGAGAACTAAACCCTCTCTGTCCTTCAACGCTTCCTCTAAAGATGAATTTCTCATATGGAAGGAGGGGCTTAAGAACAAGATTAGAGAGCTCCTGGGAGAGTTTCCCAAACCCGCTGACCTAAGCCCGCGTTTACTATGCCGGGATGAGGCAGAGAACTATGTCAGGGAGAAGTGGATTATCCAGTCTGAAGAAGACTGCTGGATACCCCTGTATCTTCTGGTTCCGAAGAACACAGAGGGGAAGCTTCCCGCAATCCTGTGTGCTCACGGCCACGGTGCCTACGGCAAGGATTCAGTAGCGGGTGTTCATTTTAACGACCCGAACAGGAAGGCTGAGATCGCCAGATTAAACTATAACTATGGGGAGCAAATGGCTAACGCTGGCTTCGTCACAATCGCCCCAGACTGGCGGAGCTTCGGTGAAAGAATAGCTTACTACAACCCTTACCCCGGGAGAGATATATGCAACATCCATTTCATTCAACACTTGATCCTTGGGAGGACGCTTCTGGGAAGCAATATTTTCGACGGTATGCGGGTTATAGACTTCTTAACGATGCTCGAGTATGTAGACTCGAGCAGAATAGGTTGCATGGGGCTTTCCTTCGGAGGGACAATGACAACCTACTTGACGCTGCTCGACGACAGGGTAAAAGCAGCAGACATAATGTGTTATGCAACGACGACTGAGCATTACGCCATATATAGGCCAAACTTCTGCGGATCTCAGCTGGTTCCCTACCTTTACAAGTATGCTGACGTGTCCGACGTTATAGCCGCAATAGCTCCTAAACCTCTTCTAATAGAGAGCGGCGCATCTGACACTTGTTTCTGGATACATTCCGCCTTGAAATCACACGATGTAATACGGAGGGCCTACGAGGTCGCCGGAGAGCCGGAAAACCTCTGGATAGAGGTCTTCCCAGGGGAACACAGCTTCTCCGGGAGAATGGCCTTTAGATTCTTCGAAAAATACCTTAAATCAGGAAACTAAGGTGAATAAGCCGTCAAAAACATTGGAAATGCTAATGCCGCTCGGGATCCGCAGGATACAAACCTAACATTTAATGAGCCGACCATCCCTATGCGGACAATGCTACCATATTATGGGTAAAGCAAAATATTATAAGTTTCTTTTTAACCATTCTCCACGGTGGTCCAGATGGATGTCTTCGAGGCCATAAGGACAAGGCGTAGCATACGGGTCTATGAGGACAAGCCTGTTGAAGAAGAAAAACTCAAAAGAATCTTGGAGGCCGCTAGGCTAGCGCCATCCGCTGGAAACAGGCAGCCGTGGTGTTTTATCGTGGTCACGGATCCTAAGGTTAAAGAAGGGCTGATTGAGGCGAAAAAGAAGATGATGCCTTCTCCACCCCCAGGAGCTCCCCCCAGGCCTTTCAGAGGCCCATTGGAATCAGCTCCGGTTTTAATCGTGGGCTGCGCCCTACCTGGTGAAAGCGTTCCCGGAACGGATTTCTGGAAGATTGATGTAGCGATAGCCCTGCAGAGCCTTGTCTTGGCAGCTTGGGAGCAGGGTCTCGGAACATGCTGGATCGGAGTATTCCACGAGGAGGAGGAAGTCAAGAAGGTTTTAGGCCTTCCGAAGGAAGCAAGAGTAGTCTCTATGATAGCTGTAGGCTACCCCGCTGAGAAAAAAGAGCCTGTGTCGAACCGGAAACCTCTAGAGGAGATTGTCAGATATAACCACTGGTGAAAACCCCGTTAATACACTGCTTGTTTTTTCGATTTAAGGGATCAGGCTTAGGACTTCCGTGGATCTTAAAACCTCTCCACCCTGAAGATTCATGATTGAATCAAAGTTCTCCCGGGTAACGTTCGTCGTTGTCCCGACGCCAGTTACACACGCAGCGCCAGCAGCCTGCCCTGCCATTAAGAGCCTCTTTAAATCCTCAAGAGGGATTTCAGACGGGTCTCCAAGCCTCCCATCCTTCAGCAGAGTGAATAGGATTCCTGCGCTGAACGCGTCCCCAGCGCCGGTCGGGTCAACCACCTCGACTTTAAACCCGTTTTGCCTTACGTATTCCCCATTCTTCAAAACAGACAGCGCACCTTTTTCGCCGAGGGTTATGAACGTTATGCCATTAACCCTTTTACTCGCCTCCTTCATCGCAGAGGCTAAACTATCTGTCTTGAATATGTTCTTCAGCTCCATGTCGTTACAGTGGAAAAAGTCTGCGTAATCCAAATGTTCAACAATATAATCCCATTGCCTTCCATAAGGCTCAACCATGTCGACGAAAGTTAAGCTCCCAGTCTTCTTTGCGGTTTCAAGAACCTCCCCCAGCCTCCCGTCGAACTCGCCGCACAGACCGGAAGCAGCGTAGAAAATCGTCGGTCGAATCTCAAGTATCTTCTTGGAAACGAAATTGGGGTCGAGATGCCAGCTTGCACCCAAGTCTAGGTGGAACCTCCTGTCCTCCCCCTTAACGACAAGCGCAATGTTTTTCGTCGTTCCTACTTCAGCGAGCTCAAGCAAGTGTGTGACAACCCCCTTTTCCTCCAAAACACTCCTTATGAAGCCTCCGAAAATATCCTTACCGATCGCCCCCACTATGCCGACAGAACCCTTTTCAAGGCCAAGCTGGATCAAATCTATAGAAACATTGCAGGGATGCCCTCCCACAGTCAACTTAACGCTTTTCTTGGCAAACACTATGTGCCCAGGATCGGCGATTTTAGGCAGTTCCGCCAGAATCATATCGGCCACTACGAATCCTGAGGCAAGGACTTTCATCAAGACGGTTTATGGCTAAGAGTTTTTAATCTTTTCTAAACTTCCTAAGCATGATTCTAAACCCATTCTCTAAGAGTAGTGCCCTTCCCAGCAGACCTGTAGAAGCTCCTCATTCTTTCAATAAGCTTAGAAACCCTATCCTTAGAGAAACCTTTTTCAAAGTGGAGGAACTCCATCAACCTTACCTCATCAAGCCCCGCATATTTAACAGAATACTCTTTTCTAACATCCGGCTCCATGAATACTCTTCTAACCTCAGCGTAATTCTCCGGAATCTTGGGAAGAATGTTTCTGGGGATTTCATCTATCCGCCCATATTTCTTAATAAGCTGCAGAGCTTTTTTAGGGCCAACCCCCCTAACACCCTCGTTGAAATCCGTCCCGACAAGTATAGCAATATCCACCAGCTGTTCTCTAGTAATCCCCAGTCTGCCTAAAGCTTCTTCAGCCTCTATGAGCTCAGGCTTCAAAACCTTCGAGTAACCCTTACTCGGTAAAAACTCAGTGCTACGTATAGCTAAGTTTCTAACAAGCCTCGGAGAACCATATAGGAGAGTATCATAGTCTCTTCCAGCAACAGCATATGCATCTCCCTTCTGAACTATGAATGCTGCTTGAGCTTCAGCGTCCGATGGTGCTTCGACAAATGGGAGACCCATTGCCGACAGAAGCATCTTGGCGTCTTCAACCATCGTACTAGTTAATCTTGTTGAGGAAACGGCCTTGGAGAAGCCTTCTGCAAGCCTACCCTCTTTTATCGCTCGCCTCCACTCGGCTAAAGCCTTCTCTCTCCTATGTCTCCTCTCATCAAGCTCCCTCAGCTTGAGCGGGATAGGCCTCCCGTCGAATACGAATATGAAACGCATGTCATAGTCGCACAGAAGCCTTGTAACCCTGAAGGCGAAACCTATTAGGTGGGACGTAACGTTGCCCTCAGCATCCGTGAAAAACGATCCGTCAGGCTTACGTATTAACGCGAGAAACTGGTAGAGCATCTGATTAGCATCGATCGCGAAGCTTTCCCCTCTGAAGCTTTCAAGACGCATCGGCTTCCTGACGATTATGGATGTTAAATTAACCCCCATCTGGGCCCCGAACCACCTATTGTTATTATTCCGCGACATTTATGGTTTTCAAGCATATTTTTGGAGGAATATAGGTAAAGAAGACGATTATTTTAAAAATCGGTCTTTTAAAAAGTAGGCTATTGTACTTCTCAACATGTCTAATCCTAATATCCTCAACAAGCTTCATCAGCAAAATTATTCTCAGCGTTCAGGCAGGAGCGCGCGGCGCAATGGAGCAGTAGAGCTGGGCTTTACTGTTTCTCGGAGACATCTCAGACAGCAGGGGCTTTCCGACAGGCGACTATTATGTGGAGATTATGTCGAGCGATACCTTAGGAAACTGGCTTGACGGGAGGACCTATGGGTTCGGGCTCGGCAGGCCTCTGATTAATGTGGCAAGCTTTAGCGTTGAATCAAACACTTTAAGATAAGGGATCAGAGGAGATCTCGCTCGACGCCCTAAACGATGGTTAGATAACCCTCTCGGGGAAATGCATCTTCATGATGCAGAGGGGAACAATACTGTTTGGAGCAGTCACCTTAATTTTTCATCCCTTGCGCCCGGAGGCTCTTTTAGGTTCACCTCAACTTGGAACACGCGCGCTAAAGGTTAAATCGAGGTGTGTGAAGATATTCCCGTTGGCTAGAGAATATAAACTTGAAACCCCCCTCGGAAAGGAAGAAGTTACTAAACTCAGGGCTGGAGACATTCTGTATGTTAGCGGGGAAGTTTTTACGAGTAGGGATAGGACTCAAAAATTAATATTGGAGAACAGGAATAGGCTGCCCTTTTCCCTTCAGGGCCTCATCGAGTTTCACGCAGGTCCAATAGTTAGGAGGAAGAATTCCGAGTGGAAGATTGTTTCAATCGGCCCCACCACGAGTTTCCGAATGGAGGATAACGAATACGAGTTTATCAGGGAGACAGGGGTTGTAGGCATCATTGGAAAAGGTGGTATGGGGAGTAGAACCATGGAGGCATGCCGAGAATTTAAAGCCTTCTACGGGGTTCTTCCCGGGGGAGCCGCGGCGCTGATTGCTAAAAGCGTTAAACGTATTATTGGAGTCTACTGGCTTGAAGAGCTTAGAGCCCCTGAGGCAATGTGGCATCTCGAGGTTAAGGAGCTTGGCCCGATAACAATTGTAATAGATGCTTTTGGAAACGATCTGTACGAGGACCTTAGGAGAAGGGTTGGCGAAAACCTTTCGCGAGTTTTGAAAAGCCTGGAGGAATAAAAAATGCATCCAGCTAAGCTTAAGGAATATGTTGTTGAAGCAATAAGGCTCTGCGAAACATCCCTCCCAGTAGATGTTAAGAACCGTCTGAAAGAAGCCTATGAGTGTGAAGAAAGGGAGGTTCCGAGGAAAATACTGGGTGTCCTCCTGGAGAATGTTGAAACCGCCGAAAAAGAGGGCAAACCCATATGCCAAGATACAGGCACGTTAACATTCTATGTTAAGAGAGGAGAATGGTGGGAGGATGAGCTGCGGAGAATCATTGTTGAGGCTGTTGTGGAGGCAAGTGGTAAAATACCTTTGAGGCCGAACGCGATAGATTTCCCCTCCGGGAGGAATTCCGGGGACAATACGGGGAGATTCATCCCGTGGATCCTTTGGGAGCCCGGTACGGAAAGCTTAGAGATAACTGTGGTCGCTAAGGGAGGGGGCTCGGAGGCCGTTTCAAGCCTAAGGGTTTTACCCGCTACCGCTGGGAGAAAGGAGATCTTTCAAACGGTGTTGGAGAGCGTTGCGCAAGCTGGAGCCAAGCCATGCCCTCCCATCGTAGTTGGAGTCGGTATTGGCCCATCTTCGGATATAGCATTGGATCTTGCTAAAAGAGCCGTTTACTTAAGGCCTCTTGGAAAGAGGCATGAGAACAGCGTTATTGCGGGAATGGAGGAGGATCTTTTAAGAAAGATTAACAGGCTTGATATAGGTGTTCACGGCTTCGGCGGTGTAACCGCCCTGGATATCCATATCGAGTATGCTTCCATTCACCCGTCTTCCATGGCTGTCGGGATTGTAGCCAGCTGCTGGGCGTTAAGAAGAGCCACGTTAAAAGTTCATGAAAAATCCGCAAGTATTACGAGTCATAATATTTCCCTAACGTCTTAAAATAAGCAAATCCGAACCTTTTACCTTCTCCCAAAAAGGCTTTTATTAATCTTCTATTTTAGAAATATTGTGGAGAGAAGGATAAGATACATGGACAAGCTTGCTCATATAGATAGGAGGATGGCTAATATAGAATCTTGGTTACCCTCCCAAGATGAAGAGAGAACTCGATTAGCGATCTACAAGGCTTTTCAGGAGATAGTTGAAGCATTCTTTGATGTGCTATCTATGAAACTCGTCGAATTGAAAATACCCCCAAAAGACGATTATACTAACATTCTGTTAATTGAAGAAAAAGGATTAATCGATAAAGATACCTCCAGTATTCTGAGAAGTGCAAACGGATTGAGAAATAGACTTGTCCATAACTATAACAAAATATCAGACAAATTAGCGCTGGAATCGATAAAAACCCTCCTTCCCAAATTGGCTAAAATAAGGAAGGATTTAGAGTCATGGACGAATACATAGACCTATACCAGTTATCCGAGATTAAGGGTGTTTTAGCAATACTCCTATTCGGCTCTAAGGCGAAGGGCGAATCGATGATAAGAGATGTCGACGTTTGCATAGTTGCACCAGAGGTTAACGATAAAGCAGGATTACTGCTAGACGTGTTCTCCAGGGTTAATAACCAGAAGTACGATATCTGGTTGTTTGAAGAACTTCCACTCTATATGAAGGCTGAAATCATAAAGACCCACAAGGTAGTATGGTGTGGAGATATAGACGAGCTTTACGACTATTTCGCTAACCTTATGAAAATATGGAGAGACCAAGAAGTCAGAATTAGAACGTATATCAAAGAATTATAAAAGAGGCGGATATAAATTGCTTGACCAACCGCTTAACGCATGACGAAGGAAAAACAAGGTAGAAAAGAAAAACTACACACATTCTCGTCCGAAAACGTCTTCTTCGAGTTGAAAACAGTAAAAAATGTTATTTATTTTTTAAGTAATCTCTCCCACTAGCTCTGAGTCTTTCAATTTGGGATTTCTAGCCTTATTCGAAGAGCTGATTGAATATACTGCAATTGGTATTTAAATCACTCACTTTAGATTCAAGGTCTCAGCAACCATGTGGCGCGCGCAAGCGGAAGTAAACGGGATTCATGTCAAGCAATTTCGGAATAAGCTAGCTCGCGCTTTCTGGCAACTAAAGGATGGGAGTAAACTCGAAAATTCGTCCTTTCGAGCGCGTGAAGTCTATCTCCCAGTGGCCCAGATCCTCTGGAACTCCCTTTCAAGGGCCGCGGCCAGCTCCGTGCTTTGAATCACCAGCAAGTTCTCATTGTTATCTCGGTCTGCTGACGCAGTCCAATTGAAGCTGCCGATCAAGACTATGTGACCGTCGATTATCGCTACCTTGTGGTGCATGAGATTCGGGTTGGTGTCGTTCCTCACCTGGACTCCAGCTGCCTTCAGGCGGAAGTATTCGCTATACTTCGTAACTTGCTGCTCCTCGAACACGATCTTAACCTCTACCCCTCTTTGGTATGCGGCAAGAACCGCGTCGCCTATACTGTCGAGAGTGAAGCTATAGATTAGGACGTGGATGCTCAAGTTAGCCCTGTCCAGCCAGTGGATCAAGGTTGAAGCACATCCGCCCCTTGGAGAGAAGTAGACACCCAAGATTGATACCTCAGGGACAGCTTCGACAGCCTTCAGCGCTACTATCGTGGCGTTCAGCTCTTGAATCTCTTCATTCAGCCGCGAAATTTCGGCCTGAGCGGCACCTAGCTGAGACTGGAGGGAGCTGATCTGAGACCCGGCGAGACCGAAGTATCCCAAGGCCACGCCGATTAGAAGCCCGCCAACGGCCAGGGCAACCGCCTCATTTTTCATTTTCGATGGCACCTGAATTCCTAGAGATTTGGATTAATAAATCATACTTAGATGGCAGCAAGGCAAACTCTTAATCCAGGATAACTGCACACAATAATAGCGCGTGCTTTTCTCCGCTTTTTCGTCTAATTATATTTGGTCAGAGGATTAGTTGAATCTCAAACCTTACTTTCCTTCTACAGCTTCTCTAGGAATCTTATGATCTTCTCACGCGCTGAAGCAGGAAAAGTATTAGAGTTTAGGTCTCAGATATTAGCTTCTTGATAAATTCCACGTCCTTTTTCAAAACAGTTTTTCTCTCTTCCCGACCATACTTTCCTAGAGACTCGTCTTCAACGGTTAAATCGCCAGTATACCCAGCTTTCCTCAAGACCTGAACGACCCTTTTCAAGTCAATATCTCCTTTGTACAGAGGTACTGCAACCTGAGGGAAATCTTCCCCGGGATGCCTATGCTTTTCCCTTCTAGCTTCAGGATATTTTAGGTTTTTAAGATGAGTATGTTTAACTAGTTTTGCATACTTTTCTATGAGTTCATGAACCTTGCTCAATGGATAACCATACCAATAGAAGTTTCCAGTGTCCAATGTTAAGCCTACTCTTTCATCATTTATCTCTTTAAAGGCGTAGTCTAAAAATCGCTCATCGTTGCTAACATAGCCGTGATTTTCCACGGCATAAGCTACACTGCTACCCTTTGTTTCTCTTAAAAGGAGTTTCATTATTTCAACAAAATGCTTAGCATGCTCTTCAACCGGTTTCTCTTCCCTTATTTGCATATGCGAGTTTATCCGTATCACTTCAACTCCGATTTCATCTGCAAGCTGTGTCGCCTTTTTAATGTAATCTAGCTCCTCCTCCAGATTTTCACTTGCAAAATCATTTTCCAACAATATAGTGCATGGTTTTACACCTGTATTGTTAGAAAATTTTAAAAATTCTTTTCTCTCACGAGCGTCTCTCAGGTTAAAACCTAGCTTCACTACGTGGCCCATATCTTCATACGTGTCTTGAGTTAATGTTTTGTTTACGTACATTTCATACCTATTTAAACCTAAATCCTTTAGCCCCTTTACCAGATCCTCATAACCAACCCATATTACCGTGAAATCCCTAACTGCGACGTACATTTTGTCTTACTAACAACAGGGTATTAATAAATCTTATCAAGATAACCAGTAAGACAAACTCTCATCAAAGCTAGCTGTGCAACATTCATAGAATTAAGCAGCGTGAAAGTTGATCTAGCGTAAATATAGTAAATATATAGCTCAATTAGTACTTGATTATTTTGATTTTAACCCATATTTTTCCCAATGCGTCACTTCTTCAAGCTGTCTTCTGTTTCTACTAGGTTTCTCATCAGGATAACCGACTGAAACAGTACATAGAACTCTAAGCCCGTCAGGTATTCCAAGCAGCTTCTTTATAGGCTCTTCGAAGGGAGTGTTCAACACACCCATCCAGCATGTCCCAAGCCCCATAGAGTGGGCGGCTAGAAGGAAGTTTTGCACGGAAACCGCAACATCCCCATGATACCAGTTGCTGCTCCTCCCGGGGTCAGCTATGAAAACCACTACGACAGGGCTGTCAGCCATGAATCTCCCATACCTATGTATCTCCGCCAGCTTCCTCCTAGTCTCCGGGTTCTTCACCACCAGGAACTCCCAGGGCTGAGAATTGTTTGCTGAGGGAGCCCATCTAGCTGCTTCAAGACACGCCATTATCTTCTCATCCTCCACTGGAGTCGACTTATACTTTCTAATGCTCCTCCTGGTTTTAATCGCCTCCATCACATCCATCCTTAAACACCTGAGAAGATTATAATCAAACATCCTAATATAGTTTAAGGTCGACCATTTGTGAAACGATTCCCCTGGAAAAATTAAACAGCCATCTTACGCTGTTGAAGCGGGTGAACGATCAAGCCTTACCTGCCTCAAAAACCCAGCTATCCAGGTTTCTGCAAATCAACGTAAGTATTCGCGCAGACTCCTCAGGGTTTAACGCTAGAAAAAGCGCTGCAACATGCTTGCAAAACTGTTTTTGACCAATTCTTTTAACCCAATCCTCACAGTCATGAGCCAGCCTTCTGTCAGGAATATTTATGATAACGGTGTATTCCTTAACCTTAGCTTTAACCTTCTCTCCCCCAGCTTCCTCAACAACCACTTTCCCAACAAGCTCCCTCGCCCTCTCCAGCCTACCCTCCTCGAGGAAGGCCGAGACCAGTTTCTCAACACCCTTTTCGCCGGAAGAAAGCGCTGCTCCAACCCTGCTAACCGTCCTCCTTAAGCCCTCTTCCCCGAAGTAGCGAAGTATCTTGTTTAAAGCCTCCTCCTGAGGCTTCTCAGCAGTTCCAACGATCTTCATCATTTGAAGCGCGTTCTTCACCGCATACCCTCTGAAGTGGTTGTTGAAGTAAACGTAAACCTTCTTAGTCTTGGAGGAAAGCTCCTCCAGCCTCCCCTTCCACTCATTAAGCTCGTCAACCCCGTAATCGTAATAGTACCATGGTCTTTTCCCTCTACCGTGAAACCTTACGTAGGAGAACTCGCCAGTAACCTTTAGCAACGCGGGCAGAAGAGGCTCGTCGACAATACAGTACCCCACATTATTCTCCGAGAGAATTTTGAAAGCCTCATCGTTCATCCAAGTCGGATGCCTGAACTCAACAGCAAAATCGTAACCTTCTGGAAGATTCCCCATGAACTCGTTGAAGCCTTTGAAGGCTTCGACAGGCTTGGGCGGAAGCTGGAAAAGCAGCGGCCCAAGCTTACCATCCTCCTTAAGAGGAGTGAGCACGCTTAGGAAGAGTTTTAAATCCCTCATAGCGCCTTTCTCCAGATCCATTAGTTTAACATGGGTTACTGTTTTAGGAACCTTAAGGGAGAACACGAAGCCTTTAGGCGAGGATCTTGCAATAGTACGTATGAAGCCGGGAACAGGCTGCCTGTAGAAGGTTGAATCTATTTCAACCGTTTTAAAAACATTGGCATACTGTTGGAACATCTTCTCACTGCTCGTGTAGAAAACGTTAAGCCAATCCTTGTAGCTCCAGCCCGATGTCCCTATAACGATATTATTCAACCCTTTAGAACATCTATTTCATCAGTGATAAACTTTTAGTTAGAACGCGCACTATAACGCTCTGGAACATCACCATTTATAATTCGATCGGTAAAAAATCTGGTTGAAAAGACAGTGTGCTTATCTATTGTTAAGACTAAATATGCATCTTACGGAAAGAACTTCTTATAAACCACCTAGAGAAAAACGTCAAATATGCTGGGTTTACTCCAGAGCTACGTGATTCTCTAATCCTTTTCTTCCTACTCGTCGGATTCCTGCAGCTATATTACTTGTCCTGCTGTCTTTTCCCAATTTTAACGATCTATTATCCTTACGGCTTTATTGCCCACATGCCCTTCTATACAGCCGAGTTCATCACACTCTGCGTTAAAATTGTGAAGATTTCCTTCTCAGACCTGTTCAGGAGCACGCGTTTAGGAGAAATACATGGATTCATATTGCCTAATTATATTCATTTGCCCGTTTATTTTTCGCCTACTTGCTCGTAAGCATCTCCGAGGAGGAGTTTTCCGCAGCTGCATCCTAGAAGGCCTTCTCAAGAAGTATGGAGTCACATTCTCAATCATCTTCTCGTCGCTTTTTTCGGCCTCTATCACTTCGGTTAACCTTTCCTACTCTACGGGCTGCAGGGAGCAATAATGGCAGCAACCCACATGTTTTACTCATTTACAGCAGGGCTTTTCTTAGGATAACTCTACCATAAGACAGGCAGGAACCTTTTAGGACCGGTGAGCTACCATTTCAGCCACTTATTCTTTAACATGCCGTATATATGGATGGAACAGGCTGCAATATCCTTTAGAGTTCAGCCTCTTCTCCCGAAATTCGGATGGTTGTTCAATGGACTCCTTACGTCTTAAACATGATTCAGATACTGACCCTTAGAATGATTCATTTAAATAAATAAAGCGGCATCATTCTTGTTAACAGCATGAGCAATATAGAAGATCGCTTGAGGTATCAACCTCATTCGCAACCTTGCTAAAAACGTTATTCAACTAGTTATAAGTTTCTAAAGGAGGAAGAAGTTTTTAACGGCTCTTAGACGAAAAAGTTATAAGCTTTATAACTATAAGAAGATGGTTAGAAATGCTTTGGGAATGTTTAACAAGCCCTGATATAAAGGAGGCAGCTGAGAAAAATCTCATTGCAATTCTTCCAGTGGGCTCGATCGAAATACATGGGCCCCACATGCCGACTGGAACAGACTCGATAACTATCCGCGAGATAACTAGGATGGCTGTTGAAAAAGAGCCTGCAGTAGTCCTGCCGACACTTTATTACGTGTACGTGCCTGAGAACCGGCATTTCCCGGGAACCATATCGCTAAGCGCTAGGACAATACTTACTATTCTTGGAGAAATATGCGACGAGGTTGCGAGAAACGGTTTTAAAAAAATCCTTATTGTCAACGGTCATGGGGGAAACAACAATCTTCTCAGGGTTTTTCTGAGGGAAAGCCTGAATAAGAAGAAGGATTACGTTATTTACGCATTAATCGAGCCATGGTCCTCAATAGAGGAAATTGCTGAGAAAATATGTGAGAGCAAGATAACCGGGCATGCTTGCGAACGTGAAACCAGCATGGGACTCTTCTTGTTTGAAAACCTGATTAAGATGGGGAATGTTAAGCAGGAGGCGGAGATAGGGGGGACGAATCTGCCTGGAATAGAGACGCCTGTCGACTGGCAGGCTTACGCGGTCCAGTTGTATCTCGGCGACCCGAGGCTGGCAACCAAGGAAAAAGGGAAGATCTTGGTTGAAAGACTCGTTGATTTCGTAGTAGACGCGATAAGAAGAATTAAACAGGATGAGAAGGTTCCATTGATACTTGACGATTTCTACAGGAGGGCTTATGGTCAGTAGGAAGGGCTCTGCTTAAAACGCCCATATGCTAGAACCGGTCTGAGTGCCAGATATGAGGGTTTCCGGCTGGAAACAATATTTCCAATGTTTTTTCAACCCTTCCCTCGTGCCTCACAGCTTGGTCCACCAGGACATTCTTCGGATGCCTGTAACCCAGAATAAGTTGCATCAACACCCATTGGGGAAGCTCAATCCAGTTTACCGATGCGTTTTCTGAAAGAGATATTCCGGAGTCAGAAATTTCAAGTGTGATCAGACCTATGTCTGTCTTAAAAGATATTTGCGAAGGCAAGCTTTTTGCACAAGCCTCCTTTAAGCGTTCTTCAAGCGCCGGAACAAGTTTTTCGAAAGTTGATTTGAGATTAATAATTCTTCCCATACCGTCTGAAGCATATGGGTAGTCGATGCTTATCGTGCATCCTAGGCTTTTGCAAATCTCTGCAAAAGGATGGTCGAACGGAACGTATATTTCGAGCTCAGTCGCCCTCTTTTTAAAAGCAGCGTCACAAATGTAATGTAGAACATGTTCATATAGGAAAATATCTTCAGCGCCGACCTCCGTAATCCTCGTCACTCTGGGCCACCGGTCAGTAGCACAGTAAGCGACTATCCTTCCAGACTCGTCTTCGAAAACGGTTCCGTCGACGGGTATCCCCCACCAGCTTCCGTTTCTAAACCTAATCCACTCACCTCTATATCTTTTCAGTGGACCTGTCCTATGCTTGTTCATCGACTCATAGATATCTAGCACCGTGCTAGCGTCTTCCTTACGCATTGGGCGAGCGTGAAGTCCAGGTTTAGCTCTTTCCGCATTTCTAAGGGGGATAGTAATCTTGTAGTTAGGAAGCGTGGAGGCATATCCCCATCTAATATAGTAGTCAGGTATGCCGAAGAGCATTGAAACATCATACCCATTTCTAACCATATATTCGATTGAAAACTCCATAACCTTTCTTGAATACCCTTTCATCCTGTGTTCTTCGAGTGTCCCAACCCCGCCGATCCCGCCCATTTTCAAATAAGTTTTTCCAACCTTTGCTTCAAGATCGTTGATGATGAGCCAGCTAACCGGCGATCCTCCCAGCTCATCTAGAAGAAGCTCAACCCTATGCGACCTCGCCGAGTCAGTAACCCTTATCTCGCTTCCCATAGGCCTTTTCTAAAACAATGCCCTTAAAAAAACTTAGCGTATTCTACTCATTTAGACTCAATATAGTAGAGATCCTGCCTCGGATCCCTTATTAAAGGTCGTTTCTTGACGAAATTATTTCCGACAAGTATTGCGAGAGCGTGCCGTACAGTCCTGGCGGGAAGCATCGTCTTCTTAACGATGTCTTTCTGGGTTAAAGCCCCCTCGTATTCAAGAACCTTCAAAATGAGTTTAGCACTGGGAGGCAGACTGCTTATGTCGAGAGACATCCTAGCCTTCTTCTCAAGCCTTCTTGCAAGAAGCGCTTCGCTGAGCCTTACGAATCCAGCGTCCTCACCCCTCTTAACGAGGATCTTCTCAGTCACCTTCATCCTGTATCCACCATCAACGATGACTTCACAAGCGGAATTGCTGACCATGTCTCGGATTTCTATAAGGCTTTCAAGAGGGGTTACTAAGGGTCTTCTAGTAAGATTTAAAGAGTTAACTGGGACTATGCTCGCCACCTTGGCTTGCGGATGTATTATTGGTCCTCCTGTTGAAAGAGCATACGCCGTTGAACCTATGGGTGTAGAAACTATGAGGCCGTCGCCTATATCCCTCCAGACGAACTCGCCATCAACGTAAAGACTGTATTCAAGTATTGTAGCGCTTTTCCTCGGGAAGATTGCCAGCTCGTTAAGCGCACACGGTGTTTCAGCATCGTCTACCACAGCCTTAAGCCTTGAAGAATACTCTACGCTATACTCTCTTCTTAGAAAAACCCCTAGAGCGTCGCCAAGCCTCTCCAGAGTCGTCTCCATCAGGAAACTGTTATTCTCAGTCTTGCTAACCCCTAGGATGAGCACATCCTTGGATTTCACGTGGTGCAACGCTTTCAAAACATCCTTATCCTCACCCAGGATTAGGAGAAGACCCTCGTTAAGCTTCTCAAGCTCTTCGAGACGCTTGACGCGCGTAACCTCCACTCCGATGCGATTGACCGTTCTCAAGCATTCCTTAAGAAGACCACGCTCGAACCTCGCTGGAGCTAACACTATGTTCAACTGTTTCAGTAGTGTATTAGAAGGGTTATTTATTGTTTTCAACGGTTTAAAAATGTTGCAGCTCTATT
Organism: uncultured Nitrososphaerota archaeon; assembly: GCA_964416155.1. Taxonomy (GTDB): domain Archaea; phylum Thermoproteota; class EX4484-205; order EX4484-205; family JAAOZP01; genus JAAOZP01. Next base: position 133,395 of record CAYQCW010000001.1, read on the forward strand.
TTGCCTCTTAACGAAGCATTTATGCAATTATTGCCTGAATAGAACCCCTTAAATAAGGGGGCTTAAGGCTTCAAGAGAAGCTGATGGAAGACCTTAGCCGTAAAATACGTGAAAAAGCGAGAGACATGAGTGCTACAATACTAGCCCACAATTATCAGAGGCCCGAGGTGCAGGATGTTGCCGATTTCGTCGGCGACAGCCTGGAACTCTCCATCAAGGCTATGGAGACCGATGCTGAAACGATAGTTTTCGCGGGCGTAGACTTCATGGTTGAGCAAGCAGCTGTGCTGAACCCCGGTAAGACAGTATTAACGCCTGAGCCGAGCTCCATCTGCCCCATGGCGTGGCAGCTTGACCCCCCTATGGTTGACGAATACCGTAGGAAAAACCCGGATGTGCCCCTAGTAGTTTACGTGAATTCTTTCGTCGAGGTCAAGTCTATGGCGGACTACGTGGTTACCAGCAGCAGTGCCTCCAAACTGGTTTCCATGCTTAATGCTGAGAAAATCCTTTTCGGGCCGGATAGGAACCTCGCGTCCTACGTTGCTGAAACCACGGGGAAGGAGGTTATCGCTGTTCCTCTAAACAGCTACTGTCCGGTTCACATAGGAATCACAGCGGGTAAAATATTATCGGCTAAGGAAAGGATACCGGATGCGAAGGTACTTGTGCATCCCGAATGCCCGCCTGAAACAAGGAGGCTGGCGGATTTCGTTGGCAGCACGAGCCAAATAATTAGAGCAGCGGGAGAGATTAATGCAAAGCGTTTTATAATAGGCACTGAGAACGGGGTGGTTCACAGAGTCTCAAAGCTTTATTCCGGCAAGGAGGCTTATCCTGCCAGTAAAGACACTATATGTCCCAACATGAAAAAGATAACGCTTGAAAAAGTATACAGGAGCCTCGTTAGCGGTGAGACCGTTGTTAAGATTGATGAGAAGCTTGCTGAGAAGGCTAGGAAAGTTCTTGAAAGAAGCTTTGCTCTTCTGGGGGTTGAGACACCTTGGTCGAGGAAGTAATTTTCAGAAAATTTATCGAGTGGCTCTCCGAGGATGTTCCCTACTGGGACGTGACCTCTGAGATAATATCTCCACAGGTTACGTGCGAGGCGGTTATAATAGCTAAGGAGGAGGGTGTTGCAGCCTGCTGCGAGGATCTTGCTCTGATACTTGAGAAGATGGGTTTCACGGTTAGAGTTTTGAAGAAGAGTGGCGAGAGATTCATAAAATGGGATCAAATAATGTGGATTAAAGGCAATATGCGTAGGCTCATGGAGATTGAAAGACTGTTGCTGAACATTCTCTCCCAAGCCTTCGGAGTGGCAACACTAACCAGGGCCTTTGTTGAGAAAGCGAGAAGAATAAACCCGAACGTGAAGATAGCTGCAACGAGGAAGGTTAAACCCGGCTTCCAGTATTTCGAGAAGAAGGCTATTGCAGCCGCGGGCGGTGACACTCATAGGCTGAACCTGTCAGACATGATTCTCATCAAGGAGAACCATTTAAAGTATTTCAACTCGGTGGGTGAAGCTGTTAAGAAGGCTAGGGAGCTGGCGAGCTTCAGCAAGAAGATAGAGGTCGAGGTGGCTGAGGCTGAGGATGCTGTGGAAGCTGCTGAGGCGGGTGCAGACATAATCATGCTTGACAATTGCACTCCTGAAAAAGCAAGAAAGACGATTGAAATGCTTAGAGGGAAAGGGTTGAGAAGCAGGATTCTGGTAGAGGTCTCCGGCGGAGTGAAGCTTGAAAACCTTGAAGAGTATGTGGAAGCCGGCCCAGATATAATAAGCTCAGGGGAGCTAACACATTCAGCAAAAGCAATAGACATATCGCTCGAAGTCACGAGGGTTGAGAAATGAAGAGGATAGGGTTGATAGGGTGTGGTGCAATAGGCTCCCTCATAGCCAAAGCTGTAGACGAGGGCAAGGTTAACGCGAAACTGGTTTACGTCTATGATTCTCGTAAGGAGGCTGCGTTGAAACTGGTTGAGAAACTGAGGAGCAAGCCGAAGGTTCCAGAAGGGATAGAGGCGATGTTGAAAGACAGGAGGCTTGAGGTTATTGTCGAGGCTGCAAGCGACGAGGCTGTTCTAAAATACCTTAAACCCATTGTTAAAGCCGGGAAAGAGGTTCTTGTGATGAGCATAGGGGGGCTTCTTTTTCCTGAGACAAGGGAAATATATGAGGAAAACTCTAGCAGAATACATGTTCCGGCGGGAGCAATCGCTGGACTGGATGCTATCCAAGCCATAAGCCTAGTTGGTGTAGACGCGGTGGTTTTAACCACGAGGAAGCCTCCTGAAGCATTAGCCTACTCCAACTATTTCAAGGAGAAAGGGATTGAATTAGATAAAATCAGGGAGCCGACGCTCGTCTACGAGGGGCCTGTTGAAGACGCTTTAATAAATTTTCCCCGAAGCGTAAACGTTGCGGCAGCACTAGCCTTATACTCTAAATCAGGGGTCAAGGTTAGAATAATAGCGGACCCGACTAGGAAGGAGATACTGCATGAGATAAGTGTTGAATCAAAGGTTTCCAACCTGAAGATACTGGTTGAGAACATCCCGCATCCGGATAATCCTAGGACAAGCTACTTGGCGGCATTATCCTGCATCCAGAAACTCAGGGAAATCTGCGGCTGAACACTGGAGGCGGTGGTTTCTTAGCATGCGCCAACACCATAGAAAAGTTTATAAATGCGTTTGAGAAAATTCTCGACAGCCGAGAAGAGATAGTTATGAGTAATAATGCAGTTAAAGTCTATGTTCTAGACCCTGCTTCAATACTTACCGGAGTAGCCGCTAGGGCAGTTGAAAACGGCGAGGTGGCGGGCAGGATAATAGTGCATAAGGCCATAGTGTCAGAGTTTGAAAGAAAAGCCAGATTTGGGGATGAAACAGGGTTAAACGGCTTAAAATCGCTTAAAGATGCGGCGTCGGCGAAGGGGTTTGATGTGGAATTCATAGGCTCTTCAAACACTCCTGAAGAAGTCTCAACAGTACTGAGAGACCTAGCGATGAACACGGGCGGCACGCTTGTTTCATGCGACCCGGTTTTGACTAAGACAGCAAGAGCAATGGGGATTGAGGCAATCTACCTTAGCCCAGTTGGGAAGGCTAAGCTTGAAGAATTCTTTAAACCAGGCATAATGTCGATACATCTCAAGGAGAATGTTATTCCGAAGGCGAAGGAAGGGATTCCTGGCAGATGGGTTTACAGGGATGTGGGGGAGAAACCAATCAGCAAGCCTGAGCTTGAATCCATAATAGCCGACGTGATGGAGAGGGTCCAGTTCACGAACCAGGGTTTTGTGGAGATAGATAAGGCGGGCTCAACAATAATACAGTTGAAGGACCTCAGGATAGTCATAACTAGGCCACCCTTCTCCGACGGGCTTGAAATAACCGCGGTTAAACCACTCGTTAAGAGAAGCCTTGAAGAGTATGATTTGGCTGACAAGCTTGTTCAGAGGCTTAAGACCCAGGCTGAAGGAATACTCATAGCTGGGGCTCCTGGGATGGGGAAATCCACATTCGCCCAGGCTCTCGCAGAGTTCTATAGGTCGATGAACAAGGTTGTTAAAACAATAGAGAGCCCGAGGGATCTTCAACTCCCGCCTGATGTTACTCAGTATTCTAAGACAGCGGCTGAACCTAGCGAGCTTCACGACGTATTACTGTTAAGCAGGCCGGACTACACGATATACGATGAGCTTAGAGACACTAACGACTTCAACATTTTCATAGATCTTAGGCTTGCAGGCATAGGGATGGTCGGCGTCATACATGCTACAACACCCATGGATGCTGTTCAACGCTTCACTGGCAGGACTGACCTCGGGCTAATACCGTCCATCATCGATACAGTCATATTCATGAAGGAGGGGGAGGTTTTGAAAATATACACGCTTGAAACAGTTGTGAAGATACCTAAGGGGATGAGGAACGCTGACCTAGCTAGGCCGACGATAGTCGTTAAAAACTTCTTGACCGGGGAGGCGGATTACGAGCTCTACGTCTTCGGAGAGCAAACCTTCATAGTTCCAGTTCGTAAGAAGAAGACAGGGTACGAGGAGAAGCTTAAGGAGGAGGTGCAGGCAATAGTGCGCAACCAGATTTCAGACTTCGACATCAGGATCGAGGGGGACAGGCTGATTCTGTATACCAACAAGGAGGACATCCCCATACTTGTTAAGAAGTATAATAAGAAGCTTAACAGGTTTGCGAAGAGAATCAACATGAACATTGAGATAAGCCCCCAGACCAGGCGTGAAAGCGAGTATTGAGACTTCATTTTTAGCTTACGTTAAACCCATAAAAACTATGGTTGATATTAACCTATTACTCCGCCAATAGCTCCCCCGATTATCGACATTATGGATCCGAATGCCAGCGACACTATGATTGCCCCGCCAGCGATTAGGCCTCCTAGAAGACCCAGTAACCCGCCGAGAACCCCGCCGAGGAGCCCCCCGACTCCAACGAAACCAATGACCAGAAGTATGGTTGCAATTACTCCGCCGAATACTCCTGCTAGAAACCCGGCTAAGGCGCCTCTACCGGGTCCTCCTCCGGCTATTAAACCGGCGATTAAGCCTCCGGTCAAAGGTCCGAAAACAGGGAAAAATGCGCCTAAGACAGAGTTTACTATGAATCCTAGGAATGCGCCGAGCCACAGGTTGCCTTCCCTCCTCATCCACACCACTAAAAATATTTGACATAACTGTGATTTAATTGTTTCCTACTTTACGGCAGGCTTCTTTCTAGCAAGGTAGAAAGTAGCGAAGCATGTAAAATTTTTCATCAAATTCTAAGACATTGCTTCCATTCGGATTGGCCATTGGAAAAACGTTTATAGATGGAGTAATCAAACAGTATATAATGCTAATTTAGGACTCTTTTGGCTAGATACCGGTTTTCTGCAAATCAGCCTGCTGGAACTGATTCAACAATCAGCCGGGATTTCTCAGGCGTTATCCTTTTCTCCTCAAAGAATCCTGCAGGAGCTTCAATAGCATACTTAAAGCTTTCATCCACACCATATAGCTTCGTTGGGCTTGGATCCATGCGCACGATCCCCACTATTGCCCCATCCGACTTGATGAACGCTATGTCTAGGCTTGCCGCAACGTTACGCATATGGAATAAACCTTTAACCTCGTCGGGGAAAACGAAGAGTATAAGGGTTTTCTGCACGATGCTCCTGCTGATGTTCTGAAAGCCTGCTGCACGCTCGTCAGGCTCGTCCGCAACCTTAACCTCAAGCTCCAGAACCTGGCTCTCATCGTTAACAATCCTAATCTTTGCAGCCCCCATCTTTTGAAACTCTTTAGTGACTCTTGAACCAGCGTCATCGAAGTATGATGTTAAAAACCAGAGTAAAACCGGAGCGGCCGCCAGCAGTATTAGAAGAACCTTCCCTCGTCTTCCCAAACCCCTTCCTATATGCTTAAGGCTGTTGAAAAGCTTTAATCTTTATTTCAGGCCGGACCGTTAAAAAGAAGAATTCTTTCAGCTCATAATCTTTAAAAGAAGAAAGGCGTCAAGCTCAAACGGTGCTCTCAGTACAACTTGACACACTAGATTCAGAAAAGCTAAAAAAGCTGGTTTCCTAGGTTTTACACCGTTGGATTGCTAATCCTTCCCATGAATAGAATGGCTCCTGTTTCCTTCTCCTGAATTATGAAGAGGAAAGGACGGTCTGCTCTAAAGATTTTTGTTTCCGGTACGGCAGTTAGCCTCATGACTACAGCGGTTGCGGCTGCCGCTTCAGTCCCCTTCTCATCAACCTTAACGTAAGCTTGGTGAATAACTTCGCTGATAAACAAGTCTCTTCCGCCAGCCATTCCTGAGAAGTCCGCTTCCCCAGTGAACGCGGTAGGCATCCCCAGGTTGCTTAAAGTCTCCTGCATAAAGTATTTGGTTTCAATCTCGAATTTCGGCAGGCAGATCTCGTCCAGCCTCTCCTCCTTCATTTGAGCCTTATACTCTTCAAGCTTCTCCGCCGTTAGCGATGACTCTGCCGCCTCAATGTTTTCCGGCAGTATTATTAGCATCGAGACATTCCCCCCTTTGTATGGCAGCTCTAGAATTTGCAAATCCCCTATATCAGCGTAGTTGAACCTTACTGTTTCATTTGGACGCATATGCATCATCTGAACCTTCACACTTCTATCCGGAGTTATCCAGAAATCCTCTTCCACGGTGAGCGATTCATTGAACGCTACCTTCCAGTCGCCTTTGAAGAAGATAGCGTTGGTTAAGACAAGCCGCGTAAGCTCGTTGAGAAGCCCAGGCGGGATCAAGTCTTTAATCTTATGATTCGTCTGCTCCTCTATGAAGGCGTTGATCGTTTCCCGCGACTTCTCAGCTTCATGAATAAAGTCTAAGGCTGAAGCCTTCCCGCCGTAATATTTTTCAACCGCCTTCAAATATTCTTCGAGAAACGGGTAGTCCTTCTGAGTCCAGAGTGCGTTTCCAGTCCTCAACTCGTATTCTTCAGCAGCCTTATTAATACGGTTATAGATCGCGGCAAAATTCGGCCTCAATACACTGCTTTCAGGGAAGTTGAAAACGGTTTTCATTTCCTCCGCAGTTTTCCCCCTAGCACCCTCATACGTCATTGCGAGAGAAGAGAAGATGCTGTAAGGCGAGTAGAAGACATTGCCAGCCTCGGTTTTAACCAATTTGAAATAAAGCTTGAAGGCGAATTGATTATTAGCCTTCACGACGTCTCGAATCCCCTGTGGCGTTGAACCAGCATCGTTTGCCTGCGGAGGTCGAGTTGGAGAGTATGGGTATGGAAAGAACATTGCTGCGAGAGGCACCATAGTAATCATGAGGAGCGCTACTCCAATTATCCATAATCTTCTTTTGCCCATTGCTGAGTAAAACTCCTGATGATATTAGTTAAACATTGTGTTGTTCGACTTTTTAGAAAAGATTTCTTAAAGAAAGAGCATGCTGTACAATTTTTCGAACAGAGCGTTTCCAAGCATGATGATTGATTTATAAAAAGGAAAATAATGGAATGAGAAAGCATCAGAAAAAATAATTCAGATCAGAACGAGATTTCCATCTTTCTACCTGTTTCAGCCGACTTCAATATGGCATCCATGATCACGTTGTTCCTGTAACCGTCTTCGAAAGTCGCTCCAAGAGGAGCAATATCTTCATCTTTAACCACCGACTTGATGAAGTGGTGTATTTCGTTTATGAAAGTGTGCTCCCATCCTATGATATGGCCGGATGGCCAGTATCTTTCTATGTAGGGCTGAGTCTTCTCAGTCACTAGAATAGTGTTCCAGCCGCCTATCGCCTTATCCTCCCATTCCTTCAAACATAGTTTCAACTCGTTAAGCCGCTCAAGGTTGAACTCTATAGAACCCTTCTCCCCGTTAATCTCGAAGTTATTATAGTTCTTCCTGCCGGTTGCAAACCTGGATGCTTCCAAGGTGCCTATTGCTCCATTATCAAGCTCTATAACAGCCTCGAAAGCATCGTCAACCGTTACCCTGCCCTTCCTACTCGGGTCCTCAGGCAGCGGCCTCTCCTCGATGAACGTCTTAACCATACCCATCACCGACTTAAATTCTCCAGCAATAAACCTTCCAAGGTCTATTATGTGGCTTCCAAGGTCGCCTAAGGGACCACTGCCAGCCTCCTCCTTCCTAAGCCTCCAGGTTAATGGGAAGTTGGGGTCAACAATCCAGTCCTGCAGATACCTCGCCCTGAAGTGATATATTCTCCCAAGCATGCCGGATTTAACAATGTTTCTAGCAAGCTGAACCGCCGGCACAAACCTGTAGTTGAAAGCAACCATTGTTTTAACACTAGCTCTCTTAGCAGCATCCCTTAGAACCCTCGCCTCCTTGCCATTTCTCGCGAGAGGCTTCTCGCACAACACGTGCTTACCGTTTTCGATCGCCTCAATCGTTGGCTCCACATGCATGTTGTTCGGAAGACAGTTGTCGACCACCTCTACCTCAGAATCTCCAACAGCCTTCCTCCAATCAGTAACGTACTTCCTAAACCCATAGTTTGTCGCAGCCTCCCTAACCTTTTCCTCAGTCCTACCGTATATCACGACCAGCTCGGGTATGGCTGGCGGAGGGTAGAAAAAGTGGGGCATGCTTTTGAAACCATGAGAATGCGCCTTTCCCATAAATGCATAACCCAGTAATGCAACTCCTATTTTGCGCGGGGCACTCATTTTACATCGTTTTTAGCATTAGGAGTTCTCTAATTTAAGCATTATGGAAGCCCCTATCCATTTAACACAATACACATTAGGAATTTGAGAAAAACATCTTAGTGAATTTTTAAGCATCGAAGCCCGTTAAAAGCCTAAGTAAACTCTTATTAAGAGCGTCGTAGAATGAAAAACGGTTAGCATGACAGAAATAAGAATACCGGTTAAGATCAAGTATGCCGAGGACTTTGTAAGAGTATATGCGACGGGCGCGATAGGAGGCTTTAACGGGTTTGATTTCAGAATCGCCTTCTTTAACGATGTTGTAAATCATCCGGAGGAGCCGACTCAGCCCCCTACTGTTAGTAGGGAGATTAAGGTTGAAGTAATCCTTACGCCGGTTGCATTAAAGCAGCTTACTAAATGGCTGAATCAACACCTAGCTGAGCTTGAGAAGACGATTGGGGAGATTAAGGATCAGTACCCACCCCAGCCTAGCCAGCGTAGGGAGCCTCATTCAGGCTACTACGTTTAACAAGCATTGTGGAATGGGAGAGATGAGCGCTAGGACTGTGAAGCATGGAGGCGTCCGGATTGGTGTTTTAGGCGGCGGGCTCTCCGGGATGGCTTACGCTTACTTCTCGTCCAGAATGGGTTTCGACGTTACTGTGCTGGAAAAAAACATTGTTCCCGGAGGTTTGATGAGAAGCATTGTTGAAGAAGGGTTTACTTTCGACACTGGTGGTTCACACATAATTTTCTCTAAGGATATTGATGTTCTAAGCTTTATGCTCAGTCTTCTAGGGGATAACAGAATTGAAAACAGGAGGAATACCGCGATCCTCTACAAGGGCAGGCTTGTGAAATATCCGTTTGAAAACGGTTTATCCGACCTGCCATTCTTAGAAAACCTTTCATGCCTACTGCATTTTCTCTACGCCAGAATACGGAGAAAACGCGAGCCGGGAAACCTCAGAGAGTTCTTTAACAGTTCTCTTGGAAGTGCTATTTCCGAGAAGTACTTGATTCCATATAATGAGAAAATTTGGAAGATGAGCATAGACGATATGTCTCTCGGTTTTATCGGCAGGATTCCTAATCCTAGCGTGATGGATGTGGTTAAGGCTTCTCTTGGGATAGGTTCAGAGGGATACGTTCACCAGCTTTTCTTCCACTACCCTAAGAAGGGAGGGATTCAGGCGCTCATAGAATCTTTAAGAAGCAGAGTGCATGGCGATGTGCTAACGGGCTTCGAGGTCAAGCATGCTGAAAACGAGTCAGGGGAATGGATTGTTTCAAACGGCCATGTAGAGAAGGTTTTCGACAAAATCGTCTCCACAATTCCTTTACATGATGCTGTGAAAGTGTTCAATGCTCCTCAGAATGTGAAGAGCGATGTCGAGAAGTTAAGGTTCAACTCTCTTGTGACGGTTGCGATAGGATTGGAGGAGCTTAATGTTAAGGGTTTAAGCTGGCTGTATATTCCTGACAGGAATATTCACCCGCACAGGGTTAGCTTTCCTTCCAATTTTAGTCCGGAAACCGCTCCTGAGGGCAAGTCTTCTATACTTGCAGAAATAACTGTCAAGCCTGATGATCCTCTCCTCAGGACGAATAGTGATGAAGTTGCGAGCATGGTGGTTGAGGAGCTCGATAAGCTTAAGATTCTTTCTAAGAATAAGGTCGTCTACAGGAATGTTTTCCGAAACAAGTATGCGTACCCCATTCTTGATTCGAATCAAGAATGTGTCGGGAGAATAAGAGCCTTCTTCAACCAGATAGATGTGGAGCTAATTGGAAGGTTTGCAGAGTTCAAGTATATCAATATGGATGACGCTATAAGAAATGTTGCAAATCATCTTGGCATAGAGAAGGTAAGCGAGTATGCTTAAGCTGTTACCTGCTGAGCCTATTGAAGTTTTTTCAGAACGATGCTTGCAACCTTACCATTGAAAGGTGGAATTTCAACCAGCAGCTTCCCTCGCACCATCTTAATATCTAGACCAGCCTCCTGACCGTCAAGCGCGAAGAGCCTACATGTCACTTCACCGTTAAGACTATAGAAATCGGCGTCAATCTCTATCAGAAAACTGTTTTTCTCAGGCCTGTAGTCAATAAGGTTTACCAACAAGCTTCTCCCATCAGAACTCTTAAACACTTTTGCAACCACTTTCTCAGAGCACCATTTTACTCCCAGGTCATCCATAAACCTTGAATCATATTGCAACTGTTTAACCCTCTTTCTGAGAGCTATCAATCTCCTTACGTGCTCGGTTAATGGCTCACCCCTGTTAATCCTTGATCCCAACGGGAGTGTTGTTACGTCGAACCTGAACCCCAGCAGGTAGACCCTGTTGATAAGGTCTTCCAAGCCCACTTCACCATCCATATCTGGATAGTAGCACTTGCCTATCCATTCGACAGGCGGATTGGCGAAGCCGTCGATTATAATATACTCAGGAAAAGTATATGCAAAAACTTCTGGAGCAGGATGCATTGTCTGACTTGAGAAACTGGTGTAAAGATGGAGACTGCAATACTGCCCCACGGAATCCCCGTTTCCCTCGATACACAAGGAGAACTCCCGGTTAATCTTCCCACTCTCCTCGGAAAGCCTCTGGATAGTTTTAACTCTCCCCTGGGCCGAACACCCGTGATGCTTATGACCGTGTGCAAGGTTGAAACAGTAGGAAACCGGTGGGGAAAAAGTTTGATCTATATAAGCAAAGTCGACACCATACTCCTTCAAGTATTTTTCCACAACCCAGTAGACTAAGTATTTCTGCCAGCCTTCAGAGTACGTACACATTATTCTGAAACCGTCGTTTTCAAACTCCCTTCCAGGGTACTGCACAGTCGCTGACCCATCGAAGTTTGTTTGAGCATAATTCCTGAACTCGCTCATCCAGTCCGGGATCTTCTCGGATTCCGGAATCCTGATGCCTCTTGCAGAAAGATATTCTTTTACGAACGGCGAGAATGCTTGAATGTTAAAGTAGAAACCCACCGTACCTCCCTTACTTTTAACTGAGGATATTGCTTTCTTAAGCTCTTCAACAGTCCCCAGCCTTGGATCAGGATAGTAGAACCTGTAGCAGCATCCGTCTCCAACCATCTGCCCCCATAGCTGAACATGGTTTAAACCTAGATATTGAGCATCCTTGAAAAAATCTTCAACATCCTTGAACCCAGTCTTTATCTCTCCACCAGCCTTAAAATGCACACCATACCATCCGTCGCTCCATTTCAGCTTTTCAGGAATATGGGGCTTCACCATCCAAGACTCAGCCCACTCCCTATATCTGTCGGCAGCCCAGTGCCAATCTCCTTCATGCACCCCGATTATAAACAGGCTTGACCTCCAAGAGCTTCCAACAGGTACATATACGTACTTTCTCATGCCGAGGCACATCGTCCTCTTGGAGGAGTCCGGTATTGATTCTAAAGCGGTAAGCACCAACTCCTTATCATGACTAGCAATATAGAGGCCCGCTTTCTCATCGTAAATATCCATCCACATCATTGAGGCAAAGCCGCCGTAAAGTAACGTTTCATAGTATGTTCCACATTTTCCAACCGGATCCTTGATTTTCTCTCCGAAACGGTTTGGCCTAACCAGTATATCGTCTTCACTAGTGTTACCTATGCATACTCCTTTCAACTGCGGGAAGCCTACCCCGACAACATCCTTTGAGCAGCCCGGATTCAGAGTATTGTCCACCTCAACATCACAGGTTAGAAGAGGGCTTTCGTCTTCAAGCCTAAACCTGCATTTAACATCCATCGATTCAATTCTGTGAAGAACCTCTACGGAAGAACGTGAGCCGTCCTTGCTCAAACAGATTCCCCGCAAGGTCTCCGGTCCCGATGAAACCACTCTGAACGGCTCGTCATCATTCGCGTAAACAGTAGACTTCTTTCCCTTCTGGAGGAGCCAAACGTAAACCAGCTGGTCAGAGGGATGCTTCAGATACGTGGTTGAAACCGTTTTGTTCACGATCTGTCTTATCCCACCGCTTTCAGGGTTAAATGCTACTTCAACCTTATCGTTGCCCAGAATTAGATAACGATCCTCCATGTTCCTCGACGACATTCTTAAGCAGAGAAGAGTCCTTCCAGTATTAAGGCTTACTAGAAGCGGTGACGAATCTTTAAATAATGCTTGACCAAGCCTCTGTTCAACAGGGTGCTGACCTTGGCGAAAGTCTCTGTTGTAAAGGTTCCGTGAAAATGCTTCGACGAGGATGTTTTCAACGGTGTCAGGCGTAGCATAGAGCTGCTTGGCGGCCCGGGGTCCTTTGCGAAGCAGGGTGATAAGGTGGTTGTGAAGCCGAATATTCTGAACGTGACGGATGTTGAAGCCACTGACCCACGAGTAATATACGCGGTTTCGAAACTATTTGGAGATATTGGGTGTGACGTTATCGTAGGCGAGAACCCTCTAGTCGGAACAAGGTCTAGCGAGGTTTTCGAAAAGATGCGGATAAGAGAGGTCGTTGAGAAAGCTGGAGCCAGGTTCGTTGATTTTCGTAGGGACGAGCAGGTAACAGTAGAGGTTCCGAATGCGAGAGGCTGCCCCACGCTGAGAATCGCCAAAACAGTCATGGAGGCTGATCTTCTCATAAGCCTCCCAGTCATGAAGCACCATGGACTGTGCAATGTTACACTGGGATTGAAAAACATGTGGGGGGTCATAGGGCCTACGCAGCGGCGGCTCGGCCATCTTAACGGCCTGAATTGGACCCTTGCGGAACTAAACAGAATCTTACGCGTGAGGCTAACTATTATAGATGGTTTAATAGGAGTTGGCCATAGTGAGGCTTTCCCCCTAGGGCTTATAATAGCCGGCGACGATCCTGTCGCCACAGACACTGTAGCCTGTCTGAGAATGGGTTTTAACCCGATGAGCATAGAGCATATACGCTATTCGCATGAACTCGGCATAGGGGAGATCGACCCGAAGAAAATAGAGCTCATAGGAATAACGCTTGAGCAGCTTGTTAAAGACGGGAAGGCTGTGAGAAAGATGTTTGTAATGCCCCTCGCTAAACCCGCAAGGCTTCTCAAGCATGCTAGGAACGTTAAGCTGGTTCAGGGAGACGTCTGCCCCGGTTGCAAGAAAAAGCTCTCCATAGCGATAAAAAAGATTGGTGTGAGGGAGATTGCGAAAGGGCCTAGAATGGCAATCGTTATCGGCAGGGGTGCAAAACCCTTGGAAGACCGTATAAACGTTATAATAGGCAGGTGTCTTGAAAACTACAGGGACAAGGGAATCTTCGTCGACTATTGCCCAGCCTACGACCCGGATATTCAGCAGGCTATTGAAGTAGCCCTTGGTAAGCGTGAAAAAATCACGTATCTCTGGGATGAGCTTGAAAAAAAGATGGAGAAAGAGTTGCCTGGAGCCTGAGATGCCAACAGGAAGATGCTTGATGCAGACTGTTGAAAAGCGAGCCTACTTTAACCGTGTAATAGCTCGTATTTGAAAGCCTTAACATGTTTGCTATAGTAACGTTTAATTAAAGACCGCGAGAAAAACAATTATGGATTTTGATGCGGGAGACGAGCCCCTCATGGGGATGAGTATTCAGCATGCCCATAGCACCTTTGAAGGGTTTGAAATATTGACTCCAGGGATGCGTTTAACGCTGGAGGATAAAGGCCAGCTTAAAGTTGAGCAGCGCATCGGTATTGAACGCAAAGTGTTAAGCTGCAAGCTGCCGGATCATCTTTCCCCATGGAGAATCTCGCGAAAAACTAGTTTCAGATGTACTCTTCAAGGAAAAGGTCTCGAGCTGACGGTGCAAGGCGATTCGGTAATAATTTTTGCTCCAAGACAGCATCTCAAGCTTACTTTTAATGGCTATTTTCTCCCGCATTACGCGCAAGAGGTTAAGGGGAATAGGCTTCTCCTAGATCCTTCAGGCGGATGCGGTTTTTTCAGCATTCCAACGAGGCAAACAGAAGCAGTCAACCTTAATTCTGACTCGTGGACAATACGAGCGCATCTGGCCAGATGGGATGAATTTTGGGTCTCGATATGTCCACCTAGAGAAATAGATTTGAAAAAGTTTTCAGAATCCGTGGCTCATGAGGGAACCTTGGAGGAACCGTATCCTTCTAACGAGATTATAAGGAGCGATGCGAAACATTGCAAGGTGTTTACTATACATGAGGGGTGGGCTGCTGACGCACCGGAATGGGTTGAAGACCCGCCTGGCTCCCATTACAAGCATCCGAAGCCTTGGGAAACTGACCACCCTATTCCGGCAGACCCAGCAGAGTTTGCAAGAGTCAGGGATGAAGTTTGGAGAAACGGCATGAAGATTCTAGTCTATTTCAGCCCATATTATTCAAACGCTCCGGACCTGTTCGCAGAGATGAAAAGGATCCTGGAAGAGTATTGTGTGGACGGTCTTTACTTTGACGGATGGTGCGGTCACAGGGAAGACTTCCGTCCGGGGTATTATTTGATTCGAAGAGCTCGAGCAATTCTTGGCGACAGACTTCTCTATCTGCATTCCAGCACCGAGCCATTCGGAACCTGCCGAGTCTACTTGCCGTTTGTCCATGCTTATGCAGACTATGTGTTGAGGGGGGAGGCTGGACGAGAAGGTTTAGAGCGCGATGAATTTCTTCGATATGCGGTCAGCGGTTATCAGATTCATAACGCCGTAGGCCTCTGGTGCTACTATGGTTCAACCGGGCTACCCGGATATCACAATGTTGTACCTACTTCTGAAGATATCGATGCTGCCCTTAGAAACCATGTGCGGATATGGCGGACGGTGCAATCATGGTTTAAAAACCCAGAGGAATTAGAAAGATTCGACGGAGAATACTACATTAAACTGGCCAAGATTAGCCTTGATAAACTGAGGAATAAGCTTTAACATTATGGTTCGACGATGAAGATAACTGTTCTAGACAGACTGGTTACAAGCTCTTTTTTGATGAAAAAATGCAGTCCGAGACTGTTTGAAAAACCTGGTCGCCAGCCTCCGGCGTCACCCTACTCCAGCGTGCAAGCCTAGCTTCATAAGATCCTTTTTCAAAAGCCGCCTTATCAGGAATATAGCCAACATAATCCTCTGAGTACGTGAAGACCATTGCAGACTTGTACCCGATTAAATTAGCCTCCTCGCGAATCTTCAATCCGAATTCCACAAATAGTTCTCCAGGAATGGAAATGAAAACAACTTCACCCCCTATGGTTAAAGTCTGAATCAGTGTTTCAACCGATTTCTTACCCTCCTTAGCAACCTCACACTCCTCGTCAGCGTAAAGGAGGCTTGTGACATACTCTTGGTTATCCAGCCTGCCCCTGTAAAGCTCATATTGCCCCAAGAACCTTCTCCTAGCCTCCTCGAAAGGAGGCGGATCCCTAAGCTTCAGCCTGACGATTCTATTCTGAACATTTATCCCCTCGCGGAACAGTTCAACAGCGCTTCTCACCGCATCCATTAGCGCATGCTGCATGCTTAAACCCATTTTCGATATGAACCCCCTGCCCTTCTCAACAGGGTCAACGTCTCCTGCCGAACCCGTTGTGAAAAAAACTTCAAAACCGTTTCCAAGCAGTCTGGCATACAGTTCTCCAGGGTAGTCTGCGGAAACACCGAGATCAATATTAGAAACAGGATGGCAGCAATAATTCGTCAAAACAATATTAAAATCCCTATTCCTGATCAGCATGAAAGGCATACTTTCATCGACAACGCCATTCTTATGCGTCCTATTGTAGGTCAGGCCGGGGACTAGAGCTGTTCCGAATTTGACAGAGGCAGGTGTAGACTTCTCGCATGCTTCTACCGCGGCTTCGACAATGCTTTCCCCGAAGAAAGCCTTCCATTGGTTTAAAACCCTTTTCTCATCACTGTTGTAGGGGAATGTGTTCGGCCACATCGGAGTGATTGTCTCAGGCCCCGAGTGGGTATGGGTTGTTGTTAAAAATATCCTGCTCGAGCCTATTCCAACCTTTTCTTGAAGAACCCTTTTAACGTTGTCTGCGAAATCCCTGTAAACCCCGAGCACATCGCAATGTATTAGAAGCACATCCTCACCATACGACCCGATGTTTATGGCGCTGACCATAAGGGGATCATGGACAACTTGAGAAGGACGGCTGAACCTGTGCGCGTAACCACCTAGTCGTAATCCTATGGGAGGCGTCACATCCCTCTTCGCATAACCAGCCTTCATACCATATACGCCTCTTTAATAGTATTCCCACCGACTTTATATTTCGATGCCTATTATTAAGTTTTGCAGGATAGTTCTTTCCCAGCTTTAAAACCTTAACATTCTCAGAAAAAGGACCTGAAGAAGTCTTCCAGCCCACCTTCATAAACAGCCTCGGCTAGGAACTCCGTGCCCCTCTGGTCTCCCCAGCTGTAGTAGATAACCGTCCTCCCGTTGAACTCGCAGAAATCTAGGTCTGAATTGTTTATGTTTACAGCGTTAGCAATCCGGTTTCTCTGCTCAGCAGTAAGCCTCTCGTTAGCGATCTTCTTGTCTTCGGCTGAAGGATGCATCACAGGGTTAAATGGACTGTCCTGCCACTCGGCAAGGTTTTTCGAGCGGACAATGTGCGGCTCAAATGTTAACTCTGGTTTCTGCTCAAGATAAACCATGTAGTAGTATCCGTCTAACCATCGGATCGCAGGACAAGCAGTATATCGGTCTTTTGAAAAAGCCTCTTTTAAAGGGCGCATCCTCCATTTAAGAAGGTCGTCCGACTCGGCGAAGAAGACCGTAAACCTAACGCCGACTATTTCTGCAGGTTCCCCGAGCTCGATTGCCATGACGTATCTATCCTGTGCTTTGCAAATAGAGTTATTGTAGATTCCGCATCCGGGAAGCACGAGTGCAGTTTCCGAATGCCACTTCTCCAGATCCCTGCTCCAGAATACTTTAATCTTTGAACCACCCCAGGTGTCAACACCATAGGCGAACACCCTATCATCATCTACGTAAGCACTACCCAAGTGGTAACCATGTGCAAAGGCGGGGGTTAATTCTCCGGAGTCGACGTCGATGAAACGGAAGAACGGGATGCCTGTTTTGTTCGGCTTATAATTGGGCCGCACGTACTCGAAGCGGTAAAGCCTATTCTGAAAGACTATTGGTGTTGTCTCCACCATGTCACAGTCAATGGTTCCTAGCTTGATGATTCTTGGTTTTCCCATATGTGGAGCGTTGCCCATTCTGATTTAAGATTTTCGAAGGCTGAAACAATAGGGTGGCTGATTCCACCATATTTTATAAAACGCTAGAGGAAGGACGGATGGATCAGCCTCCTGTAGACTGGCCGTCAAGCTCCTTGAACTGCCGTCTCCTGGCGCCCCTGAGCCTCAGCCTGTATTGAATAGTCAAGAGCTTCTCCGGTGCCAGCAGCATGCTAGTAGCGTAGAGGACCAGAATCGTTAAGGCTGCAGAATACGGTATTCCGAGGATCGCTTCAAAGGGTATTGGCGTAATCATCATGTCTTTAGCTATCATTACAGGATAGGATGTGGGCAATGCGTATACTAGAAGTTTAAGAGCTAAAGGCAGTGTGCCAAGGTCTCCGTACATCATTAGGAAGGAGGGAATCATTATTGGGACTATTACTACTCCGAGGAGAGAGTTCGCCATCCTGACATCGCTGCTTAAAGCTCCAATCGTCACGCCAAGAGACGTTACGAAAAGTATCGCAAGCACTAGGCTGACTGCAAGAAGAATGAAGCTCTCGGGTGGAGGTGAAGGGAGTAATTGGGAAATGTTTTCCACGGGAAAATTGAAACCAGACATGGAAAGCATGTTGTTAAAGTACAGGATGAACCCGCCTGTGAACAGGATGCTCCCAATCACAGCCAAGATTGACGACCCCAGCAGCTTTGCCAGCAGAATATCATAGCGCGTCACTGGAAAGGTCAAGAGAGTCTCCAAGGTCTTCTCCTCATTCTCAACCGCGGTTGCGGTAGCAGCAAACTGGACGACGGTAATCGACAGCATTAAAAGCAGCAGCGGAATCATAACGCTGTATCCCATTAAAAGTTGGTTGAAAAGTATTTGAGGAGGAACTTCAATTATTTTATCTTTAAGTATTGAACACGTTGAAATGTTGAACGGGTTTCGAACAACATCCGGGGAAATGTTTGGATTAAGCTTCGATAACAACACGTCGCTGAAAAACTTCGAAGATAAACCCAGTACTCCTTCGACAGCCGTGTACGCTCCTATTGAGCCTAGGGTCATGCTCTCCATTATAACATATACTTCGACGCTTGCCCTCCTGAAGTTAACCAAATCGCTCTCAAACCCTTTTCTTATAACTATCAAAGCGGTTGAACTAAGATTTCTCGCTTCATCGACTGCGGTTTTAAGGTCAGTAGCAGCAACCCTCCTAACATCCGCCCCCAGGCTCATAGAAAGGTTTAGAAAGGCGTTACTTAACACAGTCTTATCGTAGTCAAGCACAGCTATTTTCAAACCCTTAGCGCCGGCTTCAATAGAGCTGCTCATAGATGTAGACATCAGAAAACCCAGTAGCGGCATTAGTATTACTGGCACCACTAGGCCAATGTATATCCTTGGGTCTCTTAGAAGATCCTTAACCTCCTTCTCAACCAGTGAAAAAAGCTTCCTCATCTACTGATCACCCCGATGAAAGCCTCTTCAAGATTCGAAACTCCCAGCTCATTTTTAATCTCCTTCGGCGTTCCTTCGAAAAGAACGTGGCCACGATGTATTAAAGCAACTCTAGAACACAGGTATTCAACCTCAAGCATGTTGTGGCTCGAAAGAACCACGGTTCCACTTTCCTTGACATGCCTGCCTACAACCTCCCTTATGTGTTTCGCGTGAAAAACGTCTAGCCCTGCGGTTGGCTCGTCTAAAATCGCCAGCCTCGGCCTCGTCATCAATGCTCTCGCTATCTGGAGCCGCCTCTTCATACCCTTGCTGTATGTCTTCATCTTGTCATCCACCCTCTCACCCAGCCCAGAGATTCTAATCGCCTCCTCAACAGCCCTCGACGCCTCACTATTCGAATCAAAGTATATTCTTGCAACTATAGATAGGTATTCGCGACCGCTTAGGTTTCTATATGTACCAGCGTCCTCAGCCAGGTATGAGATGAAAGGCCTGATTTTACCAGCCTCCTTAACAGCATCATACCCAAGTATGTTGACGTAGCCACTTGTCGGCAAGAGGAGCGTTGCCATTATTCGTAGAATAGTGGTCTTGCCAGCACCGTTAGGGCCTATTAACCCGAATATTTCACCATTTTCAATTTTTAATGAAGCCCCGTCGACAGCCGTCAGATCCCCGAAGCGTTTAACAAGGTTTCTGACTATAACTATGCTTCCAGCTCCCATCATGAATCCGCGTCTATTTGGAAAGGTAGGCTATTTAATTCTTCTGCAGAATGAGAATAGAGAAGGGCGATTGAAGAAGCGAGAGCCTCACTAGTTTTCAGACACGAAGACATTCCTAAAAAAGAGTACGCAAGGTTCATGTTCCAGTAGGGAAAGATTTAATAGTGAAAAGAACCATTTAGATTAGAAATGAGCGAATTACGATATTATAGAGATTTTTCTTTAATCATGATGATCCGGATTCTTGAGAAAGAGTTTGGGAAGGAAGCGCTGGACGTTTTGGTAGACTGGAGGAATATGAGGATTGAGGAAGAATGGAGGAAGAGAGGCCTAGAGGTGAAGGATAAGACACCCAGATACTTTCTAATTCTGTTCAGTAAGGAGGTACATGAATTTGAAGTCTTAGAGGAAAGCGGGGAGGCCTTGGAAGTTATCGTCAAGAAGTGTGTTCACGCTGAAATCTTTAAAAAGTTTAACGCGACCGATATTGGGGAAAAACTAATCTGCAGCGGCGACCACTATGTTGTGGAAGGATTTAACCATGGAATAGAGCTTGTTAGGGACAAGCTTTTAATGAGAGGAGATGATTGCTGCCACTTCCTGTTCAAGCTTAAAAAACAATAAATCTGAAAAACTTATAAAGTCGTTTCACTCGCCCGCTCACATGGTTTACAGAATAGGAATAGTCGGGTCAGATAATTCTCACGCAATTACTTTTTCACAGATCGCGAACGGCATGGACAGAGAAAATTATGTTCCGGGTTTCAGAGTAACCCACCTCTTCGGGTTCGACGAAAACAGAAACAGAGAGGTTGCGGAGAAAGGCGGTATTGAAAACATTGTTTCAGACGTAAACGAGATGATTGGGAAAATTGATATTGCGTTCGTGGTTTTTAGACACGGCGGACTCCATCTAGAATACGCGAAGCCGTTCATAGAAAACAGGATCCCGGTTTTCGTGGATAAGCCTTTAGCAGCCACGGTAGAAGATGCTAAGAGGCTTATAGAGCTTGCCAAGGAAAAACAGACACTTCTAACTAGCTTTTCAACCTTAAGATTCACCGATGCTGTGCAGGAGCTGAAAAAGTTGTTTAGAAGCGAGGAGCCGGTTTTCCTAAGCGTGCTTGGACCAGGAGACCTTGAAAGCGAGTACGGCGGATTAATCTTCTACGGGGTGCATACTGCAGAGATTTTTAACGAGGTTGCGGGGGTAGGGGTGAGGGAAGTATACGCTGTAGCAAGGGGTAAAAACATTGCTGCAACTCTCGTTCACGAGAAACTAATTGGAACAATAAAAATCGCCCCAGAAATGCCCTATGTTTTTTCATTGGAGGGTTTGACCAAGAAAACCCATTTGTCAGCAAAAGTCGACTCCAAGGACTGTTACAAGAAGGGTATGATCAAGATTAAGGAGATGCTTGATAATACGCAGTGGATACTTTCTGAAGGAGAAATGCTTGAGCCAGTAGCTGTTGTTAAGGCTATAGAGGAAAGCGTTAGGGAATCGTCTAAAAAGCCTATAAGTTCTAGCCAGTCTTAATGCTTATAGAGACTCCTTCCTGAGTGGGCACTATAATGGTTCTCCATACCCTTCCAGAGGCTTCGTTTAGAAAAGCCTCTACAGTACCATAGGGGTGTCTAACGTTATGCGCAAGCACCACCCCGCCGCTGGGGATCCTACTCTCAACCAGACGGAAAAACTCTAAGTAGTGCTCCTTCTCAATATCTATGAAGACTAAGTTCAGCTCTTCAACTTTCCTAACATGATCAAATGCATCGCCGTTAACTGGCGTGATCAAGTTCTCCAAATGATGCTTAGCCACAAGACTCTTAAGACTCTTGAATCTTTGAATCTTCTTCTCAACCGCGTAGACCTTGCCGGCAACACCTGATTCTAAAATAGCTCTAGCAATCCATGCTGTTGAAAACCCTGCTCCTGCACCTGCGTCCATGGCTTTTAACCATCCAAACCGTAGAGCCGCCAAGAAGGTTGTTGAGTAAAGCACGTGGCCGTCATCCATGCCTACCGTCGGAATCCCCAGCTCCCTGGAGGCAGCGTACGCCTCCCGGATTATGCTGTTCCAAGCATAGTCTTCACTCATGGCTGTCAAACACAATGTGGAGAACCATTTATAAACTTGGAAGAAGACCCAGGACTACTTTTTATGATGGGCTTGACTACAGCCCTCAGTCGACTCTTCAAGCTCATCTTTAAAACAGGATGAGAGCAGGCCTCTGACAACGTTTGAATCTGGCTTTCAAGACGATTACCCTTGCCTGTTGAAATATGCTTAGTGCCCTTGGCCCCATACTGTAAGCGATGATTGCATCCGGCTTAAGCAAGTACACGGTCTGCAAGCCAATACGCATTGGGCCGCCCCCTTAACAAAATGGTTTATAGAAAACACGAAAAACCATGGCCAAAACAGGCTTATTTCTAAAAGCATCCCCACAGCTATCTGAATGCTCTTTTCCATTCTTTCAGAATTTCTCGTGCAACGTTAAAGCTTTCAACACTGATTGAGAATATGACCCCGGTTTTATCTTCAAGAGAATTCGACACTTTATCAACCCAAGAGCCGGGTTTCTCACCCCCTTGGGGGCCCTCAGTCCATATTAGACACACGTTTTTCCTTCGAAACAATTCTAGGGTTTCCTTTAAGCCGTAGAACTTGGCAGGGCTTCCGAAGAAGAATGCTTTGAATGTTCGGCTCGACAGGATTGGTTCAAGAACCTTTCTGCCATCTGAAGCCTCGCTGCAGCAGAAATGACCCATACCTCCGCCGAACAGGCTGACTGAAAACTCGTTAACAGGGATGCAGAACTTTCTGTATTGAGCCGGGTTCATCATCACAGCCACGTCCTCGCAAAGCCTAACACCGCCTTTATCCATCCATACATTAGGCGTCCCATGGAACCCCTGGTTAAGAGGCTCGCCAACGATTCTCTTCTGCTCAACTGAGAACTCGACGTATACTTCGGCAACCCTCTTAAGAAGCTCCATTGCAAAGTCTGGGCGACGGTGGAAATCGCTTAGTAGCTTCGGCCCTCTGAGAAGGTAGGCTATGTCTAACGGACCCTGAGTGTCGCATAAGTATACTTTTACACCGGTTCCATCAAGCTTTTTAACGAAATACTCTTCTGTTTCAATAACGCGCGTCATCAAGCTTTGACTAGACCAAGGATCCTTTAACTCCCCTAGGTCTGGAGGATCCTTCTTTAAAACAGGCTCCTTAACCCATGGCATCTGGTCTGAGAAGGGTTGTACGATTATCTCGCTTCCAAATCCGTTCGGCACGATTCCAACGCCATAATTAGCCCTTATGCATGGCATGCCATCATCCTGAAGAAGAGCATGAGAATATACTGAGGCCAGTTGAGACACAAGCATCTTATCCATATCGAAGTATGTTTCATAGTATTTGAAGGAGGGCCAAGGTTCGGGAGGGGGACAGTTAATGATCAGAGGAGGGGTCTCCACTTGTTTAAAATTCCACGCTGCAGCAATCCTGCTTCTCGCCTCCTCAACTCTCTCAAGATCTAATTGCGAGTCTACCTTCTCAACCCATTTTTCTACATCAATGCTCAAAGTTAACGGGAAGCTTATTAAAAACTATTTAAGCTTTCTTATGAAAATCCGGGAAAGATTTATATCGTTTAAACTTAAACAAAAAGCATGAGCAGCTTGAAGGTTGGTGCTCAGCTAATCATCTGGGGAGCAAAGCCGCGGG
The DNA here is from genome assembly GCA_964416155.1 of uncultured Nitrososphaerota archaeon. GTDB lineage: Archaea > Thermoproteota > EX4484-205 > EX4484-205 > JAAOZP01 > JAAOZP01. The sequence continues at coordinate 156,674 of CAYQCW010000001.1, forward strand.
AAAACCTTAAAGGAGTTCTTGCCGAAGTAAGGGAAGCCGGATACGATGGGATTGAAACCTCTCCTGAAATATTTTCTACAGACATTATGGAAAAGAGGAGGCTTTTGCTTGAAAACGACTTAAGGCTTGTTGCATTGCACATGGGTGTTGGAAACATTGAACAGGCTGAACAGGCATCGAAGCTTTTAGAAAAACTCGAGGGGGAATATTTGACTTTTAGTGGTCCCGGAGGAAAAGGCTCGGAGGAAGATTATTTAAACTGCGCAGAGTTTTTAAACAAGGCTGGGAGAATTTCCAAGGAGCACGGGGTTAAAACCTGCTACCATAATCATGGGCATGAAATAGCTAACAATCAAAAAGGAATAGGATCAATCATTCAGAACACGGAGCCGGAGTTAGTCGGACTATGCGTTGACACGTATTGGGTTAAATTCGGCGGGGCAGACCCACTTCAGTTCATCAAGACCAATAAGGAGAGGATTGCATACTTGCATCTAAAAGACGGGTCTGAGGAGGATATGAAAAACAGGAGGTTCTCCGAGCTTGGAAGAGGCTCGATAGATTTTCCGGCCATACTTGGCTTCACGACACAGCTTGGAGTAAAGTGGGTTGTCGTTGAACAGGATTGGGCTCCGGGGAGTCCGTTTAAAAGCATGTTGGAGAGCAGGAGTTACCTGAGGAAAACAGGGTATTAGCATAACAGGCCGATATTACAGTGCTAGACGACATGGAAGACAAAAACATAAATAGACTTTTTCAGCCCCACGAAGAGAAATGATAAAGATCGGTTGCGCAGCCTACTCTTACAGGGATTTTCTTAAGGACGGAAGGATGAGCTATGAGGATTTCATTGAGGAGGCTCATAGCATTGGGCTGGACGGTGTGGAGATGACGCTCTACTGGCTTCCTTCAAGAGAACCACAATACTTCAGGAATTTAAAGAGGACTGCACTTTCACGAGGACTATCAATCTCCTGCGCCGGAATTTCGACGAACTTCTGTAACCCGGATCCTCTGGAAAGGGAGCGGATGATAAAGTCTGTTGAGGAAGGAGCGAGTATTGCCCGTGAGCTGGGTGCTCCTGCTCTACGGGTTTTCGGCGGCTACGTGCCAGAGGGGTATTCTGAGGAACAGGCAATATTGTGGACGATAGAAGCTTTGGAGAGATGCGTAAAATATGCTGAGGAAAACGGTGTTGTAATAGCCTTGGAGAATCACGGAGGGATAACGGCTAGGGCGGACAGCGTGGTAAGGATAGTGGAGAGCGTGGGTTCTCCATGGTTAAGGGTTAACCTGGATCTTGGCAACTACAGGGAGTCTACGTATGAAGACATTGCGAAGACAGTCCCATACACAGTACACATTCATGGTAAGGTAAGTGTCTCTGAAAACATTAAGGTTGACTACGAGAAAGTTAAGAGGATCCTGGAGGATAAGGGTTATAACGGGTTTATCTCAATCGAGTATGAGGAGAAGGAGGATCCTAAAATAGGAGTCCGTGCGTTTGCGAGATACCTTTTAAGGTTGTTCTAGAACCGTTGGGAGGGGAGGCTTAAATGAGCGGCAGGGTGAACGTCGGGATCTCTGGACTCGGGAGAAGCGGGTGGGATATTCATGCCAATGCGCTTGAGAAATGCTCAAGCATGTACAACGTGGTTGCAGTCTTCGACCCGCTTGAGGAGAGAAGAAAAGAAGCTGTGAACAGGTTCGGTTGCAGAGCATACCCCAATTTTAACTCGCTCATAAGAGACGATGAAGCTGAACTAGTAGTTGTGGCTACGCCGAGCCACCTTCATGCCCCTCAAACTATAGAGGCGTTGAAATCTGGGAAAAACGTTGTGTGCGAGAAGCCGATGGCCACGAGCCTAACTGAAGCAGACGAGATGATAAGGACTGCAAAAGAGTCTGGAAGGATCTTAACGGTTTTCCAAAACAAGAGGTACAGCCCAGACTTCTTAAAGGTTAAGGAGATAGTTGGATCCGGAAAGCTCGGGCACATAGTCCTCGTTAAAATATGTCTGCATTCCTTCGGTAGACGCTGGGATTGGCAGACGCTGAAAAAGTTTGGAGGAGGAGAACTTAACAATAATGCTTCCCATCTTATAGATCAGGCTGTTCAACTCGTTGGGGAGAAGCTCGAATTACTGTTCTGCGACCTGCAGAGGACTCTGACTCTCGGTGATGCTGAGGACCATGTTAAGATACTTCTTAGAGAGCCGGGTTCAGCAAAGGTGGACATAGAGGTTACTCGCGCATGCGCCTACCCTCAGAATTATTGGCTGATAATGGGGACTCGGGGAGGTCTTGCTGGAGGCGGAAACTCGATAAGGTGGAAGTATTTTGACCCTAGGGATCTTCCTCCTAGACAGGTTGAAATAAGGCCGACCCCAGACCGCAGCTACAATTGGGAGGAGATCCCGTGGAAGGAGGAAGAGTGGGTTGACGATGGTGCTAAGCATAGCGAAATCTTGTTTTACGAGGAACTCTATAAGACTCTACGCGAGGGAGCCCCCCTAAGCGTTACGCCTGAAAGCGTGAGGAAAGTAATGTCAATAATGGAAAAATGCCGAGAATATTGTGAAGGACGGGCAGCCCTAAAGTAATCCATGATGAGAAGACCATTTTTTATCATGAACTTGCTCTTAAGCTGGAAAAGCTTAAAGTAAACGCCTAGAGAGTTAAGAGGGAATTGGAGTCGACTGGAGAAGACTTGACGACAATCGGCTTGCCTAAGCTTGGTTACGAAGGAGGAAAACCCGGTTTAAAGGCTGGAAAGCTGCGTTGCGAGTACAGAGTCAACCCTCTTGCAATAGATGTTTTAAAACCTAGGTTAAGCTGGATCTTTGAGTCATCTGAAAGAGGACAGTTTCAGACAGCCTATCAGATTATTGTTTCAAGCACGAGGGCAAACTTGGAGAAAGACGTTGGTGACCTGTGGGACAGCGGGAAAATCCAGTCTGAAGAGACCAGCCAAATCCCGTACGCTGGGAAAACGCTTTCATCCAGAATGGAGTGCTGGTGGAAAGTACGGGTTTGGGATAAGCAGGGAAGACCGTCTGGGTGGAGCGAGCCCGCGTACTGGACAATGGGTCTGCTTGAGCCGAACGATTGGAAGGCAAGATGGATCGGGTATGACGAATATGCTGAATGGGAGGAGCCGAATTTCAAAGGGTGCAAGTGGATATGGTTTAAAGAGGGTGAACCCGCTAAAGAGGCTCCCGTAGCAGACCGTTATTTCCGCCGGACAATAAGCCTGCCAGCAGACCGGAAAATACTGAGAGGAATATTCCTGATTACTGCTGACGATCAGTTTGCACTTTTTGTAAACGGGAAGGAAGCCGGCATGAGCGATGGTAAGCCCTATGCTTGGCAGCGTCCGCAGACGGTTGAAATCACGGGCCTGCTGCATGCTGGTCTGAATGTTTTCGCGATCAAGGCGACTAACACCGGCGGTCATGCAGGCGTGCTCGGGAAGATAATAGTTGAGTTTGAAAACGGTGTGCCATTCATTCTAGTTACTGACGGAACTTGGAAATCCTCCATGCATTCCGAAGAGGGATGGGAGAATCCTGATTATAATGATGCCGGATGGATTGGTGCGCTCGAGCTGGGTGACTTTAGAACCGCACCGTGGGGAGTTTTACCAACGAGACCCCCGTATGTTCGGCCACCACCATTTTTTAGGAAAGGATTCACTGTTAGGAAAAAGGTTAGGCAGGCTTTTATTTACGTTAGCGCTCTAGGGAGCTGTGAGCTACGCTTAAACGGTAAGCGCGTCACCGAGGATTATTTCATACCAGGATGGCCTGACTACCGGAGACGCGCGTACTACCGTACTTACGAGGCTACGGGTCTTCTTAATCCGGGAGAGAACGCGATAGGGGTGATTCTGAACGGCGAATGGTACTCTGGGTATCAAGGAGGATGGGGTAGGATGAACAAGTTTGGACGCGGCCCTCGCCTACTCGTGCAGCTGGAGATAGAGTACGATGATGGTGAGCGCCAGCTTGTCGTCAGCGATGAAAATTGGAAGGCAACATACGGGCCGATTCTAGAAGCCGATAACTACATGGGTGAAACCTATGATGCTAGGCGCGAGACCCACGGATGGGATGAGCCTTGGTTTAAAGACGATGATTGGGGGAACGTTTCTGTGGATTATTTAAGCTTACAGCTGACGGCCCATCCTGGTGAACCCGTTAGGAAAACGATGGAGCTGCCAGCCCAGTCGGCGAGAGAGATCAGCCCCGGGGTCTTCATATTCGATTTCGGTCAGAACATGGTTGGCGTCGTTAGGCTACGAGTTAGAAACGCGGAGCCAGGCATGAGGATCATGCTGCGTTTCGCCGAAGTCCTTAATACTGACGGCACTATACACACTGCAAACCTTAGGGGGGCCAGAGCCGCGGACACCTATATTTGCAAAGGCGGCGGCGAGGAGCTTTTTGAGCCGCGTTTCACATACCATGGATTCAGGTATGTCGAGGTCACAGGCTACCCGGGTAAACCACTTATGGATGCTGTGACAGGCATCGTTATTCACACGGATATTCCGATAGCCGGAAGCTTCAGATGCTCAAACCCGCTTTTAAACAGGCTTGTGCAAAACATTCTTTGGAGCCTGCGAGGCAACTATTTCGAGGTGCCGACGGATTGCCCGCAGCGCGACGAGCGGCAGGGCTGGACAGGGGACGCGCAGATCTTTGCAAGAACCGCAGCCTACCTTGCCGATATCTCAGCCTTCATGACTAAATGGTTGATCGACCTGAACGACAGTCAGAGAGAAGACGGAGCCTATCCTGATGTTGCACCCGCGACCGGAGCAGGTTTTGGAACACCCTGCTGGGGGGATGCGGGAATCATCATACCCTACGTGCTTTGGCGGACTTACGGCGATACACGGGTAATCCGGCTTCACTACGAGAAGATGAGGCGCTACATCAATTATCTTTTAGAGAACAGCAAAGGTTTCCTTCGGCCGGAAATAGGGTATGGCGACTGGGTTCCAGCGGGTTCTGAAACACCTAGGGACGTGCTTGCAACAGCCTATTTCGCATACGTTGTTAAGCTTATGGCTGAAATGGCCCGGGAAATGGGGAAAACGGATGATGCGAAACTCTTTGAAGCAAAATTCTTTGGAGAATTGTTCAACAATGTTCGCTCAGCATTTCTTAAAGAGTACGTTCAACCAGATGGGAGGGTAAAAGGTGAAACGCAGACATGTTACGCCCTAGCACTTGATTTAAGACTGCTTCCCGAGGAGATGGAGAAAACAGTGTTAGAACGCTTGGTCAAGGATATTGAGGATCGCGGATGGCATCTCACCACAGGATTCATAGGGACGCTGCACCTCATGCGGGCACTCGCCAAGGCCGGTAGGACTGACGTGGCTTACAGGCTTCTCCTGCAGGAAACCTATCCATCGTGGCTCTACCCGGTGAAACTTGGAGCTACAACCATTTGGGAACGGTGGAACAGTATGACTGAAGAAGGCATACATGAACCTGGGATGAACTCCTTCAACCATTACGCTTTCGGAAGCGTGGGCGAATGGCTTTTCTCAACCGTTGCAGGAATAGATGCTGAAGACATAGGTTTTAAACGCATTATTATCAAGCCGAAGCCTTTAAGAGAACTGGGATGCGTTCACGCGAGCCACGAGTCGATTCGTGGGAAAGTCTCAGTAGACTGGTGGTTCTCCGGCGAAACTTTCAACTTGCAGCTCATTATCCCAGCGAATACTTCAGCATTAGTATATGTTCCAACAACTGAACTGGGGAGGGTGATGGAGAGTGGGAAGCCTGCTGAAAAATCTGAATGCGTCGAGCTGATCGGTATGAGAGAGGGCTGCGTCGTATACAGAGTCCTGTCCGGAAGCTACAGTTTCACAGTGGCACAAGGATGCTTACACTAGTGTTATCACTATTCTCTTAAACCTTCGAAAATAGTTCAGCAACCCCTAGCATGCTAAAACTCTCTTACCTGCTTGAGTTTCGGCAGCAGCCATCCTCATAAAGCCCAAGTCGCTGCCCACGTTTAACAGTCTAAATCCCAGCTCTATGTGTTTCTCAGCGTCCTTAGGATTGGACGCTATCCCCGGGCATACGTCTGTCCCCTTGTGCATTTTGGCCACGTGCCTTATTGCCTCAACGACCCTCGGCTCATCAGGGTAGCCTAGGCAGCCTAGGGAAGCAGACAAGTCTGCAGGGCCCACCATCGTGCCATCCACACCCGGAACAGAAAGGATTTCAAGTTTCTCAACGCATCAACAGTTTCTATTTGAACAACGACCACGATACTCTCATTAGCTCCCTAACGTACTCGGTGAAACCCCCATGCCATAATGGCCTCCTTGGGCCGCAACCCCTAATCCCATCAGGAGGATACTTGCAGGCCATAACCGCTTTCATAGCCTCATCCCTACTGTTAACCCAGGGAACAATAACACCCGTAGGCCCTAGGTCGAGAGCCCTCTTTATATAAACAGGATCGTTCCAAGGAACCCTGACCAGGGTTGCTGCTTCAGACTTTCCAATGGCTTGAAGAATCGTTTGAACATCCTTGAAATCAAGCGGGCAATGCTCCATGTCTATCCAGAACCAGCCTAACCCCCAAGGTGCCCATGAGCTCAGCGACATCTGGCTCCGGAGTCTCTATTTTGTACCTATTAATACCTCTCCATTCCTCATCCTTTCCTTAAAGCTGCTCATGCTTTCTCGCGGACAACCCGGCTTGGAGCCCTAAAAGCTTTTTATCCCTATATCACAAATACAGGAAACCCGTGGAATCGACAACGCCTCGAGAAAGGTTTCTCCAAGTAGCCTTGTTTAAAAACCCTGATAAGATACCGTTGTGGGGTGTAGGAAGCGTTAGGCCAGCCGCGTTGAGAAAATGGATTCAGCAGGGTCTTCCGGAAAACACGTCGGTAGCTGAATACCTTGGCGTCAAGGGCTGCGAGGTTGAAGCCGTCAACATATCATCCTACCCGAGTGAAGGATTCGAGTGGAAGCCAGACCCAGGCTTAATCGACCTTGGGCCTAGGCCAGCGTTCGAATACCGGGTGGTAAGGGAGGACGAGAGACACAGGGTTTGGGTTGACAGCCTAGGGATAACGCAGACAGGGTTTCAGGATGATTGGAAAAACGGGTGGAGCGGCTTCGCTACTAGAAGCTGGGTTGACTTCCCGGTTAAGACCCGCGAAGACTTCTTAAAGATTAAGAAGCGTTACGACCCCACCGCTGAGAGATACCCTAGGAACTGGGATTCCCAGGTTAAAAAACACCGGGAGAGAAACTATCCGCTATACGTATCCATCAGGGGACCATTCTGGTGGGCTAGGGACATGGTTGGCTTAAAGGGTATTGCACTCGGAATCTATAGGAACCCGGGGCTTATAAAGGAAATAATGGATTTCTGCGCAGAGTTTCAAACTCGAGTCCTGCATAGGGCTCTAGAGGATTTAGACTTCGTGATCTTAAATGAGGACATGGCTTACAAGAATGGGCCGATGATAGGGCCTGAAACCGTTAAAGAGTTCATGAGCACAGCATACTGCGAGATAGCCAAGTTCTTCCGAGAGCATGGCGTGAAGATTCTAATCGTGGATAGTGACGGAAACGTGGAACAGCTGATATCTATTTGGCTTAAGCTTGGTTTTAACGGTATAATACCGTGTGAAGTGGCAGCAGGTATGGATGTGGTTAAACTCGGAGAGAATCACCCTAGCTTGATAATGATAGGCGGGATAGATAAGAGGGTGCTTGCCAAGGATAAGGATTCAGTGAAAAAGGAGGTTGAGCGGAAGATTCCCCCGCTTGTAAGGAGGAAAGGATATTTCCCGAGCGTCGACCATGCTGTACCTGTTGACGTGCCTCTTGAAAACTACAAGTATTTTACTGCACTTTTAAAGAAACATTGTGGATGGGAATGATTAATACTTTTAAAGGTAGGCGCCCTGTTGAATTAATGTTTCCCTAAGCTCTTTTCCATCGAGTTGCCTTGGCCTTACACCCTTTTTAACGCATAGGGCGGCAGCAACGCCCGCAGCCTGCCCTATTGCCCTCATGTTAGGCTGGATCCTAACCGCACCGTGGGCTTCGAAGGACGCTGACAGAGCCCTGCATGCAACAATCAGGTTTTCAACCCTCAATGGTATCAGTGATCTGAAAGGTATTTCATGGTACTCGTCAGGGCCTAGTTTTCTCTCCCCTGGCAGACGGCCGGTTGGCAGATGTATGTCAATCGGATACCTGTTTCTCGAAACAGCGTCTTCAAACTTCTTGGCGTTAAAATAGTCCTGCGCGGAAAGAACATACTCGCCGATTATTCTTCGAGACTCCCTTACGCCGACCATCGGAGCAGTCATGGCCAAGTAGGAGTTTTCGAAACCAGGTATTTTCTTCTTTAAGAACTTGAAAAGCCTGATTATTCTCCTCCTACCCTGTATCACCGCCTCTGTGAGATGTTCCGCGTTAAACCCCTTTAAATTACCTAATATTCTTGGACAGTTGAACGCGATAACTCCCGGCATCCCAGGCACGCTGAACGCTTGAAAATAAGCTATGTCCGAATCCTCCAAAATGCCTTCTTCAACACCCTCTATGAAGTATTTTTCAAGCGGCCATCCTCCACCCGGGACCATTGCGAACTCTATTAGCGGGGGGTCGACATAGCTCCTGCTGTCTTTTTCAACCAGGAAAACGGCAAGTTTATCGATGTTGACGTTTCCCACCATGAATCTTAACGACATCGGTTGGCTAACCCCGTCCTCTTTTCTCCCAGATTCGAAAGGAGCCCCTGCTAGCGCAGCAACATCCCCGTCGCCAGTTGAGTCTATAACAATTTTCGAAAAAACAGCCTGTCTCCCAGACTTGTTCGCCACCACTATTCCCCTGATTTCATCACCCTCCATTATAACGTCCTCTACAAGCGTGAAATAGAGAACCCTTCCACCAGCCTCTAGAACCATTTCCTCCAACACGAATTTTAAGGCCTCCGGATTAAACCAACCCTCATTACCATTTTTATCGATGGCTGCACAACACATTTCCAGAAGACGCTGCTGTATCTCCTGGCTTATCCCTCTGACAAGCGGCTTCCCCACGTGGTTCGGCATCATCGGCACCACGAGTGCTGCCGACCCGCTTCCACCTAGAAAACCGAATTGCTCGACTAAAAGGGTTTTCACACCGTTTCTCGCAGCAGCTATTGCAGCCACAGCTCCAGCAGTACCGCCACCCGCTACGACCACGTCGAAAAACCCATACGGATTAAGCCGTCTAGCCTCCTCCAGTTTCATCCGTACCCTTTTAGGCTAAAAGCATATTTTAATCTAACTCAACCATGGACGATAGACACTTGGAAGGCTGATAGTGTTTAGAACCTTGAAAACGCTTCTTTAACCGCATCCTTCAGCTCGGGATGCTGCAACGGGTATAGGAAGAAGCAAACACCGTTCGAACCTTTTTCTAACGCTACGTTCACGGCTTCCTCCACATCCCTTCTGCTTCTTAAGAATTCAAACTGTATTCCGGCAACTATCATCTTGCCGCATGAAACGCCCTCCATGACTGCTTCGCCAATCCATCTTATGTTTTTCCCATAGTACTCATGGTATATCATTGGTTCGAAACTGTCAAGCGGCCATTCGCACCACTTTTGGAAAACAATCCTGTACGCGTATCCCGGCGTTGCAAAAACAGCGGCTGAAGTCTCAACAGTATTATCATACTTTTTCACAGCCTTATGGAAGTTTTTAACTATTTCAGTAACCCTTTCTGCTCTCCATGCATGCCACTCACACCATTTTCTCGACCCGAACCTGATTTCGAAAGGATCTATGCCAAACTCTTTCTTAAACCCGTTTCTACATTTTTCACAATAGCAGAAGTCGAACTTCTCCCTGTAGACATCTATCTCCCTTTCCAACCCGTATCTTTCTCTTAACGCTTCAGGGAGGAAAATATCCGGAAGCCTAATATAGTCTAGATGAACTCCGTCAAAGTCATAAGTCTCCATAAGCTCCTGAACCGTTCCGGAGAAGTAGCTCTTAACCTCGTCGTTCGACGGGCAAAGCCATTTGTAGCTTTCAACGTAAGGCGGGTTGTCAACGCAGCTCTTTCCCTCCCTGCTGACTACAAACCAGTCCTTTCTCTTAGCAGCCAGCTCATCGTTCGGCTTGTTTAAAGCAACCACCCAGGCATGGACCTTCAATCCGCTTCTCTTAGCTTCCTTTATAATGTCTCCTATCAAGCTTCTTTCAGCAACCCCCTTTGTAACAACCGAAAACTTGGCGGGGTAAAGGGCCCCTTCGCCATCTATGCTTAGCAGAAAAATTTCATCTGCACCCATCTCCACAATTTCTCTAACGTGTTTCTCAGGGTTTTGGGCAATAGGCCTCGGATTCACCCAGAATGCTTTTTTATAACCGCTAGTCATAGTGAGCATCTTAAGCAACGTTTTTATAAGCTTTTATCGGTAGTCGAAAAAGACGTATGTAAACCAGTTTTAAACAATTTAATGGTATTTCTTGGGGGAAAACCGTGTTTTCTCAGCAACCCATTTTTAAATATGGGGTTTTGTTAGGTTAAGCAAGCAGAATTGGGGAACAAGAAAATATCCATAGTGGTGCCAACGTTCAACGAGGAAAAATATGTTGAAAAACTGCTCATATCGCTAAGCTGGCAAACAATACCTAGGGCAGACTACGAAATCATCATTGTAGACGGGGGCAGCAGAGACAGAACCTTAGAAATATGTAGAAAGTATGCTGACAAGACAGTGATGCAGGAGACTCCTACGGTCGGAGGGGCGAGAAACGACGGGGTGAAAAATGCTGAGGCGGATCTGGTTTTCACAACAGACGCGGACTGCATGGTCACGCCCAACTTGCTTGAGAGAATAATTCACGATTTTAACACTCACCCGGATGTCGTTATGGTGTATGGCGTGGTGACCCCGATAGAGAGGAATTTTAAAAACACTTTTCTGATAGAGTTGAACAATGTTTTCGTGAAAACCCTTTACAGGTTTAAGATATACCTGAGTGTCGGTGCCAACACTTCTTTTAGAAAGAGACACTTCATGGTTATGAAGGGTTTTCCAGCGGTAGGCGCCGGGGACGACTATGGGCTTCAATTCAGAATGAGGAAGATTGGGAGAATAATGTTTGACGGAGGGCTTAGAGTTTACTTCTCAATGAGAAGATATGAGAAGTATGGTTTTGGCAGAAGCTTCTACGAATGGCTTTACAACGTTTTTAGTGAACTTCTCAAAAGAAGGGTTCCGCCTGAAAAAAGATACTATAGAAAACTGTATTAATTTTTCATGAATTCTTATTCTAGAAAAGAGAACGAAAACAGTAAAATAGTAGCGTTAATGTTTGAAAAAGACATTTGGCTTAGACCACTGCATACCTTTAGAAAGCTTTTTAACCACGCACGTTAAAAACTTCAACATGCTGCCGGCGGATGTTCCAGTAATCCTCTTCAGCACAACGCAGTCCCTAACACTATTCTGGGCAATGGATAAGGCGACCAGAATAGTTTTAAACAGGGTTAAAACTAAGAATTATGAGTTCTCAGTAAGGGGGCTTAGAATCCACCACTGGTTGATTGGAGCAATAGTTGCTGTGCTCGGCGTATTAACCTTTTCAGTCCAAAACCTGATGATGATCATGTATGAGACCGGCCTTGCCAGCATCCCTTGGAAGCTTGGTTCAAGCACTGTAACCGTAGGATTCAGGATTTTCCTAGACGATTTAAAGGATTTGAAGAGGCAGTTTAAGGGCTTCATCAGGATGATAAAAAGATAAATCAGACTGTGCTGCGAGTTTTTAACAGGTTGAGCGTAGTGCTTGGAGTGGATCTTGGAGCATCCAACGTCAGGGTTGCTTTATCAGACGCAAATGGAAGGATTCTTCTGAAAAAATCAGAGAGAACAACGGGTGTAACAGGATTGGATATTGTGAGGCAGATCGTTGAAATGGGTAGAAGTGCTCTTGACTCTCTAGGTTTTACGGATAAAAACCTGAAAGCAGTTGGAGTTGGGTCAATAGGCCCACTTGACTTGAAGAAAGGCCTGATCGCCAACCCTCCCAATCTGCGGGTGGGCATAATTCCCATTGTGGAAGGTATTGAAAAATATTTTAACGTGCCTGTTAGACTTTTGAACGATTGTGTAGCGGCCGTATTAGGGGAAAAAAGATTTGGAGCCGGCAGGAATCTTGAAAACATTGTTTACGTTACGATAAGCACCGGGATAGGTGGTGGAGCATTAGTCGACGGGCATCTCCTGCTTGGAAAAGATGGTAATGCACATGAGGTTGGCCACATAGTGGTGGATAAGGAGGGGATTCTCGAATGCGGATGCGGAAAGCCGGGACATTGGGAAGCGTATTGCAGCGGAAGCGGAATGTTAAATTATGCTAGGCTACTCTTAAAAGAATGGGGTGTAGATTTCAGTAAGAGCTCCCTTAGAAAATATTTTCAAGATGATTTTTCAAAGACTACTTCCAAAATGCTTTTCGATGCAGCCAGGGAAGGCGACGAATTGGCACTTAGGATCATTGAGAGAATTGGATTACTTAATGCGATTGGCTTCGCAAACATTATAAACGCATATGATCCTGAGCTGATAACAGTCGGCGGCTCAGTCGCTCTTTTCAACAGTGAACTTGTACTTGACCCAGTGAAGAAAAACGTTTCGAAGTATGCTATGAACAGATTGCCGGAAATAAAGATAACCCCGCTTGGGGAAGACGTGGTTCTCTACGGTGCTTTGGCTGCTGCACTAGAATGAATCTTAACCAGGTTTCTTCGTCAGAAACCAGTTTAAAATATTTTTAAACATCTCGCGGGACTCGTGATCCATCAGACACAGGGTGGTGAAATAAACAATTATGCCCACTAGGATGACGGGCATCAAGGATGTTAATACAATCAATATCTGTTCGCTTTTAGCCGATTCAGGATATAGCACCAGGAGCACGCTTGCCATGACTATTCCTGAGACAAACAGTTTAAACATCCTCCTGAAATCTAAACTGAAGTAGGCAAGCCGCTTAGAAAGCCGTAAATAATAAAGCATTATGGAGAGGTTAACCAGCAAGAGGCATAAAGCTGCAGACATGGAGAATAAAATAAACGGGCTCTCAAAATTTTTCAACATCTCAGCCACAATCGCGGTTACTGTTACATATACAATTGAACCGGAAAGGTCGATGAGGGGGATTCTTATGAGATATGAGTCAACTAGTTTTTTCCACGAGGCGTTCTCATTAACATCAATCTTTTCAACGCCCAATATGACTGTTGAGAAAAAACTTTTCATCACAGCAATCGCAGAACATAAAACCATCACTCTAAGAACATTATGCACAGGCGCGTAGCCCTCTCTTAAAAGATATAGTAGAGGCTCCGCAAGAATCAACTGTCCGAGTGTCATGGGTATCAGGAAGAGCAGCACTAGCTCCAGCGACTCCTCAATATCCCTACCTGTTCCGCCGGAAAGTAGTTTGGGATACAGCCCTATCGCCAGAGACCCTGCGAAAAGTATTACTCCAGCGAAAATGTTTGCAGCCCTGATGTATGCTACTGGAAGCAGAGAACCTGTTAACAGCGTTAAGACGAGAGCATCTTGAGAATATACTATTCCGGGAGCGATTGACGCAAGAGGTATCCAGCTTATTTTAAACCATCGACCCACTTCATCCGGCAGGAATGAACCCTTAAGATGCTTCGACAGCCTCAGCGAGTAATATAGTGCCTGAACTATTAAAGCCAAGTCTACTGAAAGAACAGCTCCGAAAAGGGATAGCCTGAAGTATCCGACTAATGTTGCTCCGATAACTACCTTAGATGCTTCGAAAAAAACAGTTCCATATCCTACTATATGAGGTTCAACCCCATGGCATACTGATTCCAAGCTTGACGTGTGATGTACCACTATGATCCACATTATGAATGCTAGGATCGTCGGCAGGTCGATGCTTACGCTTGATGTGAAAACCGGAGACAAGACGGTGAAGAATGTCGCGGAAACCAGCGAAACCATGCTGTTGAATAGGACTCCTGATTTCGCAACCGGTTTCCCTCTCCCCGTAAATCTCGTAAGCCAGTAGTTTGCGATACTTGAAGGTATTGTGAAATAGCTTAACAGGCTTGCGTAGAACTGCCAGGTTCCGAACAGCTCTTCGGTAAGCCTTCTAGTTACAAGCATTGTAAACAATAAGCCTGTTAGGACTGAAATCATCCTTGAGGCGAAGTTTACCAGCCCAGAGTACTTGAGCCTAATGCCGTTCACATCGGTTTCAAAACGTCCCATACGCATTTAAAAACTATTCTGACACCCTGCTGAAGCCAAGATGCTCATCGTCTCCATGGGCTTATCTCGCCGGATTCAGCGCTTTATAAAACATCCCTCGGCCTACTAGTAAGTATTTCTTTCATGCTCATCCTCGTTTTCTGCTATAGATTCCAATAGGTCAAAGCACATGTTAAAAACGCGAGCATTCCTGCATTCTTGATTCTGAAAACTCGACGCACGCATCATTCAATAGCAGAAAACCAGCTCCAAACCGATTTTCTTAGAAGCTTCAAAGACTTTCTTCTTAACTTCATCATAATAAGAGGATTCTGAAAAGAATATTTTTCTCCATTCATCGTATAGCTCCGGATATTTTTCCAAAACAACTTTTGAAACCATGCTCCAAACCATTGGCCTCAGGTTGAGCCTGTCAACATAAACATAGTCCGCCCCCGCCTTTCTAAACCTTGTCAAAAAACCCTCTAAATCGGTTTCTGAAAGAAAAGGAAGTATTGGTCCGAAGAAAACAAACGTTCTCAAACCGCTCTCTTTGGAAAGTCTTATTGCTTCAAGCCTGTCCTCAGGACGTGAAGAAGCCGGCTCGAAAACCCTTCTGACCTCCTCGTCCAACGTGACCACCGTAACCCCAACCTCATTAAGCTTGTTCCTCTTCAAAACATCCAGGTCTCTCACGACAAGGTTCGACTTGGTTTGAACAATCACGGGAAACCTTTTTTGAACAAGCGTCTCAAGAATTTTCCGTGTCAACTCGTATTTCTTCTCAACCGGTTGATAAGGATCGGTGAGTGAACTCAAATATACTTTTCCAGTCTTCTTCCTCTCAACCTGCCTTGAAAGGACTTTCAAGGCATTAGTCTTAACGTCGAGAAACTCACCCCACTCTTCCCTACTTCTCCTAAACCTAAAGGTTATTCCTGCAGCATAGCAGTATCTACATCCATGCTGACAGCCTACGTACGGGTTTACACAGTAGTCTGCAATCGCACTCCTATTCAGCAGTGTCTTACACTCAACCTCCCTGATTTTCACAGGACAATTCGAAAGGCCGTCTAAATCCTAATAAGCTTTTTATAAAAAATTTCATGGCTTTAATAGACAGGTCTGTTTCCAAGGAAATCAGGGTCGAGAACCCTACCTGCTAGCAGGCTTAACCCCAGAACCCTCGTCAAAGCGAATGAAACAGGGATTCGCCTCATGATGTTGAAAAGCATCCTCATCTTGAGCCCTTTTCTCAACGCCCCGCCAATGGTTTTTCTCCAGACAGAATCATATGTTTCAGTCAAGAAGCCTTCGTCGAAAAGGTTTCTTTCAAGGGCGGCTACGCAAGCATCCCCAGCGATTCTGCTGCATATCCTGCTGTAGACAAGACCGCCTAACGAAAAGGGCTTGACTTGACACGCAGCGTCCCCGACTAGAATAACCCCGCGGGCGGAGGTCCTGCTCATTATTCCGAATCTTATAGAGTCTCCCATAAACCCGTAGCAACTAGACTCCATGTTCAGCCTCTTTAAGAGCAGCCTGAGCCTCGGCCAAGGATTACCACTGGTTAAAAGCCCCACTCTAGCCTTGCTCCTGCTTAAAGGTACAATCCAGGCGAAAACATCCTTAGAAAACTCTGATTCAAACCTCAGCTCAACAACATTCTGTTCAAAAACGCCGTTGGCCACGCATTGAAGCGCGAAGAGAAGGTTATCAGGATGCTTCAAACCAGCCAGTCTTGCGACGATAGAGTTAGGCCCGTCGGCTCCGACGAGGATTCTTCCAGAGTAGCGACCCCCCTTACTCGTGACCACGCATCCTTCCTTCAGCCCCACAACCCTCTCTCCCAGCCTAATCTCAACCCCCTCCCCTAAAGCGTTTTCAGCAAGATGCTTATCGTAGCCAGCCCTATCTATCACAAGCATGTCTTTTTTAGAGTATATTTCAAAACTCTCCTTCCCGAGGCGGAACCTAGCGGTGTCAACACCGTTTAAAATAAGGTGTGGAGGAAGCCTGCCTATCCTACAGCTGACTAGCCCTGTGCACTGCTCAGGCCTACCTATCTCACTATGCTCCTCAAGAATTATGGTTTTAAAACCCTTCTTACAGACTAATGAGCCTGTTGAAAGACCAGAGGGCCCGCCTCCAACTATCAAAGCATCGCAGCGAAGCCTCATTAACCCTTCTCATTCCTCTGTAACCAGCCCTTTATCCTTAAGTCTTTTCAAAACCGCGTCGAGCTCCCACAGGTGGCAGGGGATGGACCTCCAGATTTTAGACAAGGGCATACGCTTCCCGCTTTTCAACGTCTCGTATACCTTTTTCTCAAGCTCTTCAAGATCAGCCTTCTCAAGCAAGTATTCATGTGGTCCAAGGACAACCCATTCTTCAACCATCCTGAGATTTCAGCTGGGAGGCAGTATATTGGTTTTATGCTCGAGTAATCATAGCCGTATAGAATAGCTTAAATACAGGAGCCGCTTACGAGACCCGAAATGTCGGGAAAAGTTGTTTCCACATACTCAGGCGGCTTGGACTCCACACTAATAACGATACTGTTGAAAGAGAAGTATGGCTATGATGAAGTGATTCCTGTTCTTGTCGACGTTGGCCAAGGGGAAGAGGAGATCAGGATCGCGTATGAAAGAGCTGAGAAGCTGGGTTTAAATATACGTTTCATAGATGCTAGGCACGAGTTCGCCACCGAATACATATTCAGATGCATCAAGGCTAATGGGAGCTATGGGGGTTATCCGGTTGGAACCTCTATGACTAGGGTTCTGATAGCTTCGAAGGCTGCTGAAATAGCTAAGAAAGAGGGGGCTGAGGGTGTTGCACATGGTTGCACAGGAAAGGGTAATGACCAGTTCAGGATGGAGGTCGCGGTTAAATACGTGGATCCAAACCTGAAGGTGATAGCACCAGTTAGAGAGCTGAACCTCTCAAGGTTCGAGGAGGAGGAACTCCTTAGGAAACACGGTATTGAGCCTAAGAAGCCTAAGGGAAAGCTTGGCGGAGACGTAAACATGTGGTCGCACTCTATTGGGAGTGGTCAGGTTGAAGACCTTTACACGCAGTACCCTGAGGACTATATTTGGGCCGTTCACCCTGAGAAGGCACCAGACACACCGCAGAAGATTCAAATAACTTATGAGAAAGGCGTCCCTGTCGAAGTAGACGGGGTAAGAGACCCGGTTGAAATAATATTCTATCTGAACCGGGTTGGCGGGCAGCACGGCGTCGGGAGAATAGATATAATCGAAGATGGGATGCTGTCTTTAAAATCAAGAGAGCTTTACGAGGCCCCGGCTGCAACAATACTCTTAAACACCCATGCAAACCTTGAACAGTTAACCCTTACGAAGGAGCAATTGAAAGTTAAGAGGGAGATAGACAAAATTTGGGCTGAAATAGTTTACCACGGAATGTGGTTCCACCCGTTGAGGAGGGATCTAGATGCCTTCATAGATTCTACGCAAAAATATGTTTCCGGGAGGCTTGATGTAAAGCTTTACAAGGGGAACGTGGAGGTTGTTGGAAGAGAGTCTAAACACAGTCTCTTCTCACCAGAGTTAAGATCTATTAAGAAGGCCGGCTTCGACCAGAGAGATGCTACGGGAGCGGTTAAGCTCTACGCTTTACCATATCAGCTTTATGGTAAGAGGGAGCAGGAGAAGTAGGCCGTCTAAACGCTTTTTTCAGTAATAGAGGGCTGACTTATAAGGATTTATCCCAGGAAATTTTTTTAGGAAGCGTTTGAATGACTTAAGCCAGAATGACTCAGGAAACGGTGGTGATCTACTCTAAACACCGGCTTGCAGTATTCATAATGATTAGCTTTATAGCTGTTGGACTGATAGTGTCGTTACTCCTCCTTTATTCAGAGTTAACCCAGCTTAACGATAAGGTTGAAAGCCTAGAGTTCGCGGTGAAACGGTTAAGCGAGGATGTTAGCAGAATTAAGGATGCTCAGCTAAGCCAAAGCATAGTCTACTTTAACGTAAGCTTCACCGAACTCTATGAGAAAACCATCAGAGGCGTAGTAATGGTGACGGGCTTAGCCCAGTCTTTTTCAAGCGAGGATGTTGGCCTCGGCTCAGGCTTCGTAGTGAAACATGGTGCATCATACTACATTTTAACGAACTACCACGTGGTGAGGGGCGCGAGCAATCTTACAGTAACGTTCTACAACAGGGAAAGCTATCCAGCTCAAGTAGTGGGCACCGACCCCTATAGCGACCTAGCCGTGTTGAATTGCACTGCCCCTTTTGAGCTCTACCATCCTCTAAACATTACTTTCAGCAGCAGCCTGAGAGTCGGGGACCTGGTGATAGCAATAGGGAACCCGTTTGGACTAACAGGCACCATGACGACAGGCGTTGTCAGCCAGCTTGGCAGAACAATAACAAGCGAGTTCACAGGGGGCTATGCTATAGCGAACATTATTCAGACAAGCGCGCCGATAAACCCGGGTAACTCTGGGGGACCGTTGCTTAACGCTAAGGGCGAGGTGGTCGGGATGAACACCGCTATAATAAGAGACAGTCAGGGCGTGGGCTTCGCAATCCCGTCTAACACGATTTTGAGAGAACTGCCATACTTGGTGACGACAGGTGGCTACGATATGCATCCGTGGCTTGGCTTAAGAGGGATTAATGTGAACTACTATATTGCTAGGGCAGTAGGGTTGAACGTTACATACGGCTGGCTTATTCAAGAAGTTGTTCCCGAAGGCCCATCGTATAAGGCTGGTCTGAAGGGAGGAACCAAGACCATGACTGTTCTAGGAACCGAGATAAAAGTTGGCGGGGACCTGATAATTTCTATAGATGAGCATCCAGTTAAGAATAGTGATGACATCGCCAAGATACTGCAGGAATACACTTACCCGGGCAAGACGGTTAACCTGACGATTATCAGGGAGGGCTGGAAGCTGGTTGTACCGGTGACTCTTGGAAAAAGACCCCCGCCTTAGAACAGCTACTCTATAGTCTTGCTCCACATTTCCTTAGCAAGCCTACCCTCATACTTCATCAGGCTAAGCTTCTCCCTCGCGTCTTCACGCCTAGCACCATGCTTCTCAAGAAAACCCCCAACCTTCTCCATCAGTATCTCCTTTATCTCTCCGCTCAGCATCCTGCCTGAGGAGTACTCTTCCCTGATACTTCTAAGCTTCTCATCGTCCTCCTCGAAGAAGAATTGAAGCCACTGGTATGGCACATCCACATCCGGGTTTCCGCCAAGCCTCCTGTGCTCCTCAACCGTTGACTGTCCTCCTGAAAACGCTTGAAATATCTTCCTCCGGATGCTCTTCTCATCCTCGTTAAGATAGATGGCGCTCTCCGGCTGAGAGGCACTCATCTTGCCCGAGGGGCCGGTGAGAGGAGGGAGAAACTTGCAGTGGATAGCTGCAGTCTTATAGTAGCCGAAGCTCTCGGCAATATCCCTCTGAATCCTCCAATACGGGTCCTGGTCTATCGCAGCAGGTATTAAACACCGTCTCTTCTCGAAGAAAGTCACGCATATTTGGAAAGCAGGGTAGAAGATCATCCCTATGTTCGTACTCGCGTCGAAACCGAACACGGCTCTAACCCAGCTGAAATTAACCTTCTTAGCGATCTTCAAAACCATAGGATACATGTTTCGCACATACTCCATGTCCTGGAATATGAAAGTCCTGTCAGGGTCGAACCCTACTGCAGCAATATCAAGCGCGTTCTCGTAGGACCATCTCCTAACGTCCTCAATAGTCAGATTCCTGCTTTCCTCTAGGAATTTCTCGTCGTCAGTCAACTCGATGTAAACGTTGCACCTAAACCTGTCTTGAAGCCATTTAGTGAAGTAGAAGGGAATTATGTGGCCCAGCGTCATGGGCCCGCTTGGACCCCTGCCGGTGTAGAGGAAGAAGCCTTTCCCCGTCTCATAGTCGTCTAAAACCCTGTCAAGATCCCTGTGGGAGAAGAAGACACCCCGTCTCAGGAGAAGATGGTCTTCCCCGGCGAGCCTAACAAGCCTTTCTTTAAGCTGAGGAGTAAGAGTTTCGGTCCCAAAATCTCTCACGAGCTTCTCGTAGTCCACCACGCCTTCCACTGTCCATGGAGTAACCTTGAACTCGGCCTGCTGCCCCATTTCGCCGGAGAAACCCCTATGGGACTTTTTAAAGCTTGTAATAAAGGGCTTAAGTAACGTTTTTAACGTTGAGCCGAAACTAATTGACCATGAAGTATAGGCTCATGGACCTGCTTGCCTGCCCAATAGACAAGGATTTCCCCTTGAAACTAATAGTTTTCCAAGAAGAAGAAAGAAGTATTGAGTTTAAGCACGACAGCGTGATATGCGAGCTCTACTGCGGCTTAAACACAGCCCGCGTCAAAGACGCCGGCCTAAGCGCGGGGATATGTAACAAATGCATGAAAAGAGAGATACTAAACGGTTTACTAATATGCTCTAAGTGTAACAGATGGTATCCGATCATTGACGAGATCCCCCAACTTCTTCCCGATGAATTAAGAGACTTGAAGGAAGACCTTTCCTTCCTAAGGAAATATGCTGAGAAGATTCCTAAAAACATACTTGAAGAAGGAAAGCCTTTCAACCTTGCAACATTACGCGAAAGTTAACCTTTTCACGCCGGTTCAGAATGTGCCAAATTAGCACGCTAATTGGTGAACCATATGGCTTTAACAAGAATTTCTACGGCCTCCTTCGTTAGGAGCTTCCGGTTTAACAAGGCAAGCCTAGTGTACAATGCGCACGCTGGCTAAACATTCCTGATCTCACAGACTTCGAAGAAACATTTCATCTCATCATGTATTTTTTCAAGCTCATCCGCTGGATAAACTTGCTTTTCCAGAAAAATCTTATCAAGGGTTTTAGTCGGCTTAAACTGCTGAATGAAAAATCTTCTCGCACCCTTAAGCCACCTAGCTATGGCTAAAATATCCTCTCTCGTAAGAAGCTCGGGGACGACTGTTGTCCTAAACTCGTGCTCCGGGAAAGCCTTAATTATCTCAACGCTTTCAGCAATCCTACTACCGTCAACCGTAACCCTAACTACGCTCTCGTATTTTTCCAACGGTGCTTTAACATCCATAGCAATATAGTCGACAAGCCTTCCCCCTATGAGCCTCCTAAGCGTTTCAGGGCTTGTTCCATTCGTATCCAGCTTAACAGAATATCCTAGATCCTTAACCCTCTTAATGAAGTTTGGAAGATCGTTGTGAAGCGTTGGCTCCCCGCCGGTTATGCATACCCCGTCCAGGAAACGTTTCCTCACCTCCAAGAAACGAAGCACGTCGCTCTCAGGGATCAACGGTGCTCCATCATCTATAACCAGCTCGGGGTTATGGCAATACGGACAGCGAAAGTTGCAGCCGAACGTGAATAATGTGCATGCAACCCTACCCGGATAGTCTATCAGGCTTAGTTTCTGTATTCCTTTTATTATCAAGCTCCGACTACCCGAGTTTTCAAAAACGGGGGATTTAAGGTTTATTTTAAAAATAGGAAAACTATCTGTTCCCACATGTTTCAAAATTATTTTTCAGAACTATTATTAAGCGTCTTATTCTCACGGTATAGCGTGGACTTGCACGGATTACCTGTTGAATAATGCTGTTTATCTCTTAAGTATTTAACAATGCTCTCGAAAATCTTCCTCCCATCTGCTCTTTCAGGAGGGGCCTTACCCCACTCCGGTAGCTGCCATCCGAAGAAAGCCCTTTCAGGATGCGGCATCATCCCCATGACATTCCCCTTCCTGCTGCAAATCCCGGCGATATCGTATGTTGAGCCATTAGGATTAAACGGGTATAGACCGTTAGCATCATCCCCGTTTGGAAGAACATATCTGAAGACAATCTGTCTATTCTTCTTAAGCTCTTCCAAATCCTCTTCTGACCGTGTGAGGAACCTTCCTTCAGCATGCCCCACCGGTATTCTGAGAACCTCCCCCTTTTTCATCATCACAGTGAAAGGAGTCTCATTGTTTTCAACCCTTAGCCAGACCCATCTGCACTCATACCTGGCTGAAGAATTGTCCGCAAGCGCTGCCGACGGGGTTTCGCTGACACCGTCTCCGGGCAGTATCCCGGCTTCAACGAGAACCTGGAAGCCGTTGCAGACGCCGAGCACAAGCCTACCCTCATTTATAAATTTCTCAAGCTCCATCCTGAGCTTTGTCAGAACCCTTTTACCCCATACTGCTCCAGCCCTCACGTAGTCCCCGTATGAGAATCCCCCGGGGAAAACGACTAGATGATAGTCGAAAAGGCTTTTCTTCTCGAGTTGATTCATATGGATTATTTCAGCATTAACACCCACCTTCTCGAGAGCAATGCTTGTTTCAAGATCGCAATTCGTGCCGCCGGTCCTGAGGACGCAAGCCTTAAACCCGTCAAGGCTCATTTCAGTAACCCCTCCAGGCCTTCTTGATTTCCGACGTGCTTAACTCGCACACCTCTCTATTCAGATCAGTCATACGCAACCCGAAGCCTCTGGCTACTCTGCCAATCATGCTGAACGGTAGTCCTGAGAACAGTTCCTCAAACCTCCTCCACCGGGCTCCATCAACCTCAACGAGGAACCTTGATGTCGACTCTGAGAAAAGAACGTAGTCGCTCCTAGCCGTGTTTGAGGGGGCCTTGCGGAGATCTAACTCTATGCCCAGGTTTTTCGATGCGACTACCATCTCAGCCGCAGCCACTCCTAAACCACCCTCCGAGAGATCGTGACACGACAACACGAGTTTCTCGTCAACCGCCCGGATTAGAGAGTCGATCAGGCTCTTAGATAGCCTGGCATCCAGCTTAGGCACCTCTCCGCCGTCAACCCCTTTAAGCCTAAAGTATGCTGAGCCCCTCAGCTCCTCCCTGGTTAAGCCGATAATGTAAACAGGGTTCCCCTCCTCCTTAAGGCTTAAAGTAACCACGTTCCGGATGTCAGGAATTATCCCTACGCCTGTCACTAGTAGGGTTGGCCTCACTGAGCCCAGCGGCGACTCGTTGTAAAGACTATCCTTGCCTGAGATGAATGGTGTGTCTAAAGCTCTTGAGAAATCGTAGCAAGCCTCAGCAGCCCTCAGCAACCTACCCATGTTATCCTCGTTCTCGGGGCTTCCCCAGACAAAGTTATCCAATATCGCGACCCTCCTCCCCCCGGCGGCAGCATTATTCCTTAAAGCCTCTTCTATAGAGGCTGCAGCCATCCAGTATGGGTCGGGGTAGAAAGGGTTTATTCCGCACGATATTACGATTCCCATCCAGGAATCTCTGAGGGGCTTTATCACCGCAGCGTCGCTCGGCCCAGCCTCCTCACCGTGAAGAGGCTTAACCACCGTGCATCCCCTCACCTCGTGATCATAGGTTCTGATAACATCCTCCTTACTCCTAATATTTGGGTCTGAGAGAAGAGTCAGAATCTCTTCGGCAAGGTCAACAGGCTCCTCTAAGTCAACCCTCGCTGGTGTGAGCAAAGGTATTTTCGCCCTCCTAGTAACCTTAGGAGGGTTGAACAGGAAGCCCAGGTCTAAGTCGCATACGACGGTTTTCCTCGTGAAAACCCTGACCCTGCCTGTTTCAACAAACCTTCCTACGACGCTTGCCTCGACATCCTCCTCGCCAAATATCTCCAGGACTCTTTCAAGGTTTTCCTCCGGCACTGAGAGAAGCATCCTCTCCTGCGATTCTGAAACCCATATCTCCCAGGGAGCCATGTCAGGAGCCTTCAGAGGAACCCTATCCAGCTCGACGTCAACACCTAGGCTTGACCTGTATGCCATTTCCCCTGCTGCACAGGATAATCCTCCCCCACCCAGGTCAGTTATACCCGTGGCAAGCCTCTCATCCCTTATTCTTATAATAGCTCTTCTAAGCCTCTCCTCCACTATCGGGTTCGGTATTTGAACAGCCGACCTCAACTCTTCAGCCTCCTCAGTAAGCTCAGCCGATGCGAACGTCACCCCGTGAATACCATCCCTGCCTGTTCTACCTCCCGCAAGAACAGCCAAATCCCCGTTGCGCGTGTTTTTCACGTAAGCAGCCTTGGGGAGAACCCCTATGCAGCCGCAGTACACGACAACGTTTCCAGTGTAACCCTTGTCGAAGATTACCGCTCCGGAGACATTGGGAACACCCATGTTGTTGCCGTAGCTGCCTATTCCGGCCACTACACCCCTATATATGTAGCGGGGATGCTTAACGCCAGGGGGGAGCTCCTCATACCTGGTGTCCAACGGGCCGAAACACAGTACGTCTGTTAAAGCAACCGGCTCACCCCATACTCCGAGAATATCCCTTATTACGCCTCCTACTCCGGTTGCGGCCCCTCCGAAAGGCTCTACCGCGGAAGGATGGTTATGCGTCTCAACCTTGGCAGCTATAGCATAACCCTTGTCGAAATCAATTATTCCAGCATTGTCCTCGAACACTGAAATACACCAGTCCTTTTCCAGTTCCCTGGTCGACCTCATTATGTACGTCTTCAAAATACTGTTGATTAAACGACCATCGTCGATAGCAACATCGCCCTTGAAAACGTTGTGAAAACAGTGTTCAGACCATGTTTGGCCAATCATCTGGAGCTCAACATCCGTCAGGGGTCTGTCTCCGAAATACTGTTTTAAATACCTCATTCTCTCCAGACTCATGCTGAGCCCCATTTCCCTGCTTATCTCAAGAAGATCGTCATCGCTTGCTGAAGAAAGGCCTATAGTGTAAACCTCTAGATCCCCATACGGCTTCTTCAGGAGCCCCGGCTGCAGGTCGAGAGCACCTCTACGCTGTAATCATCCTTAACGGGGTTGGCCAACAGTTTTCTACACATTTCCTCCGCAAGCCTTACTGCTTCTTCACGATCGTTAGATTCAACGTCAACAATATAGACTTTGCCGGTTTTAACCATAGTCACGGGGAAGCCGAGATCCCTTAGCGATTTAGCAGTCACATCGCCCTCAGGGTCGGAGTGACCCGGTTTAAGCTTAACTTCAACCCTCAGCCTCGTTTCTTCCTTTCCTCCTTAAGCCTCTCCGCGAGCCCAGGGTATTTCAGGGACAGTATTTCAACCGCCAGTATCGCAGCATTCTTCCAGTTGTCCACGCCGACAGCAGCAACCGGTATGCCTGGAGGCATCTGGACGATTGAAAGAAGCGCGTCTAGACCACCAAGCTTAACCTCCCTTGGAACACCGATCACGGGCTTAACGGTTTTAGACGCTATAACCCCGGGCAGGGCTGCTGAAAGACCAGCCACCGCGATAAACACTTCTGCATCACTGTTCTTAACGAAAGAGTCCAGCTCATCGGGATTCCGGTGGGCGGAGAGAACCCTGTAATCACAGTCAACATCAAATTCTTTCAAGAAGCCAACGATGTTTCTACCGAGCTCGTCATCAGACTTGCTCCCCACTATGACGGCAGCCTTAGCCATTGTTAAGACCCCTCGTAGAACATTTGTTTCTCAGCGAAGTGCGTGACGACTTCATTACTCCCAGCCTCCTCTATATCCTTGTGGAACGCTACTGATAGGCCCAATTCTCCTCTGCCTACCGATATGAATACTGCTGGCCTAGACGTTTCTAGCAACTCTATTGGGCTAAGCCTCTTCTCAACCTCACTACTGTAGGAGGGGACACGTTCAATCAGGCTGATTCCCACATCAGGCTTCATTCTAACAGTCATTTTCAACCAACCTCCTCCAATCCTTTTCCAGGTATCCAGATCATTCTCCTACCGAGAATCCCCTTTCTCTCCCTATATTTATATATTTCTCTCGCCATGTCGGCTAGCATTATCCTCCTCTCTAAAGACTTCTCAGAACCGATGTCACTCCTGTGGAAAAGCCCCCAGCCATCTGCAAAGCTAACCTTCGACGTAAGCCTCTCAGCAATGCTGCTTGCCTCAGGTATGGTTTCCGCAACGCCGAGACACTCTACAAGCCTGGAACCGCCACTCTCTATGATTCCAGAGTCTTTCAAATCCGCTGAAGCCCAGAAAACCCCCTCCCCATAGTCGTGAACTAGCACAGGATGGCCCTTTGCAAGATCCCTGCTCAACGGGTATCCGTGTGGCGAGACTGCTTTCACAACCGTGGCCTTCTCCTCAAACTCAATACTAACAGTGTTAAGCCTCTCGCTTATTATCGCCTCACATATTTCGACGATATCGGTCTTCAAAACGGCGAGGACGTTTAAAGCCTCAGGATCCCCAAGCCTAGAATACATTTCTATTATCGTCGGCCCCCATATGGAGGTCAGCATCATCTGCCCGGCTACAACACCATGATATTTTCTCCCAGTTTCACGCTGAATAGCATCAACCATCATCCTAACTATTTCAGCAGATTTCTCAACCTCCTCCTCAGTAAGTATAGACCTATCATCGTTAACACCCCATTTCAGATTCATGCCGCAACATATAGACCCCATTCCACCCGTTTCAGGGCCAAGGTCGCCGTCGAAGGCATGCTTGTTATCTTGGACAGCGGGCATCGGCACTATCGTCCTACCGTCCGTGAAACATTGCAACGTATACTCCGGCCCCCAGACCCTCTCCTCTATCAGTATTTTGAAATCCACGTCGCCGTAACCCTTCATGTAGTCCCTGTAGATGGATTCGACATGCTGCTTCTTCACCTTCTTCTTCTCTTCTTTCAAATAGACTTGGAAATCCTCTATCACTTTAACTCCTTTCCCACCTACCTGCCTAGCAGGCTTAAGCGCGACGCTCTCAGCATACTCTTCAACATACGGGGCAGCCTCATCGAACGTTCTGAACTTCTTATACCAGAGCCGCCCCGGAATCCCGTATTTCCACTGTAGATCCCTCATGCTCGCCTTCGACAACTCTATCTCAGCAACCTGCCTGTTCGCACCTATGCATGGAATACCTTTCTCCTCAAGAATGTCCGGAACACCGTGGAAATTAGGCTCCTCAGGACCTATGAAAACGAAGTTGACACCAGTCTTTAAAGCGTTCTTCAAAACCGTCTCAGCATCATTAGGATCCCCAACATAATACTCGCCACCACTTTTTTTAACAATCCTGCTTATACCCGGGTTGACGAGGTCAGAGAGGCAGTAGAGCCTGAGCGAGTAACTGCTTCTCGCGAAAGCCGCTGCTACGGCATGCTCCCTCCCGCCACCGCCAACCAGAAGAACCTTCAACCAGCTACACCTCCGGATAGACACAGTTGAAACAGCCTAGGCAAAGCTCATCCCCTTTTAATCCGATCGCATCAATCAATCCCTCTATGCTGAGATACTTGAACGAATCTGCGCCAACAACCTCAGCGATCTTCTCTTCAGACAAGTGTCTCCCTATGAGCTCATCCTCAGGCGGAACCTCAACGCCAAAGGGACAGTGGGAAACAATATGCGGGCTCCCTATTCTAACGTGTATCTCCTTAGCGCCCTTCTCCTTCATCAAGTAGACTATGTTCGCAAGCGTGTTACCCCTTACGACGCTGTCGTCAATCAGCACAACCCTCTTACCTCTAACAGCCTCGCTTATCACGTTCAGCTTAAGCTGAACACCCTTGAGTCTTTCAAACTGATCCGGTCTCAGAGCACTCCTAACCCTCCTGCCAGTAAGCTCAAAACCCTTCTCTATAGGAATACCTGTCTCGTTAGAATATGCCATTGCGAATGGTATTGCCGTCTCAGGAACACCTATCACCACGTCCGCGTCCACCCTGTCCTCCTCAGAAAGCCTCCTGCCTATGTTCCTCCTAACCCTGTATATCGGAATATCGTTAACATACGAGTCAGGCCTAGCCAAATACACGTATTCAAAGCTGCAGTAGGCCCTGCCTGATGAATCACCACCCTTAACCAAGCGTGCTGAGAAGTGTGTGAAAACCATCGCGTCCCCAGCCTCAATGTTCTCCGCAGGGCTTATCGGAACCCTCTCGCCAATAACGTCCATCACGCAGCTCTCTGAAGCAACAATCCCGCCTTCAAACCCGAATTTGCCGAGCACGAGCGGCTTAACACCGAGGCTGCACCTTCCCGCAACCATCTCCATCCGGTGGTTCACAGCAATGTAGGTGAAGCCTCCCTTACAGTTGTCGAAAAACTCTTTAACAGTCTCTATTTCCCCCCTGGGCCCGACGAAGCTTGCGAAAGCCCTCCTCAGGTTACCCTCGTAGCTTAGCGAAGCATTCCAAGAATACCCCTCAACCCTAGTTATTCTGCCGTCTAAAGCCATTGAGACTTTCTCATTCAAGGCAAGAGGCTGAATATCCTCCTCGGCTTCAACAGGATACGGGGAAACCGCGCCCAGGCAGATATGCCCCTCAGTCCCTAAATGGCTTAAAACATCTTCAACCAAGCCTTTACCAGATATTCTCCGCCTAGCCTGCCCTATGAGCTCCAGTCCAGCCGTCTCCTGACCCCTGTGTTGTAGAGCCAGCAACCCGTATACTCCGAAGCTCCCAGCGTTCCACCTCTCGTCGAAAAGATATATTCCCAGTATCCCCGTCATGTAACTCCCCCCAGCCTCGTGAACTCATCCCTCTCATAGATCCTCCTCTCATCCCTAAAGTCTGTCGAAGCCTTGGCGGTGTCAGCCATCTTCTGAGTAAGCTCGGTCGGATACTTTCCTGTTACGCATGCTAGGCAAAGCTCGTTAACACCCATTCCCGTGGCCCTGACATAGTCCTCCAGAGGCTGGTAGAAAACCCCGTCGGCACCAACCTGTTTCGCAATACCCTCCTCGTCAAACCTGAAGCCGATAAGCTCTGTGAAAGTAGCCATGTCAACACCGTAGAAACACGGGTGAGTTATCCTCGGGAAAGTTATGAAGAGAAAAACCTTCTCAGCGCCAGCCCTCCTAAGCTTCCTAACCACAGTCCTAGTGGTGTCACCCCTGACAATACTGTCGTCGACAACAATAACCTTCTTGCCCTTAAGCCTCCCGTCCATAATGTTCACCTTCTTGTCAATCGTTGAAACCCTTTCACCGGGCTCGAGAATGAAAGCCCTCTGAGTAACATACCTGTGCCTCCTAAGAACTCTCTCCCATTTCAAGCCAGTCTCCTCATGCAGACCGTACGCAGCGTCCTCAGCCGTCTCAGGCATTGAAAGAATCACGTCAGACTTCTCAACAACATCCCTAAATCTCCTCCCCAGGTTTCTGCCAAACTCCTCCCTCACGCTGTAAACATACTTCCCGTTGAGCAGGGAATCCGGCCTAGCGAAGTAAGCATATTCAAAAGCGCAGAAAGCAGTCCTATCCTTCTTCACAAGCCTCTCCCTTTCAACACCATCCTTACTAAAGACAACAATCTCACCAGGCTTAACATCACTCGTAAACCTCAGCCCGTTAATGTCAAACCCAACAGTCTCAGAGGAGAAAGCATTAACCGCACCGTCCTCGCTAACCCCGATGCTGAGAGGCCTTATTCCAAGCGGGTCCCTGAAGGCGAAAAGCTCCCCGTTAGACCTCAGGCCCACGACAGAAAAGGCGCCTTCAACATCCCTCATGCAGCGCTCAACACCACTAACTAAACCTCCATCAACACTCATGACAAGGATTTTTGATAAAACAACCGCGTCACAGCCCGCTTCAAAACCCCCGGAAGCCTTCAGACGACTCCTAAGCTCATTAACGTTAACAATATTACCGTTGAAAGCGAAACCAATCTTCTCACTCCCGTGGGAAGATATTAGCGGCTGCGCATCATTCAGCCGAGAAGAGGAACCCCTATCCCCCGACGTGCCATACCTGACGTGAGCAACTCCAACACTCCCCTGCAGAAAGCCACGCCACCTAGAATACCTCTCGCCAAAAACCTGTGGAACAAGGCCAACATTCACATGCCGCCTGAAACCCTCCGCACACGTTAAAAAACCATAAGACTCATGACCCCGATGGTTCTGTGCCACAAGCCCCCAATATAAAAGGTCGAAAACACACCTGCCGCCTAAACACTTCGCCCCAAACACGCCGCAGCTCTCGGCAAGCATTTACGGCAAAAAACATTTCCGGCAGGTATTTAAAAATTCGCTAACATGAACAAGTTAAATTACCAAGTTTATGTTAAAAAACTCGAGGGATAGGCACAGTTTTGCAATATTCTACTTCCTGGTTCTCTGGAAGCGGGTTATAGTCATCCTGAGTGGAAAGCGGAATCCCAGTCGACAGGGAAAGCCAACAGCTCTTTAAGCGGAAATTAGCGCGGGCTATACCGAACTACAAGGGTAGTGGAAGATGAACCTCGCCCCCGTATCAGAAGAACGGTACGAACCTCTCTCCGTCGAAGCTAAGCGTCCCCGTTACAGTGCCATCTAACATGCGTAGAGGCACTAGGGTGGAGAGCCCTCCGCCCCTGGCTTTCCTTCCCTGAACCTCCTCAGCAGAGTATCCTCCCTAAACGGCATTGCTCTGCTATCCTCTAGCATGGCCATGCCGACTAGGGTTCCGTCAGGCAGGAAGTTGACGTGTCTCGCCCCAACTATCTTCTCACCCCCGATTCTTTCGATCAAAGTGTCTCCATTGAGCAACAACACTCTACCATCCTCCAGCTTTACGAGAAATGCTGGGTTTCCGTTTAGCAGCCTGAAGAGGAAACTTCCCTCTAAAACTTTCATCCCATGGGCTTCATCTATAAGCTTGTCGCTGACGAAGGGAACTTGCCGGCCATCATCTAAGAAGACTCGCCTACCAAAATATTGCCAAAGAAGACTCTGTAGGAAACCCGCGCAGCCTTAAACTCCTTCCCGCCAATCCTATCTATCAGGATATCGTCCCTGAACAAGAGTTCTCGCTCGAACCCCTGAACCCAGAGCGCGCGCAAATTTATACCCTGTCGCATCCCACCTTCCGACGCAGTAGCCGTAATGCTTGCAGCACCACCGTAAGAAGCAGACTATCTGTTTTCCATGTTCCCGGCGTACCCTAGGCTAACACGCAAACTAGTAGTATGCTCGCTACCAGCAAAGAAACTGCTATAATAATGCCGGGGATCATTAAACTAGAGTTCTTTAAATCTTTCACGTGTACCACCTCCGCTTATAGGGGGTAATGGGTCATATATTGCGGAGGCCGATATCGATATATTTCACATTCGAAAAAGAACAATAGAATGCTCCAAAAAGAGGTCAAAAAATCCAATTCATCCCCATCTGCAGAATTTGGTTAAAACCTTGCTCAAGAATTTTGCTCGCGATAACGCTCCCATATGCCTTTTTCCATGGAGCATAAAATGGTGCCGCGCTAAGTTAGAACATTGTCAACGCTAAGCAAGCCTAGGTCGTCGACACTAACTCCTTCAGCAAGAACCCTGTATGCTCCGACGCATCTTTTAGCAACCTCCTTAACAACTGGTTTAGGCAGCTCCGGCGGCTCCCCCTCTCCAACGAAACCCATTCTCCTTAAGCATTCTCTGAGAAACTCTTTGTCCAGGCAATGCGACTCCTGCGGTTCTCCAACCCTGTAGTATTCGACTGCCCAGAGCCTTGCGGAGTCATGTGTAGGCGGCTCATCTATCTGAATCAACTCATCCCTGTAGAAGCCAAACTCTATTTTGAAGTCGGGTATTATTATTCCTGCTTTCCGAGCCTCAGCCTCGTAAAACTCGTAAAGCTTGAGAGCAGCCTCCTCCAGCGTGCGCCAGGTATCCGCGTCAATAAGCTTCATCTCTAACGCTTCAGCCCTGGTGATCTCCCTGTCGTGGCCCACGTCGGCCTTCGTAGTGGGTGTTAACACTGGTTCCGGAAGCTCCTCAGCCATCCTTAGTCCATCTGGAAACCTTAATCCGTACATTTCCCTCCTGCCCTCCCTGTAAGCCCTCCATAATGATCCGTAAAGGTATTTCCTAATAACCCATTCAATATTGACCCTCCGAGCCTTCCTCACTAGTATGCTCCTCTCGTCCACAACGTCTATAAGATGGTTTGGAAAAACCTTTCTGCTCCTCCTCATCCAGAACACAGTCAGCTTCTGCAAGTATTCCCCCTTCCTAGGTATTGGTGTGGGAAGCACGACGTCGAACACCGAAACCCTGTCAGTGTGATAGATTAGGAGTTCCTCCCCCAGGTCGTATATGTCCCTGACCTTCCCCCTTAACGGCTTCCCGATGTTCAGGTTAGAGTATTTGACGACGAGTGTTTCCCCGCCTGTTAAAGGATCCTCCGCCAGCCACATCAACGCCTTTTTCACACGGGTGTTTAAAAACGTTTCCAACCCTAGGGGTTTAAAGCTTATCTTTACCCTCTGCAAAAGCATATTATGGGATGCTCTGTTCCTCCACCGCCACCTGGTCAAATATACCTTTCTACGACTCCTGAAATACCTGGCATGAGAATCGTTAAAAGTTTGGGAATAATCTTTGGGCAAACAGTCAGGACGAGGGGTGCTCTTGGAAGATTTGTAGCTGGGATAGAGGCGCTGGTCGGGGGTAAGTCGGAAGTATACCTCTCGGAAATCGAGAAGGCGAGGAATGAAGCCCTTGAGAACCTGGTGAGGAAAGCAGCCTCAATGGGTGCAAACGGTGTAGTTGGCGTAGATTTCGAAACGTCTGAAATCCTAGAGGGCTTCATAGTAATCACCGCCGTGGGAACTGCTGTAAAGGTGGAGTAGGAAGACCCTCGGCGCGCTACACGTTTTATTCGTAATTATTGATGTTGGCCCAGGAAACTGTTAAATACTTCCCTCAAGCATGCTTATCCATGGTTGTTAAAGCATACGTGTTCATAGTGACGAAGCCCGGCACATCCATCGAGGTTTCAAACGAAATTAAGAGGATCAGTGGTGTTTATTCGGCTGACCCTATCTACGGCAGGTTCGATGTGGTGGCGACGGTGGAAGCCGAGAGCCCCGAGGAATTAACTAGGCTGCTCTACGAGGTTATTGAGAAGATTCCGAATATAGTTAGAACGGAAACCTCAATAGTTTTGCAGTGACTTTAAATGATCAGGGCCTTCATCCTGGTTAGAACCAAGCCGGGTACTTCTGAAGAAGTCGTAAGGGCAAGAAGGATCAAGGGTGTTAAACTGGCTAATTCCGTCCTAGGAAGGTATGATGCAGTGCTGGTGATAGAATCTAAGAGCCTGGAGGAACTAAGGAAAACTATCTACGAGGTTCTGGAGAAGCTTGAGCACGTGGAGCACACGGAGACCCTGATATCTTTCTCTCCAGATTAACCGGCGGTCCTTCTCACCCCATGTTTTCATCAAACCTGTTAGTGATTTTTTTAAATCAAAGCTTAGACGCGATACTCAAATTTACCATCTTTCGAAATAATGATTAGCGAGTTTCCCTCAGCAGATTTTTCACACCTGCCGATTACTTGGGCACCGACATGGAACTTTTCAGATATATCTATAACAGTATCCTCAAACTCTTTCTCGACAATTATCTCTAAACCTATTCCCATGTTGAAGCTTCGATACATGTTTACCAGAGTCTCCCGGCTTTCAGCCTGAATCAGCCTAAATATTGGATCTGGTTCAGGAAGATTATCCTTCACATACCTTATGTTCCTCCCTATTTTCAAACATTTCGTTAACCCTCCACCAGTATTATGAATTATGGCTTTAACCTCAACACTTTTAATGACCTCGAGTATTGTTTGCAGGTAGATCCTAGTCGGCGACAATAATGCTTCCCCGATGCTCATGTTAAGCTCATCTACGAAAGAATCTATTTTGAAGCGACCGTAATACCCTTTGGCTTCTGAGCCTATCTCAGGATACTTATCCAAGTATTCTCTCGCTAACAGGCAGTGTCTCGCAAGCGTTATCCCGTTGCACATTATTCCACTGTTCTCCTTCTCCTCATATACGGATCTTCCCCCGCTTCTCAACCCGACTATAACATCCCCGGGCAAAATGTTTCTGCCAGTTATCACTTTGGAGAACTCGACTCTAGCCATCACTGTTCCTGAAACGTCGAATGTTCTGACAATATCAGGCAGGTCAGCCGTCTCGCCTCCGCTGAAAAGAATAGGAACACCGTTCCCCCTGAGCATTGAAAAAACTCTGGAGAAGCCTTTAGCAAGGCTTTTGAGGAGCTCCTGTTTTGGGACTTTAAAAGGGTTTACTGCAACATAGTCTGAAAAAGCCACTGGCGACCCTCCTACGCAAGCCGCGTCGTCAACATTCATGGCGACAACGTCGTCGGCCAATGTTTCGAAAAACTTCTTCTCACCAGTCTCCTTATAGTAGAGGTAGGAGACAACTGGCTTTGTTCCAGCACCATCGGTATGAAGAATTATCCCCCAGGCTGGGTTTAAAGAATCCTTAACTACAGGAGAGAAGGCTTCGGGGAAAACGTCGTCCGTAATCTTTTTCAAAAACTCCACTCCTGTCTTGCTCACGTCTATGCCGAGCTCCTCATATCTTGAAGACATTCCTGAGATTATTCCAGCGTAGAACTCTTAAATCTTTAAACTCTCCTCTAGTTGACGCACTACTCATTATTTTTCGAAAGATCGACCCGCTTATTTTTTGGGCTTTATTAGCGTATGTGTAAAACCGGCTTTGGTCTATAGGGCTCTTCCAAGTACTTGACCTCGTCGTCCGTCAGCTTCACGCTTAACGCCCCCACCGCTTCCTCCAAGTGTTCCACCTTCGTTGTGCCTATTATGGGCGCCGTGACACCCTTGTGGAAAAGCCACGCTAAGGCGACTTGAGTCGGCGTCACACCCTTGTTTTCCGCGGTTTCCACAACCCTCTTAACTATCTCAGCGTTTTCAGGAGGCTCAATGTAGGCCCTGTAAGCGTAAAACCCAGTGTCCGGCTGTAGGCGTTCACTGTCCTTCGGGCCGACGATGAGCCTGCCCTCCTTCAAGTATCTGCCGGTGAGAACCCCAGCGGCGTTCGGGCTGTAAGGGATCAGCGCAATATCGTGCACCTTGCAGAAAGGAATCATCTCCCTCTCCTCTTCACGGTATAGCAGGTTGTAGAGGTTCTGCATGCTTACGAACTTCTCATACTTTTTCATCTCGCTGGTGAAGAGGGCTGTGGCGAACTGCCATGTCCACATGCTTGACGCACCTATGTACCTCGCCTTCCCCTGGCGCACTAAACCGGTTAATGTGGACAGGGTTTCGTCAATCCCCGTGGAATAGTCCCACCTGTGTATCTGGTATAGGTCAACGTAACCAGTCTTAAGCCTGCTCAACGACCCCTCTATCTGCCTCAAAATATGCTTCCTAGAAAGCCCCGAGTCGTTTGGCTTGTCCCCCATTGGGAAGAACACTTTTGTAGCCACTACTGCGTCCTCCCTTCTCCCCTGCAGAAACTCCCCCAGTATCTCCTCGGACATTCCCCTCGAGTACACGTTGGCGGTGTCGTAGAAGTTTATGCCGAGGTCCCACGCCCTGTTCAAAACCTTGAACGCCTCCTCTTTGCCGGAAACCCAACCCCCACCCCCGAAGGGCTGCAAGGCTGGGTCACCAAAAGACATGGCTCCTAAGCAGATCTTTGAAACCTTAAGGCCAGACCAGCCTAAACGGACATATTCCATTTGTTGAAGTATGCTTTTTATAAGATAAATAAACTTTTGCTACGCCCAGCAGTTCCGTAGCGCCCCTAGCTTTTCTTTAGCGCACACTCGTTGAGAATTAAGAATAGTTTAAGCTACTTTTTTAAGGCCCTCCATAAACCTGCAGGCTTCCTCATAGGTCTGGGGTGTTCCGATGTCAAACCAGTATCCCCGGAAAACGTAGCCGTAGACAGGCTCGTTCCCGCATAGCCAAGATACGAAGTGTCCGGGACTATCCCTGTGCCCGCCCTCTTCAACGTATCTCTTGATTTTTACGAGCGACCTCCATGGAAACATGTAGATAGCGGTGGCTATAATGGTTGAACTCGGGTTTACAGGCTTCTCGACGAAATCCACTATTCTACTATCTTCAGCAAGCTTGACGCAGGAATACATTTTAACAAGCTCAATGTTCCCAACATCGTAAAGCGCTACAACCGGCGCATTCTTACTGCGGTAGAACTCGAGGAATTCCGTCAAATCAAGCGAGAAAAGGTTGTCGCCTGCTATAACTAGGTATTCGTCCTCACCGATATTGTCAACAAGCATCGCCAGCGATAATATTGTCCCAAGCTTCTCCTCCTCCCGCGTACTCCCCTCGACCTGGAGCCTCGTGTTAACATAGCCTCTGGATCCAAGCCATTCTCTAAAATCCTTTTCAAACTTCCTGTTCACGGTGATGATGACCTCGCTCGGGTTTAAGATACTTATTTTCTCCATGGTGTAGTCTATTATCGGCCTGTCGCAAACCTTAACCAGCGGCTTCGCCATGTGCACTCCAAGATTTTGAAGACGCTTCGCAAAGCCTCCAGCAGGAACTATTACCCTCAAGACTCCTAAGCGTTATTATTGAAGAGGTTGAAATAAACTTTCCCCCAGAATATTAGCGTAAGAGTGTTGTGAAAACATTTATATTTTAAGAGTCTTCTCCTGTGAACACGGATGTGGAAAACCAAGCATGAGTGAGAAAAATACTCTTGTATTCACAATAGACGCTCAAATAACTCCTTCAGATTACACGGATCTAGTTGACTTCATATATCGGAACTATGTGGCTCCTAATTTGAAGCATTTTGCAAACGTCGTCAGAAGCACCTCTGAAACAGGGTTTTTCCTCTTCTTTACTGCCGTTGACCCGGATAGGAAATGGTATATCGACGTTCAGATAAGCATTGGAAAACCAATCAATGTTAGAATGGTTTTAAGCAACAGCGAGGTTCCAGGATCAGCCGTAAACTGGTTGAGAAGCAGCCTAGTGGCTGCGGTCAGGTTTTTCGAAGAACAGCTTAGAAAAACAACCGTCTACTTCACCTGGGTCGAGGGCGAGGAAATAATACCTGAAAGGGTTCTTGAAGCCCGTAAGAATTTTGTCTACCGGATGTTTTCAGAAAGCATGCTTCTCCTTTTCATCCTATTCACCTCGCTCAGCATCATTCTATTCCTAATCTTGGGGTCTTATGCTCCAATAACACTCGTATTAATGCAGTTCATCCTAATTCTTTTCTCAGACAGGATTATTGGGAGAATGGGAGATTGGCATATCACTGAGAAAAACCCTCTAATACATGTTTTCCAGTATAGTATTCCAGTTTCAGAATACAAATCCTTTCTAAACAAGTATGGTGGAGAAATTTTCTCGAAGATTAAGAAAGAGATTTACATCAAGACCCTAGCCGTCAGGAAGCCAATAGACTATGAAATATGCGCAGAAGTGTTGTCCCATTATGGGTTTGAGTGTAACCCTGAAAAAGCCTCAGCGAAGATCGTGAACTTGTATGAGATTGTAAAACAGGCTGCGGAGAAGTTTGAGCTTCCAGTGCCCAAGATCGTTGTCTCTAACACGACTCTGCCTAATGCTGCAGCCTCTGGGCCTTATCCGAGCCGTGGGGTAATCCTAGTGACCACAGGGCTGCTTGTCCAGCTTGACGAAAAGGAGGTTCTAAGCGTTATTGGACATGAGTTCAGCCATCTTAAAGGGAGGGATCCGTTGTTTCTCTTTCTCCTGACCTCAATAGAGTATCTTCTCAGGTTTTACGTTTTCTGGCCGCTGCTATACTTCCTAGGATACTTCTATCTTATAATTGCTCTTGGAGCCGTCTACTTCATAGCTAAGTTTTTCGAGTCCAAGGCTGACTTAGAGTCTGCCATCAGAATAGGTGAGCCGCAGAACCTTGCAAACGCGTTGAGGAAAATAGGTTTTCGCAGGCTTCAGCTAGAGATGCGACGAGGATACGCTATTCAAGAATGGTTAGGATGGGATCCGCACCCACCTCTCTATTTCAGAATATCTAGGCTGGAGAGCCTTAGGGACCCCAGTAGGATAAGGCATCCCTTGATAAGATCTATAAAAGACAATATACTTGGTTTCTTGGAAATAATTGGATGAAAACCCGGAAGATTAGTTTAAAAATTATTAAAGCCACCCTCCATTCTTATTCGGAGTTGAAGTTCAAGGGAATAATCTTAGCAATGCTTGTCTTAGTTTCTGTTATCATCCTCTCTATTTCTACGAGATATACGAGCATTCCTCAGGCAAATTATACTAGCGGGAAAATTTTAAGCGTTCCTTTCGTCAAGCAGGGACCCGACCTTTGCTCCGAGGCCTCCGCCAGCATGGTTCTTCTATATTACAGTCTAAACTTCTCGCAAGAAGAAATAAACGCGATGGGATTCGATAAGTTTGAGAACATGCTTACCTTCTTAGACAAGCATATTTACTGCTCATATAAATCGCTTTCAGTAGAAGAATTGAGAGAAGAAATTCGAAAAGGCAATCCCGTAATTATCAGGTTAAGAATTGGGATTAGCCTCCATACGGTAGTGGCTGTTGGATATGAAAATGATTGGATAATTGTGCACGACCCTGCGTCAGGACCCTTCGTACTGCTAAGGGTGGATGAATCGTTCATTTCTTCTTGGGCAGCGACTAACTACGCTTCAATAGTTTCACGTGGCCGTAGGCCTTGAAACATTATTTTCTCTCCTGATAAAGTATTTTTCCAGCCGCAGAAATTCATAAATCTAAGCATCCAGGAGGAAGGCCGAATGAAACCGGATCCATTATGCATCCCATGCACCGTAAATGCCGCCCTAGACATAGCCCTTAAAGCGACTAATGACCAAGACACTATCAGGGAGATACTTTTAGAGAGCTTAAGATGGATTCCGAAGGCCTTCGAGGAGGATGCTTCACCGAACGTCCTTCACTCGCAAGTATGCAGGATTACTCGAAAAATAGCCGGAGTGAGAGACCCGTTTAAGCATGTGAAGACTGTTTCAAATGAAATTGCCTTAAAGGTTTATCCAAGCCTATGTGAAATGCTTGAATCAATCAGGAATGATGTCGAAGTACTTAGGTTTTCCCTCAAAGCATCCATAATTGGAAATATGATGGATTTTGAGGTGAAAAATTATCGCTTCAATCTTGAAAGCCTAGAATCACGGTTTAAAGACTATTTGAAGGAGCCTTTGGTGATCGACGACGTGGATAAGCTGTGTGATGCAATCAGCGGCGGGAAGAAGATCCTTTATCTAGCGGATAATGCGGGGGAAATAGTTTTCGATAAGCTTGTCGCGAAATGTCTGAAAGAGAGATGGGGGTGCAGTGTTACGATGGTTGTTAAAGACGGGCCTGTTTTGAACGATGCGACTCTGGAAGATGCGGAGTACGTCAGGCTTGGCGATGCAT
Organism: uncultured Nitrososphaerota archaeon; assembly: GCA_964416155.1. GTDB lineage: Archaea > Thermoproteota > EX4484-205 > EX4484-205 > JAAOZP01 > JAAOZP01. Next base: position 196,147 of record CAYQCW010000001.1, read on the forward strand.
GTGACAAAATCGTTACTACGGGGGACGACACTATAGGAGTTGTTTTTGACAGGGTTTCGGAGGAGTTTAAGCAAGCCCTGAAGGAATCAGACATAGTGATATCTAAAGGACAAGGAAACCTCGAGTCTCTCACTGGGCTTGAAAAGAATATTGGCAAGCCTGTTTGCTATGTTCTGAGAGTCAAATGTGAAGTAGTCGGCAGAAACCTCGATGTCCCAAAGGATTCTAACGTGGTTAAGCTTATAAGGTTCCACAAGTTTCAAAAACTTTATTAGGTTTTACTCTTAAATTACCATCTATGAAGAAGGGGATAAATCTTTGGAGCATTGAATGGCCCAGCATTCTGAGGGAACTCGACAATAAGAAGGTTGCCAGGAAGATTAAGGAGATCGGTTATGATGGGGTTGAGCTTGTCTTTGACGACAGTAGTTTCGACCCGACTAGGAAGACGGAGGAGGAGATACGGAGAACAGCTGAGGATTTCAAGTCGGAGAGTCTTGAAATACCCAGCGTGGCGACAGGCGTCTTCTGGAAGTACAATCTCGGCTCAAACGATGAAAAAACTAGGAGCAAAGGCGTCGAGTACGGCAAGGCTGGTGTTAAAATGGCCAGCATCGTAGGAGCCTCATCGATCCTTGTTGTTCCGGGTGTTGCCTCTCCCGAGACACCTTATGAAGAGCTTTATGTTAATGCTCTAAATTCGGTGAAAAAACTCGCAGAGTTCGCAGAGGATTATGACGTGACGATAGCTGTTGAAAACGTCTGGAACAAGTTCCTCTACTCTCCCATGGAGTTTAAGAAATTCATTACGGATGTAGGAATGAGGAATGTTAAAGTATATCTTGACGTTGCCAACCTTATGGCGATATCTCATCCTGAAAACTGGATACATAGCCTGGGAAACATGGTGTCAAACGTTCACGCCAAGGATTTCGATACTAATATTGGAAATATTAATGGGTTTAGGAACGTGCTTAAAGGAAACGTGGACTGGAGGAAGATTATCAAGCTGCTTAAAGCAGTAGGATACAACGGTTATCTGACTGTAGAGTGTCCCCCAAGTTTTAATCCCTTGTTGAAGTCTCCCACTGTTCAAGATATTATGAGGAATGCTGAGGAAAACTGTAGGGCGCTTAAGGAAATCACTAAAGGATTTTGAGTCTTGAAAAGAATACAGATAAGGAGGAAGGAGGCAGCTAGGTTTATCGAAGATGCTAAAAACCAAAAAATCTCTTTTAAACTAGACAAGCCGGAGTCTGCGGAGATAGTTGAGCTGGAAGATGCTAAAATACTTCTTTTAAACCGAACCCCCGCCCTAATAATTTTTCCAGACGGAAGGATCATTCCACATCTTCAAGGCCTTGGAAGAATAACGGTCTGTCCGATAGTGGTTGTTGACAAGGGTGCTGTAGAATACGTGGTTAAGGGGGCTGACGTGATGATGCCGGGAGTAGTTAAACACAGTAGTTTCAGCAAAGGGGACACTGTTGCAGTTGTTTCAGAAGACTATGTTGCAATAGCAGTAGGAGTGGCTCTTCAAGACTCTGGGGAAATCGTTAAAGAGGTAAAAGGAAAGATCGTTAAAAATCTGCATAAGCCCAACGACAAGTTTTTCGTAGGGGTCTCTGGCTTAACCCAGTCCAACAGTGTTTAGGACGGTGGCATGCGACGAAAAGTTTTCCACCACTGGCCACAGTAATTGAGAACAGGCCTCTACCCTTTCTCAACAAGTATTTCCTCACCGTCCCTAATCTTTTTTAAGACTTCGAGATCTCCCTCTATCTTAGCGAAAACGTTGACAGGACTGTATGCAACTATCTTCCCCTTCCTTGAAATGGGGGTTGGGCCGAAGAAGATGCAGAGGGCTCTTCCAGGAGGCCAGTAGGCAACGTCTCCTTTCTCAACCTCTCTCCGCGAATTCTCCTCCGGCAGGATAACGGGTATTTCAAAATATATTTCCTCGCCCCAGGTGTTTGCAAACCCTTTAAAAGGCAGTGCCTTAAGAATACCCTCGACAGTTTTGGGGTTTAACCCAGGTAGAAGTACAGCCCTCCTTACACCTATTAGCCTGCTTTTAATGAGGATTGCTTCTGGCAACACAGTATTGAGAACATTAGGCGGTTTAAAAACTTAGCTAGACCGGGAACAATACATATTTAACCAGTATTGTTTCAAAAGTTAGAGCCGTCATTATAATGCTCTTCATAAGAATCGTTAAAGAGGGGCCGGCCACATCTTTAAGCGGGTCTCCAAAAGTATCACCCGTCACGACTGCGGACCGCAGATCCTCATCATTGCTTCCAGACAATTCGAAAATCTTCTTAGTGTTGTCGAAAGCCCCCCCTATGAGGATATATTTAATCCCTAAGATGGCGCTTGAACCCAGCAAGCCTATAAGCATGCCGGCTAAAGCATTAACCCCGAAGAGCAGCCCGAAGCCGAGGAACACGGCCTCAGCGATTAAAACCGGCGGGATCATCTGCCTCAAAGCGTTTAGCGTCGCTATTTTAACACACCTATCATAAGCAGGAGTATTTAACCCGGAGAGTATCTCAGGTTTCTCTCTAAATTGCTTCCTCACCTCGTCAACCATCACTTGAGTCGTAGAGTTCACCGCGCTCATTATGTATGAGGAGAAGAGGAATGGGATAGCTATGCCTATTAGGAGGCCAGCCGTGTGAAACGGGTTCGTCAAGTCAACAGGCCTTTTGCCAACAACGTAATAATAGGTCATTAAGGCTATGAACGCTGTGAAGGTGCCGCTCGCCAGGGCAAAAGCCTTCGTGTATGCTTTAGTAGTGTTTCCAATGGCGTCAAGAGCGTCGAACGCTCCATTATTACCTTCACCACACATCTCGTTTATTCCGCCGGCATTGTCAACTATCGGCCCGAAAGCATCCCAAGCCATAACTGTCCCTATGAGTATGTCCGTCCCCAAGTTTGCTGCCACCAGACCGTAAATATTGCCTGTGACTAGGTAAGAAAAAATCGCGGCGGTTGAAACCAGGAACACCGGTATTACCGCCCCCCTTAAACCATAGGCTAAGCCATTTATCATGTTTATGGCAGCACCCCTTTTAGCCGACTCATACATGCTTTTAACCGGCGAGGAGTTTACACCAGTGTAATGGTTTGAGACGACAGCCATGAGCAGTGTCACGATCAACCCGCTTAACCCAGCGTAGAAAAGGGCGACATCCCTCATGAAGAGGGTTGAAACGAAGAAGAGACCTACTGCTGAAGAAACCGTTGAGACAACTAGGCTCATCAGAAAACTCTTCGCAGGATTGCTGATTTTAAGCGCAACCATAATGCTGATTATGGTGGAAAGCAACCCTACTGAAAGAAAGAGCGGCGAGAACAGGAGGATCATATGCCCATACTTATCCAAGAATCCTAGTCCTATTATCATACTAGTAACCATGTCTCCGCTTAGAGTTTCGAACAGGTCGGCACCTCTTCCAGCACAGTCGCCAACATTATCCCCGACCAAGTCAGCGATCACCGCTGGGTTACGAGGATCATCCTCAGTAAGCCCGTATTCAAGCTTTCCAACCAGGTCGGCGCCGATGTCTGCACTCTTGGTGAATATCCCGCCGCCTATCTGGATGAAGATTGCAGTCAGGCTGGCACCCATTGCGTATCCTGTTAGAAACTCTACGCTGAGCCCAGACGAGTCCTGCCCTATGAGTGAAACCAAGATTAATACTCCGAGCAGGCTCAGGCTTGCAACCGAAAGGCCCGTCACCGAGCCTCCGCTTAAAGCTGTTTTCAAACCTTTAGAGACGTTCCCGTTTACCGATTCCATTGTCCTAGCGTTTGCCTTTACAGCCACCTTCATCCCTGTGAAACCCGAGGCTAGAGACAATGCTGCTCCAAGCATGAAAGCGAATGCGGCCTTAACCCCAAGGAGAATCAGGAGAAGAATGGTTACGGCAGCGTCGAAAACTATGATGACGGAATACTCTGTGCGGAGAAACGCTGAGGCGCCTGATTCAATGTAGCTAGCTATTCTGGCTGCTCGAGGGTTTTTCATTTGATGTTTAAGAACATTAAGAGCTAAAACTATGATTGCGAGCAAGCTCGCTAAAACGGAGCCCGAAACGATTATCTCCGAGGCAGACGGAAGTCCTGTTGCAGTCAACCTGAGCCACCATGTCCACCGGTTAAGCCTCTCCCAGAGTCGGGCTATTTTTAAACATTACGTATGGAATGTCAACGCTTTTAGAACATGTTCCCCCGATTTCCCCCTTTGAAAGCTTTAATAATATAGTTTTAAACCATACCGGCATGAGGAGAATCCTGCTTGTTTCTCATTGCATACTTAACCCGTATAGTAGGGCAGTGGGATTACTGCGGGAGGAAAAAGTGAAAGCATCCAGGAGGATTATCGGAGCCCTTCTACAGGATTTGGAAACAGGAGTAATACAGCTCCCCTGTCCAGAACTACTCTACGAAGGTTTAGGCAGGAAGCCGGCTGCTAGAGAATCCTATGATAACCCTGAGTTTAGAGAAATATGCAAGAAGATAGCTGACCAAGCCGCGAAAATTGCGGCAGAATACGAGCGTGAAGGCGTCAGAATCACGGCATACTTGGGCGTAGAGGGAAGCCCGTCCTGCGGTGTCGAATGGACCCATTTTATGACCGATAAGCCGGAGAAGGGTAGAGGAGTTTTCACAGAGATTCTTTACGAGGCTATGAGCAATGCTGGGATCAAGATTAGTCTTCTAGGCTTGCCTGAAAAGGAGAAGTACGGGAGCCTGGAGGAGCTTTCGAGGAAGCTTGAAGCATTAACGTAGAGAAATTTATTAACGAGAGCAAACCTTTTTAAAACACCTTAAAGCGATGCTGTAGGCATGGATTACGGTTTCGACACGTGGATATACTCTATACTTGATGTTGAGAAGGCTCTTGGAAGGCTTAGCGAAAAGGGCTTAGGGTTTGTTGAATTGTCTTACGAACACTTGTCTAAGATTTTTAAAGATGAAACTGTTGACTTGAAGGCTTTGAGAAACATTAAGGAGGCTGCGGACAGCCTTGGCGTCAGTATTATTCAAGTCCACGGGCCTTTTGGAGAAATCGATTTAGAACTGGCTTCAGAAGACTCTTCCCAGAGGGAGAGGGCGCTTAGAAAAATCTTCAACTGGATCAAGTATACTGGCGAGCTCGAATGGGGTGTGCTTGTGCTACATACTGCGAGGATAAGAGTTTCAGAGAAACACGATTTCCAGAGGCTTGTTGAGAAGACTAGGCTTGCCAATTTGAGGTTTTTCAAAGAGGTTTCCAAATACGCTTCAGAGCACGGTGTTAAGATAGCTGTGGAAAACAGGCTTGAACCCTGCTATGGCTCTCTGCCCAAAGATCTCTTAGAATTGGTTGAGGAGACTGGCAGTGAAAGCATAGGAATATGCTTTGATACTGGGCATGCTAATGTGAACAAGCTGAGTGCATCTTCAATGGTTGAAATACTTAGAGGGCATCTCATAGCTACTCACATCCATGATAACGATGGCCATCATGATCAGCACTTGCCTCCTTTAATGGGAAGTATAAACTGGGACCAGGTGATAAATGCTTTCTCAAGAGTAGGCTATGGGAAGCCTTTGATCCTAGAGATCCACGAGTATGGTAGACTGGATCTGGATGACAATGTAGTCAGAGCAACCACAACCCTGATGAACAGCCTACTTGGAAAAAGCTAACTAGTTCTATTTGAACTAGATGAGGTTCTACTGCTTGAACCGTCATAATTAGGACTCACGTTTATCAAATCTTTATCACCGGCTTTCTCAACCCGGAGGTTGACTGTTTTCAAATCATGCTGCGCGCGCTAGCCCGTTCGCAACGAGGAATGCCTTAACCTGTTGAATATAATCCGGTTTCACAGTAATGTTTACGGGGAGTGTTGAAACATACGCTGCCAAGGTTGATCTTGAAACCTCCGTCCAGTCATCTACGTTCCCAACCTGGTAGACACCTATCCTACTGGTTTGAGGATTATAAAACACAACCATGGTGACGTAGGCCACTTGAGCGCTTATCGAGTAAAACGGTAGTATAAATAGCGGTGTGTTATTAACAAGCCGACCATAAGGCTGCCCTCAACCCATGACCCCGCGCGTCTGGTGTAGAGTCAATATTTGTTGAACAGCAGGATGGTGAAGAATACTTTCCATTATCGCGAAGCCTCGGAACCCTGTTTTGAAACAGGATGAACTCCTTACTGCCAGGAGTGAAAACATAAGCGCCGACAATGTTCACGGAATCTCCGGGGTTCTGCTGATAGTTCTCAACTATGCACAGGGCCACGTACCGGTTTTCCAAGGAAACGTATCTTATGTCGAAAACGCTTTGCGAATATATTCTTCCACTGGAGTCTCTAGGATAGTCCAGCATACCTGTGCTCCTATACTAGGAGTCGTAATCCGAGCTTTAAATCCTGTAAGTATTGTAAACGTCTATTATGCTTCACATAATGTTTTTAATGTATCTTACCTGCGGCTTAAGCCAAGACGGTATTGGCCTAACCCAAGAAGGATATAGGGATTTAAGCGCGTTAACAACATAGTTATCACTGTTCAAGGACTCATATGTAGCCTTGAATACTGACGTCTGAAACGTTTACCGGATTATGGAGAAAAGCCTTCTCAAGCAGCCTCCGTTTTCCACGCCATACTTCTCCGTGGCAGCGTAGCCAGTGTAAACAGGCTTCTCAACAAAGGTTTAGAAAGCAAGGTAAAGATTCCCGTCGGGGTCTACAACCGGATATGGTGCTGGCACACCCGTCCTAGGGTCGGTTTCAACGACTAGAAGCGGCGCTTTTATCGCTGAAATCCTTTCGCAAGCGCCTCTAGTGATCAAAGCGTTTAAAGCATCCCCGTAGCCTCCTGAAGCTATGTCGAGCCTTCCTTTAAGAAGGAAGTAGGCCGCGCGAACCCATCCTGAGAAAACATAGTCAGGCGGGCCGGTGTATTTCACAGTTCCAGCTTCCCTCCATTTGCCCGTGTCAACGAACACTATTTCCCTTTCTCTGAAAAGCCCCCCCTAGACCATAGTATACGGGAGGCGCGCGCTACCCAGCAAGCTTTTAAGCTTATCTTAGGGGAACTGTTTTTGCGAAAGCACCTAAGGTTTTTAACCCTCCAACCCGACAATGACGCGGCCTTGAGCAGAACACTTGGCAAGGTTCCTCCGAGAATACTTGAGAGAATAGTGTTTTCAAACCTCGGTGCCACCAGCAGGAGAGTTATTGTCGGCCCAGGCATAGGCGTCGACAACAGCGTGATATCTTTAGATGGTGTTAAGATAATTGTTTCAAGCGACCCTGTTACGGGAGCTAGGGAGAACCTAGGCAGGATTGGCGTCGACGTTTCAACCAACGACGTAGCACTCACAGGGGTGAAGCCGGAGTTTCTCCTCATCGTGCTGATCCTCCCTCCTGCAGCTAGCCATGAGGAGATCAGGAGGATAATGAGGCAGGCCAGCGTTGAGGCCGAGAGGCTTGGGGTCGCTATTGTTGGTGGGCACACGGAGTACGCAAGTATCGTGGAGAACCCTGTTTTCGTGGGGACGGCAATAGGATGGACTAGGCGTAGGAGGCTTATTACGTCAAGCGGAGCTAAAGCCGGTGAAAACATAGTGATGGTTGGGGAGGCTGGTGTTGAAGGAACCTCCATTCTCGCTTCCGACCTTAGGGAGAAGCTGGTGGATAAGGGTGTTCCGTCGCAAGTCTTGGGGAGAGCGAGAAGGCTTGTTAAAAACCTGAGCATAGTTGAGCCCGCGCTGGTCTCCGCAGAATATGCTTCAGCAATGCATGACCCTACTGAAGGCGGTGTGCTCGGCGGTATATTCGAAATATGCGAAGCCTCTGGGAAGGGATGCGTCATAAACATTCAGTCAATACCAGTCAGGAGGGAGACTAGAATAATATGCGAGAGGCTTGGGATAGACCCTCTTAGGCTCGTAAGCTCCGGAACCCTTTTGGCAACAGTGAGCGAGTCTAAAACAGCGAGGCTGCTGAGAAAGCTTCACGAGAGGGGTTTTAAGGCACGCGTCATAGGAAGGGTGACGAGAAACAGGGGTGAAAAGATTGGGCTACTCGGCAGTGGAGAAATCAGGATAAACGAGCTTCCTCAAGACGAGCTTTGGAAAGCTATCGGCTGAATAACCTTGGCTGACCTATCCTCCTCCTAACCGCGTTGTAAAGCGGCACAGCTATAAGCGTCCCAAGGAAGGCTTGAGCAAAGTTCGCAGGCACCTCGAATATTGCTCCCAGCTGATATAGGAAAAGCTGATAGAAGAAGTATCCTAAAACCATTTCGAAACCCCCTATGAAACACGGCACTATTAACAACAGGTTCTCCCTGTAAACTCTCAATATAAAGATCAGCGAAGCCGCTAGAACAATAAGGATTGAGAAGAGGATAGGTTGATAGGCTACTGTAGCAGAGTATTTTCCAAGCAACGACACCTCAGCCTCCCCGGAGAAAAGAACTATGACTAATATTATTCCGAGAATCACTGCGGGAACCGGTAGGAAAACAGTTAAGAGGCGAGTGCTACGGGACTCGCTTCGCGCGAAAACCTCGTGGAGGAAGCCGGTTAGAAAGCCTTCAACACCTTTAATGATCAGGGTGGCGGGAGCATACACAGTATACCCTAAGAATAGGTCGCTCAGCATAGATCCTAATCCGCCTGCGACAAACCCTACAAAGGGGCCGAATAATAAAGCGGTTAGGAAGACCATGGAGTCACCCAGGTTAAAGTATCCCCTAGTTGCCGGAATGTAGATTGAGATGGATGCTGTCGCCACTAAGACCAGTGTGGTAGACAGGGCTGTTGAAGAGACAAGCCTAGCCTTTGAATCGTTTCGGCCGAGCACGAGTAGAGAATCCACCAATGGAATAAAAAACTTACCTTCATATCATCTTATATTAAGGTCTCTGTCTTTAGCGCACTACCCCCATACTTTGAATAGGGTTTCGGTTTCCAGGCATGGGCCCATCCCGCGGCTTCAGGGCTGCGTAAAGCCCGCTAAGCTACTTCTCAATCTTACTGTTTCAAAGCCAGTTTCAAAAGGTAGCATGCTGAAAACAGGATGATCGAGACTAAGGCTATTGCGCCGCTAGTCGGAATATCGTAGAGCAATGATACTGCAATACCCCCCAGCCCAGATATAACTTCAACTATGAAAGCCGCTAGCAGCATCATGCCTACGCGGCGGGCTAGCAGCCTCGAGACCGCTGCAGGGATTACGAGAAGCGTGACGGAAAGAAGAATGCCCATGGTTCTCGCCACGACAGCGGCAGTTATCGCTGAAACAGCGAATAGCAGCGAGTCGTATAGTCCAGTTTTAAGGCCGAATGATTCAGCAGTCTCAATGTCGAAGCAAATATAGATAAACTCCCCGTAAAACATTATGGTGGCAATCAGTGCAACGGTTGATGCAGCCGCCAGGCTGAGCACATCCATTTCTGAAAGTAGTAGAAGGTCGCTCACAAGATAACTGTCAACCAAAATCCTCCTGTCTATCGGCAGGTAGCTTCTTATGATCGTGTAGAGCATCACGCTTACAGCAAGGGAAACGCTGAGCATCATGCCCAAGGCTTGCTGACTGCTCCTACCGACACGGGAAACAAGTATGGATGTTGCCACGCAGAATACTATTGCAAATACAAACGGGTCTCCCACCCCTGGAAGAAAAGCCTGGATTAAAACACCTACTGCTGCACCCCCTAAGGCGGCGTGTGAAATCTCAGGAGTAATGTAGAGAGCTCCTCTTAAAAGCATGATTGCTGAAATCGGTGCTGAGAACGATGTGAAAATAACCCCTAGGATTGCTCTTAAAACAAACGGGTCAAGCATGTTTATCACCCAGTATTAAGATCCTTCGACCCTCTCTTTCAACAGTTCTTAAACAGGGATAGAAAGGTTTCAGCCTATCCTCGCTTAAAACCACACTTGGATCGCCGTATAAGCATACAAACCTGTTTAAAACAAGAATCCTGTCGGTAAGCTCTATTATAGGGTCAACCTCGTGATCCACGATAACTATGGTTCTTCCCCTCTCCTTCAACGTTTTGAAAACTTTAATCAAGTATTCCTGACTCTCGGAATCTAGCCCTGCGAACACCTCGTCCAGCAGTAGAAGCAGCGGGTCGGATGCTAATGCCCTCGCTATCAGGACCCTTCTCTGCTGCCCCCCGCTTAGCTCGTTGAAAAAGGACCCCCAGTGTTCCTCCATACCTAAGCATGCTAGAGCCCTTCTCGCGGATTCAACATCATCCTTTGAAACAGCTCTGGGAAAACTTTTTCTCAAGACTATCCCCATCAGGACGGCTTCGTTCACCCTTAACGGGGTTTCGTAGGAAACCATGTCTTTCTGCGGGACGTAGCCAACGAGCCTTCTGAGCCTGCCGTAGTCAGTCACGGGGTTTAACCCGAGCACTTTAACGCTTCCCTTGAAAGGCTTAACCATGCCTAGGAGAAGCCTTAAAAGCGTAGTCTTGCCAGCACCGTTCGGCCCGACGACAGTTATGAACGACGGGGACTCAACCTGGAAGCTAACATCCTCCAACGCCATGTACCCATCCAGCCTCACGGAAACGTTTTCGACAGATATCACTGGAACACTCATGATTTACTCCTCCTAACCAAGATTATTGTTTCAAGCACGATCACCAGCAGGGCTGCAAGCGTTGTCAGAAGGTAAATGTTAAGCCCGCTTGAAACAGTACCCCGCTCAGATAAGAGTGCACCGTAAACCTGCCCAGCATTATAGTACATTACTGAATCGTAATCCTTCACACCGCTTGCCGAAACTACTGAAACGTAAGCTATGTTGCAACCCGTATCCTTAGAGACTTCTCGCAGAGCATTCTGGATCCCACTCATCAATAAAGCAGTGTCGGAGACAACTATGCAAGCATACTCTCCAGACTTAAGCCCGTCGTAAACCCTGCTCAACGATCCTGGGCTTATAGCCTCGCCTTCACCAACCAGCACAGCACCTGCTTTCAAACCCATGGCTTCAACAACGTATTGCTCTTCATAGAAACCTATGACAACCCTCCTCCCAGACGAACCATGCTTCTCCGAAAGCCTTTCAAGAAAAATCTTTAGAGACGACACTTTCTCCTCGAAAAGCCTGTAGTTAAACCAGTATTCCTCTGAATGCTCAGGCCTCAAGGTTGAAAGCCTGTCTCTCAGAGCTCTCGCAATCAGGACAGCATTATCGGGCAGAAGCCAGAAGCCGTGAGTATTCCTCCCTCCCTCCAGCTCAAGAATAGTGCCATTTCTCTCAACCAGCTCAAGCAGGTTTAGCGATATTGAACCGGTTTCAACACCTCTTTCCTCTGCAACCCGTTTCACAAGGTCCTCCTCCCACTCCATGTGGCCGGTTATAACGATCAGGTCAGCATCGGAAGCGTTTCTCACAACACTGGGAGTAAGGGTGAAGCCATGTGGCTCAGCATCACCGGGAACAATCGAATAGACTTCCCCAGTACTGCCTGTTACAGAGGAGACAATCGGTCTCAGAATATCCAGCGTGACAACTATCTTTGTCTTCCCATCCAGCCTAGCATAAGTAGGCATGGGTAAAAATGTTAGGAGTAACGTGAGGAGCATGATTCCAACCGTGTTCCTCAGCAACCGGACCTGCCTCCTGGAATATGGTTTCTATGAGGACAGGTCTTAGGATGGCCGAGAGCACTACACATGGAGTCAACAATCTTATCAGGAAGATATTGTTCAACCATGCTCGCGAATTCGCAAGCATCCTCCAGACTGATTGAAAGAACCCTGTACACGTATGTTTCGAAAACCCTGTGGTTCCTGATTATCCTGTTGACCTCCTCCAATCCTTTTTTCGAAAGGCTCGCTCCCCTCCAAAGATATCTTTTAAGCATGCCCTTTTCCTCTAGTCTTCCAAGATATTCGCTTGCAGTCGCACATGAAACCCCCATCGCATCCGCTACTTCAAGGCTTCCAACCATATCTCTTCCTGAAAGCAGTTTGAAAACCATCTTAAGATACTCAATCTCTTTCCCAGTCAGGCTCTTCGAAGCATGTTTTGAAGCTCCCGATTCAGGCATGCGTTAATTTTAAGGAAGCTCCTAAATTTAAGTTTTCAAGGCAGGCTCCCATTAAGGGGCCTTATTCCACTGTTGATTAATCCCGTTACAGTGGATACGGGTGTATAAATAGGGTTTTTCAACTATTGTTTTTATTATGTTGCTATATTTGTTTAAAGCATGGTTGTGTCGTTTTGCGACACAATCCTTTAATATCTCTACGAATTATTGTGAGATAGGTTTGAAGGAGCTCAAACCGGTTCCGATTACATTTTCCTCCAACCATGTTCTTATTTGCCTTACGTTGTCTCCTTCTTTTCGGAGAATGAGACTTGGTAAGCGTGTCTGAAGATTGGGCAAAGAAAATACTTGTTTCTATCGATAAAACGACATATAAACTTGTCGGAGTACCTGATTGGTCAAGCCATCGGGGTACTAGGATTACTATCGAGCTCCATGTGGTGGAGGAGAACAAGGATGAGGAGAGAGCACTTAAAGACAGTAAAGTTTTATACAGCGACGAAATTAAAGAAGGCCGATTTATTACCGGAGAATTCTTGATGAGTGACGTATGGAAATCTACGGAGAACACTTCATGAAAATATTTGAAGAGCAGAAGGCGATGCTCGAAAAGTCTTTAAAGGTTAAGATTTTTGACCATAAAATTAGCATTTTTTAATCACGATGCTGAAAACTATGAGATTAGACTTGAATTTGACGGTCAAGAGATTGAAATAAGAAGGGTTTTCAGCGTTCCTTTTCCAGAGAAGACCTCATAAGTATACTCTGGAAATTTCTCGGAATGAAAAAACAGGAGAGATATGCTGGAGAGATAAGGCTGAGGAGGCTTATGTAAACACGTATATGCTGCTGAAGAAACACTTTGAAACACTTGAACACTTCACATATCCCAATTCTTCAGATATTGGAGGTAAGTATACTCTGAGATACAAGGGGCATCTATTTCACATAATTGTTAATCACTATTCTATGTCTATTCACTCGGATGCCCCCGTGAGCTATTCGATGAATTTAACACTCATCAAGGATGATCAGCGCGCAAATCGATGATGCGTGTACCAGCATGTTTTTGCCGTCTATTGACGTAAGAAAACATGTAAAGAGCCGATCAGGAACAATTACATCGGCTAGAGACAGATGTGCTAATATAATCCGGATTTTACGCTAGGCCTTGATTTAGATGAAAAGAACAAAAAAACACTCGAAAAGAGGATGGGACGATGAAAATCATTCCTTTTCAGACGAGAAAAAACTCCTCTTTCTCGCCGAACTTCCTGTATTTCTTAAGCATATCCTCTTTCAAACTGGGTTTAACGGTTTGAAGAGCTTTTTCAAAATCCTCCTTAGTCACCTTGTCAGCATCCCTTCTCAAAGCGTTTAAGCCAGCCTCCCTGCAGAGCGCCTCCAGGTCAGCCCCAGAGTAGCCCTCAGTCCTCTTTGCAACCTCCTCCAGGCTAACGCCCTCCAAGGGCATTCTCCTCGTATGTATCTTAAGTATCTGGAGCCTTGAAGCCTCATCAGGCGGGGGAACATACAGCATTACTTCAAACCTTCCCGGCCTCATTATCGCAGGGTCGAGAAGTTCAGGCCTGTTAGTAGCGCCTATTATGATAATCCTCTCAATAGGGGTTAGCCCATCCATCTCTGTTAGAAGCTGGCTTACAACCCTCTCGGTTACGCCGCTGTCAGCCATGCTCATACCCCTCCTCGGAGCGATCGCGTCAACCTCATCCAGGAAGATTATTGAGGGTGAGGCGAGCCTAGCTTTCCTAAACACTTCTCTTATTGCTTTCTCAGACTCTCCAACCCATTTTGAGAAGATTTCTGGACCCTTAATGCTTATGAAGTTGGCCTCGCTCTCAGTCGCGACTGCTCTAGCGAGAAGAGTCTTCCCGCATCCCGGTGGGCCGTAGAGAAGTATCGCTTTAGGAGGCGTTATACCTAGTTTTTCAAACTTCTCCGGGGTCTTTATCGGGAGCTCAACGGTCTCCCTGAGCCTCCTCTTAATCTCCTCGAGCCCCCCGACGTCACTCCACCTGACCGTGGGAACCTCAACGTATACTTCTCTCATAGCGGAGGGAGTTATTTCTTTAAACGCGTTCATGAAGTCCTCAGCCTTAACAACCATTTTCTCTAATACGGATTGAGGAATCCTCTCATCCAGCTTTATCTCAGGCAAGTATCTTCTCAAAGCCTTCATCGCCGCCTCCCTGCATAGTGCAGCCAGGTCTGCACCAGTGTAGCCGTGCGTTATTTCAGACAGCTTCTTTAAGTCCACATCCTTGTCAAGCGGCATAGACCTAGTGTGTATCTGAAGTATTTCAAGCCTGCCCTGCTTATCGGGCACTCCTATCTCTATCTCTCTGTCGAACCTCCCAGGCCTGCGTAAAGCAGGGTCAATCATGTTCGGAACATTCGTTGCGCCTATGACGATCACGTCACCCCTAGCCTTCAAACCATCCATGAGCGCTAGAAGCTGAGCCACTACTCTTCTCTCAACCTCGCCGCCAACCTCCTCCCTCTTCGGCGCTATAGCGTCAATCTCGTCTATGAAGATTATGCTCGGAGCCTTCTCCTGAGCCTCTTGGAAAACCCTTCTAAGCCTTTCCTCAGACTCGCCGTAAAACTTGCTCATTATCTCAGGCCCGTTTATAGAAAGGAAGTTGGCGTCAGACTCGTTTGCAACAGCCTTAGCAAGGAGCGTTTTACCAGTGCCAGGCGGGCCGTGGAGTAGCACGCCCTTAGGCGGCTCTATGCCCAGCCTCTGGAAAAGCTCAGGGTGTCTCAAGGGAAGCTCAACCATCTCCCTTATTCGCTGAATCTCCTCGTGTAAACCGCCAATATCCTCGTAAGTAACCCTTGGAATAGCCAGCTTCTCAGCAGCCTCTTCGCTCACTATCTGCATCCTAGTGTCTGGAGTAACCTTCACGAAGCCTCTCGGCTTAACCCGGACCACGGTGAGGCCGAGTGCTTGGCCGCCGAAGACCGGTACTGCAACTATATCGCCCTCGGTGAGGGGAGTGTCTATGAGCTTATCCCTAGCATAGTCTAGGAAATCCTCGTCCACGCTGGATATTCGCGTGCCCATTGGTGCTAACACGACTTCGCTAGCGTTCTCAACCTTATCCACCTTCCTGATCTTCACGTAGTCCCCTATCGCAACCCCGGCGCTCCTCCTTATCAGGCCGTCCATCCTCACTATCTTACGATCCTCATCCTCAGCGTAGCCGGGCCAGACTACTGCTGAAGCAGACTTCCTGCCAAGTATTTCGACAACGTCTCCAGTCTCAGCCTTAAGCTGAGCCATCTCCTTCCTCCCTATTCTAACTATCCTCCTGCCGACATCCCTCGGGCGTGCTTCAGCAACAACTAGTTGAACCTCACTCATGGTTTTCGAGAAAGGGCCCTGCCACTTAGATTTAAGCTTTCAACAAACCTGTTCACATTAGCCAGAGTAAAATAATCCTACTGTGCTTCCTTAGGCTCCTCCTCAATCTTCTTCAACTGACTTCTATACATTTCCAGGATCTCTTTAACGGTTGTAGCTTGCTCCGGAGACTTATCGTCCCTAAGCTTCCCCGTATACTTCGGGAAGCGGCCGGCGAAGCCTGACCCTTCTCTAACCAAGCCTAGGCCGCACGTGTGAACTGGGCTCAGGGTTATTTCGGAGACTATTATCTCAATGACGATCCTGGGCTCAACCCAAACGTCAGCCTCAATCTTAGAATCCACCCTGGGATGCCTATGCTCAATCCTGTATTTGCCGACAAGCTCGGCGAACTTCTCAAGATCCTCGTCTGTAAAACCGGTTCCGCATTTAGCAAACGTTCTAAACATGTCCTCCTCAGGGTCATAGGCGGCTAGAAGATACGCGCCGTACCTGCCTGCTCTCTTCCCCCTACCGTGGAAAGCCCCGACCATAACCAGGTCTATGGTGTCAGCGACCTCGACCTTATACTCCCTCTTCAGCTTTATCCAGCTCCACTCCCTGGCACCAGCCCTATAAGGTGCTTTCAAATCTTTAACAACAAGCCCCTCGCAGCCCTCTGAAATAGCCTCCTCCATGAAGCTCTCTATCTCCCTAGGATCTTTTGAAACGATTTGTCTAACCAGCTTAACCCTCTCGTCTTCAACAATAATCCTGCTTAACGCAGACCTCCGTTCAACGTATGTTTTCTGAGTATAATCCATCTCATCAGCATACAGTAGGTCGAAGAAGAACATGGCAACAGGATATTCTTTCATCGCCTCCTCCACGCCATACTTCCTCCTCCTGTGCATAAGCTCTTGAAACGGCAGCAGCTCTCCAGTATTCGGGTTTATCGCCACGCATTCAGCTTCAAGAATAGCCTCCCGGGCCTTCACATTCCTCCTAGCTAGCTCTATAGCGTCAGGATAGTGGCTAGTAATGTTTTCCAGCCGTCGTGAGAAAAGCATAATGCCACCACCATTCTTATGAATCTGGACGCGCTCTCCGTCGAGCTTATACTCTGCAGCGGCCTCGCCGCCAAGCTTTTCAAGAACCTCTTGAACGGTTGTCAAGCGTTCCGCAAGCATCGGCCTAACAGGTTTGCCGACCGTAATCTTAAACTCTGAAACACCGCTGAGCCCCTTCTCAGCAACAGCTCTCGCAACAGCCCCCAGGTCGCTGGAAATGTTGTATGCACGCTCTATAACCGGCCTGTTAGACTTGTCGCCGGTGAACGCTTGAGCGAGAGCATCCAGAATCGTGTAGTCAGCTATGCCGAGCCTAAGCCTCCCGGTGATTGTTCTAACAGCATACTTAGCCTCCTTCGGAGACATGTCTATCAGCAGGGAGACGAGCAGGCTCGTCTTCAGAGTCACAGAGCCTTTCCCACCCAGCTTGGCAAGCCTGTAGAGCTTCTCGTATACTTCCAGTAGGGTTGGGTTCCTGCTTACAAGCTTCCTCTGAACCTTTCTTCCTGCAAGGGTTTCCGCCGTGCTTCCAAGGTCTCCGGTATCCTTGTAGATTTTCTCAACAGTCTTCTGGTCAAAACCTGAGAAATCCGCTAAAGCCCTTAAGACGAGTTTGTCAGCCATCCCGAATTCTAGGCCCTCGTAGTCAGGCCTAACCTTTCCCTGAAGCAGGTAGACAAGCTTCTCAAGCTCAGCAGGGCCAGCCTTCTTAAACAGGTCTACGAGGAAGCTCGTCATCTCAATCCTTTTCGACGTCAACTCAACTTGCTCCATCGCGTCCGCGACTTCTCCGAAAAGCATAACCATGGTATTAAGCGCATTTGGAGTGGTAAAAATGTTTCTGTCTCTTCAGAAAGAATAGGGCTGGGATTCCGAGGCGAGGAAGGCTTCTAAGAGCTTCTTGAAATCAACCGGGTCTCCTTCCCCAACTCCGGGACATTGCTCGTCGAAGATGAAAACGTACTCCTCGTAGCCGTGTTTGACCACCTCCACGTCTTCAGGGAGGCTTAGAAGACGCTCCAACACCTTTTTCTCAACTGGGTAGAAAGGGTAAAGCCTGCATAAAAGAGGCTTATGATCGTGGATCGTGCAAAGCCCGTTTCCGAGGAATTGGCAGAAACCTTTTTCACCAACCAGGATCATCCTACCCTCAGGGGTACGGTGTGGATTGAAGGAAGGTCGGACTCTTCTAATCTTCCCCACATCTTCTTCAGAAACCTCTGGAGTAAGACCGCAGCATTTCTCCCCGCAAAGTTTGCATTTGAAAAGCATGTTCCTCCAAGCTATCGGAAGCCTAGGGGGAATAGTTTCAACCATTTCAACAGAAACTTACAGGAACCTTTTTAAAACCTTATTCTTCAATTGAGGAGGCTTGACGCGTAAAACTGCTGAAGCCTTCTCCTACCTGTTATCTAACCCTGTGGTAGGTGGCCTCGGAGGACTCGTAGTAATGCTTAGGGAGGAGGCTTTCCCAGACAGCCCTGTGCTGAACATTTTAACGGTGTTGCTCTTCTACAGCATACTTCCCTTTGTAAGCGTCTACTATCTCAGGCTGCGCGGCAAATCAGACGTGTTTATGAGTGAAAGAAGCAGGAGGCCGAAACACTTTATTCCTGGGTTAGTAGGCTACGCGGTTTCAGCAATCGTCTTCCAAGCCTTAGGAATGAGGCTGATGAAAACCGTTTCATCCTCATTCCTTTTAACATCGCTGATCCTTCTGCTCCTAACATTCGCGACAAAGGTGAGCATTCACGTCGCAGGCTTGACTGCAACAGTAATCCTAGTGCTTTACTCCTACTGGCCCACCGGATTAATACTCTTACCTCTGATACCTGTTTTAATGTGGGCACGCGTAAACACGGGTGAGCATACCTGCTGGCAGACGGTGTTTGGCGTCTTTACAGGCACCGTGGGCAGCCTACTCGGAATAGCGTTTTTTCCATCATGGTCTTAACGCTTACCAGTGCACGGTCAAGCTACCGAGCCTAGGGAAGGCTTTCAACCCTTCTCCCTGAGCGAGAAGTACCGGTGTAAAAGACATCAAGTCGACTTTCCTAAGGATGGGGGAAAGAAGACTGTTCACATCAACCTCGTTAACCGCCATCCCCATTGTCAATGGGTTCATCGAGGGGAGTACTATTATCTTCACCCCCCTGTGCTCACCGTGGAGGAAGCTTTTAAACCGGTGTTTAACCCCTATGGAGTCCCTTATTGAGACAACAGGGTGTTCGTGACCCATCAGAACGATGCTCCCGTCTCCTGGCAGCTCGTGTTCCTTGTCTCCGTGTATTAGAAAGTATTTCCCAAGCCTCAGAGGCGGGTCCTGAAACTCCACGTTAAGCCTTCTTAGAACAAGCCTCACAAAATTGTCATGGTTCCCCCTAACCAGCAGTGGCTCAGCGCCCAAGCTGCGAACATCGTTAACAAAATCCTGAACCTGCGTCCATTCCTCAGGATTTAAGTCTCCAAACTCGTTCTTAACATCCCCGAGGATTATAAGTCTCTTAGCAGACCTGTGGTCGAAAATGTTTCTCAAAGACTTGACCACCGGGGCGTATGTTGGGAAGGGGATGTGTACTCCTTTCTCCTCGAGCTCCCATTCTAGGCCGAGGTGAATATCGGCTACAACCATGGCGTCCAGTGATTTCACGTACAGTGCTGGTTCGAACTCAACTATTTCAACATCGTCAGTTAGCAGCATGTATTGCCGCCAGAACCTCCCTGTGAAGCCTCTCTAGAAGAGTCCTCTTATCCTCCATGAGCACAACGTCGGAGAAGCTTGAAACAAGCAGAGAGTGGGAGAGAGGGGAAGCAACCCTGTTAGGCTTGCAGACCACTAGGCTCCTCACACCCTCTTCGAACTCGGATACAAATCTCGTCGCGTTCTTAATATCCATAACATCCTCAAGGATCTCCCTGTATGTTTCCCTCATAACTGGGAAATCCTTCAAATCCTTCACAGCTTTAAGAACGTGTTCAGAGTTCAACTGCAGTTTAGAAACTATTACCTCATGACCCTTATAGTTCCTAAGTATCATGAAGCTCCTGACAGCAACATGCCTAAACCTGTGTTTCAACATGTCTGTCTTTTCAATCGACGAGACGACGAGTTCCTGAAGGTTTGAAGAGTTCACCGATCTAACAACCTTCTCTGGATCAACCCTGTATTTTGGCGGGAGCATCAGCAGGAAACCATTATCGCTCACCGCGATCTGTATTGAAACGGATCCGAGCAGGTTTGACGCCGCCACTGCGAACGCTCTTGAAAGGACATCATTAACCCTTCTTCCCACTAGGCTGTGGAAAACAAGAATCTGCCTATCCGACTCATCAACATAGTTCTCCACTATTAACGAGCCCTTCCTGATGTACGGGAGTATACCTATGTTGTTGAAGTATTCCGCGGTTATCCTGAGATAATCGTAGAGGGCGACAGCAGTCTTCCCGTCTACCTTGAAATACTCCATGTACTGCTTAACCCTGTCCTTCTTCCTGTCGAACAGGATTGTCTGGAGCTCTCTTACCCTGAACTCGTCAATCATGTTGGCCAAGTCGTAGGAGAGGGGGAGCATCTCGGAGAACCATTGGGGCACAGTCGGCTTCTCACCCTCAGCGGGTTCGACTATAAGCTTCATCAAACGGCTTTTCAAACACCTGTATGGCCTGCCTCCGAGCAGGAAGATGTCTCCGGGGGAAAGCCTTTCGAAAAACTCCTCCTCAATGTTTCCAACAGGCCTGTTGTCCCTTGTGAAGACCTTGACCATCGCCATGTCGGGTATCGTACCGGTGTTAGTCATGTAGATCACCCTAGCGAGATTACCCCTTCTTCCGAAAACCCCGTCAGCCTCGTCAAGCCAAATCTTCCCGTAAACCTTGTATCCCTCAAGCTGCCTGTAGTACCCGCTTAAATACCTCAGGACGCTTACGAAATCCTCTCTTGTCAGGTTTCTGAAGTTGTATGATCTCCTAACGAGACCATATGCTTCGTCAACCCTCCATTTTCTCTCAACAGCCATGCCTACGATGTGCTGAGCCAAAACGTCAAGAGGATTCTCCGGAATATAGGCTTCGTCAAGCTTTCCTGCTTCAGCAGCCTTAGACATTACGAGTACCTCGAGAAGATCATCCCTCTCCATGGGTATGAAGATGCCTTTTGAAACAGCCTCGAGAGAATGGCCCGAACGCCCTACTCTTTGAATCGCCCGGGTCACGGACTTGGGTGAGCCTATTTGAACCACGCAGTCTATGAAGCCGATGTCTATGCCTAGTTCAAGCGAGGTACTGGTGACAACAGCCTTAAGCCTTCCCTTCTTCAACTTGTCTTCAACGTCCAGCCTAACCTCGCGCGATAGAGAAGAATGGTGAGCAGCATACTCGTCCTCGCTTAAAACGGTTTTAGGCCTGAGCTTCTTAAGATGGTATACTACTCTCTCGGTGCTGCTCCGCGTGTTGGTGAAGATGAGAGTAGTCCTGTTACGCCTTATGATTTCGTTTATCAACCTGTACATCCTCCTGCCGAGCTCTTCAGCAGGCGTGTGGACGAGGTGATGGTGCGGCGATACGACTTTAAGCTCGAACCTCTTTGAAGCATGAACATCCACTACGGTGCAAGGCCTCGGCGAGGAATCCTCGTAACCAGCCAGGTAGGCAGCAATCTTCTCCAAAGGGTGGATGGTTGCGGATAAGCCTATCCTCTGGAAATCTTGGCCGGAGAAGCTTCTCAGCCTTTCAAGGCTTAGCGAGAGGTGGGCACCCCTCTTAGAGCTGCAGAGCTCGTGTATCTCATCCACCACAACCCATCTGACACCCTTTAGAAAAGATCTGAATTTCGGCGCTACGAGAATTATGGAGAGGCTTTCAGGAGTGGTTATGAGTATGTGAGGAGGCTTCTTAAGCATCCTTCCCCTTTCAGAGGTTTTAGTATCACCCGTCCTAACGTGTATCCTTATCTCTGGAAGAGAGACCCCTTTCTCCTCGGCAAGCCTCCTCAGCTCTTCCAACGGTTGTGAAAGGTTCTTCCTCACGTCATTGTTTAAAGACCGGAGGGGAGAAACATAAAGACAATAAACCCTGTCTTCAAGCCTGCCTTCGAAACCCATTTTAATCAGATCATCCAGAATTGTTAAGAAGCATGCGAGCGTCTTACCGCTTCCGGTTGGCGCAGAGATTAAAGTGTTCTCACCCCTCCTAATAGGGATTATCCCATAGGACTGCGGCGGGGTTAACCCTTTGAACCTGCTTCTAAACCATTCGCCAACAATAGGGTGGAGTACCCTAACAACATCCTCGAGCGAACTCTTAACAGTGTAGAACCTGAAGGGCTCCCCTGACATCACTCGGCTCCTTCAAAGCTATGCTCAAGATAGTGTTGATAAACCTTCCCCTAACTCCCGCTTTTCCACCGGGGCATCACTATAAGGCCTTCATCAGGATCCCCGTAGGCCTCGTAATCACCATCGTAAAACATTTTCGCCACGAGGGCAGCAGTAACAGCGTCAAGCTCATGATGGGTCTCCGCCTTCCCCAGCCCCCTTATTTTAAGACGCGCTAATCCTTTCCGAAGACTCTTGACGCCGCGAGATTTACGCGGTATCCTGAGAATATCCTGAGCTCCTCCGGGATAAACCTCTATAACCCTGAAACCAGAAGAATCAAGCATCTTTTTAAGCCGGATGCCTCTTTCCGTCAGGGAGCGCATAGGCCCCAGTGTGACGGGGAAAAACCTTATGCCTCTTCTCAAAAGCTCCCTGTCGCAAACCCTAAGGTGAATACTACTCCTGACCTGTAGGCTGACTCTCCCCCTTGGCAGGGAGAGCGGAGCATCAACCGCGACCACCGCGGGATTGAAACGTGAAACCTTCCTCAGGATCTCCGCATCCGTATACAGCATCATTGTTTCAACGCTTAGGGACTCATCCAGGGCTGCGAAACCACTTGGCCTAGTCTCCACCCCGGCTAGATCTATGCCTATGAAAAACATCATATTCTCAACCCAAACAGCCTGAGAGCGTTCCTAGTGGTTTCCTCAGCAACAGTATCCTGATCGACTTTTTTAATCCTAGCTATCTCCCTGAGGCTGAAAACAATGTTTGCAGGCTCATTCCTCTTAAACGGGTCAACCCCGAGAACCGGCGAGTCTGACTCCAGCAGAATGTTTTCCAACGGGAGCCTGGCTGCAAGCTTCTGCTTCTGCGGCGACCTCACTATTGAGGGTGGAATGCTGAAGAAGAAGCCTGCTTCAACACTCTTCATAGCGTACGAGGCCTTCCCGTCGAAAGCATGCATCAAAACCCTTTTAGCATTGTTTGCAACCAGTATGTCGATAGCCTCTCTACCGGCGCTTCTCGAGTGAACTATAATCGGCACATCAAGCTTTTTAGCAAGCCCTATGAAATTTTCGAAAACCCCGATAAGCCTAGCCCTGTCCTCGCGACTCCTAACCGTATAGTAGTCTAGGCCAACCTCGCCGACTCCGATTATCCGACTCTTGTTGTCAAGGATGAGTTGCGTAACTTCCTCATGTCTGACGGAGAAGGGGGCTCCGTAGTCAATACCTATGGTCGAGTAAACATAGCCCTTGAATCTTTCCGAAATCCTCAGAGATCTTAAGCCACCATCCGGGCCCAGCCCACAGTCCACGATGGCTGCTAAACCGTTCTCCCTAGCTTTCAACACAACGGTATCCAGGTCGGTTTCGAAAGAACTATCGCTCAAATGCGCATGCACATCTATGAGCCGCAAGGAGACGAGTCAGCCTGTTCGAAGACAGAGATAAACCTTTAACTACCTTAAATCCTCATTAAGCCGGAATGGTTAAGAAGGCGGGCACCAGGCTATACGTGCTTAACAAGAGGCTGGGTGGGAAAACATACTCTGCGACAATGCTGTATTTACCGAGTAAGATCGTTAACGATTCCGCGTTCCCCCTGAGAAAGAAGAGCAGGCTCGTCGTGAGAATAGTTGGCGACAAGATAGTTGTTGAGAGCGAGAAGACCGGTAGGAGGAAGCCTTAACTAAGCCTATGCTTGAAACCGGTGAAAGCCGTGTAAATTATTATGAATTGTTCAAGCTCCCTTAGGAAGCCTGTGCTTATATGCCATGAACCTTCTCTTTTCTCCACGATCCCGGCCCCCACAACCCCCCTAATCATGTTGTAAAACTGGCCCACCGTGATCCTTCTTTTCCCCACCCAGCTTTTCCACTCGCTCACATTCATGCCTGAAGAGCCTCTGGAAACAAGCTCCTCGCAGAAAACCTTTGCCTCAGACGCTAAAAGGGGGCTTCTCCAGAAAACCCTGGAAAACATCTCTTCTACGGTAGCGGGAACCCTGCCCGCTTTAAAAAGTATCGTAGTCCCTTTATGCGTCTGCCTACCCCTCCGGCTCCTCCTAGGCATACTGTCTGCTTCTAAACGCTCAGAGAAAAGCCTTACTGACCTGCACCATTAACATCGCTGTCAAAGTGGCGATGAAAAGCACTCTGGTGAAGCAGCCCATAGGCTGCATGCATAGCAGGATCCACGTAGCCCTGAGCTTAACGGGATTGAGAGGCATAACTGAGGAACCCGTTGGTGAGTGCCGCACTAGGCTAGGACGTCATACTCTTCCGAGACTGGGGGCGGCTGAGGCCTACGCCTCCTTATCCAGAGCAGCGACATTGAAACAGCCAAAACGACAGCGAAGCTTATGACCACAAGGATCAAGTATAGATTGCTCACTCTAAAGAAAACCTCTTTAACACCAGTATTACCGTAAGGATCGGTGGCATTGATCACCATCCTGTATTCTCCAACCGGATTAGTAACTGGGAGATAATAGTCTCCAACCCACTTGCCACCCTGGTATCTGAGGCTTATGATGCTCGCGAGGGTACCGGAGGAGACCGTTGCAGTCACGTCTCCGTCTTCAAGACTTGAAGAATCCGGGTATTTAACGATTGTTCTTAAAGAAACTGTTTCAAACCCCGCCTGATAACTCTCCTTCAAAGCCTCCATTTCAAAGCTTAGAACAGCCCGGGTTATTTCAACGGGAACCATGTATAAACCATAGTTTTCAAAAGAGTCTTTAACGGTAACGTTTAACACGTACTGTCCCACGGGAGCACTCCGAGGGGCGCTGATGTTTCCAATCCAAGCTTCGGCTGAGAACCCTAGCTGGGCGAGAGCCTGCGCAACACCATTATGAACCAGCTTAGCGTCCACGAAGGCGCCTTTCTCCCTAGAAACGTTCTCCACCGTAAGAACCTCCTTAGAAGGGTATTTCACCACCACTTTGACGGGTATTTTCTCGGTTCTGGAGAACCTGCTGCCAAGCGGGGTTAACAGCTGTATGATTAGCCTAGCTGGAACAATCCTTATTTCCCGAGAGAAATCCCCACTGTTCCCCATCTCGTCTACCGCTGTTATCATAAGGATCCATCCTCCCGTTTCCTCGCCCACCGGGATCTTCCAAGACAGACCCCAGTCTCCCAAGCTGGTCTTGTCGAAGTTAAACGGGCCCTTTCTAGTCTGACCCTTGATAAGTTCAAGAGTCACGCTGCCGGATGGCAAGGGTGTTCCATCAGGGTATGCAACGCCAACCGAGACGTTTAGCCTAACAGACCTTTCATAGGTAGCGTTAAGCTGGTTTTTTAGAGTTATCCTCAGCTTAGCAGTGGTGAGAGTAAACGTTCTGTTTCCGGAGCCAGTGTTTCCATACTGGTCTGAAGCCTCCACCTTAACCATGTAGCTACCCAAGGGGGCGGATGGTTCTGTCTTAATACTCTTGAACCAGTAGCCTTCGCGAAAGTAATCCATGAATATTTCTCTCCCCTGAACCCCGCCGTAGACCAGTCTTATCCTAACAACCCCGTTCCAAGGCAGGCTTGAACCATCCTTGTACTTAACTTGAACCGTTATGTTTACCGGCTTAACCCTTTCATAAGTTGTAGCATCCATTTCTACAGTAACGTTTAAAACCGCCCTGACCAGGGTGACCTTAACAGCATCAGTAACCACCTTCATGTTTTTAAAGTCCAACGCATCATCACACTCTATGGAAGCAGAGAGGACGCCGAGCTGAATGTCCACGGGAACCGTTATCTGCCTACCAACTTCCCCTTTAGAATCCGTCTCCAGCCTCTGGCTGAAAACCACGTGCGTCGAGTTTTTCAAGTAGAGCGTCGCTGACCCGCTGCGCACCAGCCCACCAGCCTTAACCATGATTATTGACTTACGCTCCCATACCCGTGGAACATCCCAGATGCCGAAGTGATACTCTGTTACGCAGCCACTCCTGTTAACCCGCATAGTGTAGGTTCCCGGAGAAGGGTTGGTCAAGTTTATTGTGCGGGAGAACCCGCCAGTAGAATTAGCCGTTATGGAATAGGTTGCAAGAACCGAACCATTTGGACGGATTATTTTAAGGTCGAATGATGATGTAAAAAACTGGTCTCCACTAATCTTCACCTGAACACTGCTGGAAGAAGCATACACAGGCTTGTCCGTGAGAATTATCGGGGAGACGAGCATTGAGAACTCGTCGAAAAAGGTTTTCACACCGTCTTGAGGCGGGTCAAAAACGCCGAGGGAGAGGTTCACCTGCTTCACAAGGAACAGTTTAACACCGGTAGCGATAGAGATTGTTTGACTACCATTATAAAGTATTGTTAAAGCATCCGATGAAGCATCCAGCCATATGGTTAAATTGTACCATTTTCCAGTCGAGAAAGTTGCGCCGTCATTCCTCCTATCTAGCCTGTAGGCCACTAGCTTCATATCGAGAAAGCCAAGCTTAACCTCGTACGTTGAAGAATCTGTAAGCACGAGGATCATCTTGGTAAAATTGAAGCTTGTGCCATTGTTTATCTTCATCATGAAGCTTGTTTTGAAGGATCCCTTAGCGTTTAAGACAGAGTATATGTATCCACGGTTCCCGGATGAAACGTTTATGCTTAGGCAGGGGCCCCGGAAGCCGTAAGGAGAAAAAGAGTAGCCTGAGCCCGTGAAGGATCCTGAGGGAGATATGCTTAGATTATTGGTGAAGGAAGAGTTGTAAGCAGGTATGAAGCACCCGTCGGCCTCAACTCCGACCGGCATTATTAGGATTGCTAAGAGCAGCAATGCTGCAACCAGTATTACCATGCTATCCTTTGGCATCTGTGATGCTTCCTTATCAAGCGTTTTAAAGGTTTTGTTAGGTTTGTATAAAAATAAAATAGTATGGTTTCCGGTGGAGGCTTAACCCCGTTCACTTGCCACCGTAAAAAAGCCTCTTCACTCTGAACAACACTTTTCTAAACCACCCTCTTTTTTCAACCTTCAACTCTCCCTTTAAAACCATGTCTAAAACACTCCTATAAGCATCAGGATTTCTTAAAGCTAGGAGTAGAAGCGTCTCCTCGCTCAACCTAGATCCCTTCAGAGGAGTATGGCCATTCTCCATGTTTTTTAAAAGCTTCTTCTCGCTTTTCCTCAAGCCAATAATGTTCAAGGCTAGGAGAATTAATCCTGCTGCGAAAAAAACTATGGTCTGCAAGTATGTTGCCGGATCTTTCTGAGAAATATTCCCAGTATCCTGCATAATCGCGCCCCCCGGAGGCGAGCCTGAAAACCTTGCGTCGTATTTAACGAGCAGCGTGGAATCCTGAGCTAATGTTTTAAAAGATTCAGGCCTGAAAACCGTTAAAGAAACGTTGTTGGCCAAATATAGTTCAACAAGTGTCCTGTTGCAGAGGAAAGCAGTTACACGCATTGAAACATGAGTCTCGTTTCCCATAATCGTGCTTGAGGGGCCTGCACACGTGTTAAGGCAAGTATTGAAAAGCACGGCTAAGAGGAACGTTAAGCACGTTTTTACACGCATCGTCAACTCTATTTTTAAACTTGAGAGGATGCTGATAAGCCCCCATGCGTCACGGCATCAATCCGCCCATCTTATCCTCATCCTTAATCAGATTTTTGAGGCGGTTTTCATCTGCCGGAGAATAATATTGAGAGAAGGTATTTAAGCATTAAGCACATCATGGTTCCGAACCGGTCAGCTTTAAAATCTGTCGCGAAATATTCCTCCAGTGAGAACCCCTCCAGTATAACTTGCCACACGCCTTACACCTCCAGATTAAACCCACGTTTTTAGGAGCACCGGGATTTTTCTCAGCCTCATCAGGGGGCAAGAGCTCAAGCTCACCGTTGCAAACCGTGCACCTTAAAGAATCCTCCTGGAGAAACAGCTTAAACCTCTCCACCAGCAGCCTTAACACCTCCTCCTCCGTTAAACCCTTGGTTAAAACAACTTCAACACTCTTTCTCTCAGCGATTTTCGCGAGCTCATCGTCAGAAGTCACAAGCACACGGCCGCCTAGAGCCAGTTGAACAATATCCTCGTCACCAACACTATTCAAGTAGAGGGTGTCGTAACCCATTATCCTAAGCCATTTAGCCACATAGCCATGCATACTGTCAACCAGAAACCTCTGGCCCAATCCTGACAGCCTTTAGAAAATCCATTTCAGTCAAGAAGCCTTCCAGAGAGCCGGATTTAACCACAAGGGCTGAGCCGTAACTGCTCCTCTTAACTATCTCCCAAGCCTCAGCTATCCTGACCTGCGGATCCAAAATAGGCGGATCCCTCACGGTGAAGTCTACGACGCTCATGGACATAAGCTCGCCCAGCGTCCTTCCAGCATACTTGAAGAACTCCCTACCGCCGAGGAACCTGGCTATTGAACGGGAGGAGAATAACCCGACTGGCTTAGAGCCCTCCAAGCATGGTAAACGCCTGTGCCCAGAGCTCACCATGGTTTCAACACCTTCCCTCAGCCTCCTGTCTATTGAGATGCAAACCGGGGACTTAGACATATAGTCCTCGACGAACCCGCTTTCCAGAGAATAGTTAAACCTCTCCAGAACGTCCCGGACTGTTAAAACAGCCTTGAGCCGGTTGCTCTTATCCACTACTGCGAGACTGCTAAAACCGTTCTTCATCATCAACATTATTGACTCCGGCATGCTTTCAGACTGGCCTATGCTTACCACGTCTTTACTCATGATTCTAGCCACAGGCGTCGACATTATGCTCACGACAGGCGTCCCGGGAGAATCTCTAGACCTCCAAAGCAGGTGTTTAACTGCCTCCATCGGTGTTACGATCCCCTCTAGAAGACCGCTTGCTGTCGCCACGAAAACTCTTCTAAAGCCTCTTGCAACCATTGTTTCAAGCAGCCGTGACAATGGGGTGGTCTTGGTTACTGAGAGCGGCGGGGAGGTAGCATAGTATAGTACTGTGGAAGGCGAAGGGTAAGACTGCACCCTCATTCGAGGGCGACCCTTCATGTATCTTAATCCCTTCTCCCTATCCCTGCTCAACTCTACTCTTCAGAGGCGATCTTAAGATCAGCCATGCAGTCTTCGCATAGAAGCCTTCCTTCAACGATGCTTAGGGAGTCGAACCACATTCCGCACTCCTCGCAGAACCCTTCGTAAAACTCTTTTCTTATTATGCTTCTGGAACGCTGCGTGGCTGTTTTTTCAACCAGCTCGTATATTGCAGGTATAGCGTAGACCAAGTCTCTCTCCGACACTATTCCCACAAGCTTCCCTCCCCTTTCGATGCCGAGCTTCTTGATTTTGCTTCTCCTCATCTTGTCGAGAGCCTCTACAATACTGCTGTCGCTGCTAATCTTCTTCAAGGGGTTAGACATGGCTTCCCTCACTTTCACAAGCCGAGGATCCTTGGATTTGGCGACAACCTTCTCTATAACATCCCTCTCAGTAATTATTCCGATATCTTTCCCCTCATCGTTCACAACGATTAGCGAGCTTATATCGTGGTGAACCATTTGGATAACAGCCGCGTGAACAGACTCATCAGGGCCTATCGATATAACCGGATAACTCATAACCTCGTCCACGGTTAACGCCTTCCTGCTCGGCTTCAACCCCCTCCCCTTTTTGGCTAACTATTATCTCTCAGAGTATTTAAACTAATAGGGGTTAAATTTATCTAGAGGGACTGTGAGAAATAACCGTCTTAAAAATGGGCGGGTCTAAGAAGCTTCGCTTAAGCCAGCTGGAGAAGAGGCAGAAGGAGGAGAGTAAGAAGGAGAAGGCTGAACGCTTAAAAAGCGAGAAGAAGGTTGGGGAAATCCTCAGCGACGAGGATGATAAGATGCTTGAGAAGCTTAAAGGCGTCAAGGTTTTAACACCCTACGTTGTCTTCAGCCAAACCGGCTTGAAAATTGGGGAGGCCAAGAGGCTTCTGAAACGGTTGGAGGAAAGAGGCTTAGTGAAGAGGGTTACTGGCAACAGTAGCGTTCCCGTTTACACTTTTCCTCAAACCGCTTAAACACGTGAAACAGAAACCACTTCCCCCTCCCTAAGGTTTTTCAAGGGCTCGAGCGGAGTCGACACTTTTCCGATAAGAGTGACGTTTAGAAACCTGCAGTCGGGCGAGTCAGACGTGAAGAAAACCAGTCCTTGAAAGCGGGGAGAATATCCTACATCCCCCTGGGAGGCTTCTGAAAGAGTTTTTTCAACCCCGATTTTCAAACCCATGGTTAAGTACAAGTAAGCGTCTCCCTTCCCCACAACACCTATCTTCGGAAGGGAGCCTCCTAACGCTGAGAAAACTCTCGGTGAGAAGCCTCTTTTAACACTAAATCTGCAGACGTCACTGTCACCCGAAACTATTTTTAACTCGAGCACGTCCATCGACATAAAAGTTTAACAGAAACCCTTTGCAACATACTAATAAGGCTTAGGGTGGTTGGATTGTTCATACTCATAGGGCCTCCGGACTCTGAGGAAAGGCTGAAACGCTTAGAGAAGGAGAAGGAAAGGCTTGAAAAAGAGTATGAGGATCTTCAGAAAAAATTTGAACAGGGAAAGATAAGCAAGGAGGAGTATGAGAAGAAGAAGCACGATATTGAGAGGGAGTTCGTAGAGGTTATGGACAGGATAGTCCAGTATAAGGCTTTTTCAAGCGGCTTTTAGGGTTTTCAGAGGTATTTCTAATGCGTGTCTGCTGGCGGGTTCTGAAGACCGTTTTAAGCAAGCTTTCGACTACTAATTGAAGAACACCACCTCAACGGCTTGTTTCAGCCGATTCCGGTTTAGAAAGGCTTAAAAATGGGTTTTCTCTGGTAGAGTGCGGTGAGTAAAATGAGTTCCTCGCAAGTAAAGGTTATTCCCTCGATAATTCTGAAAGAGGGAAGCAGGAGGAGCTTTGAAAAGGAGGCTCAGCTTTACAATCTTCTGGCATCAGAGGTGATTTTCGAAACCGTAAGGTCAGCCCTAGGCCCCCTAGGCTACAGGAAAATCCTTGTGGATACGTTCGGCGATACTACGATAACCGGCGACGGGGCGACGATAATGAGCGAGCTGGAGGTTGAGCATCCTGCTGCAAAGCTGATTGTGGATGCGGCTAAGTCTCAGAACAAGGAGGTTGGAGACGGGGTTACAAGCCTAGTGGTGTTGACCCATTTAATGTTCAAGGAAGCCGATTCCCTTATGAAGATGGGAATACATCCCTCGATAATAATCGACGCGTATACTGAGGGGGTTAGGAAGGCTCTGGACGCTTTGAAGAGCGAGCTCGCCATCAAGATCGACCCGAGAGACCCTGACGTCTTAAGGAAAACAGTATTATCGGCAATACCCTTATCACTAAACACGGCGGTAAGGGAGAGACTCGCCGACATATCTGTTGAAGCAGTTAAAAAGATAATTGAGAAAGGCGTTGAGAACACTAGAGTTTTCGACGAATTCTTAAAAACCGAGAAGAAGAGTGGCGGTTCGATTCTAGACACCCAACTGGTGGAGGGTGTTGCACTTGACAAGGAGATTGTACATCCCGACATGCCTAAAAGGGTTGAGAACGCAAAGATAGCTCTCTTAGACATGCCGATTGAAGTTAAGAAGACTGAGACCGACGAGAGGCTGAAATTCAGCGACGCTAGAATGATCAGGGAATTCCTCAAGACGGAGCAGAAAATGATGAGCAACATTGTTAATAAGCTTTCAGAGTTGAAAGTTAACGTGGTTTTTGCCCAGAAGGGCATAGACGACTACGCCCAATATCTTTTGGCAAAGAAGGGAATAATGAGCCTGAGGAGAGTTAAGAAATCAGACATGGAGAAGCTCGCGCTCGCCACCGGGGCGAAAATCGTTAGTGTTCTGGAAGACTTGAGCGAGGATAAACTTGGGTTCGCAGGCATTGTGGAGGAGAGGAAAACAGGTGGAGAGAAATGGACGTTCGTCGAGCAGGTTCCGAACAAAGCGGTTCACACGATCCTTGTGAGAGGGGAGAACGACAAGATTGTCGACGAGGCGGAGAGAATAGTTAAAAACTGCATTGCTGTTCAGAGGGCGCTTGTCGAGGAACCCGACGTGCTGCCGGGTGGCGGAGCTGCTGAAGTCTTCCTCTCACGTAAACTTGCGGAGATGGCTAAGGGGGGAAAGGAGGGCATTGTGCTAGAATCATTAAGCAGAGTGTTCGACTCATACGTGAAGCAGATTGTAGCTAATTCAGGCGGGGATCCAGACGAGGTTTTAACCGAGCTTAAGGCAAGGCACGCTAAGGGGGAGAAGAGAAACGGTTTTGACGCTTTCAGCGGAAGAATCACGGATGTTATTGAAAAAGGCATTTTCGACTCTTTCAGGGTTAAGAAAATGGCATGCTTGGCTGCCCTTGAAACGGCCACCATGCTTCTAAGGGTGGACGACGTAATAATGGCGGCGAAAATGAAGCCTCCAAAGGGGAAGGAAGGCGGGGCGGAATAATAGAAATGACATTCAACATGGAAGTTGAAGCTAAACGTTGAGCATCTCATCTTTGAAAAACAGTATTGAGAAGAGAATTGAGGTTTCCAAAAAGAGGTTGACGAAGTTTGAGAAGGCGAGGATAATAGGTTTAAGATCTCTTGAACTATCTCTGGGCGCTCCCCCGTTGATACTCGTCGAGCAGAGCAGTAGGCTTAGTGCCGCCGAAATAGCGACGCAAGAGGTTGAGAAAAAGATCCTCCCGCTGATAATCGGCAGAAGGATGCCTGACGGAAGCTATGTTTATGTCCCGTTAAGCGACTTAGAAATAGAGGATTAAAAACCGCCTATTAAGGCCAGTTAGGCACTTTTAAAGTCGGGACTCGAATGGAGCATTATTAAGCCTTTATACTGGTGAGCAGAAAGATTTTTATTCTTGCTACTCAACCCTCCCTACGCAAGGAGGAGGTGTAAGAGTAAACCATGTGCGCACAAACCACTGGACCGTCTCCTAACGTGGTGCTCGTAGGCAAGAAGCCAGCATTAGTATACGCGGTTGCTGCATTAATGCAGTTAACGTCTGAGCAGAACGAGGTCACCCTGAAGGCAAGGGGAAGAGCAATATCGAAGGCTGTTGACGTCGTGGAGATACTTAAAAGAAGGTTCCTCGGGAACCAGATGGTTCTGAAAAACGTTCAGATAGGCACGGAGACATTCCAGACACCGGACAACAGGCAAAGGTTCATCTCGACAATAGAGATAACTGTTTCAAAGGCTTAAAGAAAGCAAACTAACACAACCATCATTATGTTTTTTAATGTCCCGATTGCTCAGTTCCTCAGCTTTAACGAAGTTTTTTAACCATCAGCAACCCGGCTGTTCCATCCAAATAGTAATGAGGAATCTCGCGAACAACATGATAGCTAAGAGCCTTGTAAAGCCTAATCGCCTTCTCATTATTAACCCTTACCTCGAGGAAGCTCTCGTCGACAGAGTTGCGAATCATCTCATCCAACACTGAGGTCATGAGGGTTTTCCCTATCCCCTTTCCGTGAAACTGCTTTTTAACGGCCAGACTCACCACATGGCCCTTTCTCACTATATTGAAGCCTCCTTCCGAGGGAAAGCCTGTTTCAATTCTGCACATTACATACCCGACGACTTCCCCGGTGCTAGCAAGAATCGCCACGAGGAAATAGTTTGGAAACCTTTCAAGCAGATCCATGAAGAAGGAAGGCGGATAGTTCTCAGGAAGCTCTAGCCTGTTTATCTCAATAACGCTCGGAAGATGCTCTGGCTCCGCATGCTTAATTACCACCTCGTCAGTCAAGGCGGCAACCATTTTCCCGTGTCTTCCGAGCACACCGGCCTCTTTAAAACTATTATGCTTACTCTTTAAACGTGTTTTCAGGGGTCTCGGAACATAAAACAGTGAAGGAGGCATGGGTGACAATGCCTGTTTTCGAGCCCTTGGCTAGAAACAGGCGGGAAGCCCTGTAGGCGTCGAGAAGAGTATCGTGAGCCCTACAGTCTAGAACGGTTCTGAGGAGAGACTCAGGAATCGCTGAAACCACGTGCACGGTTTTCCCGTTTAACAGGTTTCTGCAGAAACCAATGTACTTCGCTATTAGAGGCGAATCCGGCGCAGCATTCTCAGCAACCATGTCTGGGGATAAGCCTAGGCCTTTCAGCCCTTCAATAGCAAGTATAATCCTGTCGCAATCCACACCCTGCAAGCAATTCGGGATTATTGTCATCGCTCTGCTTAAAGACTCGTCGAAAGGGGTTCCGCCGGCCGATGCTACGAGAATCTGGACGGAAGTTTGAGTCGAAACCAAGCTGGATTGAAGAATGCTTAACGCCTCGTAAGCCTCAACAGGGTTTCCTGAAATAACCTTTGGATCACCGGCCAGTGGAATAAGCAGAATAACCTTCAGGTCAACATTATTGCGAAGCTCGCTTAAATAGGGTTTTAAATCGATTTTCCCGCCTGACTCAGCTGCTTCGAGAAAACCCGATGCAAACTCCTTCCAAAGCTCAGGGTAAAACGGGAAAAGATTCTCGCCCAAACCCCTAAACCCGATTAGAGGATCCGGGTGGGGACAGCTCACAAGGCAGACTGACCGCATGGAATCCTCCATGGTTGAAACAGGGCTTAGCAAGTCGAAGCTTAACAGCTCCCTGAAGCTTCCTGCGATGCCCTCCTTTAAAACAGCTGGAAGCGTGGGATCCACGAGTAGAGCAGCCTCGCCCTTGACAGATTCTTTCAGAATGTTCTTCAAAGACGAAAGCAACATAGAGTAGTCGGAGACGAGTTCCCTGGATACGACCCAGGCTAAATCCTCATGGTCAATCCTGATGCTTATGCTTGTCGACCCGTATGGCAACCAGACCGCTGGCAACCCTGCTCACCCCCAGGCTTGGAGACGGGTAATGTGGTGCTTTTTAATAACTGTTTATGTTGAAAAAACAGGGTTAAGACACTTTGTCAAACATTTTTAGCTTTTCTTGGAAAAAGTTAAATAGGATTAATTAGATAATAAAGGGCGTATGTTTAGCTGGGAGTCGGACTTTGAAGAAGCGGTGAAGACAGTAAATATTTACCGTAAAAAACTTCAAACTTTGAAAACAATGAGGGAAACAGGGAAAATATCCGATAAAACAGCCGATTTCCTACAGAAAGAGTTTGAAAACTATGTGAAGGCCATCGAGGCGAAGAAGCAGACAGTCATGGAGAAGCTTGCGAACAGGATGAAGGAGGTTCAGCAGCAGATAGACATTATAGAGAAGCTGACAGCTAACAACGAGATCAGGTACTCAGCGCAGGAGATTGCGGACGAAAGATATAACAAAATAGCCATTGCGCTGAACTACGCTATGGAGGAGAGCAGGAACGAGTATGAAAGCTTGAAGGAAGCCATGGCTATACTGGAGAAGCTGCCTGACCTTATGAGTCAAAGCGAAAGCGAACCCGTTGAAACCTAGGAAGCCACTCCGGATTCCTTAGATACTTTTTCAAGCCTTATGCCCTTGTCGAATACTAATTCATATATTTGGTTTATCTGAGGGCTTCCAAGAGCCCTGTACTCGCTCTCCGTGAGATAGACTATCAGCCGGGGGCTCCCATGCCTCGGCATGAGCCCAGCTTGCTGAAGACTGTTTAAAACACCCCTAACCATCTCCTGCGCGTACAGAACATCCTCAGAAGACTTGTCGAAAACGCCTGAAGGGGCTATCGACGTGAAGTCCACCCTCACACCCGGCTCGCCCTCAACCTCAACGCTGCCTATGAAAGTTACTTTAACCCTAACCATCGTCCAAACATCCCCAAACCGCCTAATAAAGTTATCCCGGCAGTATTGATTAAGCATTTCCCCCTCAGCAAACGTTTTTAAGCAGAATGGTGTAAGCTAGGCCTTTGAATGTTAATGATTAGAGAAAAGGATTTTGAAGATAATGAGGAGGAGAGGACGAGGGCTGTTGACACGCTCCTTAAACTAAGCAAGCAGAAGCATGACCCGGATGCTTGGAGGATGCTGAAGGAAATACTCTACCCCCCCAGAAAGCTGGATGTCGACGTGATTATAGATGACACTACTCTAAGAGAGGGTCTCCAGATGGCTGGCTTGACAACGCCGGCACCTGAGGACCTAGCCGAGATAGGTAGGCTGCTCTACGAGATCGGTGTTGAGAGAATAGAGGCCATGACATACACTCCGACCGATAGGGATGCGATAAGGATGATGATTGACAATGGACTCGGAGGGATTCTTGCAGGATGGAGTAGGGCTGACAAGCACGATGTAGACGAGATTCTCAAGCTGGATTTGAAACAGATAGGGATAAGCTACCCCGTTTCATACTATCATTTCGCTAAATGGCCCGGCGAGCATATCTACAATCTCGTGAGCAAAGTGGTTGAGACCGTAGAGTACGCTGTAGACCATGGTTTAAAGGTTTTCGTGCATGGAGAGGATAGCACGAGGGCAGACTGGGGTTTTGAGAGAAAGTTTGTGAACGCTGTTGCAGAGGCGGGTGCAGAGGTTTACAGAATATGCGACACAGTGGGAGTCGGGTGCTCCCTTCCAGACCATCCTCTTCCAAACGGGATACCTGCGAAGATTAAACATTTGAAAAAAGAAACTAGAATTAAGAGTCTAGAGATACATGCTCACGACGACTTGGGGAACGCTGTGGAGAACACGATGGCTGCTATAAGGACAGCCTCAGGGCTGTATGAAAAGTTTTACGTTAGCACGACATTCCTAGGCATAGGGGAGAGGTCTGGCAATGCTGAGACTGAAAAAATAATACTCAACCTGTATATTCACCATGGTCTTGAAAAGTGGAACCTATCCTTTTTGAGAGAAACGGCGAACTTCATAGCTACAGCACTGAACTACCATCTTCCAACAAACAAAGCTATAGTTGGAGACTCAGCGTTCGCCCACGAGTCAGGCATCCACCTGCAGGGAATAAGGATCGCACCAGCGATATACGAGGTATTCCCACCGGAGCTAGTGGGGCAGACGAGGAAGATCATAATTGGGAGGAGAACCGGGAAGCATGGAATAGTTTTAAAGCTCAGGGAACTCGTAAACCAAGATGTTGACGAGGACGACCCGAGGCTTAAGAAGCTGGTGGAGCTCGTAAGAAACAGCCTTCTCCAGGTTGACAGAAAATACTATTTAACCGAGGAGGAATTCAAAAAGCTCGCGAGTGAAGCAGGCTTCAACGTTTAGAGTATTTCTCCACGAGAGGAGTTAAATCTATCTCGAACCCGGCTGCAGGATTGTCTAAACCGTTCAACTCCAGCACCTCGGGATGAACCTCGCCAACAACCCCCAGTGGGCTACTGTTGAAAACAATTTTCGCAACCCTGCCCAGCGTAAACAAGGGGTCCTCACCCTTTTCGAACAAGACTGGTTCAACACACAGGCTGCTCAGCAGACTCAGGACGACTGACTTAGCCTCTGAGAAAGAGGCTGAAGAGTGCACCGATACTCCCGCCAGCGAGACCCGTGTAACCACAGACCCTTCTTCAGAGACCCTTACAACAGGACCTGTTTCAAAAATCCTCTGAGGGTACTTCTCATGCTTATTGGAAGAGAGATTTCTTATCAAGCCTGGGAGGAGGGAATCCCTGAGCATTGTGAGCTCAACGCTGGAGGAGTTTGCCAGCCTAGCCCTCTCGCCAACAGGTCTCCTAACCATGCGGTAGTTCTGATCCTCGTTAGTAATCAGGAAGTTGAAAACCTCAGTGAAGCCCAGACCTATCATGATTAGCCTAGCCTTGTCCTGAACCATCGTCTCAGGATGCTTCAAGCCTATTGTGGAAGCTCCAGGGTAGGTCTGGGTCAGCCTCCAAAGGCCGTACCCTATGGCGACCTCCTCAACAAGGTCGACGTTATGCATTATGTCAACCCTGTAGGGGGGAACCCCCATCTTGAACACGTTCCCGTCGTTCACCACTGAAAATCTGCATTTCAGGAAGCTCCTGTAGATCTCAGCGTTGCTAAGATTCTCCCCGAGGAGAGAATTAATATAGCTCGCTTCAACACTCATAGTCTTAGGCGTGAAATCCGGAAAAGTTTTCTCAGAGCCGTCGTCGTAAACTATCTTCACCGCCTCGATGTTCCCCCCCATGTCTTTAAACACGTATAGAAGTATGTTCAGAGCTCTGGAAGCATAATACTCATCTAAGGCGGTTACGTCTATGAAGAGGTTTCTAGTCTCAGGGGTTAAGCGAGTCAGCTCAGAGTTTATTATCGGCGGGAAGGATAAAACCTCCCCGGTGGAATCAACTATCACAGGATACTTGTCAAACCGCTTGATAATATGGCCATATTCTAAACCCTTGTCAACCTCTTTCAAAACCTCGTTCAAAGTCATTCTCCTTTCTATTCCAAGCGGCTTAAACGAAACCGCGTCGGGGTCTGCAGCCATGTAGTAGACCGAGGGCCTAATCCTATCCAAGTCATGTATGCCGATTGAGACCTTACGCCTATTCCTGCCAATACCCTGATGCAGGACCTCTTGAACATTAATCACCTCCTTCAAATCCTCCTCGGCGAGTTCCACGTTCCTCACCACAGCGGAGCATAAGACACCCCTGATCCCTCTGAGCCTGCTGTCAAAGTGAAACTCTATCGTGGGACTTGAGAAAACAGCTTCAGGATAGCCTAGCCTGATTTCAAGGAACCCCGCATACGCCCTAGCGATGCCTGCGTGACTCGAGAAATCCGGCCTGTTCGGATTATACTCTATTTTGACGAACCCTTCGCCAACATCCTCAATGTCTGTCGCGAGCCACGGCAGGTCTTCGACAAGCTGCTTCAACCCAACGTCAATCCCCAGGAACCTGCTCAGCCTCTCAGGGTAAACCTCTATCACAGGCATAGCTTAACCCTCCTCAGCCAGCCTAAATCGTTCTGGTAGAGGATGCGAATATCAGTAACGCCTAGCTTAAGCATCAGTAAACGCTCCAACCCGCCGCCCCAAGCAAGAACAGGATGATCAATACCGAGGGGCCTAGTGACCTCAGGTCTGAAAATACCCATGCCGCAGAGCTCAAGCCATCTGCCAGCCTGGGGAACGTAGACAACGGAATTCATAGATGGCTCCGTATACGGGAAGTACGAGGGCCAGAACTGAACTTTCTCCAACCCGAGTTTCTTATAGAATTCCGTTAAGACCCCTTTAAGGTCTCTAAGCGTCACACGCCTATCCATTATTATGCCCTCTATCTGGTGGAACTCTGCAAGGCTTTTAAAGGAAACCCTCTCATTTCTGAAAACCCGGTCGACGCTAAAAATCTTAACCGGAGGATCCCTATGCTCATACAGGTATCTTACGGAGACACATGTGGTGTGGGTTCTCAACACGAGTCTCTTCGCAGCCTCTTCAGACCATTCTCCACCCCAGCCGGTTGAACCCGTCTCCCAACCGTTCTCATGCGTCCTCCTTACTCTTTCAACAAGCTGCCTGTCAGCTAGCTCCGTTGAGGAGGGGTGTGAAAGATAGAAAGTATCCTGCATTTCCCTAGCAGGATGATCCTGCGGAGTGAAGAGGACATCGAAGTTCCAGAAACACGATTCGACAAGCGGGCCTTTTGCCTCGGTGAAACCCATCTCCGTAAAAATTTCC
Organism: uncultured Nitrososphaerota archaeon; assembly: GCA_964416155.1. Taxonomy (GTDB): domain Archaea; phylum Thermoproteota; class EX4484-205; order EX4484-205; family JAAOZP01; genus JAAOZP01. The sequence continues at coordinate 235,562 of CAYQCW010000001.1, forward strand.
TTAACCTCTTTGATGAATTCCGTCAACGGGTGTAGTCTCCCAGGGTATACTGGCTCAACATCGGCAGTGACATCGTAGGGTTTAAGCTCAACGTTTCTCCACTCCCTGGTTCTCAACAGCTCAGGAGTCAACTGGGTTACTGCAACCCTAAGCTCGACAAGCCTGCCGGCTTCAGTCAGAGAGACCAGTCTTTCAACCTTCTCCTCAACCCTAACTATGCCCCTGCCCGATAAGAGTTTAACAGTCTCAGTGTTCAACAGGCTGACGTCCAAGGGGCCTGACGCCAGCGTTCTGACAGTGGTTTCGTCAACCCCTTCGGGAGGCTCTTTCTCCACGACTATGTGTGGAACACCGTTTACAGCCTTGATTGAGCCCCATCCCTTTCTACGAAGCCAGCCGAGCGCTATTGTGAAGAAGGACTCGTCAGGATAAGTCTTTCGAGCCTCTTCAAGAGGCATGACACCCCTATTCTCCAGTACCAGTTTCACGAGCCTTCTCTCGGGAAGCCCGTTTCTAGAATGGTATTCTCCCTCCCCGGTTAGCCTAGCATACTTGGTCTCTCTGGTTGAGACGCTTACTAAGCCTTTCTGGGAGAGAGAGGATAAAGCGCTCGCGGCTGACGACTCGTTCAACTCCGTGAGCAGGCAGAGTTCGCTGAAGCCCATGGCTCTACCGGTTCTCCTAAGAGCCTCCACAATATCTTTCTCAATCCTAGATTCTAGGCTCACCCTCCTACACCTGTTGTTTAACGGGTGTGCATGCGGTTTTTAAATTTGAAACCTTAATAATTCCCGTTTGAGAAACATGCCGATGAAGCCAAGGGTTAAACCTCCTGAGATCGTTGAGAAACTGGTTTCCGCAGCGCTTGGAAGGGGTAGGGCGAGCCTCGTCATCAGGAGAGGGGCTTTGGTGAACGTTTTCACGGGTGAGATTGTTGAAAACACGGATATTGCCGTGGCTGACGACAGGATAGTGCTGGTGGGGAACGCTGAGCACGCGATCGGGTCTGAGACTAGGATTATCGACGCTTACGGGAAATATTTGACGCCAGGATTCCTAGACGGACATGTGCATGTGGAGAGCTCGATGCTCACAGTGACCCAGTTCGCAAAAACGGTTCTACCCCACGGGACGACAACGGTTTTCATAGATCCCCATGAGATTGCAAACGTGCTTGGGATAAACGGGGTTAGAATGATGCATGACGAGGGATTAGTCTTGCCTTTGAAAGTCTATGTTTCAATCCCTAGCTGTGTGCCGGCGACCAGCCTGGAGTTTGAGACCGCGGGAGCCGAAATAGGTTTGAAGGAGGTTGAGGAAGCATTTTCATGGAGGAATACCGTTGCGCTGGGCGAGGTTATGAATTACCCTGGAGTCTTATCGTTAGACCCTAAGATTATAAGCGAGGTTAAAGCGGCTTTGAGAAGCAGCAGGATTGTTGAAGGACATTTCTTCGGAAACCTTAACGAGGAGCTTAACGCTTACGTTGCAGCAGGAATATCCTCAGACCACGAGTCCGTGACGATGGAGGCTGGGCTTGCTAAACTAAGGCTAGGGATGCACGTAATGATTAGGGAAGCATCGGCCTGGAGGGATTTGAAGGAGGTTATAAGGATGGTTACGGAGAGGAAGGTTGACGCGAGGAGAGTCTGCCTGGTTAGCGACGACAGGGAGCCCAGCGACCTGTTGAAAGAGGGGCATATTGACCATATCGTTAGAAGAGCTATTGAAGAAGGCGTTGACCCTGTGACCAGTATTCAAATGGCCACGTTGAACACTGCGGAACACTTTAAAGTCGACGGTGAGATAGGTGCCTTAGCCCCCGGCATGATCGCAGACATACTGATCGTGAGCGATTTGAAAAAGGTTCTCGTCGAAACGGTGATAGCTAACGGCAGGGTTGTCGCGAAAAACGGCAGGCTGGTGGCGGAGATGCCTGAATACCAGTATCCCGAGGAGGCGAGGAGAACAGTCAGGCTCGGCAGAAAGCTTGATGAAAACGATTTCAAGATAAGGGTTGACCCTAACAAGCAGGTTTTCAAAGTCAGGACTATCCAGGTTGTCGAGGCCAAGACTCTTACTAGAAGCATGCTCGTCGACATGAGGCAGAGAAACGGTTTCCTAGAGGCGGATCCAGCCCAAGATATTGCTAAAGTCGCTGTTGTTGAAAGACACAGGGCGTCTGGCAACATGGGGATAGGCTTCGTCAAGGGCTTCGGCTTCAAGAATGGCGCCGTAGCGTCTACAGTAGCCCACGACAGTCACAACATGCTTATAGTAGGGGTGAACGACAGAGACATGGCTCTCGCAGGGAACACGTTGGCTGAAGCAGGAGGAGGAATGATAGCTGTTGAAAACAGCCGGATACTGGCTCTGCTGGAGCTCCCAATAGCCGGCTTAATGTCGGATAAGCCTGTTCAAGAGGTTGCGTCGAAAGTTGAAAAGCTTTCAGAGTCTTGGAGACAGCTGGGCTGCATGATGACCCGTCCATTCATGACGATGTCTTTGCTGGCCCTTCCTGTGCTCCCTGAGCTAAGGATAACCGATAAGGGGCTCATCGACACGGTTAATTTCCGGAGGACAAGCCTTATATTGGAATAGCCTTTTCCAGTTTCCCGGCTTACAGTAGTCTTAATAAACCCTTTTAAAATGCTTCTCAAAGTGTTAAGCGTTGAGTAAGCTGACGCTGGCCTGGCTCATGCCTGTTTCCCGCAGAATCGACTCCTTCATAAGCGGGGAGATAACGGAATTCTACAGGGATGCTTTAAACAAGGGGTTAATAGGCGGCGGGGAGGCTGAAGCCCAGCTTGAGAAAGCCCTTTCCCACAAGACGGATTTTGTAACAGCCCTCAAGATAAGCGTGCCAGTCAACTGGAGGAGCAGTGTTTCACACAGGCTTTGGAAGAGCGAGGGCAGTGTTTCCGGCTTTAAAACAATGCTGAAAACCATGCGGGACAGGAGAATGTACGATTTGGCGACAACCTTCGCAATAGCCTTGAAGTCTGGAGACATTAGGGATGAGGCTTTCGACGAGAAAGACTTCGCGAAGCCCGAGGAGTATGAGTTTAAAATAAGGATTGCGGATAATCTTGAGAGCCTAGTCAACAAGAGGGTTAGAGAAATACACAGGGAAGGGTTTGCCGAAAAATATTTTAAAGGAAGGGAAGAGGTTTTCAACTACGAGTTTAAAGACCTGAAGTACTCTGAGCTTTTCAGAAGGGGGGAATACGATAAAATACTTTCCCTCTATGAAGATTTGAAGGAGACGTGGCACGGTAAGACAGCGGGGATAGGAGAGAGAGTGGTTTCACTCACTCTTTTCGAGGCAGGCATACTGGATGAGGAGCCTGATGCCTGTGAAGCCATAGTGAAGTACCAGTGGGCAATAACCAACATTTGGATGTGGAGCGACGAGATGAAAGACCTTTTCAGCAATCTGAGGGAGGGCAGCATAAACATGCTTATCGTAGAATGTTTGAAGAACGGGCTTAAGAGGGTTGACGAGCAGTCTGTTAAGGATTTCATCGCGAGTAACCTGAGCGTCCTGGATGAGCCGGTCAAGGAGTATTTCCAGCTGGTTAGAAGAATCGAAGACGAGATGAGAAGATATCCCTGGATAAATATGATGGATTACTCGGAGGGGGCTAAGATAGTTTTCAAAAAGTTTGATGAAAGAAAGAGAAGCCTGTTGAAAACAATTAGTTTCGGAAAAGCATAGCTCTAAGCCACTGACCCCGTGACCACGCCGCCTCCTCACCGTGGGATCAAGCGGCATCAGCGGGAACCCGTGGAAGGCCTTTAGGCATCAGAATGCTTGCAACCAGGCGGCATGTTTTCAACGCGTGTATGCTACGCCCCCCACTGTATCCGTAAAACAAGGTTTAACTGTCTGAAAGACGGCCCTATTTTCGGGTAAACTGTTATAAATATGGATAGAGCCGTCTAGGAAGGCTAGAGGTTTAGAAGTGAGCAGCATGAGGAAAAGCAGCATCGCTAGGATTGCCGCCTTAACCATAATAATGCTGAGTGTTTTCAATTATACTGTTAAAGCCCCTGAAAACTGGGATGCGTATTACTATAGTCTTAGGATGTTTCTCATAAACAAGGGTTCAAGCAGCTACACCCCTATTCTGGAGGACAGGTTATTCCTGATTTTTCCAAACACTTCAACCCAAAAAACGTACATTTACGAAGCTGAACCGAGTGTCAAACGGATTTTTACGGATGAGGACGGTAATCTGCTTGCAGAACTAGATTTCCCAGAGACCATTGAACCTGGTGGAAACATTACAGTGAAAATCATAATAATGATTAACATAACCTTCAGAAGACTGCCTGAAATCTCCGTCGACTCGTCCGGAAGCTTCTCCGACATACCTGCTTCGCTCGCAAACTACACTGTTCCGAGCGGAGCGTGGACATATGAAGATGAAGGCTTGAAGTATATAGCTGACCTTGCTGCCCAGATCAAAGGGAACGATACGAATATCCTCCGGGTAGTTTCTAAAATGGTTGAGTACATAGGGCGTAGAGTTACGTATCCTGAAGGGGAGAAACTAAGACCACCCCAGTATCCTAACCAGACGCTGCCTACAACTGGTGAAACCGGCCGGGGAGACTGCGACGACCAGTCTACACTCCTAGTAACCATGCTTAGATCAGTCGGAATACCCGCCTATCTTCAAACCGGGGGGGTGGTTTCACCCTCATACAGCGTCAAAGGGGAAACGTGGGGCGGACACTTAACCTTGGTTTCAAAAGGAGTAGGATGGCACGGGTGGGTTGAAGCCTACATTCCGCCATGGGGCTGGCTCCCCGTGGACATAACCTATGGGTATTATTATCGCCGCCAAGACTCCTTGTCGTCAATAAAGTATTCAGCCTCAGCCCGCGAGCTTATGCTTGAATCCGAGAGATATTCGTCAAAAGATTTTGTGGCAGAGTATTTAAAGACGAAGGAAAGAATTATGGGCAGCAGTATCTTCATACGCATGGAGGAAGAGGTTTACGAAGCGCCTTTTCCCGATAATGTTTCTCCACAGGCAGAGCAGCCTTGGGGAAAGGTGCCGCAGGCACTATTGTTTCCAATCTTGGCAGGGTGCATAGTTGTGCTTACTATTTTATTCTTGCTGAGGCTAGCAAGCCCCAAGTTTAAGGGAACAAGGGCTGAAACATTGGTTTCGAAGCTTAATCGCACACGCCTGTGATGAGAGAAATAGGTTTAAATCATCCCTCTAAAGCATATATTTCTCGTTGCCGGGTAAGAAATCAGAGTGGATAGGCATACTCCTACTCACGGTAGCCCTATTCGGAGGGATGATGTTTTTCAAGGAGACGGTCTATTTTCTCACATTAACAATCCTCCTGTTAACGATTATGGTTACATATATTTTATTTAACTCTAGAAGGAAGAATTCTTTTAAGAAGCCTGGTGAAAAACCTGAGCAGGAGAATAAGGCCAGCCCAAGCCAGGATGTCGAGTAAAAGGAATAGGGGGTCAAGCTTAACCTCAACGTATTTCGCAACCTTAACGTCTATAATCTGCGTTAGAAAGGGAAGGGGAAGACCGTTTTTAACATAGTGGTGGGATTCTGATGGGCTGTAGAGCCCGATTAACCCTGTTGCCAAGGTTAAAACAAGCGCTTTCAGAAGCAGCCCGACTGTTTCTCTAAGCCTTACTGCACTCTTTTCCAAAGCATTAAATTTGAAAAACGCGAAGAATATTAATCTTGCGAAACAGTGTAAGGAGGCAGGGAATGGTGTTTGAGGATGAGCTTAGGAAAACCGGCAGTATGAGCAGGGATGAAACGGTCAGGCTTTGCGAAGAGGCTTTTGAAAAACTGGGTGCTGAGCCGCCAGTCTTAAGGCTGAATTACGAAAAAATCCTGGTTATTGGCGACCTTCACGGGGACTTAGAGTCGTGTGTAAATGCTCTGCGCCTCGCTAGGCTTAGCGAAGCCAAGGCTGTTTTTCTCGGAGACTATGTTGACAGGGGGCCGCATCAGAGTAGCGTTATAAACCTTCTCTTACAGATGAAAGCCTATAATCCTGATTCAATATTCCTCTTGAGGGGAAACCATGAAACACCTTCGATGAATTTTTCATACGGTTTTCTAAATCTTCTCGCAAGAAGGTTTGGAAAAGACTATGAGAAGGTTTACGAAGCATATTTGAAAGTTTTCTCGGAAATGCCTTTGGCTGGGATAGTTAACAACAGGATAATGCTGGTTCACGGAGGGCTCGCCAAGGGGCTTGAAAGAATCGAGGAGCTTGAAAAAGCCGGTAAAGGAGGACTTGAACCTGAAGACAAAAAGGTTTTCGAAACACTCTGGAACGATCCCTCTGAAGACGTTGAAGAATTCTCGTACAACCCTAGGGGACGGGGGATCCACTGTTTCGGCGGAAAGGCTCTTGAAAGATTTCTGAGGAACAATGGCCTTAGAATGATGGTGAGGAGCCATGAGCCCGTCCCGCAGGGTTACCGTATTCTTTTCAACGGGCTCTTAATAACCGTCTTTTCCTGCAGGTTCTACAAAGTGGAGCCTAAGGCATTAGAATTGAAAGATGGAGAATACTTTTTAAAAAACTTAGAATAGAAGGATACGCGACTCCAAGCTAGAGAGACTTGATTGTTGCAAACGGCTTCAAGCCTGCGAGACTTAGTTAAGCTTATAAATATGGGTTGAAGCAACATGCCGAAATGAGCTCTGAAATAAGCATGGATGACTTCAAGAAGGTTAAGATGATTGTTGGAACAATAGTGTCTGCTGAGAAGGTTAAGGGTTCTGAAAAGCTTCTGAAGCTTCAGGTAAGCCTAGGAGGAAACGTTGTGAAACAGTCGGTGGCAGGCCTAGGAGCATTCTATGCTCCGGAGCAACTCGTCGGGAAACAATACGTTTTCGTGACTAACCTTAAGCCGGCTGTCTTAATGGGGCAGGTTTCTGAAGTAATGATTCTTGCAGCCGTCGAAGGAAAGAGCAGGGTAGCGTTAGTATGCCCCGACAGCAGGATTTCAGACGGCTCTCCCGTAACATAAGGCTTACGCTAGGCTTTCATTATTCGGTATCCGGCTGCTTTCCTAAGCCTGTTCTGTATAGCCATGCCGATGCCTTCTTCAGGAAAGCCCTCAGCCACTATAATATCCGGGTTCATCCTGTCAAGGCTCCTCAGAGCCGAATAGATCCTTCTCGCCACAAGGTCAAGCCTATTCCTCTGGGCAAGCACCTCCAGAATGACTCCTGCAGGCAATCGGCGAGCAGTCTCCTCTGAAACCATGCATCCGACTTTCAAACCAGATTTCAAGTATTCCTCAACCGTTTCAACTATTTTTGCAACCTTCTTCTCATAATCGTCTCCCTCAACGACAATCATATCTGCCTTGGGAGCATAGTGCCTGTACTTCATGCCGGGAGAGGCTGGAATCCCTTCGAAACCTCCGGACAATATTGAAGGATGAACCTCAACATCGCCAAGGTATTTCCTGAGGGTCTCGAGAGGAATGGGGCCCGGCCTGAGTATGACGGACCTGTTCTCAGATATCTGGATAACAGTCGACTCTACCCCTATGAATGTTTCACCAGCGTCAATTATCATGTCTATCGAGCCGTTTAAATCCTCATACACGTCCTTAGCGTTAGTTGGGCTGGGCCTCCCTGAAAGATTAGCGCTCGGAGCAGCTATCGGAGAGCTCAAGTGCTCTATCAATCCTAAAGCAACATTGTGAGCAGGCATTCGTACAGCAACCGTTTCAAGACTCGCTGACACAGCTGAAGGGATTTTTCGAGACCTAGGGACAACAATGGTCAACGGACCGGGCCAGAGTTCCCCGACCAGTTTCTCAGCCTTACGAGGGACGCTGGTTGAAACATCGTTAAGCATCTCCATGCTCGAGACATGCACTATAACAGGGTTGTCAAGGGGCCTCTTCTTGGCTCTGAATATTTTCAGAACAGCGTTCTCGTTGAAAGCGTCAGCCCCCAAGCCGTATACGGTCTCGGTTGGGAAGGCTACGAGTCCACCTGACTTTAGTACTGCCGCAGCCTCCTGAAGCACCTTCCCAGAGGGACGATGCTTATCCGTCTTCAGAACTCTTGTCAGCAACCAGGTTATATGAACAGCTTAGCCAGTTAATAACATTTTTAGAAGAAAATGTTCTTTAAAAACCACCAGGAATACGCCTTGATGGAGCTAAAAACAATATAGTCCAGCAAGACGAAAGAAATTTAAAAGAGGTTTAACCAGATAGTGGGAATTGAATGTTGAAATAGTTAGCCTCAAAGAAGAAAATCTGGTTGAAGCCCCAGAATTTGAGGAGTATCCTTTCAGCTGCAAGTACTGCATATACTGGGAGCTTCCGGAAGAGTTCGAAGCCCCTTTTAAGGAGAGTAAGGAAGAACTGATGGTTAAGAAGCTTAATTGGCTAATAAGAGTGAGAAACGTATTCGACGATTGTGGAAAGATAATTTACGTGGACAGGAAACCCGTCGGCTACGCACAGTATGCTCCTCCGAAAATGCTTCCACGTTCAGCAGAGTACTCATCGGGACCATCCAGTGAGGATGCGGTACTAGTCTCATGCCTCTTCATTGCTCAGAAGGAATACAGGGGGTTGGGGCTTGGGAATCAACTTCTTCAAAGCATAATTGAAGACTTAAAAGAGGGGTAAAAGCAGTTGAAACCTTCGCTAGAAAAAATAATCCTAACAATCCGTCTGGCCCGATGGAGTTTTACCTGAAAAACGGGTTCAGGGTTCTCAGGGATGACCCGGAGTTTCCATTAATGAGACTAGAACTATAGGGGCAACAACATTTTCTGCAAGCATACGCCGAATACTTTTTTAGCTTAGCCTTCAATTTCCAATTTCGGCCTATGGAAAAAGCATGCTTACTCAGGATAAATAAGGTTCGAGCAGCCGGTTTTGAAAAAGGTTTTTAGGTTTAAATGCAGCTTAGCCAACAACGTAACCGGCGTTAAACCGGATGAGGGTGAGAGTGTTCATACAGAGGCTTCGCGAAAACAAGGTTCTAGATTTGGAAGAGAATAGTAGAGTTGAAGATCTTCTTAAAACTCTAGGCATAAGCCCGTCTGAAGTGGTCCCGGTTAAAAACGGGGTTATCGTCACTGAGAAGGAGCTTCTAATAGAAGGGGACGAGGTTAGGCTGCTTAGCGTCGTCTCAGGTGGTTGAAACATGGCCTGTGAAGACTGCGAGAACAGGGCTGTCTACATTTCTTTGAGTGGAAGAAGCCTCTGCAGCAAGCATTTTAAAAAGTATTTTGAGAAAAAAGTCATGCGGACAATTAAGAAGCAGGGCTTAATCGAATACGGGGAAAGAGTTCTCGTAGCCTGCTCAGGAGGCAAGGACAGCACAGCCCTACTAGGCTTCCTCTGGAGACTTATGAAGAATAAGCGTGAAAACATTGCTGCGATAGCTGTCGACGAGGGAATAAGCGGGTACAGGGATGTGAAGCTCAACGGGCTTGTGGAATTCTGCGAGAAAAACAATATACCTCTGCACACGTACTCGTTCAAGGAGGAGTATGGTTTCACACTAGACGAGGCTGTTAAAATATCTAGGGAGAACAGCCTTAAAATAAAGCCATGCTATATTTGCGGAGTCCTCCGGAGGAGTCTGATAAACACTTACGCGAAGAAGCTTGGCTTCTCGAAGGTTGCTACAGGCCACAATCTGGATGATGAGGCTCAGACGATTCTTATGAACCATCTAAAGGGGAACCCGTCGCTCCTGGCTAGGCTTGGCCCCAAGACGGGTATTGTTGAAGACGAGGGGTTCGTCCAAAGGGTTAAGCCGTTCTACTTCTGCACTGAGAAGGAAGACGCTATTTACGCGATCCTAACAGGTATTGAAGTAGACTTCGTGGAATGCTCTTACCATGTTGAGAACTACAGGCTCGAGATAAGGGACTTCCTGAACAGGCTTGACTCGATTATACCCGGGGTTAAGCACAGCCTTGTAAACAATTTCCTCGAGATGCTTCCGCTCCTGAAAAGGGAATACTCTGCCCGCGGCATAGGGCGGTGCAGGGTTTGCGAAAGCCCTTCGGCGGGAGAAGTCTGCAGAGCATGCATGGTCGTGGAGAAAATAAAGCCGTTTCTAGCGGGAATTTGAACCTTGAACCCTGAGGCAGCCCGGTCTATGTTTATCTTTCCGGAGAACAGGCTTAGGCTCGCGTATCTGCTCAGGAGGAACGGTTTCAAGGTTAGGATGCACGGCTACGAGTATCTGGTTGCCTACGGCAGCATGTTTCTATGCTTAATACTTCTCCAGCCTTCGGACGGCACTGTCTTAATCAGAGAGTTTAAATGGATAGAGGGATCCGGTAGGCTGGTTGAGAGAATAGTCGGACTGATTAAAACGCTGGACGCAGCGTCAAGAGTAATAGTATACTAGGCAGGCAACCTTTTTAAACCTTGCCTGCAGCTCAAACCCCATATGCAGAACCTGGAGAAGCCGATGCTTCTAGACACCACTTTGCGAGAGGGTCTTCAAACCCCTGGAGTATACTTCACGCTCGAGGAGAGGATTACGATAATGAGGGAGCTCGACAAGTCCGGCATAGAGCTTATTGAAATAGGATCCCCCTACACTGGTGAGGGCGAGAGAAGGATCGTGACGGAGCTGAGCCGTGTAGAGACAAGAGCTCTTAAAGCAGCCCATTGCAGGGCTTTAGAGACGGATGTTGATACTGTTCCAGACGGTGTTGACTGGGTAGCTCTCTACCTTTCTCCCGCCGACAGGCATCTGGAAGCAAAATTTGAAAAAATAGCTGACAAGAGGGGGCTTGTCCTCACCCAAGTTCCAAGGGCCATCAGGTATGCGAAGAACAGGGGTTACAGGGTGAGGTACACGGCTGAAGACGCTTTCAGAGCAGACCCAGGCTTCCTGAAACAGGTTGTTGAGAAAGCTATTGAGGCGGGTGCTGACTCTATTAGTCTACCCGATACTTCAGGAGGTGCCTCGCCTACAGATGTTAGAAGAGTCTACGGGGAGATAAGCAGGATTATAAGGGATAAAAACCACCGCAGCCTGATGGAAGCCCATTTTCACAACGACATGGGTATGGCTCTCGCGAACACCATAGAGGCCTGGACGAGCGGGGCAAAGATACTCCATGGGTCGATGAATTGGCTGGGAGAGCGGGCTGGGATACCGGATACGCTCATCCTAGCAACATGGATGAAAATCAAATATGGGTATGAGTATGACTTGGCGAGTCTCACCAGGCTTGCAGAATATGTGGAGAAGGTTTCAGGGATCAACGTACCTCCGAACAATCCTGTTTCCGGAAGAAACGTTTTCACTCATACTGCGGGCACTCATCAGAAGGCGGCTTTCAGAGACCCTTTAACATACCAGCCTTTCGACGCGAGCATGGTGGGCAGGGAAAGCAACTTCGCCCTTGGACACATGGTTGGAAGCGAAGGGGTTAAAGCAGCCTTGAAGAAGAGGGGTGTTAAGATCGACAGGCTTGAGGAGAAAGTGTTCGAAGAGATAAGGGACAGGGTTAAGTCAGCATATCTTCTTCACGGCAGGGGAGCCTCAGCCATGGAGAACATAATAATAGCGGAAGTGTTGAACAGGACTGGAGTAGTCAAGGTAACTCTTCCGGAGAGCATTTCAGCGCAAATACTAATCGATGTTGAGAGCATGGGGGATAAGGATTTCGAGGATTTCTGTAGAGAGCTGCTTGCGAGAAACCGGAGTGTTACTGAGATAATTGAAATATGGGGCTCATCCTTCGACTATATGGCTATGGTTGACAGTGTTCCAAGTTTGAAAGAACTGGACACTATTGTTAACAGTTTCAGAAGAGCCGAAGGAGTTTTGAAGACAGAAACCCTGATAACTGGGAAAAAGATAAGATAATGTCTCGAGTCAGAATCATCGACATTACTTGGAAACCTTCAAGCAAGCATCTCCATAAGTGTTTAGCTCCCATGCCTTCTAGAAAACATAGGAAAGGCTTGAATACTTGAAGGATGCGATTCCAAGAGGCTTTCATAAGAAGATTCTACTGTTTGGCGGTAGTGTCGCGGGTCAGATAGAATACGCGCCTTCAGAAGCCTCAGGCTACCCTATATCTGGTGAAAACATAGTTGTGGTGAACCGCATACGGGTTTTAAGGAAAGCCGAGGTTACATGGTTTCGGAAAGCTCATTTTAAACAGCATGATTTAAAGCGAGAAAAAAAGGCTTCAGGGTTCGCAACCATAGGGTTGGAGGGACACTGGAACCCATGGTTCAGGAGGGAGCACATGGAGCAACCCGGCTTCAAATCCGTTGATTCATCAGGGTTAGGCACGCGGTGAAGCATACTGGGCGACGCTTCAAAAATACACTTAATGCGGCTTAACTGTCGAGAACGCGAGCCCCCGAAGCGGGATACGCAGAAGCTTCTTAGAGTTGTAAGCTTCTGTCTAGCACATCCTCTTTACAATCCGGAAGGATTGGGGATCGAAGAAATTTTAAGGTTTAGCTATTGAAAGCGTTTTTATTTTGATTCGCAAAACTTATTATGAAAAAGGTTAAATCAGACGTTGAACAATCTTCTCAACATGCTCATCGGTCTGATAAGCGATACCCACGACTATTTGAAGATGATCGAGAAAGCAGTAGCATTCTTCAACGATAGGAACGTGGATATGGTTCTTCACGCCGGGGACGTCATAAGCCCTTTCACCGCTAGAAAATTTAAGGAGTGTAGGTCAAAGCTTATACTCGTGTACGGGAATAACGATGGCGATAGGAGTAATCTTCAAAGAGTCTTCTCGGAAATGGGTGCCCAGTTCTACTGGCCTGCTGCAATACTTGAGCTGGAAGGCAGAAGAGTACTTGTCCTACACGGCGAGGACCTGAAGCTCGTCGAGGAAATCGCCACTAGAAACATGTTCGACCTAATAGTCTCGGGACATACTCATGAGCCGAGTGTAAGTAGAATTGGCGGAACACTCTGGGTTAACCCTGGTGAGACATGTGGATACTTAACTGGAAGATCAACAGTAGCGCTATACGATTCCTCCACCCATGAAGCAGAAATAGTTGAAGTTTAAGGTAAAATTTTATATAAAGGGCCTTAGAATGAGGCTGGGAATTGGGAGAGACCATAGTTCAGAAGCTGTTCAGAAACAGGCTTGCCAGAGCCGTTAAGCCTGGTGAAATAGTAGTCGTGGACATAGACTTGGCTTACGCTCACGACGGGACAGGGCCTCTGGCGATAGATGCTTTTCACGAGCTGGGTTCAAAAAGGGTTCACGACCCCTCCAGGATAAGGTTCGTCATAGATCATGCTTCCCCAAGTCCGAACGATGGGGCTTCAAACCTCCAGCTTAAGCTCCGGGGATTCGCCAAGGAGAACAACATAAAGACGTATGAGGTTGGAGAAGGGATCTGCCACCAGGTTATACCTGAAAACGAGAGTCTTAAGCCAGGCATGTTCATAGTTGGTGCTGACTCTCACACCGTAACCCTAGGCGCATTCAGCCTTTTCGCAACAGGAATAGGCTCGACGGACTTCGCGGAAGTAATGACCTCTGGAAAACTCTGGTTCAAAGTGCCGGAGGCTATGAGGGTCACTTTAAACGGAGGCTTCAAGCCAGGGGTAATGTCTAAGGATTTGATCCTGAGGATAATAGGAGACGTTGGTGCAGATGGTGCAACCTACATGAGTACAGAGTTTCATGGGGAGGGTGTGAAAACACTGTCAATGGCCAGCAGGATGACGGTTTGCAACATGGTCGTCGAGATGGGGGCCAAGAACGGCGTCTTCCCATTGGACGAGGTAACTATGAAGCATGTTGATACGAGTAGTTTAAAAAACAAGAGTGTTTTCAAGCCTGACGAGGATGCCGAGTATGCTATGAGCCTCAGCTACCGGCTTGACGAGCTTGAACCATTGGTGGCAGCACCCCATAATGTTGACAACGTTAAGCCCGTTAAGGAGCTTGAGGGGTTGGAGGTGAACCAGGTTTTCATAGGCTCGTGCACCAATGGGAGGGAGGAGGATTTCGAAACAGCTGCGAGAATACTTTCAAAAAAGGGTGTTAAGAAGGGGGTCAGGTGCATCGCGATACCCGCCTCCAGGAGGGTCTTCCTAAACCTGCTTAGAAACGGGATTATAGACAAGCTTGTTTCAGCAGGATGCACAGTGACCCATAGCACATGCGGCCCATGCCTAGGAGTCCATTTCGGAATACTCGGGTCGGGGGAGGTGGCTGTCTCAGCCTCCAATAGGAACTTCAAGGGCAGAATGGGAAACCCTGAGTCAAGCATATACTTGGCAAGCCCAGCGACAGCCGCGGCTTCAGCCGCCGAAGGAGTTATAACAGACCCCAGGAAGTTTACCGGGGGATGGTAGGAAGATGATCCTGAGGGGAAGAGTCTGGGTTCTTGGAGACCATATCAATACGGACGTGATAATACCTGCGAAGTACAAGTTTAGAACAGGAGATTTCAAAGAGCTTGCTAAACATGTTTTCGAAGACCTGAATCCGACTCTAGCATCGAAAATATCTAAGGGAGACATAGTTGTAGCCGGTAGAAACTTCGGAATGGGTTCAAGTAGGGAACATGCCCCGAGGGTAATTAAGGAAGCGGGAATATCAGCAGTGGTAGCATGCTCCTTCGCCAGGATATTTTTCAGAAATTCAATAAACGTTGGGTTACCGGTCATAGAGGTTAAGGACGTTAACAAGTATTTCAAGGAGGGAGATATTGCAGTAATAGACTTTGAAAAGGGAATAGTTAAAAACGAGACGGCAGGCATTGAACTAAGGTTCTCGCCTTACCCAGAATTCATAATGAACTTGATGAAAGCAGGGGGGCTTGCCGCCTATAGGAAGGGTTCCGTTTAAGCTACAAACTTTTTAGCGCGCGCTATTGTTGCTGTCTAATACATTAAAAAATAATAAAATAATTAGTAGTATTGAAAAAGGCAGAGAACGGAAAGCGGCGATAAACGGCAATAACCGCTTAGCTTACTTCCTAAGCTTTTCCACCGCCTTCCTAGCTATTTCCCCAGCCATCTGCTGGGTTGAGGCTGACCCACCGAGGTCGTATGTTACAACCTTGTTTTCAGCTATAACCTCTTCTGTAGCCGAGAAAACCGCTTGAGAAAGATCTTTCTCGCCCAGATAGTTGAGCATCCATGCTCCAGCCAGTATCATCGCCGTCGGGTTAACCTTGTTCAGACCCTTGTATTTAGGGGCGCTTCCATGGGCTGGCTCAAACATAGCATAATTATCCCCGAAGTTCGCCGAATACACTAGCCCAATGTTTCCTATTAGGGCTGAAGCCTCCTCCGTAAGAATATCCATGAAAAGGTTTGTTCCAACGATAACGTTCTGGTTAAACCTCTGCGGGTTCTTTATCAATTGCTGGGCGAAATTGTCTACGAAGTAGCTTTCAACATCTATTCCCGGGTATCCTCCGCTAACCTTCATGACTGTTGGGACAAATATTCCTCCATCCGTCAGCTTTAGAATATTAGCCTTGTTGATGACTATTACTTTCCTCCAGCCCCTCAGCCTAGCCTGTTCGAAGGCGAATCTCGCAACCTTCTCCGAGGCTGTTCTAGATATTTTCCTCAACGCTATTCCCACGTCTTCTGAAACCATGAACTCTATGCCCGCGTAAAGCCCTTCAGTACCCTCCCTAACGAAAAGCATGTCCACCGGGCCGAGTGGCCCTTCCCGTCCCCTGAAGGTTTTAATCGGCCTAACGTTAGCGTAAAGGTTGAAAGTCTGCCTAATTGTGACTGCAACACTCTTAGGAGTATGAGGATCCGGCAGTGTTGTCACCGGTGCCTTGTAGCAGGCGTCGCTCTCCCTCAGGGCTTCCCATGTCTCCTCCGGGAAATATGTTGCTCCACCGTGCTGCTGCCACCATTCCGACCCTGCGTCTCTGACGAGGAACTCTAAACGTTCCGTCGTCCCGATCGCGTCCATCACTCTCATAGCTGCCTGGGTCAGCTCCGGACCGGTGCCGTCGCCCCTGATCACGACAACCTTCTTAGCCAAGCGGATCCCCTATGTTTAAAAAACACCGGTATAAAAACTTATTTTACGCCTAATTCTAGTATACACCGGGCCGCTCAGACACCTCCATGTTTTCAAACATGAATCTTCCCCTGTAGAGTACAGAAGAATCCTCGAGACTCAACAGTATTAGTTGAGCAACCCTTGCCTCCTCCGCGATCCTTACGCCTTGCTTGTTGAACACGACCATCAGGCCCATCCCCCTACCCTTGTAGCCTGGATCCCAGACAGCAGTGTATATGGTTACACCATTCCTGAGCAGGCTCGACCTTGGGAGGAGCAGCCCCAGGTGCCCCGCCGGAATGTTTACGATCTCATGGTAGGTCACCCTGTAGCTTCCCTGCGGCAGCTCGTAGAAACCCGCTTTAGGAATTATGTTTATACCCTTGGAGAACCTCGGCTCAGCGCTTATCTCACCCTCCTCGACGAGAACCTGTATTTTCTCCAGCGTGAGGTCAACGCCGGCAGGCTGAACCTGCTCCTCAACGCTTCTCAAACCCTCTACAACACCCATTTCAACCATTCTTCTACCGGATAAGACTGGCATCAGGATCATCCTCCGCCGAAACCCTGTATCCTGCTCCTACGGCGACAGCGTACTCAGGCAGCTTAGGCACGATGGGTTTGACGCCGAAGCTTGAAAGAGCCCTCTGAATACTTTTAAGCACAGGCGGCAGCTTCGCAACCCTCCCAACCAGAATAACCTTATCCTCAAGCTCGAGCTTTGAGGCAGCGAGAAACGTGACTGAAGCCACAACCTCGCCGACTAGATTAGTTATTCCGGCGGCAAGATCCTCAGGGCTCGAAGTGTCCCCAACCCTTCCAAGGTTTGAGGCAGTCATCTCAGCGGAGAGTATGCCTATTCCATCGCCAACTATCTCGCCAACAGTCAGGTCGACTCTTCGAGGATCCCCCTTCTCAGCCATCTCCACGAGAATGCTTACACTCGAGATCCCGAGCATCTTCCTCGCCAGCCCCAGAAGAGTACCCCCGCCCACGCCGGTTCCCCCGACATGTCTTATTCTCTTCCCGTTTTCCCTCACCTCTATGAGCGCTGTGCCGGTGCCCATGCTTACGACTAAGGCTTCATCCAACCCGGTTAACACTATCCCGCCTGTTCCCGCGGCGACGATCTCGTTAACCTTCACTACCCTAAGGCCGAGAATGCTGTCTGGAAGCTGACTGCTCCTGCCGCCAGCTATCGCTAATACTTCAACATCCTTAAGGGAGCAGCCCATCATGACTATAAGCTTCCCGAGAAGACCTATGGAGGTGGCAAGGGGGTCTGAAGACGGCATTTCACTCACGCCAAGTATCTCCTTCCCCTTTAAGGCGACGGCTTTCGTAGTCGAGCCTCCGATGTCTATTCCGACAGCGATCTTCAAACCTTATACTGGCAGTGTGAAGACGGTTTTAACCTTTTACGCAGCCCTGTTCCTCATCTAACAGGCTTGAGAAAAGGGTAAGCTCTGTATATCAAGTCTAGTATGGGAGGAACCACCAGTATGAAAGGGATTTCTGTTCCGAAGACCCATATGAAGAAGTAAAAAGCCAGGGCGAGGTCCGCCTTAACCCCCGTTAAAGGCAGGCCGAACAGCTGGCTGTAAAACCATATGCCTAAACCTATCCAAGCAGCACCCGCGAGGAGGCCGAGTGTCCCGCCAACATAGTAGTTCAGATAGTCTTTCCTAATCCTGCCCGCAGTGAAACCCAGCGTGAATACGACTACCCCGAAAATCAGTAGAAGTGTTGAAACCCATCCCATTCCTGTTTCAACCATTCCTGTTGAAACCATGTATTCAAAGTATAGAAGAGGGCCGAAGGCTGAGACTGCGAGCAGGATTAAAGGTATGGTTGTCTTTAAACCATTCCAATCCGCTCTGGATCTGCCTATCCTACCCAGAATGTAGAACCCTAGAAAGTTGGAGGGTACTCCGGCGATAAGGCTTAGAAGAGGATTAGTCTGCCCAGTAGCGTAGAAAACGTAAAGGTCGCTCAGGAAGATCCCTATTGCTGCACCCGTTCCCCCTGTTAAAGGGTCGAAAAGCATCGAGAAGATTGCCGGCACGAATACTGAAGGCCAGAACCTCACCACGCCTACGACAGGCGTGAAAATCCCAAGGAAGGTGGCGATACCAACTACGGCGTATAGCGCAGCGCAGAGACCTGTTGCAACAACCCTTCTCGCCGCCGATGTCTGAACACTGTTTCGCGAGCCCATTCTGCCCACCGGTTTTCCGAAGCCTCGTATAAATGTACCGTATTTATTTTATATATTGTAAATAAAAATTCAAAAAGTATATATTTTCTCTTTGCAGTATGTACTTAGCATGGTCTGGAAAAGAAGAGTCTTGAAAGCAGGATCAGGCTCATTCCTCATAACGCTTCCAAAAGCCTGGGTTAAGCAGAGCAAGATAGATACGGGAATGACTTTAACCATGGTTAGCAACAAGGATGGTTCTCTAACGATAATGCCTGAGGGAGGCGGAAGGCTCGTGGAGGAGGTTGCTAAAATAGATCTTCCCAGCCAGGAGTTGAAGCCGCAGCACGTCTTGCTCGGAAGCTATTTGCTCGGCTACAACACGATAATCATTAGAAGCGTGGAAGAGTTTTCGACAGCCGAAATATCAGAGGTGCGTAAGATAGTTAGGAGGCTGCCCGGGGCAGAAATATCAGAGGAGACTTCAAACCAGATGGAGGTTAGAGTTTTGCTCGACCCGGAGATGATTACTCCTGAGAAACTCCTCAGGAGGCAGAGCGCTCTTGCTGCAAGCATGATATCCGACTGCGTTAAAGCGTTAGTGAAGATGGATAAAGAGCTTGCTGAAAGGATTATTGAGAGGGATGAGGAGGTTGACAGACAGTACTTCATACTCGTCAGAGTGATCAGGGCTGCTTTAAGGAACCCTGAGCTTCCGGCTAAGATAGGGATGGACTTCCTAAACCTGATGGATCTCAGGATGCTGGTGAAATATGTTGAGGATACTGCGGACCAGTGTGTCCAAATATCCAGGGAGGTTGTTAAGATGCACGGCAGGGTTAAAAGGATAAGCCTAGCCGGGTTAAGCAGCATAGGTGAAACACTAAGCGATATGCATATTAAAGCCATAGGGCTTTTCAGCATTTTCAATGCCAGCGTTGTGAACGAGATAATGGTGAAGCATGCGGAGGTTGAGGAGAAGCTTCTGAGCCTTGAGGAGAAACAGGATTACAGGCCATATGCAACCAGCCTAGTTAAAGTCTTCAACAGTCTTGTGAAAATACTTGAAAACATTAAGGATATCGTGGAGCTCGTGTCAATAAAGGCTTTTTAAACGCTAAGCTTCTCTAACAGCCGCCCATTCTGAGCCTCATTGTTTAAACGCAGCAGCAACTCCTCCTTCGAGTCGACCCCTATCAGAGACTTCACAGCAGCATCTAAAAGACTTGAAACAGGCTCTACAACAATGCCTTTAGACTCTAAGAGCTCAATTATCTTAAGGCTCTTCATAGACTCATAGTTGAAAACGGGGACGAGGAGCTTCTTCGCATACTTGTCCGCCAACGCTGCATCTATCTTACCCATGCCCCTGTGATCCAGTCCTCCAACCGGCCATACCTCACCCTTAGCCGTTATCGCACCCGTCATTATGACCGTCGGATCCACCTCGATACCGGTGAAGGCAGAAATCATTGCCACGCCTATTGCCAGCCCGGCTGAAGGGCCGGAAACAGGAGGATACGAGAGGCCTGGGCGGAGCTGAAGCTTCTCCATGCCTTTCGCCGGAGTGACTAGCTCCACGAAAACATCGTGATTCTTAAACCTCCACTCGGAGATGCTATTGACATATATGAAAGCGTCTTCAGCACTAGCCTGAATGCTCTCACCATACTCGCTTCCAACAACCTTCACAACACCTTTCCCCCTGGGATTAGTGATAACCTCTACGACGCTCACGAACCCGCTCTGCTCGCCAGCAGCACCTATGGCGACGAGACCATAGGTTTTACCAACCTCAGGGCTTTCAACCCTTACGCTCTTATCGATCATCGTGCGAGCCTCGCTAACGGCCTCCTCCTCTGAAAGGGTTTCCAACGCCTCTTGGAAGTGAATAGGCTGAAGCGGATAGTTTGAAGCAGAGACAAGCCTGAGTCTGTCTAGGAAGCCTTCGGAATCCTGGCCTACTCCAAGTATCCTGGAAAGCCTCTCCAGATCCTTAGCGTAGATTTTTCTTATTTCCTCAACCGGGCGGCTCTCGTCAATTGTTTTAACAAGCTGCCTCGCGGCATCCAACTCCTTAACCCTTAGCCTGTTAGCCTCGTTAATCACGTCGGCAATCCTCCTGGGGCTTAAAGCCTTCTTTCTAAGTATTTCCAGCACGTTGTCCACGTTTGCTTCAGGGCTAAGTACATCCAGATACTTTTTCAAATGAATGCTTATGATCTCCCTCCTCTCCTCATCGTTCCTAGGATAGTTGAATTCGAATACGCGTGTAAACCTTTCCAGGAGAGCCCTGTCTAGAACGTCAATCCTATTCGTGCTAGCTATAACCACCACGCCTGAGAGAGGAATGAAGCCGTCCAGCTCGGTTAAAAGCTGGCTTGTAACCCTGTCTATGACGGGGTCGTGTGTCCCACGCCCCGGTGCAACGGAATCTATCTCGTCGAAGAAAACTATGGTTGGAGAATTTCTCCTAGCGTCCTCGAAAATATCCCTTATTGTTTTCTCAGGATCCCCGTACATTCCCTGGATTATTGAGGGCCCGTTGACAAGGTAGAACCAGACATTGTTCTCCCCGGCTATAGCCCTAGCGAGAAGAGTCTTCCCGGTTCCCGGTGGGCCGTGGAAAAGAAACCCTTTAGGCGGAATATACCTAGCCTTGCTCGCCAACTCCGGGTTCAACGATAGAGAGATCTCCTTAATGATCTCTTCCCTCACTCCTTTAAGCCCCCCGACATCCTCGTACCGCTCTTTAGGCCTAAGCTTAACCACAGACTTTTTAGCGGCCTCCGTCCTCGTGGTCACGGAGTAGGCCTTAACCTTTGAAGCAGCCTCCCTAAAATCGTTCAGCGTGACGAGCTCACCAGGGTTAACCTGGCTCTCCGGCTCACTCTCATGGAGAAGCCTGCTGATAAGCTTCTTCTGAAGCGGGGCAGCCTTGTTGCTGATAACCATCTGGAAAGCGTTAACTATGTCGGCAGGAGTTATGGCCTGTGTTTCAAAAGACCTTACACTGTCCTCTATCACCGTGAGAATGTCTTGCGGAGGAAGCCTCACACCGTGAACCTTACACTGTTTCTCAACTATTTTAAGCAGCATATGTCTAGACATGTTTTCATCAAGATCTATTGTTCCAGCAACCCCCCTCCTGCGGAGAGTATCTATCAGCGACTCGTACTCTGTTGTTGAAACCAGCACAACGGTACGGTAATCCTTCCTTTGAAGCTCGTCGAACTTCTCGAGGAGAACTGTTTGAACCCTCGTCTCCTCCATCCCCACTTCTGTTGTTGAGCTGAACTTTTTCGCAAAAGCCTGGAACTCGTCTATCAAAACTATGCTTGGATTGTAGAACACGTTGTTGAAGAACTCGCTAAGCCTCTGTGCACTTTGGCCATACCACATGGAGTAAACCTGTTCAGGCTTAAGCCTGGCAAGGTTAACCAGCAGACCGTACTCCAACCCTTTCTCAAAGCCCTCCCTCTGCGCAACCTCCGCGAAGAAGGTTTTACCGGAGCCGCTTGAACCCTTTACGACGAACAGCTTAGGCGGGGGTGCTGCTTTAAAAGTCCTCCTTATCTCAGGATCTCTCAAAACATGGTAGTGGATGCTGACTAGAACCTTGAAAAGCTCTTCATCCCTGCCCACAAGATCCTCCTTAGCAATCCTCGGGAACATTGGGTTTTTCCGTATCTTCCTAGCCTTTTTCTCCACTATTTTCCGCCTCTTCTCCGGGGGGAGGCGGAGAAACTTCCACATCCGGTATTTCCAAGAGAAAAGGTTGAGCAACGGGGAGAACAATAGTCTTAGAAAAGGTTTCTTATACCACCATTCCTCCTCGAACTCCCGGTCTTCTTCGAACCCGTTTGAAAACATCTCCCCGGAAATACTGTGACACCTACGTATAAAGCTTTATACACAGTTATTAAACTTCGGAAAAACACGGAAAGAATAAATGCCACGTTCCAGCATAACCATAGAGGGTTGCCGAGGAAAACCGTGATGACACTACTAACCTGGATACTACTGGCCCATGTAGTAGCTTCAGGCCCGGGAAACGGTGAGGTGGCGGAATACGATTTCCCAAAGGTAAACATTCTGGAGGGAGACCTTCTCGTGCTAACGTTGAGCCCACCTGTAGAGAACATTCAAGTATATGCCAGAGGGGCAGAAATGGGGGAGTTTTCCTTGCTCGTATTAACGAATAGCAGCCTTGCCATACCTATTTTAACGGGACGCGTTTCAATGGTGCAAATAATACCGGAGTCCACCCTGACGAACCTTACGGTCACGTTTGACTCAAATACAACCGTGAAAATGCTCTACGGTATTTTAACGAACAACTACACATACTATAGGCGGGTTTCTTCAGACTACTATACTTTCTCCAACGGTATTCTAGTGATTCTTCAACCGCAAATGACAATTCCTCGAGGAGCTTCAAAAATAACTTTTATTCTAAACAGGATTAAAGTCAAGAGTTCCGGCGGGTTTCTAGTAGAACTGCCTCCGTTAGCAACAATACTTCCCTTCGCAGCAGCAGCAGTATTACTCGCCTACTTGAATGCTTTTGTAATCGTCGACTCCTACTACATATCTAAGCGGGAAGAATTGAGCAGGGCCAGGAAACTGGGCGTAGTACTTCTTATAGCTTTAAGCGCGCTTGCAATATACTGGTTGTTTAACAATTTCGTTAAATACTAAGGTAGATTTCCTCAGGATAAATCTGACACTTCTCACAGTAATACTTGGACTCCTCCGGTTTCCAAACAAGTTTTGAACCGCAGCTTGGACAGAGGGGCGGTGTGCCTAACGGGGGAGCCTTCACCCTTCTAGCTCCTCCGGTCCCGGTTTCAACAGGCTTCTCTAAAGCCTGCGGCCGAGTAGGCTTAGCGGGAGCCGGAGGGGGCTTAAGAGTTAGAGCAAGATGGGTTAAAAAACCTGACAACACGGCTACGGCAATAATGTTGACCACTGCCCCAGTGATGATCACCAGTGAAAGCGTTGCGACAGCATCATCCACCACGACGGATCTTAACGATAGATCATATAGGAGGAATGGTTTTAAATCCTTATGTAGAAAGTATACGCCTAGGACAGATACCGTGGTGATGGAGAAAACAGACGCCTTAACAGCATCGGACACTGAGCGAGACAGGACGCTTGCAATAATGCTTATAATAAGGATGATTGCTAGACAGATTATTAACCAAACACCGGAGTTGAAAAACTGGGTGAAAACACTCACAAGACTCCTGCCCTGGGTTGCAACAGCCTCAACGCTGAAGCCGGAGACAGATATTCCGAGAGCATAAACCCAAGGACCATTATTAAGGCCAGATAGGCTTATGCTTTCACCATCGTACTGGATGCTGCTTGAAGGAAGCATGGCTAATATGGAGTCGACCAGCAGTACTGGCGAGAGCGCGAGGAGCGTCAACACCGTTATCACTAGAACCAGCCTCAATCCTCTCTAACACTGCTTTGAACCACTATTTAGACTTTTTCTTTTTCTCTTTGTTTCCAGCCTTGACGAACGCAAGTATGACGGAGAGTACAGCGTCAAGCATGAGAAACATGAAGGTTAGCCACATCAGATCCCTGACTGAGCCGGTTTCAACAATGGGTGAAAGATACAGGAGCATCATTATGGCGAAAGCCGCGGAGAAAGCCGCGAGAAACAGGTAGGAGGGGCTTGGCCACATTAATATCAACTCGTCAAATAGCCGCCTTTACGGAGCTCGGCGCAGAGGCTGCAAACATCGTCTTCAAGCTCCTTCAGCGACAGGCCTTTTTCAAAAAGCGTCCTAGCAATGTTGCTGGCGTACTCGTTGACAACCGCATTGCTGAGATAACGCCTTATCTTAGCACTGCCCTTCCTCCTACCCATGTAGTTGCTTACGGATGGCTGAGTAACGTTCAGCATTCTAGCCACCTGAACCTGATTCAGATTATACTTCTCCGAAAGCTGCCTCGAGACAAGCATCCTGAGCGCCGGAACCACGTACTTAACCATGTGCTCGCAGTATATCGTCATAGCTTGACATTGCTGAGTATAACCAGTTTTTAAACATAACTGTAAAACGGGCCTCTTCTCCAAGCATAGACCAGCTGTTTAAAAGTAGCAAGAAAACTTTATTTAACTTAACTGGGCATTTAAACCTGCAGGCCGGGGTGGTCGAATCCGGTTCACAAAGGGAAAGGCTGAGAGGCGGTGGGCTGCAGAAGAACCTTGCCGCGACCCACAGTATGCGGGTTCAAATCCCGCCCCCGGCTCTATTTTTCCGAATCACTGCAGCATTACCGACCATAGTATATAAATTGCACCATAGAAAAATAGATAAAACATTAGGAGGATTCTTAATTAAACTAGGATCTGTGAAGGCTCATAGTCGACAAGCTTACCCTCCAGATGCTCAGCATATCCTTGGAGATCAAGAAGCCCGTGGCCACTCATGTTGAAAAGGATTACTTTCTCCTCATTATTCTTCTTACATTCTAATGCGATGTCGATAGCAGCTTTGATCGCATGGTTTGTCTCAGGAGCTGGCACAAGCCCCTCGTTTTCAGCAAACATCCTGCCGGCTTCGAAGACCTCCCTCTGATAGTAGGCTACGGGCCTCACGTATTCCTCGTGGACCAGCAGGCTTAGTATCGGAGCTTTCCCATGATACCTGAGGCCTCCGGCGTGTATCGGGGGCGTGAAAAACTTGTGCCCGACAGTGTACATTTTAAGCATCGGAGTCATTTCAGCAGTGTCTCCAAAGTCATACATGTATTTTCCTTTAGTCGTTGATGGAACAGCTTTGGGTTCAACAGCAATGAAGTCGGCGTCAAGCTTCCCCATGAGCTTTTCACGCATAAACGGGAAAGCTAGCCCAGCATAATTAGAGCCTCCGCCTATGCAACCTATCACGTAGTCTGGCTTCTCGTCGAGCATTCGAAGCTGTTTCATGGCTTCCTGCCCGACGATTGTTTGGTGGAGCAGAACATGATTTAAGACACTTCCGAGAGAATACTTCATGCCGGTTTTCACCGCTGTTTCTATCGCCTCGCTTATCGCTATTCCGAGGGAACCCGGGTGGTTCGGGTCCTGTTCAAGCATCTTTCTGCCGAAATCCGTTTGGTCGCTTGGGGAAGGATAGACTTCTGCCCCGAAGAGCTGCATAAGTATCTTCCTGTAGGGCTTCGACAAGTAGCTGCTTCTAGTCATGAAGACCTTACACTTCATCTTGAAGAATGCGCATCCCAGTGCTAGGGCTGAGCCCCATTGGCCGGCGCCGGTCTCCGTCGTCAAACCCTTTGTTCCCTCAACCATGTTGTAGTATGCTTGAGCTATAGCAGTGTTAGGCTTATGGCTGCCCATGACGTTCACATACTCACACTTATAGTATATTTTCGCAGGAGTGTTAAGATACGTCTCCAGACGCGTTGCTCTTCTAAGCGGCGTCGGCCTCCCTATCGCGTAGTAGGCCTGGGCAACCTCCTCCGGTATCGGGATGTGCCTCTGGTCTGAAACCTCCTGTCTAACAAGCTCCTTCGCGAACAATACTTCTAAAGCCTGAGGCGGGAGAGGCTCCTTGGTAGCGGGGTTTATCGGCGGGTCGGGTGGACGCGGGAGGTCTGGAAGAATGTTATACCATTCTCTAGGCATTTCCTCCGGGTTCAGGTTCACCACTGGTGGCTTCATCTTCGAATCGCCTTAGGCCCTTCAAGGCAGCAGTATATATACTATTTTGAACAAATGTATTCTTGAGCTCATTTATGCAACGTGCCGGAAGCGGGGGCTTTAGAAACACGTCAGCTGGCTTAACCAATTTTTAAATACATGCTTCACATAGGAAGGACGGAATGTGGAGCAAGGTGTATGAGAAGGTTAAACGGTATCCTGCGAAGGTGAAGGTTGCAAGACTGCTCGTTGAGAACGGTCTCAGGGTAGCTGACGACGGCAGAATATATTGCGGGCCGATAAACATACCGGATGCGAAGATAGCTAAAGCGGCTAATGCCGACAGGAGGATAGTTAGGAACACTGTTGAGCTCATTATGAAGGATGAGAAGCTTAACAGTATTTTCAGAGCGCTTAAGCCCGCCGGCCCTAATCTGGCTGATGCTGCACCCCACTTGGGTTTCGACGTTATCGAGATCTACGCTGACCCGAATAAGCCCGGGATAGTTGCGGGCGTGAGCACGATAATAGCTGAGCTTGGAATAAGCATAAGACAGGTGATCGCTGACGACCCTGAGCTTGTTCCAGATCCCAAGCTTCAGATCGTTGTTAACGGTAGGATCCCGGGCGAGGTTATTGAAAAAATGAGAAGAATACGTGGAGTAAGAAGCGTCACGTTGAAGTGATTCTCGCTATTTCCTCATGAACTCCTCTACTTTCTCGATAAGTGTTCTAACGGTTTGCGAAACAATCATCTCACCGGCTTCAACACTGGCTTTCGAAGCATCTCCCTCCACACCCATCGACGGGCCCGCGTACTTAATACGATCCTCCTTAACTAGGCTCCTGTCAATGTATAGAAGCTGGGAGGTAAGGTAGGCACCGCCCGAGCCAGCCTTAGGCTCACCCTCCAATGCTTGAGCATCAGGATAGTTTTCCCAGATGTTCAACTGAAGCAGCTCAACGTTCTTAACAGGATGTTTGGCTAAGAGCTCTTTAAGAATGGGATCGTTTGACGCGTCGGCGTTAAGAAGAACAACCTTCTTGAGCCCCAGCTTAGAAAGCTCTTCCACCAGGTTCACCGCCAGCATGGTTAAAACCTCCGGTTTCAAAGATATTAGGCCGCTCCCCACCCCGTATGGAGCCATTTCTATGTAGAAGACGTAGGGGTGCAGTGACCCTGCTATTTTCGAAGAGTAATAGTTTGCCAGGATTGATGCTGAGCCGGCTGGAAGATGCGGACCCTGTTTGCTAACTGAGCCCAGTGGCACCAGACCCACAGTGGCTTGCCCAAGCCGATACCTGATTTCGTAATACGTAGACTCGAACATGATTCACCCCCTTAGCCAACCTTATTTAAATGTAGCGTGCGTCAGTAGTCTCACAGCTGCACCCCGCATAAACCGAAAGGGCTTAAAATGTTTTAAAACACTAATAGTTTAAAACATGCTTGAGGAAATCAACCAGCTGTTTCTCCGACCTCATTCCAACCATCTCGTGAGAATCGTTTACGACAAGCTTCGGAACACCAGTAACATTATACTTTTCCGCGAGCTGTGGAAACTCCATCGCCTCAATCATCTCCCCGATTATCAGATCGTTTTCGAAAGCCAGCTGGTGAGCGTAGAAAACCATTGTCGGACAGTAGGGGCATGTGGGCGTTACGAAAACCTTAATGTTAAGAGGCTGGGAAACCTCTCTGGCAAACTCTCTCGTAGAATCCTTCAGCATAGTCTTCTTATTGCTAACCATCAGAATATCCTTAACATAGGTTTCAAACTCATGGCCCGAGGGTATTCCGTAAAACCTTATCCCGTAATCCTTCTCCGGGGACCTTATGATAGTGGCTGGGAAAAGCCTAACACTATACCTCTCAACCTCAGCCAAACTGTTTTCAGAAGGATAGTGTTTCACGACAATATCACGGTTTATGCTTGAAACCTCCTGAGCTATCTGAAGAGTCTCCTTACAGTATCTACAGTCAACCTTATCCGTGAAAACCACTATGTCAACCGGATCCTTAAACTCCCTGCTGAATATTCCGCGTAGCGTCTCCCTACTCTTCTCGTCTAAAAGCGCCATTTCAACGAGAGGGGCAGAATCCTCCACCTATATATCTTTTTATCGAACACGCGTGTCTACACTGGTCGCAGCGTCAAGCCTTTCAGCCAGAGCCTTAAGGTTCCTCACCGCGTACAGCTTATCCTTCTCACCCATTTTCGCCCTAGACAAAGCGTCCTCCAGCATTCCTATTACACGATCCATCCGCCTCCTGTTAACAGGATACGGAACCCCATCCTTACCACCGAACGAGAACGAGAACTTAACCGGGTCACTCCAGCTCGGAGGCGCGTCGAAGACTATTTGGGCAACGAGTGAAAGCGCCCTCAGGGTCCCTGGCCCAACACCCCTGATGCTGAGAAGCTCCTCGTAGCTGCCTGGTTTAAGCTCGTAGGCTTCGCTTAACGCTCTCCAGTTAACATTCTTCTCGAGCACAACCCTGTAGGCAGGAGGCTCCAAGGCACCCGGGATCCATTTCAAAATGGTTTCTGAATAAGATTCTCCAACGGTTCTTAAGCATCTTCTGAGCCTCTGGGGAGGCTCGTTGACTATGTCGAGAGAAGCCCGCCTGTTCTCCCTGCTCCCCCTAGCAGTAAGGTTGAGAACGTTTTCATGCTTTGAGACGCCTATTATTCCGGAGTGCGGCTCCTCTACGAGGCTTGTCAAACCCTCGCTAAGCCAATGATACCTCCTAGCCCATTTCAGCCGAGTGTTCATACCCTGCTGGACAACAGCCCAGTCGCCCTCCTTGTCGAACATGAAGACGTGATGGTAAAGCTGGTAACCGGCCTGTATCATGGAGCTGTCAACCTTGGCGCAAATCCTTGAAAGATACGCGAGTCTTCCAGGGTCAGTATCCACCCTCCTACTGTCAACGATGTTCTCTATCTCGCCAGGCGTCCTACGGGAAGCAGCCCCCTTGCCCCCGCACGCGTAAACCCCCAGATCCCTACTACTCAAGACGGTTTTAAGAACCCCTGCGGTAACCGTCGTGGAGCCGGAGCTGTCCCAATCATACCCGAGAACGTTCGAGAAGCCTTGAAACCAGAGGGGGTCTGAAACACGTTTTAAAAGCTCTAGGGTGCTGAACTCCATTACTATCGCTTCAACAATAGCACCCCCTAGGCGAATCATTCTTGAAACCAGCCACTGCGGAGCCTTGCCTCCGTGAAGGCGAAGATCGAAGAAGCCTTTTCTAGAGGACACTCCTGAACAATGAGTCCCGCCCCAGCCTAAAAACTTTTTACCCCCCTAGAGGCTTTTAAACCAGCCATGTCCAGCGTGAGGCTTGAACACGTTGAGATAAGGCCTCCGGAGGGGGTGCAGATTATAATAGGCCAGTCCCACTTTATTAAAAGCGTTGAAGACCTTTACGAGACGATTGCTTCAAGCATGCCCAGGGTCGAGTTTGCAGTCGCCTTCTGCGAGTCAAGCGGGCCTGCCCTCGTAAGATACGAGGGTAGCAGTGAAGAGCTGGAGAAGCTTGCTGTGGAGTATGCTCTCAAGATTTCAGCCGGACATGTTTTCATAGTTGTTTTAAGAAACGCTTACCCGGTTAACGTTTTAAACAGGATTAAGAACGTGGAGGAGGTTGCTACTGTTTTCTGCGCCACGGGGAACCCGGTTGACGTCATCGTAGCTGAAACAACGCTTGGGAGGGGCGTGCTCGGAGTGGTTGACGGGGTTAAGACGAAGGATGTTGAAAACGAGGAGGATAAGAAGCATAGACGCGAGTTCCTTAGGAGAATAGGCTATAAGAAGTGAGGAAGAATGGAGCACGTTATAGGTATTGATGGTGGAGGAACCAAGACTCAGGCGGCACTTCTCAGGCTTAACGGGGAAGTGGTTTCTCACGACGAGACTGGCCCGTCTAACTACCATAATGTTGGAGTGGAGCAGGCTAGAAGAACACTTGAAGAAGCATGCGTGAAAGTAATCCGGAAAGCAGGCGTAGAAGTGGGTAGTGTTAAGATCGTCGTCGCGTCCCTCGCGGGGCTTGACTGCAGCCTTGATTTTAAAGCCATGCAGAACGCTGTTGAAGAGTTCCCCATAGGCAGCATAATGCTCGTGCACGACTCTATGGCTGCTCTCTACGCTACTAACGCGGGTAGGGAGAGCACGATAATAATAGCTGGAACAGGCTCTGCGACAGCCGGCATAAACAGCAGGGGCGAGTACGCGAGGGCCGGTGGATGGGGGTATATTCTTGGAGACGAGGGAAGCGGCTTCTACTTGGCTAAAAGAGGAATCGTGGCAGCTCTTCTAGAGTATGAGGAGAGAGGCCCGGAAACAATGATAACCAGCCTTCTGCTGGAAAGGTTTAACGCGAAGACTCCTGACGAGATAATATGGCATGTGTACACGGGTGGGATGAGCATCACGGAGTTCGCTAGGCTGGCTCCCCTCGTGACTGAGGCTGCTCTAAGAGGGGACAGCGTGGCAATAAGCATTCTGCGCGACGCTGGAAGAGAGCTTGCCAACACTGTCAGCGGAGTCATAAGGAGGCTTAAAATGGAAGAAGACGAGTTCCCAATAGGGTTGATCGGTGGAGTCTTCAAAGCCGGCAGGCTTGTAACCGGGCCTCTGGAGGAGGCGGTGCACAAGGTTGCTCCGAAAGCCTACTTGACCTCGCCCAGGTTCCCGCCGGTAATAGGCTCATCCCTGATAGCGCTGGAGAAAGCAGGCGTGAAGATAAGCGACGAGGTTCTCGCCAACACTCAGAGAACCCTGAGACTTGCTGGAGTGGTTTAAACGTGTTGAAACATTTTCCGAACCATTATCACGCTTCCTTAAGCTTAATCTTTGCGAGGCTGGTTAGAATCTCGAACAGCGCATCGTTTATCTCGCTTATCGTCTGACACTCAAGAATATACACGTCATAGGTCTTATAGTAGTCGAAAAGAGTCCTCGCCCTGTCTGAGAGGCTTGGGACAACAAGCAGCAGCTTCTTATCAGCCTTAACATCCATAGCCTTGAGAACTATCGAGAGAGCAGACTCGTCAACAGGACTACTGCTCACAATAATGTCTATCACCGCGTCCACGGTATCCGAATCCTCCCGGTAGGAGACAGCTAGAGTGAAAACGTGTTCAACACCAGACCTGCCGATTATTCTCGCAGGGTAGTCGACCCTCCAGCCCTTAGTCCTAAGAGCCTCCACGAGAGGCTTAAGATCCATAACCCATTTCTCAACCAGGCTCCTCTTATCCTCGTTAAGCCTGTAAGAATATATTTTCTTCGGCACCCCTTCACCCTCGTGGAAAACATGCTTCTCAGCCAAGCAGATAAGCCTCCTGCCGAGCAGGTTGCTCACGAGGCTTTCAATCACCTTAGCCCTCGCCTCAGGCGACGCGGTCTGTGTGCCGGAGAGGTCTACGAGAAACCGGATGTCGCCGCAGTAGGGACAGGCCAGCACCGTTGTCGACTCCTCCCTAACCAGTATCTCCTCGTCAGCCAAGGATTTAAGAGCCTCCTTAACACTCTTGGTGGAGGAGCCCATTATTTTTTCAGCCTCAGGATAGATGAACTCGCCAGCCTGGTTCAGCTCAGGCTTAAGCTCGGAGAGAACACCGTCTATCAGAGCCTTAAGTAGCACTTGAACATCACTCCTGTTGAGAAGCGGCGAGAACGATGCTTCCTCGCTGGACTTTTCACCCATATTCCGGTCTTCTCCTCTACATACTTACTTTTAAACAGAATAGTTAAATTTTGCTTACGTAAAAGCATCGTGAAAAAGCCTTTAAAAACTTGTTTTTAAGAAGTTTTAGCCCTGATTCGCCGCCAATCTTGAAAAAGATATATTCCCAACCCCGCGAATGGACGCACAGTATGAGAGTAAAGGCTTCTAAGAAAGCCATAAGGGCACTGGGGGTGGCTGAAAGCTTCCGAAAAAGCTCGGCTAAGGCTTTTCTAGCCGGAGTAGTCATGCGCAGCGACTTCATAATAGACGGTTTCGCAGTAAACCGTACAACGGTCTCCGGCGACGACGCTACCGACTCAATCATAGCTCTCTACAGCTCTCTGAGCAGGAAGGACATCAACCTGATAATGATTGGGGGGGCAGTCATAAGCATGTATAACATTGTCGACGTTAACAGGGTTTTCGAGGAAACGGGGAGGCCTGTTGTCGCAGTAACCTACAGACCATCTGAAGGGATTGAGGATGCTATTAAGAAGCATTTCCCGGATAACTGGGAGAGCAAGCTTGAATCCTACAGGAGGCTGGGCCCCAGGAGGGAAGTCACGTTGAAAAACGGTTTTAAAGTATTCGTTAGAAACATCGGCATAGACGATTATGATTCGAAACTTGTTTTAAACAGGTTCACGTTTTTCGGAAGAATCCCTGAGCCGATTCGCGTAGCAAGGCTTCTAGCTAGAAGCCTTTTACCCTTGGAGGATAGGCTTTAGAATTCTGTTGAAACAACTTTAAACACTGGGTTAACGTTTTTCCGAACCCCCGTGAGTAAAAATATAAAAACCATCGTTTTTCCAAGAAACCCTTATGATCAGGGCGGGGGCTCTCCGGGGAATAGTTGAGGGACCCAAGCTTGGAATGAAGAGCTTCAACACCAGTATCTAGCCAGGTTTGAAGGGACCTCCGACAG
The DNA here is from genome assembly GCA_964416155.1 of uncultured Nitrososphaerota archaeon. GTDB lineage: Archaea > Thermoproteota > EX4484-205 > EX4484-205 > JAAOZP01 > JAAOZP01. The sequence continues at coordinate 268,143 of CAYQCW010000001.1, forward strand.
GCAGGAGGCTCTAGGCGCCTTCTCGGAAGGAAAGTAGTATGCTCCGTGGGAAAAGGAGAGAAGATCTTCGAAGGATTACTGGACTGCACGGCGGGAAAGTAACTGTCAGAGTTAGGTTTAGAAGAGGGCTTCCTGAGCCTTCAAACAGTCCGTCCCTATTTCTAATAGAATCGAAACGCCGATTTAAAACCTAGGGATCCAGAGGCTAATCAGAATGAGGCTCCATCAAAATCCGAGGGAAAGCCGTTTAGCCTTTCTCCAAGCGTTCGAGAAAAATGGATGAACACTGCCCACAGCCTACCGTTTGGGCTTAAAAACTCCTTAAAGGAACCGTTAGGCTTAACAGACCGTTTACAGCAGAAACGTAGAACTCTGGGTCAACCTCTGAGACAAGGTCTCCCGCAACGTCAATAACGTAAACCGTGTGAAGCCTCGAGTTCTTTATCTCCTCAAGGCTGACCGGCGGATTCTTATAGTACAGGTCGCACAGGCTCTTTATCTCATTGATTTCCTCGATTCTCCTAAACCTCGGGGGCTTGGCTAGGGGCGGGGGTATTTGAAGAACATAGTAGGGCGGTATGCCTAGGCCAAACTTGTCGACTAGAACACTGTACCTGGTTATCTTGCTGGCAACCCTAGCCCTGCAATAGAGCTCCGGGTCAAGAGCGTTCTCAGGCGGCACAAAGCCTGTTTCAACCTCGACAGCCAGCGTCCCATGCCCCCTGACAGCGTAAACATCGCAGACAAGCCCGCCTCCCAGATCATGCTCAACATCAACCTCGTAGCCTTTAAGCATGAGGTGTTTAGCGCAGACGAGCCCCATCACAGAGTGGTTTATCTTGACGAGCCCCTTCTGGCTGAGCTCGATAAGCCTGTTCTTCAGGTTTTCAAGCCTACTCCTAATATCCTGGTCCACGTTCCTCCCGATCCTGTTAACCAGGGTTTCAACGTCTTCCTCAAACTTGTTTCCGGTCAATTCTTCTTTTCAACCTGCTGTCCACGGCTTTTAAAACATTCGGACGGAATCCAGATTTTTAGAGCAGTAACTACAGAAGAGCTTGCGAAACCCTTTTCTATTTTCGAAAACTTTTTTACTTAAGCCCGGCGTGGGGAGTAGGCTTGGGCGGGAAGCGGCTGCAAAGCCGATCCCGGTAGCAGCCTCTCATCGGGTTGCTGGGAGACAACATCAAACAGTAGCTTGGTGGAAGACTGCAGCTGGGAGGAGCAGAGCAGTTGTAGCTCGTTCAGGCTTAGACCCGCTAACCGGGCTTTCTTTTTTTTAGGGAAAACAGATTTTTCTTAAAAAGGGGATATGCCCTTAGGCAGACTAGTCATCTCACAATACTGGAAAACTGGGCCGTCTAGACACACGTGTTTACCCCCGAAATGACAGTGCCCACACTTCCCGATTCCACACCTCATCCTGCTTTCGAGAGAGGCGTAAATATTCTCCTTCGAGTAGCCCAGTTCAACAAGCCTCCTTAAGACGAATCTTATCATTGCAGGCGGGCCGCAGGTGCAGACTATTGCACCCGCCTTGTCGAGAACAGGATTTCCAAGTATTGTCGTGACAACCCCGACATTACCCTTCCAACCATCCTCGCCAACGTCGACAGTCAGGTGGAGCTTCACACCGCGGCCAGCCCACTCGACGAGCTCATCCCTGTACATTAGCAGCGAGGGTGTTCTCGCACCGTAGCAAACAGCTATCTCACCGTAGTTCTCCCTCCCCCCGAGCAGGTGGAGAACAAGCGATCTTAAGGGTGCGAGACCTATTCCGCCACCAACTATGAGAATATCTCTACCCCTCATCCTGTCAACCGGCCACCCCCGGCCATAGGGCCCCCTTACGCCGACCTGGTCTCCAACACTGGCCTCGTGAAAAACCCTAGTTACACGCCCCATCCTCCTGATGCTGAACTGTAAGCAATCCTTGTCAAAGGGGGAGGAGCATATTGAGAAGGGGGCTTCGCCGACCCCGTAGACGGTGAGCATCGCGAACTGGCCTGGCGTGAAGCCTTCGAAACAGTTTGGGCTCAGCGTGAACGTCTTGGTGTCAGGAGTCTCGTCTTTAACACCGACTATCCTAGCTGGCTTCGGAACATACGGGTTCAACCCCATCTTTTTAAAACCTCCCTTATGTCTACGCTGGCCGGGCATAGGGAGACGCATCTACCGCACCCGACGCAGCCGTAAGAGTTGAAAGCCATCGGGATCCTGGTGAGCTTATGGCAGAACCTGTGGCAGAACCTGTCGACCCTGCTTACCCTAGGGTCTAGGCCGCTCGCCATCCTCGTGAACAATGGCGAGGCACAGGTGTCCCACCCCTTCGCCCTCACGTAAACATTCTTCTCAAAATAATCCTCTGTGTCGAAACAGTAGCACACAGGGCAGGCGAAGGAGCAGAGACTGCACTCCACACATCTCTGAGCCGCCTGCTGGAAGAAGCCTTCGTCAAGCGTCTCCTCAAGCCTAATCAGGCGCTCCCTAGCTATTTCAATCCTGCTTTTCATCCCCCCCGTCAACCTGCATGTTAGTTCCCCATACTCCTCCACATGCTCAGCGCCAGCTTTCTCGAAAAGGCTTGCGAAACCGTCTGCGAGAACCCGGCCCCTGCTGCTTCTGACTTCAACAAGGAGCCCCCCGGTTATACGCGTAAGGGTAATGTCTTCACCGGAGCCCCTGACAGGGCCTGCTTCAAAAACATTGCAGAAACATTCCTCCCTAGGCTTGGCGCAGGAGAGGCTTACAACAGTTATGCTTCTCCTCCTAGACTCGTAGAAGAGATCCTGGTTCGGAGGTTTTAACAGTATACTGTCCAAGATGCTTAGGGCTGATGCGTCGCAAGGCCTAACGCCCAGGAGAACAGCCTCTAAGCCTCGCACAGGCTCATTTAGAGCCCCCGTCCTAGCATCATGTTTGAAAACCACTTCCCTTTGCGGGAGGAAGAAACGTTTTGAGGAGAGCCTCGTGTTAGAGTAATCCCAGGAGGCTTCTCCGGCATGCTTAATAGTTTTAAATTCGAAGTAGCCGTCTGTCTCAACAGGCGCGATAACGTTTATATTTGAAACAAGCTGCTCGAGGAGACGTTTAAAACCATCTTCACTCAGGAATAGCATGCGGCTCAGTCTTCCCCACCCTCCTTAAAGACGAGTGGCGGAGGAGCCTCGCTAATGCTCCTACCCGGAGCATAGCCGTAGTTCTCCCTGAACCATTCGTTAAGCTCACGGTAGAGCTTGGTTAACGGGATTTCAACCGGGCAGGCTGATTCGCAGGCGCCGCACTCGACACAGCGCCCAGCCATGTGGAGAGCCCGGGTAAGGTGGAAAGTGAAAAGCTCCTGTGGAACCCTAAGCCTGTGAACCAGATCCGGCTTAAACCCTTCTATGGAGCACTCTGTGCAGTAGCAGAGGGGGCATACTTTGACGCACGCCATGCATTTCAAGCATTTTCTGAAAAGGCTCAGCCAGTCGGAATCATTCTCTCCGGCAAACGGGTTTTCAACCTGAGGAGCCTGCCCGCCTGGTTTCACAAGATAGTCTGCAACAGGTGAAACCCGTGTAACGCACCTCCTACAGTAGTCCGCCAAGCGCCTCTCAGCACTGGTTGACCCGTATTTAAACGGTTTGAAAACACCGTTGCACTCCACAGCTATCACAACGATGCTCCCCCTGTCAACCTGGTTCTCCTTCACAAGCTCCACGATGGTTCTTCCGTCGCAACCCTTGGCGACGATCCCGACCCTCCTGCTCCTTAGGCTCCTCAAGTATGTCGCAAGGTTAAACCAGCAGTCAGCGTTCCACACAAGCCTCTTAGCCTCCTCAGGCTTTAAGACGAAGCATGGCCTAACGCTTTTCCCGTAATACTCGTAGCCCACTACAAGCTCAACATCCTTCTTCTCGAGCAGTTTTCTAGCGATGCTTCTCAACTCTTCCTCAGTCCTGCTCAACCATACTCCCCCCTATGTTCAAGGGGCCCAGCCTCTCAACCTCCCCGAGTATTCTTGAAACCTCCCTGTAGAAGAGGCCCCCCTCGTTAGACGAGAGCCAGAGTATTCTCAGCCTATCCTCGTCAACCCCGATCGTCTTCAAAAGCCTCCTGAGAAGGCTTACCCTAGCCTCCGTAACCCTGCTGGGCGCAACCCTTCTAAGCTCGCTCGGCCTGCATGCTGTGACCAAGACGGCGTCAGCACCCTTCTCGAAAGCCTTTAGGATGAGGCTAGGGTTGATTACCGCGGAGCAGGGCACCCTGACTGTTAAAAAGTTAGGAGGATAGGTGAAGCCTTCGAAGCCAGCCTGGTCGACACCGGAGCTGGAGCACCAGCATGTGAACACTATTACCTTAGGCTTCCACGACAACCCCTAGTCCTCCAGCATCGCTGAAACCATTGGGGCAAGCTGCTCCAGACCCCAGTTGCCGAGGGTAATCGCCTCCTGCGGGCACGCTGCCAAGCATGACCCACACCCGTTGCAAACACTCTCGAGAACCCTGACCCTTTCCCCCTCCCTGACTATGGCACCGTATTCGCACGACGTTAAGCATCTCCCGCAGCCGGTGCACTTCTCCGAGGAAACCTGAGCGTACTCCGGGAGCCTGAGGCTGCTTCTCCTGAAGAGGCTTGTAACAAGCGCGGCTGCACCACTCCCCTCGACGGCGCTTTCAACAATATCCCTTGGACCGTGGCACGTGCCGGCGACAAATATCCCCCTTACCCTTGTTTCCAACGGCTTCACCTTGGCGTGAGCCTCCTCGATGAAACCATGCTTATCCACAGTGACGCCCAGCCTCTCAGCGAGCTCAAGCATCATCCTAGAAGGCTTGAAGCCGAGCGCTAGGACAACCATATCCACCTCCAGCTCGTCCCTCTTACCTGTTAAAGTATCCTCGTAGACTACGAGAAGACTCCCGTTTCCAGACCTCCTTATTTCAGACGGCCTTGACCTTATTAAGACAACACCGTCCTCCAGACACCTCCTGTATAGAAGATCCTCCCAGCCTTTCCCGAATGCTCTAAGCTCGTTGTAGAATATGAAGACCTTGGCCTCCCTATCGTGCTCAAGGATGAGCCTAGCCTCCTTCATGCTTGCAGCGCAACAATAGTATGAGCACTCCTCTATCCCGGCGCCGGACTCCCTCGACCCGACGCACTGTATGAAAGCCACTCTTTTAGCGGGCTTCCCATCCCTCTTAAGGAGAATTCCTCCAGTCGGGCCTGAGGCGCATATTATTCTTTCAAACTCCATGTTCGTAATGACGTTCTCATACTCCCCGTAGTGGTACTCGGGTTTAAGCCTAGGGTTGAAAAGGTCTGAGCCGACTGCGACAACTATGGCTCCAACGTTCAGCTCAACAGTCTTAGGCTCGTCCTCAAGGTTTATCGCAGCCCTGGTGCACGCCTTCATGCACAGGCCGCATTCAACACAGCAATCCATGTTTATCACGTATTTCAAGGGGACGGCTTGGGCGAAAGGACAGTATATTGCTTTAACAGGCTTAAGGTCAGCGTCATACTTGTTAGGCTGGTAGACGGGGCAGACGTTCACACACTCCCCACAGCCGTTACACTTATCCGGGTCCACATACGTCGGGTTAACCCTGACCCTGACCTTAAAATCCCCAACCCCACCCTTAACCCCGACAACCTCAGCATTAGGAATAATAGTGATGTTCCTGTTTCTCCCAGCCTCTGAGAGAAGCGGCCCTTGGATGCAGATGGAGCAGTCGAGGGTTGGGAAAGTCTTGTCGAGCTGAGCCATCATGCCCCCTATGCTGGGATCCTTCTCAACAAGGTAGACACGGTAGCCGGCGTCAGCAATGTCGAGAGCACACCTGACCCCCGCTATTCCTCCCCCTATGACTAGCGCCTCCCTAACAATTTTCAAACCCTCCACGCGTAGCGGCTCAGCGCGCAGAGCCCTCTGGACAGCCCCTTTCACCAGGCGGATTGCTTTCCAGGTTGCTTCCTCCCTGTTTCCGCAGGCCAGGGCGCACTGCTCCCTTATGTTTACAAACTCAATAAGACCCTTGAAGCCTGCGGAGCCTTTGAAAACAGCTTCAAGAATCCTGCTTGAACATGCTGCGGCAACAATCCTACATTCACCCTCCAGGCCAAGGTTTTCAAAAGCGTTCTTCTCGCAAAGCCTGTCGGAGACAAGAACCTTATCCACCAGAGGGTTGTCGGAGAAAAAACTTCTAAGCCTTTCGAAATCCATTTTCCCCAGCAGGGTCGAGTAGCAGGTGCATAGCAAGACTGCCACACGCCTCAACGCTTAACCACTCTCCTAAGCAGAGTCTCCGGGAACCCTATTTGAAGCGGGTCTGAGCCCAGTGAGAACGCTGAAAGCTGGGCGAGATGGAGAACAGGGATTCGGCTGACTGGGCTTAGTCTAAGCACGCAGTGCGAGCATGTTGCGACAATACAGTCTGCCCCAGCCTTCTCCGCCGAGCCCGCTTTCAACTCGGCCATTTCTCCACCAACCTTCTCGTCTGAAACAAACCCGCCGCAACAGTTGAGCTCACCATCGTAGGAAACAGGGAGGAACCCCAGTGTCTCGAGAACACTCTTAACCATCTTAGGGTTCTCAGGATTATCCAAGCCCCTGCCCCCCGGCCTTAGAAAACGGCAGCTGTGTTGAACCGCGCATCTTAAACCTTTAAAGCCGAGCCGAGGCTTCACCTCCCTCAGCCTCTCCAGCAGCAGCGTTTGGAAAGGCTTCACCTCAGGAGGCCTAAAACCCTTACTCTCGGCGAGAACCCTGAAAGCATCGCTAAGGCTTGCGAAACAGTCGTCGCAAGCGGTTACTACAGTGCTGTTTAGAAGCCTCATGTTCCTCTCGTTAAGCCTGAGCCAAGCCTCCCTGCTCAGGGAGAAGAACCATGAGGGGGCGCAGCATGACGCCTCAGGCTGTTCGCCGAACAAGACCCCTATCCTGCTTAGAGTCTCTTTAACAGCCTTCTCAACCTCAGGTTGAACAGTCCTTATAACGCAGCCCAGGTAAATGGTTAGACTCATTTGAAGCCGGCCTCCGACAGGATTCTCCGCACCTCGCTTAAACCCTGCCCGCTCAGCCCTGTTTCAGGCAGCCCCAGGAGCCTCCTTTTTTCACGAGACTCCGGCGTAAGCGGGAAGGCTAAACCCGTTTCCCTAACCTGCTCAACCGTCTTAAGGATGCTTACAGGAGCCTCACCCCCGTTCTCGTAGAGGACTGTTCTAAGAGCCATCATTATGCTGAAAGGGTTAACCGCCTGGGGGCATCTATCAGCGCACAGGGAGCATGTTGAGCAGAGCCACGGGTCCTGGTCTGGAAGCCTGTTGAACCTTGCTATTGAGCCAACCATCCTGCGCGGGTTAAAATCTTCACGAATAGGTTTAACAGGGCAGGCGGAGGTGCATGAGCCGCACTGCACGCATTTAAGAGGATTCCCCGCCCCCTTCTTCCTCAGAGTTTCAATCAAGCTTCCTTTTACCGTTTTCTAACTCGCTTCAAAGCCGGTTTTAAAGGTTTTTGAGAAGCATCAGCCTTTTCGAGGCCGCTCGTCTCAAAGCAGCTTAGCAATTTAAAAAAACCCGGCTTAATACGGGGCTTCAAATATGGTTGCGGCAATATGCCTGACGCCGCCTTCGCAGTCAACATTGTCTCCAGCCCTGTTGAAATAGTAGACTGCGAGAACCTTCCCGTCAGGGAGGAGCACGGCACGGGGATAACCCAGATCCGGGCTTCCCCCGTCGTCGCGTAGAACTATCTCCCTCCCCCAGGTTTCCCCGTAATCATCGCTTATTCTGGCGCGCACCCCGTAAGGCGGCACCCTGTAGCCGTACGTGCATAGCAGCCTCCCGTCTTTAAGAATGAGGAGCGACGCTGGAGCACCCCAGTCGTTAACCCTTGAGAGGAAACGCCAGGTTAAACCCTCGTCCTCAGAAACATATGTCTCAGTCCAGTGGAGCCTCCAGTCCGGCCATACTGCCCTAAGGGCGACGATAATCCTGCCATCCGGGAGAACAGCGGGATGAGGGCAAATCTTAGGAGGATAAGAATCCTCCGGCGCAACGTAGCTTAGGAAACGCCAGGTTACAGCACCGTCTATGCTCGCCAACACCATGGGTCTCCCCTCAGGACTCCTTCTTCCAGCCGCAGCCTCGTCGAAACGCGTCCCCTGGACAAACCATAGCAATGCCCCGTCTGAGCGAAGCACGTATGAGGGGCGTGCCTGAATGGTTTCAAACACAGGGTTGAAGAGAAGATGCGGGCCCTCCCATGAATACCCCTTGTCGCGCGTGACAAAGTACGCTGTTGGACCGGTCTCGTTGCCTAATGGTGTTTCAACCGTCAAAGCTGCACCCGGCTTCGAGAAATCCACGGGCCTAGGCTTCGGCAGAGGACTGTCAGCAGGATGATGGTGAAGGATCTTCGCGCGCAGCTCAGCCTTACTCTCCACGATCACCCTAAGGCTTTCAACGGGCCAAGTGTAGCCCCCGTCTCTCGAGCGAAGCACCACGAGCTGCCCACCGCCCAGCTGCACCCTCCCGTGTTCAACATCCCTGGGAGAACTGTATGCACACTTGTTACGGTTGAAACCTACAAGGATCTCTCCTCCAAAGTCCCATAGGCCCCCGTTGAAAGGCCACCCGGCGTACTCGTCACTCCTATAGTAGACCGTAACTTGTTCAGCCTCCTCTAGCCTAACCGCATACTCACGGCGACTCATACGGCAGTCTTCCCTCTGAGGAACCTTGAAAAGCAACAGGGCTATCCAGTATTAAGCTTATGCGATCGAGAAACGTTTGAAACCGGAAATCCGACACGGAATACGGAAATAAGAGTTAACCGTTTTTTCTAAGGGTTAAGGTTAATATATTGAGGAGGCTTTTCCATGAGTATGAGGCTTGGCCCGCTGGCCAGAAGGCTTGTCGACAAGATCCTTTTAGAGGAGAGGATTGTAGCGGGACTCATGTCTGGAACAAGCGCTGACGGTGTTGACGTAGTAGTCATAAGGATAAGGGGCTTTGGAAGAGACGTTAAGTATGAGGTTCTCCATAAGGAGACTGTCCCATACCCTGATGAGTTAAGGAAACACATACTGGATTCCGTCGAGCAAGGCTCAGTCCGAAACGTATGTCTCTTGAACCATCTTGTCGCTGAAGCGTTCTCCAGCGCGTTGAAGAGTTCTCTAGAGGGTTCAAGCATTTCCCTGAGTGAGGTCGATCTCATCGGGTCGCATGGACAGACACTGTATCATTTTCCAGAATACGCTTCCGTAGGAGGTTTTTCAAGCAGGTGTTCCCTACAATTGGGTTCTGTTCAAGTCATAGCTGAGAGAACCGGCTTAATAACTGTAGGGAACTTCAGGGTTAGAGATATTGCTGCCGGAGGCCAGGGAGCCCCCATAATAGCATATGTGGATTACTCTCTCCTTTCAGACCTAGCGAAAGCGAGGCTTGTGCAGAACATAGGGGGCATAGCCAACGTAACAGTGCTTCCTGAAAACCCTGAGATCGGAAACGTCTATGCTTTCGACACTGGTCCTGGAAACAGCCTGATAGATTTTACAGTGAGCATGCTTTATCCTGGACTGTCTTACGACGCTGGTGGCGAGATCGCTTCGAAAGGATCCTGTGATGAAGAAATTTTAAGAGAGCTTATGACCCACGAATATGTCGCTAAGCCTCCTCCAAAGACCACTGGAAGAGAGGTTTTCAGCAGTTTTTTCGCGAAGAAGATTATTGAGAAGGGGCTTGGCAAAGGCTTGTCTAAGGAGGATTTAGTCGCCACCGTAACAATGTTCACCGTGAAAAGCATTGTTAAAAACTACGACCTCTTCATACTGCCGAAAACTAGGGTTGAAGAGGTTATTGTCGGGGGAGGAGGAGTTGGAAACAAGACACTTATGAAGCATTTCGAAGAAGAGTTAAGGGAGAGAGGCTTGCGGATGCTTAAACACGAGGACATAGGGATCGACTCAAAGATTAAGGAGGCTCTGGGAATGGCAATACTGGCCCACACAACCTTAAGCGGAATCCCTAACAATATTCCTGGAGCAACGGGAGCGTCGAAAAGCGTAGTCATGGGAGAGATAGCGCTATAAGGAGGACACCAGCAGGTTGTGGAAAACAGGTCTAAACCTCATTATCTTCATGTTCTCCCTGCTCGGGTGAACCCTGTTGCTTAAAAGAACCGCGGCAACCCTCTGCTCAACATCTATGCATATCGATGTGCCTGTGAAACCCGTGTGGCAGAAAGCCCTCTCCTCTGTAAACAGGTCTCCGAAAGCCTGGGTAACAGTCTTCCTGTAAACCTGCCACCCTAGCCCGTAGCAGTACTCACCATCCGCCCAAGGCCTGAGCATCGTCAACGCAGTAGCCTTTTTAACAAGACGGCCACTACCCAAATATGCTTGAAGCAGCTCGTTCCCTATCAGTGCAACCTCCCTAGCTACCGAAAACAATCCCGCGTGGCCCGACACGCCTTCCAGCGCCCTAGCATTCTCATCGTGGACAACTCCCCTCAGAGGGAAGCTGGCCCCAGGGTCAATCTCGGTTGACGCAACCTGATTCTCTGAGAAACCATGGCTCAAAGGATTGTAAACGGTTTTCCTTAAGCCTAGAGGCTTTGCAACCAGTTTCTCGAAAAGACCATCTACCCTTTCGCCAGTAATTTTTTCTATTAATGCGGTAAGAACGATGTAACCGATGTCACTGTAGACAACCTTTGAGCCAGGAGGGCAGCTGATAAAGGATCTCACTGCCTCCTCGAAGAGCTCCATCCTACTTTTCTTCCCAAGCTTATAAAGCGGCGCCCACGCTGGGAGACCGGCAGAGTGCGAGAGCAGCATCCATATTTCAGTCCTGCTTTTAAGCTCATCGTGCCCCGCGTCAGTCTTCGAGTATTCCGGCAGGACCTCTGAAACCTTCTGCTTCAAGTGTAGAAGACCCTCCTCCAGAAGCTTGGCGACAACGATCGAAGTGGCGAGAGGCTTAGTGAGGGAAGCAAGATCATAAATCGTCTCTACCGATGTTTCTCTTCTCTCAGGGACTGTTTCAGCGTATCCGAAAGCCTCCTCGTAGACAAGC
>CAYQCW010000002.1:0-44647 GCA_964416155.1 uncultured Nitrososphaerota archaeon
TCGCAAGGGTTTCAAACTCATGCTCCTGCTTATCAGCCGACTTTTGGAAAGAGCTTCTAAGCTTCTGGAGCAGCGTCTCCTCATCCTCCCTAAGGATTAGGAGGATCGTTCCACTGTAGACCCTGTCAACCCTGAGGTGCAGTGGTGTGGAGAAACCGGGTTCAAGCGAGAGAATCGAAATAATCTTAGAGTCGGGTATCGCCGACCTCGCTTCCTCGAAAAGCCTGTAAACATAATCGTCCACTAAGCCTTCTTTAACCATGCTCCTCAGCTTCTCCATGGCTTTACGGGGACTCGTGTGTAGCTCACCCCATAGTTCACCTAGAATATTGACAGCCTCCTGCTTTGAAACATGGGATACGGTCTCCCTCCACAGGACCTCTTCTTTGAACAAGGTTGACCTGGAATCCTTGCTTACTCCAGCCAGCACCACACCCTTGGACTCAGCCTCAGAAAGCAGTTCACCATACTTCCTCACATACTCTAGCATGAAGCCCTCCCTGCTATCTATGTCAAGCTCGTAGAGGACGTGAAGCATTCGACCGTAAAGCGAGCCGTCTATCAAAACACACTTGGCCCCCTCCTCAATCGCCTTAAGCGCAGCCTCATGCTCCATGTACTCCCTGATTAGCCTGCAATACTCCTCGTACATTTGAACACGCTTAGGATAGAATGCGTCAAGCCTAAGCTTCCTAACCTCGTGACCATTAGGCGCTAAGGCCAGTGACCTAGTGAACAATATGACTCCCCCGCCGGATAACGCGGCTTCGTCGTTGCTACTATCCACAGCGTAAACGCTTCCAAGACTCTCCTCAATGCCATCAAGCTGAAGCCATCTCCTGCTGAAAAGCTCCCTATACTTTTCCAAGAAACCTCCTGGGGTCTTTAACACTGTAAACACCTCTTCCCTCTTTGAACGAAGCTCCTGAAGCAAGAGGTCTGCAAAGTACGGCATGGCATAGCACTACGGCTGGTGATTTATTAACATAACTCGGAAAAGCTGGGGCCAGCCACCCCTAACGATTTTAACACTCTCATGCACCAACTCATCTTTAAGCTTCTATCTCAAGTGTGCAAGAATCGTGGTAATGGAGGCTTAAGAAAACCAGACGTATTGAAAGAGATGGAACCGGAACCAGCAACAGGTTTGGAAACAGTAATTTCTCCAGCTACACCGGCATATGCTTGGAGAAAGCTTAAGCTATTTTCTCCTCATACAGGCCTCTATGAAGCCTTTAAACAGGGGCGCGGGTTTTAAAGGTCTCGATTTAAATTCCGGATGTGCCTGCGTTGCCACGAAAAACGGGTGGCCGCCAACCTCTATGAATTCTACAAGCCTGCCGTCTGGAGATACGCCTGAGAAAATCATCTAATGCTCCTGCAAAGTACTGTGGTATTCAGGGTTAACCTCGTACCTATGCCTATGCCTCTCGTAAACAACCGCCGCATTACCGTAGAGCTTTGAAACAAGCGTGCCTGACTTCAACACTGTGGGGTACGCGCCGAGTCGCATCGAAGCCCCGTATCTCGAATCCTTAAGCACCTCCCTTTGCTCCGGCAGAATGTCTATCACTGGATGCGACGTATTAGGGTTGAACTCGGTTGAATCAGCGTCCTCGAGACCAGCAATGTTCCTCGCATACTCCACCACAGCCAGCTGGAGCCCGAGGCATAGTCCTGGGAAAGGAATCTTTTTCTCCCTAGCGTGCTTTATAGTCATTATCTTCCCCTCAATCCCCTTGGTTCCGAATCCCCTGGAACTATTATTCCATCTAGCGCCTCAAGACTTGAAAGCTTCTCCGGAGCCTCCTCTAAATCCGTAGAGTCGATGAACCTTAAAACTGGTTTTTCCAAACTCCAGGTACTCCAACGCCTTAAACCCTTTATCCCTCGAAAAATTTTAAACATTTCGGTTTGGAGAGCCAGCATCTTTACACGCCTAACTGTTTAGGGAAAGACTTATTTTTCAGGCAACACTATTAAGCACCGTGAGGATCTCGTTAACCAGCAGGAGCGCCCTGCTAATAGTTGATGTTCAAAACGATTTCCTACCTGGGGGAGCCCTAGCTGTCCCGGAGGGAGACCTAGTCATAGAGCCTTTAAACAAGTATATAGAGCTGTTTGCGAGACGGGGGCTTCCTGTTTTCGCGACGAGAGACTGGCACCCTAGGCAACACGCGAGCTTCAGGGAGAGAGGAGGGCCCTGGCCGCCTCACTGTGTTCAAAACACTTGGGGCGCCGAGTTTTCGAGCATGCTGAGCCTGCCGCCTACCGTGAGGATTGTGGATAAGGCTTTCTCCCCCGAGAGGGACTCCTACTCGGGTTTCCAGGAGACTGTTCTCAGCCTGGAGCTGCATAGGCTTGGCGTGAAGAGGCTTTTCATAGGTGGGCTTGCAACCGATTACTGTGTTAAGGCGACTGTCCTAGACTCTATCGACCTCGGTTTTGAAACTGTTCTTCTCCTGGACGCTGTTAAAGGGGTTGACGTGAACCCTGGCGACAGTGAGAAAGCGGTTCGGGAGATGGTTTTGAAGGGAGCGATAGGAGTTACGCTGAGCGACGTGCTGCCTTAGTGAAAAGCCTATCCCTGTTTCTCCGACAACAGTTTCTTAACCAGCTGTCTGCCCAAATCCATTATTCTCTCGCTCACTTCAACCGGGTAGGCCTCCGGGCTCCTAATCTTCTTATACTCTTCCGGAAGCCTTTCAAGCTCCATCCTGGCCTTCTCCCTTATCTCGTCGAGCTTCGGAAGCCTGTAGAAAAGCCTGCCATCCTTGAAGACTTGGACAAGCCTTTTCTCCCCCTCCAGGTTCTCGTCGCAGAGCCCAACCATGTCCCTAACGTACTTCCCGTTTCTCTCAACCCTGTAAACCTGCTTCGCCCCGGGGAGGGTTGCCTTCTCACCCTCAGCGATCTTCATCCTGGGCACGAGCCTACCGTTCTCCTCGCTTTCAACAAGCTTGTAAACCATATCCGTCTTAGGAGCGTCGTCAGAGGTCACAAGGGAGGAGCCTGCTCCGAAAAAATCTATCTGAGCACCCTTGCTCAAGTAGTCTTCAATCACATACTCGTCTAGCCCGCTGCTCACAAATATCTTGGTGGTGTTGAACCCGGCTTCATCAAGAATCCTTCTAGCCTCTTTGCTCAGGTTCAGCATGTCTCCGGAGTCCATCCTGACGCCTTTAAGCTCCCTCCCCCCTGCCAACTCTTCAACAGCCTGGATCGCGTTCCTAACGCCGCGCAAAGTATCGTAAGTGTCAACCAGCAGGACAGTGTCCGTCCCCCATGTTTTCAACCAGGCTTTGAAAGCCTCCTTCTCGCTGGGGAAGGCTTCAACATACGAGTGTGCCATGGTCCCGTAGACCGGAATCCCGTATTTCTTCCCGGCGAGAACGTTAGACGTTCCAACGCAGCCGCCGATGTAGCTTGCCCTCGCAGCCTTAAGCCCAGCGTCAACACCATGAGCCCTCCTTGAGCCGAAGTCAACAACCTGCCTGCCCTTAGCGGCGTTGACGATTCTCGAGGCCTTCGTCGCAATCAGTGTTTGAAAATTAACAGTGTTTATCATGAAGGTTTCGAAGAACTGGGCTTCGATTATCGGCGCGGTAACCCTTATTATCGGCTCGTTCTGGAAGACAAGCTCGCCCTCTGGAAGGGCCCACACGTCTCCGGTGAACCTTATTCTTGAGAGGAATTTCAGAAAATCTTTTTCAAACCCTTTTCCCTCTAGAAAATCCAACTCGTCTTTCTCAAACTTGAAGTTCAACAGATAGTTGCAAACATCCTCCAGCCCCGCGGCTACCAGATAGCCACGGTTGGGCGGGAGCCTTCTTACGAAAAGCTCGAAGGTTGCTTTAATATTCCCAGTTTTAAAATATGCTTGAGCCATCGTCGCCTCGTAAAGATCGGTGAACAGCACCATGCTTTTCTCCATCATACTGAATAATATAAGAAAGCTCTAGATAAATCTTAATTCTGAACAACACATGAGCATAGAGTGTTTTCGGCCAGAACCCTTCCCTAGCATTATTGATTGTCCCCCGAAATCTCCGTAACCCTGTCTCCACACCAGGACTACGACGGAGCGTTAATGCTTAAATGTTCTGTGCAAAGCCTCCTTTCAGGATGGGGCTGAGAAGCATAGCGCGCGCAGGCGGCTTTAAACTGGTTTGAAAAAACGCAGCACATTCATATAGTTCTGGATAGCGTCAAACTCGTCTTTAACGCCCCTGAGGATTCCAACCCCGGTGCTCATCAAATGTATTTCAACACCCTCAACTCTTTGGAAAACAATGCTCAACCTGTGTCTCGCCTTCACCTTTAAGGAGCCCTGCCCAATCGGGGAGGCTTGTTGAAGGTTAAGCTTGAAAACACTGTTCGGAGAAACAATGTAGTAGGATAACCCGCTCGTGGAGCAAACCTGTTCAACGTTGAATCCTTCCCCTGCTCCACTCTTGACTGAAGCCGAGTTTCCACCGCAGGTTTCACATGATTCTGAACGCTTCACTTCAATAGTTTCTAAAAGCATGTTCCTGAGGTCGAAGAAGAGCAGCTTACTCATAAGAGTAGGCTTAGCCCCCGTGATTATTCTCACAGCCTCAGAAACCTGTATGCTCGCCACTATTGAGACGAGCGAAGGATGCACGCCGACCGTCGCACAGGTTGCTGAAGGCTCTTGACTGGGAAGGAAGCAGTCTAAACATGGTGTTTCCCCAGGGATTATTGTTGAAGCGTTTCCGAACATTTCTATGGCTGACCCGAAGACGTAGGGCACGCGGAGCTCGACGCACGCCCTGTTTACAATCCTCCTCACGCGTAGGCTGTCCAACCCGTCTAGAACCACGTCGACGCCTTTAACAATGCTCTCAACATTATGATCGTTCACTGAAACAGGCATGGCTTCAACCTCAACATCAGGATTTATTTCCCTAATCCTGTTCTCAGCAGCCTCAACCTTAGGCATGTCCAGCGCCTTAACGCTGTAAACCCCCTGCCTGTGAAGATTAGCCCTCTCAACCACGTCGCGGTCAACTATCCTCAGGAAGCCGATGCCCATTCCTGCGAGCTGGGCAACTATCGTTGAGCCAAGCCCACCAACACCGATGACACAAACCCTTCTACTCCTGATCCTTCTCTGCCCCTCGTAACCTATGTCTTTGAGAACTATCTGTCTAGAGTATGTTTTAAGCTCCTCTCCAGACAAGTCGCGGCGCATCATGAACGATAAGGGTAGCTGCAAGTTGGTTAAAAACTCTTTTCAGGCGGAAAGCCGGGCGTTTTAACGTTAAATAACCGATTTAGGCATATTCGGATAAGCAGGCTGGGAACATGGTTAAGACAAGCATCTGTATAGACAAAGACGTGTGGGTGCGCGCTAGCCTGAAGGCAGGCCTATTAGCGAATCGATAAGGGTTATGAGGGATGAGAAACAGTAGCTATCTTGATTCAAGCAGCGTAGTGAGCCAGTATTTTCCACACCGCGCTGCAACGCGATTCAATTCTATTACTCTGGGTAATATTGTTTGAGGCTTAACCTTTGAAAAATAAAAAGTTTTATAACTGCGTTATTTCCAGCAGCGTGCGATGGCTAGTGGAATGGACGAATCGTTGAGGACGATCGAGCAGATAAACCATAAGATATCTGAAGGCAACGTTACAGTTTTAACCGCTGAGGAATTTGTTAAACTGGCAGAGAGCTCTGGCCTTGAAAGAGCCGCGAGGGAAGTGGATGTCGTGACAACCGGTACTTTCGGAGCCATGTGTAGCTCCGGAGCCTTTCTAAACTTTGGGCACGCCGACCCACCTATAAAGATGACGAAAGCATGGTTGAACGATGTTCCAGTATACAAGGGTTTGGCAGCAGTAGACGGGTATATTGGTGCAACAGCCTACAGTGAGACTAGGGGGATAGACTACGGCGGGGGGCACGTCATAGAGGATTTGGCTAGTCGCAGGGAGCTTTTTTTAAGAGGGGAAGGATATGGAACCGACTGTTACCCGAGGAAACTTGTTGAGACGATAATAACCATAGATGATTTAAACCAGGCGGTTCTAGTGAACCCGCGAAACGCTTACCAGAGGTATTTCGCTGCAACAAACTCCAGTGACAGGACGCTCTACACTTATCTTGGCACGTTGCTCCCCGACTATGGGAACGTTGGGTTCTCCGGCTCGGGCGAGCTCAGCCCACTGTGTAAGGACAGGGGTCTGGAGACCATAGGCATTGGGACAAGAATATTCCTCGGAGGAGGAGTAGGCTACGTTATAGGCGAGGGGACGCAGCACTATCCTTCTAAAAAACTGTCAACCATAATGGTTGCGGGCGACTTGAAGAAGATGAGCCCAGGGTTCCTTAAAGGGGCGACGTTCTACAAGTATGGTGCCACGCTTTACGTCGGCGTTGGGATACCGATACCCTTGATCAACATGAATGTCGCTAGGAATGCTGCAACCCCTGACGAGCAGATTTTCACGGAGATAATTGATTACAGCGTGCCCTCCGTCAACAGGCCGGTTTTAAAAAGGGTTAGCTACCGGGAGCTTAAGCGCGGCAGGGTGGATGTTAACAATAGGACTGTGAAGGCTGCAAGCATGTCGAGCCTTAGGGGGGCTAGGGAGGTTGCTGAGACTCTTAAGAAATGGATTATGGAGGGCAGATTCCTTCTGACGAAGCCGGTTGCCCCGTTGAGCAGGGAGAGCGTTCAGAAAACAATGCCTCTAAGGAAGCACGAGCCCAGGGTCGCCGAGCTGATGAAGACCAAGATACCGACTGCGAGGCTCACGGACTCCATCCGGGATGTTTCGACGAGGATGGTTAGGGAGAACGTTGACCATGTTCCGGTGGTGGATGAGGAGAGCAGGCTTCTAGGCATTGTGACGACATGGGATATTGCTAAGGCTGTTGCCGCAAACGCTGAAGGGCTTGAGGCGATCATGACGAGAAACGTTATTGTTGCGAGGCCTCATGAGACTATCGACATTGTTGCTAAGAGGATGGAGCAACACGACATCACTGGGCTGCCGGTGGTTGACGAAGAGAACCGTGTGCTCGGGCTCATAACGAGCGCAGACCTTTCAAGGCTTTTAAAGACTCCTGAAGGAGGTGTTGTCGTTGAAGGTTAGGCTTGAACTCAAGTATTCCCCTGCTCACGTTAACAGGCCCATATTGTCAAGGGCGATACTCGAGTCAGGGGTTCCCGTGAACATTCTGAACGCGAGGCTAACGGCCTCAGAGGGCATTATGACTATAGAGATGGATGCTGACGAGAAGGCTGTTGCGAAGATCACTGAAATACTGAGGTCGAACGGTGTCCAGATTAAGGAGATACCTAGGTATGTGGAGATAGACAGGGGCAAGTGTATAGACTGCGGGGCTTGCACCAGCGTCTGCCCGACGGATGCTTTAACGCTCAACCATGAGGCTAGGCTTGTCCTGAGCGAGGAGAAGTGCATTCTCTGCGGAAACTGTTTGAAAGCGTGCCCTGTTAAGGCGGTGACCCTGTACAGGTGAAGAGCCAACCGGTCCTCACGTTTAGAAACGGCCTTTTCTACATGAGGACGAGTTACAGGGAGGCGGACCTCCTGTTTGCGTGTGAACAGGCTTCTCTAATAAGCACTGGTTTAAGAGAGTTCATAGAGTCTAGGGAGAAGGTCCAGTCCTACGTTGAGAAACACCCTGAGTTCCTCTACAGCCTTGAGCCCGTTAAGCCTGACGGCGAGGCACCGGAGGTAGTGGCGGCAGCCATCGATGCTTCCATTAAGGCTGGCGTCGGACCCATGGCCGCACTGCCGGGTGCTCTGGCCGACAGGGTGTTGAAAACCATGGTCGAACACGGGGCTAAGACTGTGATTGTTGAAAACGGCGGCGAGGTTTCGATGAAGATCGGCAGGGAAGCGGTAATAGGGGTCTACACGGGTAAGGGGCTTAACCTTGGGCTCATAGTGGATTGTTCCAAGGGGACAGTGGGAGTGTCCACGAGCTCAAGCAGCGTGAGCCATGCCCTATCCCTCGGCGAAGCCGACGCTGCCGTTGTTGTAGCGGAGAATGCTTCGCTGGCGGACGCTGTTTCAACCCGCGTGGGAAACATGGTGAAGCCTGAATGTGGAGAGTCGTTGAAAGAGGCTGTGGATCTGGCTCTTTCAATAGGGGGGGTTACGGGATGCGTTGTTTACTCCGGGGGCCTGCTCGGCTTCGGCGGGTGTGTTAAACCCATTCTGCTTAATGCAAGCCGGCTAGAGGTTTTGGAGAGCATGATGCTTAAAGGACCCTTGTTCAACTTCCATCTACCCATTTAGCACCCCGCTCGTAAAGCCTGATTCGCGCAACGGTTTCAACGCAACCCTTTACTGTAAATTCTTCCTCCTGCATGCCGGTTTCCTCAATTTCTCTACCGGAAACGTTTGAAAATCGTTTCTAGGTTGCGGGGGAAAAGCCTTAAGGCTTATGAGCGCGCGCATTTTAAAGAGGGGCCTGAAGTAACCTGGATCAGCAGAGGCGAGGGGCCTCACGCCAGCACAGTGCGCCCCGGGATAATCCGGCTGCCACGTTAACTTTTTAAACTGGAACCGGTTACGTTTTTCAACATGTCTGGAGTGACTATTCCCCCTGAGTTCGCCTGGATTGTTCCGGTGGTCGTCCCGTTCATCATCGGGCTTCTCATAGGCCTAATAATTAAGCGCGCCATAACGCTGGTGCTGGCTCTCCTGATACTCATCATAATTCTTGTAGCCACTGGCTACGTGAGCCTGACTTTCCAAGATCTTTTCGACAGGGCTATGGAGTTCCTACCTAGGATAATCGAGCTTGGCGGCAGCCTTCAAAACGTGCTTCCATACTCTTCAGCCACTTTTCTCATAGGGTTGCTGCTGGGCCTTTGGAAAGGGTAGGGAATCAGACCCTGTTGAACAGCGCCTCCATAGTCCGCCTGAATTCTAAACTTTCCCAGGGTTAAGACGCTGAACCCTTAGGATTCGAAACGTGGTTTCTGATGATTTCGAGGACTGTTTCACCTTTCTGTCTCAAGGTCTCCCTGGTCTGAGCGATGCTGTGCGGGGAAGCAACTACTTTCTCATGGCGTGCAAGCTTCTCAGACGAGTTGTTAACGAGAGGCGGCTGATGGTGGAAAACGTCTAGAGCCGCGCCTGCGAGCCTGCCCTTCTCCAATGCTTTCAACAATGCTTCCTCGTCGACAATCCCGCCCCTGGCGGTGTTTATCAGGAAGGCGCCGTTCTTAACAATGGCGAGCTCGCGTTCACCGATCATTCCTCTTGTCTCATCAGTCAGGGGAACGTGAATCGTGATTATGTCGGAGCTTGAAAGAAGCTCTTCAAGCGTCTCGGCAAACCTTACTGGCAGACTGTTCTCAAGCCGGGCCCTAGCATCCTTCTCGTAAACGATTACCATGAGGCCGTTCGCTAAAGCCTGTCTCGCAACCTCCCTCCCTATGCGCCCGTACCCTATTATTCCAAGCGTTTTACCCTTCACCCTGAACCCTACGAGCTCTTTTTTCCTCCACTCGCCCCTCTTCATAGACCTGTCTGCAGTAACCATGTTGGTAGCGAATGCGAAAACATAAGCCATCACGCCCTGGGCAACATCGTAGCTTTGAACAGGAGCAGTCCTGAAAAATATTCCCCGCTCCGCAAGAGCCTGCTTATCAACATGGTCCTCCCCGTGCGTAGCGGTCACCACGAGCCTAAGCTTCGGAAGCCGGGATATGAACTCCCTGTCAACCCTAGTGTTGCTCCTGACTATAAGTATCTCAGTCTCCTCCAGACGGGCTTGGTTCAAAACCTCACAGTATTCTTTAAGCCTTTCAAAAAACTCCTGGTCGAAACTATCTAGCACGAGAACCTTAGGCTTCCTATCCGCCATCTCCCTAGTGTTCCTCCAGCCTTTTCAAGCGGCCCGGGGAGAGTTCTTAAACGTTTTTGTACAAAAGTGTGCATTCATACATAGCGCGTGGTAAAAATCATGGCTTCAGAAAGTGCTCTTCACGCCTCGCGGTTTATGATAGAAACATGCAAGCAAGCACCACGCTATTTGGAAAAACCTGAACGGAAAACATTGCGAAGCATGGCCACTTAAAAGCGTCAACGCGCCTGCAGTCCAAGCCCTTAAGGAATTTTCAATACGATAATTCCTCCGCGAATAGGGTGGAAAGGTGGACTTTCGAAGAACACTTTGACACGACGATTTCTAGAATAGCGTGCACGTGGTAAACCGAAAATGTTTTTAGCTTAAAGAGCAGGCATCCGTCTGGTCGCATAAATCTCCTTTAACCTTCAACATAAGTTTATATTTTGCAAGTGTCGGTCTTTTTAAAACGAAAAAAGATATGTCTGAAACCTGCCCGTGTTATTTCACGCTTTTCGAAGACGGTTTCAAAGGGTTCTCACGCGAATGGGTTGAGAAAAAAATGGGTCTCAGCCTCATATCTTGGGATAGATTTCTGTTTCGAAGACCTTGACGCTAAGGTGAGAAACATTGAGAGCAAGAACAATTGTCTAAAGGGTTTCGGAAGATTCTGGATGAAAAGGGTTAACACTGGCACAACAACCTACTTCACCTACTATCTTTACGGCTTTAAGGGTAGCTTTGAAGCAGCCTTAAAATCTTTTAAGAAAACACTGTGCTGGGATTGAAGTTATAGTTGAGGCATACCGTGAGTTCAGCTCGGTACAGTTTAGCTCGTATTTTCCTTTTTCAGCATCCTCCAACCATCATGCTCCTTAACAAGGCCAAGTTTCTTTTTAACCACGTCTCTCTTTTCCATCGCACTTTTGAGAAAAGATTCATCGTAGTGAAGGATTAAGCCGTCTTCAAGCACATCGTGCAGGAAGAAACTCGGAATCTCCAATTCCTTCAGGAACTCTTCTGGAAAATAGCCAACCGCCCTTAGGCCGCTTACCTTGTAAAGCCCGGACAGGCTTCTCCTCTCGAAAACGTTCTCAGAAAGCTCTTCCGCCACCACGCAGACATCTATATCGCTTTCCTCGGTGAAATCTCCTTTCGCATACGAGCCGAAAAGCACGACGAGTTTCAACCTAAGCCTTTTAACCTGACGTAGAAACTCCTCGATCTTCTCATAAGCAGTATTCTTAAGCTTCTCCTTCGGTAACAATCTTCTTCGCCTCCTCAAAAATAGATTTCGCTAAAACTATTGCTTGCTCAGCCTGCAGTTTTGTAAAATATCTTTTAGCAGGTCCGCTTGCAAAAGCATTAGCATACCTTGTCGGAATATAATACTGGTCGAGTATCTTAGCGTTTTCCTGAAAAGCTTTAAACCTGTCGTCTATTTTAATCAGTTCTTCAACCAGGTCGACAAGCGTATGCGTCCTCCTTTCGACGCCATAATGGTTTAAAACCGCCTTAAGAGCAAGCTCCGCTGCCTGTTGCGCGTTGAAACACACTTTTGACCATCTTCCGGTTTTAAACAGGTCTAGAGCAGACCCTAGGAAATCATCAGCATCCTCGATCAAATCCCTTGCCCTGCTCACCACATGTAGAACATGCCGTGCTTCAATTTATCTGTTTCGCCCCTGATAAACGGTGATTTCTTCAGACGTCTTTCAACCGTTTTTACGAATTAGAGTGTGAAACGTCAATCCATACGTCTTCTATGTTTAAATTGTCTCAGTGATAGCAGCATAACGCTTCTTCATCAACAACCCCCTCTAGCGTGCACTACGCTGCACGTCGACAGGGTTTCAGACCTACCGCCGTATGGCTAGAGTCTTCCAGCCAACCATCGAACAGCCTGTCTCCAGAAGACCTCGTAACAATTCCACTTCATGAAGTTTATACCCCAGTGGGGAGCCGGGTCTGAGGTGAAGACGAAGCTTCTCCCCTCGCCGAACCCGCAGGTAGCGATCAACACGTCTCCCTCTCCAACCGTGGCGAGAAGCTCAGACCCCTCTTTAAGAAGAACCCTGTTATAGCCTAGGAGGGGTGGAGCGGTCCTCCAGTCTATGTTCCCCATGACAGGATGGTCTTCTTTCAACGCTTTTATCTGCGCTCCCTCCGGGTGCTCAACCCTGTCATCTCTGTCAAGCATTTTCACGGGCAGCGCTTCCTCAACAGGCGTGCCCTGCCAAAGCGCGTTTCCATATTTCCCGGCGAAGCTCTGCCAGCCGCCAAGCATCGCCAGCCCCCTCCCCCTCCGTACGAACTCCCTGATGTTTTTAACCCTGTTCGGCATAACTATGTGCTCACCATACTTGCTGGGAGTGTAGAACTCAGGGTAGTATATTATGCAGTCGTACTCAACGTCGCTTAGTATTAGAACATCGTAGTTTAACAGGTCTTCAAGGTTTTTCGGGAAACTGCTGTATGCTTCCCAAGTGGGCATGTACGTTACTTCAAGCTCGCTGTCCCCCTTGAGGGCGCGGAGCAGCGGCATGCCGAAGTTCCTGACTTCAAGATTCTTCTGCTCCACCCAGAAGGGTGAGCCCGTGTATACTAGCGCCATCGTCCCCGAGTCCCCAACGTATAAGACTCTTATCATCCCCGTTCAAAGAGGAGAATAAACCCGTTAATTATTAAGCTTTTTCCACAGAAACGCTGGCATGGTCTTCGGGGGAGATCAGGCATACTGGCGTGCGGAGTCAGCAGGCTATTTCAAGGGAATCCTGACTGGTTCCCCGTTGACCATGGACAGGTTGGCTGCAAGCGTAACCTCCAGCGTTTTCAAACCGTCTGAATACGGGCAGAGTATTCTCGAAGCATCCTTAAGCCTGACGGCATCTATGAACGCGTCGCCCTCTATTTCAAAAATGTTCGGCTCCCCAGCAATCTCCTCCGGCTCAACGCCTGCCCGCAGGAGACGCAGGGAGTGCTCCCACCCGGTGAACAGGGCTGTCGTGCTGCCCGCGTAAATACTCAGGCTCACTCCTCCACCGCCGCCATTCGCCGAGCAAGAGGCCCAGAGGCTTCCAACAGCCCCGTTGGCCAGCTTAATGTTCACCACGCTAGCGTCCTCAACATTGTAGTTTGGCGCAACCCCCTTGTTGAACCCTTTAGCAGGGTAAGCCTGAACCTCCGTGATATCTCTACACATGAACCTCACCAAGTCGACGGTGCGGGTAACCTGCTCGTGGAACTGTCCCCCACTTTTCTCCTTCACGATCCACCAGTTGTAGATCGCTGCCTCAGGCGGGGAGCCTGCCCAATCCATCCTCCTAGCACAAGTATCGGAGGATCCTGGTTGAGAAGCTCCCTGACCCTTTGAACACCCTTCCGATACCTGTTCATGTAGCCGACGCTCGTTAAAACCCTTTTTCTTTCAACGGCCGCGGCTATCTCCCTAGCCTGCTCGAAATAAAGGTTTACGGGTTTCTCGACGAAAAACGGTATTCCACGGTCTATTGCTTCGAACTCAGCCCCGTGGGCGAAGGGCGGGACACATATGTAAACCGCGTCCAGAACAGTGTTTCTAAACATTTCCTCAATCCTGTTGAAAACCATGGCTTCAGCCGCGCCATACTGGGAGGAGACGCTTTTAGCACGCTCAAGGTTTACGTCGCAGAAGGCGGCTAGCTCTACACGCGGGTTTTTAACCAGTGCTTTCAAGTGTGCGACAGCTATCCCCCCGCAGCCTACAAACCCTAGTCTAACCCTTTCAGACATCCTGCTTCACCCACGGTGAACGGCAGCATGGATTCAAGCATTCCGCTAGAAGAGCCTAACGGTTTTTATTTCGAAAGGATTAATCGCGAGCCTAACCGTTTCACCCTGAGCCTCTAATCCACGCCCTGTTTCCCTGTTTAAACAGTCAACCTCAACCGCCTGTTTAAAAGGCAGCGTTATCCATATTCTGCAGGAGGTTTTCACACCCTTAGCTTCGTAGACCCTAACCAGAATATGTTCACCGTCCCGCGTTAAAGAGGACAACATTATGCTGCCCGGCTCGACTCTGAGAAAACTATGCTTCGGCGGAAGCGGCCCCTTCCCCTCTGAAACAGGTTTCGCGATAAGCATGTTGTTCGCCTCAGCAGCATGGTTCCAGGGCAGATACCCTGGATCACTCTTCTTAAACGGGATGAGCGAGTATTTAAAAGAGTGCCGCACCTTCTCCTCAAACCCTTTCTCGCTCACACCCTTGTACTCGAAGGCGACGCTTCTCAGGAGAGAGATCATGGCAACGTTGTCAACCACGTTGTTCCCCGGCAGGCCGCAGTTAACTACGCACAGTCCTTTCTCACCGTCGCTGTAGTCAATCCAGTTCTGAGCCGGGTATTCTCCCTCGGGCCGTTCAACATGGCCGAAAGGTGTTTCATGCCTTATCGTACCATTCCTAATGCTTGTTGGGAAACACGCTCTAACCCTGTACTGTCTCCCGGAGGGTGTGAGCCTGGTTTCAAAATCGATTCTCCTCAAACCGTCATAAAGGTGGATAAGCTGGGTGAAAGCTATGCTTATGCCGACCCAGAACCTGAGGACGCCTGAAACCCTTACCGTAGCCCTTACCGGGCCCTCCTCTAAAACATCTATTTTAACAGGCATGTTTCTCGATTCAACATAGTCCCAGAGCTTAAGGTCCTCCAAGTGGAACTCCCGCGCTGTTTCAGCCAGCTTCTCCCTAACCTGGGTTGGGAGAGGGTCCCTGGGGTCGAGCATAGGCATGATGTTATACAGGTCTCCCCGGTCGATCTGAAGAAGAAGATTGTTTGCGAAAGGCTTTTCAGGGTCGACGTATTCTAAACCAGTCTCCTTGTCAACTATGCTGCGAATCGTCCCGTCCCCGTTGAAAACAATCCTGTAGAAACCGTTCTCCAGAGTTTTGTCTGAAACACGGAGGCTGGTTGAATATTCCTGCTCCTCGCAAGTCTCCTGCAGGCGGTAAACCTTGTAGCCGAGAGCCGGCACCTCTGCGATGAACATTACCACAGCCTCCCTCAGGCCACCTGCTTCAACCTCCCCGGAGAAGCCTTTCTCAACCCTAGTGTAACCTGTTTCAGCCGGCTCCTCGCGGAACTCAACCCCCCCGCTAACCGGAAGGTGGGGTGGCGGTGCCTCACCATAATACTTCTTCTCAGCAAGCTGCACCGGAACCTGTTTCCCCTCATCGTTGAAAACCCGGACGGTTTTAACGCCCGGCTTAACGAAAGTCAGCCTCAGCCTTACGATGTCACGCCTGTCGAAGCCAAGGGGGTTGAACACTAGAACCGGCTTACCCTCCTCCCTGCCCGTGTCAATCCTTCCAGACAGGAAGTCTAGGCTCTCACCTATTATCCTGTTCGCAACCCTTTCGCTCTCCGCATACCATTGTAAAGCCTGTTCGAAAGCAGGGTCGACGCAGCTTCCGCAGATCACGTCGTGAAACTGGTTTAGAAGAACTTTCTCCCAAGCCTCCTCCAGTTTTTCATACGGATACTCAGCCCCCATTAGGGAGCAGACTGTTGAAAGCTTCTCAGCAGTGGTAAGCAGGTTCTCCACCTCCCTGTTTCGAATCTTAAGCCTAATCCTGCTGCTGTAGGTTCCACGCATCACCGGGTTCATATCCCCTTTTACGACCTGTAGGCCAATGGCTTTCCCAGCCACGGATTCGAAGAACCTGGAGGCGGATGAGAAGCAGATTTTCAGATTATTCTCCCGGTTCCATCTTTTCACGGTTTCAGGAGCGTTCTGAGCCGGCACAGCCCAGTCGCCCCCGCTTGGAAGAAGAACCTCGCCGGCAGCCGAGCTGCCTAAGAACCTTTCAACCGTCGCGCTGATACTTTTCAGACTATCCTCCACGCTTTGCGAGAACTGGACGCCGCCGTACCCGCTGCAGCAGGTTAATAATCTTGTACCGTCTAAGGCTTCCCAGAGGAATACTGGCTTAACGTCTTTCCGGGAAAGGCCGCGGCTAAACTGCAAGTATTCATAGCCGCAGAGCTTAGCGATCTGCGGGCTCTGAGCATTCTGGCCGAAGACATCGCCCATCCAGGCGGTTTTAGTGTCTCCCCCTATTTTCTCGACGGTTTTCTTAGCTAGAGCCGCGTTTCGGACAAGGGATTCCCCCGAGGGAATATTGTTGTCGGTCTGCACGTATGGGCCTGTGACCTCGATTCTCCCGGAGGAAACGAGTTTCCTCAGAGTTTCAAAATGCTCAGGGCAGAGCATGCGGAACAGTTTCACCAGCAAGGCTTTTTCAAACATGAAAGTATACTCAGGATTCTTCTCCATGATGTTAAGCACCTCTGTGAAAATGTGTTTCAACCTTGGAAAATACTCTTCGAAGCTCATTAAATACGCAAGGTCGTAATGGAAAGTCGGGACCAAATGGATCTTGACGCTGCTTGAAGCCTCGGCCAATCCAGCTTCAACCTTTCAACCAAGCCGGCTTAGAACCTTAAAAAACTTATCTGAAAACGGGAAGAACAGATTAATGCTTAAGGCATAGAGGAGTGAATTTTTGGCTCGATCAGCTGTTTTTAAAGGTTTAATAGGATTGTTGAAAACATGGTTTTCATGCGAGCCGGAGCGTCGAAGGAGGATATTACTCCACCCGTCGGCGTTAAGATGGGTGGTTTCGCCGCGAGATATAAAGGGGCGGAGGGGGTTCATGACAATCTTTACGCTAGAGCACTCTACCTTGAGGGGCGTGGAGGCGCTTCACTGCTGATCGCCAACGATCTGCTGAACATTCCGGATTCGTTAGCGTTGGAGATGAAGGAGGAGCTGGCCAAGAGGCTTGGCATGGAGGAGAACGGGATCCTGATCTCTGCGACGCACACGCATTCCGGCCCATCGCTTCCCCCAGATATAACAGCAGACCTTTACGAGGCAGGCTTAGGAAACTATTCGAGTGTTCTCCGCGAGAGAATCTTAACAGCAGCCTTTAAATCCGTGGAGAAGGCGAGGACGGCGAAGCTAGGCTGGGGTGTCGGGAGAGTCATCGTAGGCTTCAACAGGAGAAGCTTCAGCGGGCCTGTTGACCCTGATGTCAACGTGCTGCTTGTGGCGGATGAATCCGGCAGCCCGATTGCCTCCCTCGTGAACTATGCTTGCCACGGGGTTGTCCTGGGGGACACGAACTACCTTATTTCAGCAGACTACCCCGGCGTGGTTTCGAGAATCATAGAGTCAAGGCTAAACGCTAACCATGAGGCTCTTTTCATGAACGGGGCGGATGGAGACATTAACCCTCTTACCTCATTAGGGTATTCCTGCCCAGGCACGTTTGAGGATGTTGAAGCCGTTGGAAGAATAGTGGCGTATGCTGCCCTTAACACTATGAGGTTCATCAAGACTGTGGAGGAGCCGGTTATAAGGGCTGTTGGGAAAAAGGTTACGCTACCGTTGGCGGAGCCTTCTGAAGAAACAGCCCGCAGGCTGCTTGAGAACCAGGAGAAACATGTCTCTGAGCTTAAGGCTAGAAACGCAGACATGGAGACGATAATGAGGAACAAGGCTATTCTCAACTATTATGAGAAAAACCTGAAAATGATTCGCGAAATGCCCTTTGAGAAGACGGTTGAAACAACGCTGCAGGCGGTGCGAATAGGTGATGCGGCACTGGTCGGAATACCTGGTGAGCCCCTTGTTGAAGTCGGTATACGCGTAAAGAAGAACTCTCCCCTGAGCCCGACTTCCATAGTCTCCTATGCGAACGGGTACTGTGGATACATAGCTATCTCTGAGGCTTATGAGCAGGGCGGGTACGAGGTTACCCCAACATGGTGGAACCGTCTTACAAAGGGTTCCGCAGAGAGCCTGATTCAGGAGAGTGTTTCGCTTATAAATAGGCTTACGGGTTAGCATGCTAATTATAGGCTTCCACTACCAAAAGCCGTGCAACTTTGCTCGCAAGTTTTTCAATTTACGAGACATGTATCCGAATTATTTCAGCCTTCGATGAACGGCTACCACAATCTTTTTATTGCGATGGAGAAAGGGTTTTCACCGCTCAGCACCACTGGGTTCCTACTCGGGAGGTATTCTTCTCCAGGTTATTATTAGTATTATGATTGTTATCGTAACAACCGCAATGATGATTAGCCATGGAAGCTCCTCTTTACCTGCTTTAAGGCTCCCAGTTAAACCGTTTACATCTATGATATAGTTTCCCTCGTTATTTGCGCTTATGAAGAATTGTCCATCCCAAATGCCGTCAGCCCCAGGCTCATCTTGATTCTGGCCGCTCTTAAAATCCTCATCAGTATAGCCGCTCCAATAGTTTCCACCGGAAGGATAATAGTTGTCCCAAGTATTCTTAATACAGGAAACATGCGCACCGTTCGAGATGAAATTATTGTAGTAAATAGAGTTGTCAAAGGAATATCCGGAAATAGCGTCAAATAGCGTGCGCGAAGAAATGCACATAGTTGTTATTGAACACTTCACAGGGGTCAGTAGCGGGGGCTATCCCACTGATAATGGACACATCCTGTCGAAAAAATCGGAGAACCATTGGATTAAATAGCACGCGCTTACATGCATTGCTACGCGGACAACCCCACTAGTAAACAGGTTGTTTTTCATCATTGTGTACGCTTGGTCTACTGGTGACCAGTCTAGAATTAACAGATTCACAACATAACTCTAAGTGCACGGAAACCTAACCTTCGTAAACATTTAAGCCTAGAAGCATACGGCCAAGTTTACTGTTAAACCGTTACGCATCTACCTTTTCTCTAAATAAAGACGGCTCTTCTCATTCCTAACCATGTATAAAGACGGCTCTGAGAAAACCTCCGACATGAAGGCGAATTCAAAGGCATCCCTAGTGGTGCCTGCTCCGAAAAAGCCGTTCTTGTCGAGAGCAATAAAAGATATTTGTTCAATTCTTATACCGATCTTACTAATATACTGTATTGTTTTTTCAGAAGCTTCGCCCGCTGGAAGCCCTTGCTCCATGAAATCAACCACCCGCCTCGAAACATTATGAATCATTATGTTTTCCCCCAGGCCGGTGGCTGCTGCGCCTCCAAGGCTGTTAGCGTATAGACCGGCGCCTATTATCGGAGAGTCGCCAACCCTGCCTACGAGTTTGAAAGCATGCCCGCTTGTAGAGCAGCCTGCAACAATATTCTGGTTCTCATCTATGGCTACGCAGCCGATCGTATCATGATTATAGCCTCCTTCAGCAGCCAGTTTAAGCCAGTAGTCGATCGAGCCCTCCCTTGGGTGGGCGGATAGAGCGGTTTTCAGGCGTTTCTCCCATTCCATTCTTGCTTCAGGCTGGAGGTCAGCCTTATCCACGTGCAGGCCAAAGATTTTAGCCAGCTTAGTAGCGCCCTCCCCTGCGATCATGACGTGTGGAGTGTTTTCCATGACTTTTCTAGCTAGGGATATTGGGTTCTGAACGTTTCTAACCGCCGCCACCGAGCCCGCTCTAAGGGTTGAACCGTCCATTATTGCCGCATCCAGTTCAACGAAGCCGGCAATATTAGGATATCCCCCGAGCCCGACGGACCTGTTTGAAAAATCATTCTCAACCACTCTTATGGCTGTTTCAACAGCATCCAGTGCAGACCCGCCTTCGCGGAGAATCCTCCACCCGGATTCCACTGCTTTCAGCCCAAATGACCATGTTGCTATGATTGCTTTCATAGTCTTGTAGGGTGATTGAAAAACTCTCTTTTAAACTTTAGCAACATATCTGTTTAGGTTAAGGAAGTCAACATCCTTTAATGAAATTCTTATTAATCGCCGATGGAAAATTAGGTTGCTGGTGGAGGATGGCTGATCTAAAGCTTGGAGTAATCGTCGGCCTAAAGCCAGACATGGAGGAAGAGTTTAAAAAACTAAATGAGTACGGGTTTCCAACCGCGCAGGTCTCCTGCTGGACGATGGAGTATTTCAACGGGGAGATGGCGACTATGCTGAGGAAAACCGCTGAGGACTACGGTGTTGAAATAACAACTATTTGGAGCGGGCTGCCAGGCACTCCCGTGTGGAATTTTGTTCAGGGACCTTTAACCATAGGGCTGGTTCCACTTGAAACCAGGGAGGAGAGAGTGAAAGCGTTGAAAAAAGCTTCTGACTTCACTAGGAGGGTTAGGGTCGGAAGCCTGACCACTCACGTCGGCTTCATACCGGAGAACCCGAATGACCCTCACTACATTACTCTGATCCCGACTCTTAGGGAAGTGATAAGCTACATTGGGAGAAGCGGGCAGGAGTTCTGGTTTGAAACAGGCCAGGAAACCCCGGTGACGCTTCTTAGAACAATTCAGGACATTGGGCTTGACAATGTTGGGGTTAACTTTGACGCTGGGAACCTGGTTCTCTACGGTAAGGCGAACCCGGTGGACGCTTTAGACGTTATCGGGAAGTATGTTAAGGGGGTTCACGCGAAGGATGGGGAATACCCGAGAGACGGGTATGCTCTCGGACAGGAGAAACCTTTAGGGGAGGGGAAGGTGAACTACAAGGTCTTCATTCCTAAGCTGGTTTCAATCGGGTACAGGGGTGCGATAACGATTGAGAGGGAGATAACTGGGCCTAAGCAGGTTGAAGACATTCTGAAGGCGAAGAGAATACTTGAGGAGATTCTGAAAAACTGTTGAATCCTTCTCGACTCCCGAGGGTAAGGAAAAACTTATAAATTTCTCCGCAGAGGACTGGGGAAAATGGTGCTGTTCGGAAAAAAGAAGAATGAGAAGACTAGGGCTGAGAAAATAGCGGAAGCGTTGCTGAACAAAATAGGTAAGGAGAAGCTGGACGACGAGGCGACTAAGCTATACTTCCAGGGTGTTCGAAGCTTCGACGAGCAGATGGAAATACTGGCTAACAAATACGAGATAAAAGTCGATTGAAAAGAAGCCGTCTGGCAAAGCTATGGTTTCGAGAAGAGGAGGATGGTTGATGCTAGTTGCAGCAAGATTTTTAGCGTTGGTAAAAAATAATGATTCGTCGGATGTTTTTTCCGATATGTTAATCTTTTTTTCGCTGGAGAAGTTTGAAGAGGGTAAAACCCTTAAATACTGAAAATCAGTTTAAAACGTTGAATGAAAGTCTCGTTAATTATTAGGAAAGACATTGAAAGAATTGTTTCAATGAGGGAATTAATGGGCGCCATGGAGGATGCTTTCAGGGCAAAGGCCACGGGGAGGATACGGATGCCGACTAAGGTTTACGTCACCCTACCGGATGGCGATTTCAGGACGATGATGGCCTATATTCCTGATCTAGACATGGCGTGCGTGAAAATAGTTAATGTGCATCCGAATAACCCTGGGAAACACGGCTTACCCACAGTAATGGCGACAATAATCCTAATAGAGCCCGATACTGGGAGGCCTCTGGCCATTATGGACGGCACCTGCTTAACCAGCATGAGGACAGGTGCAACTGGGGGCGTGGCAGCGAAGCATCTTGCAAGGAGAAATTCGAAATTAATCGGGATGGTTGGTGCAGGGTCTCAGGCGAGGACTCAGCTTCTCGCCTTAAACGAGGTTTTCAAGATAGAGGAGGTCAGGGTTTGCGCTAAGACGAGAACAGAGTGTGAAAGATTCGTGAAAGACATGCAACACCTCGGCCTAAAAATCCTGGTTAAAGAAGGCGTGGAGGAAACAGTGAGGGGCTGCGACATTATTGTGACGACCACGCCGGTAACCCGGCCCCTGGTTGAAGACGAATGGGTTGAAAAGGGTATGCATATTAACGCTATAGGCGCAGACGCCCCTGGAAAAGAGGAGCTGGACCCCCGGATTCTGAAGAGGGCGAAGGTTGTTGTGGATGATTATGAGCAGGCACGCCACTACGGGGAGCTGAACGTTCCGGTTTCAAAAGGCATTTTCAAGCCTGAGGAGATACATGCTGAACTCGGCGAGATCTTAATTGGGAGGAAGCCGGGGAGAGCCAGCGACGAAGAGATAACGGTGTTCGATTCAACCGGTTTAGCGATACAGGACTTGGCTGCTGCAGCCCTAGCGTACAGGAAGGCTTTTAGGCTCGGCATCACGAGCGAAGTCGAGCTCCTTTAGACAGTAGAACTTAAATTTGAAAACAAAATAAAAATTTGTGACATTAGTTTAAATGCTGTGAAGAAAGATTTATTTAAAGCTGGCCTTAGGGAAGAGCGGTGTTAGAAATGGTGTTCCTACACTCTCTTCCCGAGCTGAGCGACGCGGAGACACGTTCAATTTCAGCTGAGAACCCTACTGGTGAAAAAGGCAGGGGTGCAACTGAGGTTCCGGACGAGAGAAGCCCGGCGTCAAGGCTTGGAAAAGGATGGAAGGTTAAGCCATGCATAACGCTGCCCAAGGGGGAGACAGTTAAGCTTGCAGACATTAGGGGGAGCGGTTTCATCCGCCACATTTGGCTAACCGTGGACGCTAAAGCATATAGGAACTGTGTGCTACGCTTCTACTGGGATGGAGAGGAGAAGCCGTCGGTTGAAGTGCCTCTCGGAGACTTCTTCGCGAACTGCCACGGGTTAAGGTACAATGTTAACTCAATACCCGTCGCGGTCAATCCCTCTGGAGGGTTTAACTGTTATTTTCCAATGCCGTTCAGGAGAAGCGCGGCGATAACTGTTGAAAACCAGTGGATGGAGGATATAGGGGGGTTCTACTATCAGATCACCTATTCGCTGGAGGAGGTTAAGGATAAAATGGTTTATTTCCATGCTCAGTGGAGGCGTTCAATGACTACTAGGCAGAACCCGCAGCACACGATTCTCGACGGCGTCAGGGGGAGTGGGCACTACGTTGGAACCGTGTTAGCGTGGACGCAACTGTCAAACGGCTGGTGGGGAGAGGGAGAAATAAAGTTCTTCGTAGACGGCGACACTGAGCATCCGACTATCTGCGGAACAGGTACGGAGGACTATTTCGGGGGAGCATGGTGTTTCGGAGGCGAAACGTTTTCAACAGCCTTCCTAGGCTATCCTCTCTACAGGAGGGAGTCGGGGGAGGTTCCTAGGCACGCGCTCTACAGGTGGCACATACTAGACCCCATAAGGTTCAGGAGCGACCTGAAGGTGACTATTCAAGCCTTAGGATGGTATCCTGACCGTAAATTCCAGCCTCTTACTGACGATATTGCTTCCGTCGCATACTGGTATCAGACTGAGCCCCACGCATCATTCCCGAGACTTCCTTCCGTGGAGGAACGCTGGTCAAGATAAGGCCTCGCCACGCGAACCGTGGACTGTGAAAACCTTCATTTTTTTAAAAAAAACAAATAGATACTTTATTTTCCAGTTATTTCTTCAACTTCCTTCCTGCCTTTCTCCAGCTCCAGAGCCTGCTGCCTGTCTATTTTCAGTAGGAGGGCTTGGAATTCTCCTACGTGAGTCTTCTCCTCCTTAGCTATGTCCAGCAGAACCTTCTTTATGTCCTGGTTGCCAACAGACTGGGCAAGCTGCTCGTAAAGGCTTACCGCGTCTAGTTCAGCTATTATTGCTACACGGAGAACCTGCTTATCGATCTCTTTTTCCCCAACCCTCCCTAAATCTACAGGAACCTTTGAAATCATCTTAATCCTATTGAGCAGCGGTTTCTTTTAAGTCTTTACGAGAAAAATCTAAAGATTGGAAACGTTAATGTTTTAAACACCTATTTCAACAGATATTTAGCTACCCATTCTATCATTTTCTCTTTATGCACGCCGGGGCATTCATGACCCATCCCAGGGTAGACTGCAAGCTTCTCGGTAGAACCAGTATAGACTCCAACTACTTGTTTCATTTTACTATTTCCTCCATACCAGCTATCGGGTTACATCTCATCTTAACCGACTCGACGCTAGTGCCCCGTACTTCTATTTCATCCCTTAACTAGGAAGTTTTGGGAGAAGAATGTTTAAATGGATCATCTGAGCATAATCCTTTCCCCGGTAACAATGTAAACTATTGACTCCCCTATGTACGTTGCGTGGTCGGCTATTCTCTCGAGATACCTTACCACTAGAACGCTGGAGATTATACACTTGGTTACGGCTGATGTTTCACCAATCAGCTCATCCAGGAACTTAAAATACATCTCGTCAACTTGTTTTTCTAATTCGGAGAGAGTTTTAGCCATTTTTACATCACGAGTCTCAAGCATATCCACGCTTATTTGGATCATCTTTAACACTTTCGCCGCCATATCCTTAACATGGTCTCTAATCCAGTCTTCACAAAGCCCCAATCCATCAAGCTTTTCGTAGATCTGCGATATGTCTAGTGCATACCTACCGTATCTGGCTAAGTTGTACGATATTTTCATGTATGATTTTAAAAGCCGCAGGTCTGATGCAACCGGTTGAAACCTTGCAATCAGCTCGAAAACCTTGTCTTCAACCTTGTCAGATGTTGAAACCAAAATATCGGATGTTTTTTGAACTTTCGAGTAGGTGCTTACCCCATTAACATATCCTTCAAGAGATATGGAGATTGCTTCGTGAGCAAGATCGTCCATTCGAATAAGCATACTTCTAACCTGCTCCAAACCTGAGTCAATAAGTCTAGCCATTTTTTACCACCTATCCAAAGCCTCCAGTTATATATTTCTCGGTCAATTCATTCCTCGGATTCTCGAAAATCTGTCTAGTGGGCCCGTACTCTATCAATTCCCCCAGATAAAGGAAAGCAGCGTGATCCGAGACGCGCGCAGCTTGGTGAACGTTGTGAGTGACTAATATAACAGTGTATTTTTCAGAGAGTTTCTGCATCAACGTTTCTATCTTTGCAGTAGCAATTGGGTCGAGAGCGCTGCATGGCTCGTCTAGAAGTATAATTTCCGGATTGACTGCAAGAGCTCTCGCGATGCAAAGCCTCTGCTGCTGTCCACCTGAAAGAGTAAACGCACTATCGTTTAATCTATCCTTAACTTCATCCCAAAGTGCAGCCTCTTCAAGGCTCCTTTTCACGATCTCAGTAATATTACTCCCACTTGCCATACGGTGAATCTTAACCCCGTAGGCAACGTTTTCAAATATTGTTTTCGGAAGCGGGTTTGGCTTTTGAAACACCATTCCAACCCTTCTCCTTAATTCATACACGTTTGTGTTTTCATCATAAATGTTTTGACCATCGATATATACTTCACCTTTAGTGCGGCACCCACCGATGATTTCGTTCATCCTGTTAATTGCCCTTAACAAAGTGCTTTTTCCACACCCTGATGGACCCATTATGGCTGTTACAGTATTTTCCTTAATTTTAAGGCTTACGTTTTTCAACGCGTGATTGTTTTTAAACCACACGTTTAAATTTCTTATTTCTACCTTAACCACGGTTGTTTCCTCCTATAGTAGACTCTGTAGACTATGGCTGCGACAGCTATTGAGACGACGATCAAGAAAAGAACTATGGCTATCCCGAAGACCCTAACGGGAGACTCTCCTAAGACAGTAATTTTTACGAAAAGGTTGAAAGCCAAGGCCATTATAGGCTCCAATGGCGATTTGGGTAAACCTCTAGTTACTAAAACACATGATGTAAAAAGTATGGCTGCAGTTTCTCCAGCTACTCTTGCCATCCCTAAGAGAACGCTGGTAATAATTCCAGGGGCTGCGGCGGGAATGACCACGGAGCGTATAGCCTTCCATTTGGACGAGCCCAGTGCTAAAGCAGCCTCTCTAAAGGCGTTTGGAACCATTTTAAGTGCTTCCTCCGTCCCCCTAACTATTATCGGGAGCATCATCAACATCAAGGTTAACCATCCAGCTGCCAAGGATATCCCAAGCCCAAGCAACCTTGAAAAAAACGTGTACCCAAACAATCCTATAACAATCGATGGTACTCCCGCCATATTGTTGAATGCCTGATCAATAATACGTGTAAACCTTCCTCGAGACGAGTATTCCACGAGATATATTGCTGCCAAAACACCGATTGGGGCGGTTACTCCAACCGCGCCTATCAGTAAATAAAGAGTTCCGACCACCATTTCAAAAATTCCACCCTGCAAAACGCTTGTAGTTAAAAGTTCCCATCTGAGAGTGCTGATGCCTGTTGAAAGAACTAGGATTATCCAAAACAGTGCAGCCAAGCATATTAATACAGGTATTCCAAGAACCGTGAAAAAGACTTTTTCTTTAATCTTGCTCGTCATTTTATACCACCTTTAAATTTTGATTCTCTCATAACTATTACGTCCGCTAACGTGTTTACAATAAACGTTATTGCGAACAAGATTAACCCTAGGCCGAATAAGGCACTGTATTCAAGGCTTCCTACAGCAGCCTCTCCCATTTGCATAGCTATGACGGCAGTAATCGGGTATACTGGTGACAGAAAGTTCCAAGGTGGTTCTGGGATTACTGCTACGTTTCCTACAACCATCAGCACTGCCACTGTCTCGCCTATTGCTCTTCCAAATCCTAGCATGATGCTTGCAATTATTCCGGATTTAGAAACCGGTATTACCACGGTTTTTATCGTCTGCAGTTTTGTCGCGCCAAGCGCTAAAGCGGCTTCCCTATACTCCTTTGGGACTGCAGATATGATTTCACCCGAAACTCCAATGATAGTTGGAATAGACATTATTGCAAGCAGTATAGAGGCGGTGAGCGCTACTGTTCCGGTGGGTATCCCGAAGAAAGAGGCCACTTGTGGGGCTAAGAAGACAATTCCAATAAAGCCATATATTATTGACGGGATAGAGGCAAGGAGTTCAAGCAATGATTTAACTAAATCCCTAAATGTAAATGGCAGAACCTCCACTATGAATATTGATGTAGCGACCCCAAGAGGAACCGCTATGACTAGAGCAGCAGACACCACCATTAAGGAGCCGTATATCAACGGAAAAGCACCGTAAAGGCCCGCGTTAGTTTCCCAAATCTTGCCGATTATGAAATCTATTCCGAACGTAAAGAAGGCTTGCGCGCCTTCTCTGACTAGGAACATCAACATTAATAAAATGAAAAGTATTGAAGACGATGCGCATAGAAAGAGGATAACAACTATAGGCTCCTCTCTAACGGTTTTAAGAAGAAATTTCACCTTATGTGTTAGAGGGTTCATGATTCAGCCTCATCTACTTTACATTACGGAACGGGAAACACGTAGGGAAGCTTTAAGTGGCCGTTTGCCTCAACTATTCTTTGTCCCTCTTCACTTCTTACGAAGTCTATAAACCTGTCGACTAGAGAACCACTCTTCGGCTGTCCGTTTGTAATAAGATATAGGTATCTTGAAACCGGGTAGTCCCCCTTAACAATAGAAGCAGTCGTCGGATAGACGTATGGTTTTCCAGGCTCCTTAGCTAAGGATACAGCATGCATTTTTTCGCTTAGAAAGCCGAAGCCAACATAGCCTATTGAGTAGGGCGTGGTTTCAACCTTTGTTCTCACAGCGGGGTTACTCGGCTGCACACTTGCACGCACCGTCACGTTATATTTCCAGGGGTGCATCACGTATTCTTCGAAGGTGCCTCTTGTGCCTGATCCTGGCTCCCTAACAATTACAACTATCTCCCTGCGCGGCAATCCCTGTTTAACCTCATCCCAGTAAGTATATATTCCGGCGAAAATCTTGCCTACTTCTTGAAGAGTAAGGCTTAACGGATAGCTGGAGTTCGCTACCGAGGGGTGAACAACCACGACTACAGCATCCAGGGCTATCGGATGCAGCCATAGGTCAACTCCCTTGTTTTTAGCGTTATCTATTTCAGTGCTTCTCGGGTCTCTCGAAGTCATCCCAATGTCGACCACACCATCTATGATGTTGCTGAAACCAACTCCAGAACCACCGCCTTGAACAGTTATGGTGATTCCCGGATACTTGTTCATCAAACTAATGGCACAAGCGTTAGCTATCGGTAATACTGTTGTAGAACCTGAAATGGTTATACGGGCGCTTCGCCAAGCATAATCTTCTTCAAATTCTTTCAGGGCGGCTTCCAATTCCTGTAATCTAGCTCCTTGTGTAACATTGTTCACGTAGTATCCTATAACGAGGCCTATTACTGCTATTATAGCCATCATCCCTATCGTTTTACCTTTCATCTTTCATCCTCCTCCGGCGCGAAGGAGAAAGCCATATATATACCTTATCCAAATAGAAAATATATTAGCAAATGATCTATATAGATGAGGTGGGGATCGATTAATGGAAGAAGCCTCTCGTCGAGAAGAGATAAGGAAGATTCAATTGACTGGTAAATCAACGTATATAGTGTCTCTGCCCAAGAGCTGGGTAACTAAAATGGGGCTGAACGCAGGGGATCAGCTTGCAATCTCTGAAAGCAATTTTTCGCTTGTTCTGACTCCCAAGGGACTCGTTAAGCCAGAGGGATCCGAAGAAGTAGCTATCAAAATATCACAGAGAGATGATCCGGATACGACGATACGTAAAATAATTGCACTCTACCTGCAGGGTTACAATCTAATCAGAGTAAAAACAGCGGGTGAAAACATAACCTCTCTTCAAAGAAACCTGATTAAGGATCTCACGAGAAGAAAGCTAGTGGGGGTTGAAATAGTTTCAGATTCTGAAAACGAGATAGTACTGCAAGTACTTGTTAGCTACCCTGAGCTTTCTGTGGAGAATGCTTTGAGACGAATGTGTCTTATAACTGTCTCCATGCATAGTGACGCGTTGCAAGCCTTAAGGGAGTCTAACGAGAAGCTTGCTAGAGACGTTATCGCATTAGACGATGAGGTTGACCGTTTCAGCCTTTACGTGATACGGCAGTTAAAGATGGCTGTGCAGAATGAGCAGATACTTAGGGAAATAGGTCTCTCTAATCTTAAGGACTGCCTAGGTTACCGAGTAATAGTGAAATTCGTAGAGAGGATAGCTGATCACGCGGTTAAGATAGCTGAAAACGCTATTTCAATAAGTGGAAGCATCGACCCTCCTATTTTGAAAAGAATATCTGAAATGAGTATTTTCTCGATAACGGTTTTCAACGACGCTGTAAAATCATTGTATGAGAAAAACTACTTATTGGCTGACAGCGTGGTCTCGAAGGCGAAAACAATATTGCCTGTGGAAAGCGAGCTCATGAGGCTCATCTCTGGAAGAGCAGATGCCGCCAAAATATCCAGTTTAAGAATGATTATAGAGAGCATAAGGAGAACAATGGAGTATGCTGGCGATATTGCTGAAATTGTTTTAAACTTGAACGCGAAACAAGTAGTAGAAGCCTAATGTTTTTATAAAAACGCAAGTTTAAACTAGTAGATATGATTACGCCAACACCTTTGGCGAGTCACGACAATTTTTAGCATGTCCAGTAACGCCTATCACAGGCTTACCCTGCTTAGCTTAAAAATCCAATTTAAGTTTAAATATTATTCGGTAAAATTTATTTTCGAGGCAGGTGAATTGGAGGACGGCGCGTATTTCATAGGAGTCGACCTGGGTACGCAAGGCATGAAGACCCTGCTTGTCCACAGCGAGACTGGCTTCGTGGTCGGTAAGGCTGTTGAAAACTATGGTTTGATAGGGAATCTTCCACCGGGACATAAGGAGCAGGACCCCCAGCTTTGGATCAACGCGTTCCATAAAACCGTTAAAGGAGTCTTGTCTACGACGGGAATAGACCCTAGGAGCGTGAGGGCCATAGGGGTTTCAGGCCAGCAGCATGGTTTCGTCCCGCTTGACGAGAGGGGCATGGTTATAAGGCCTGCGAAGCTCTGGAACGACACTAGCACAGCAAGGGAGTGCGAGTACTTAACTAGGAGGCTTGGCGGAGTAGGGAATGTCTTAAGGCTCATGGGGAACCCGGTTCTCCCCGGCTATACTGCACCCAAGATACTCTGGCTTAAGAGGAACGAGCCTGGAAACTACGCTAGGCTGCGCCATGTTCTTCTGCCCCACGATTATTTGAACTACTATTTGACGGGGAACATGGTTATGGAGTATGGGGATGCTTCTGGAACAGCGTTGATGGACGTGAGGAGGAGAGTCTGGTGTAGGAGGGTTATTGACGCGATTGACCCGGGGCTCAGGAGCAGGCTTCCTCCGCTGCAGGGGTCTGATAAGCCTGCTGGAACAATCAGGAGGGAGTTGGCTGGCGAGTTCGGCTTCAGGGAGGATGTTATAGTTAGTGCGGGGGGAGGGGACAACATGATGGGCGCGATTGGAACGGGTAACGTTAGGAAGGGTATTGTTACAGCCAGCTTTGGAACATCAGGCACAATATACGCTTACTCCGAGAAGCCGGTGGTAGATCCTAGGGGAGAGATAGCTGCCTTCTGCGACTCTACGAACGCTTGGCTACCCCTCTTGTGCACGATGAACGTTACTGTGGCCACTGAGTATGTTAGGGAGCTTTTTAAAATGACGCATGACGATTTAACAAGTGCTGTTGAGGAGGCTCCCCCCGGTTCAAACGGGCTGCTGCTAATCCCCTACTTTGAGGGGGAGAGGACGCCTAACGTCCCGGAGGGGACGGGCGTCTACTATGGCTTTAACAGCAGGACTTTCAACAGGCAGTGTGTTGCGAGGGCGGCCATGGAGGGTGTCACGCTCGGGATGAACTATGGTTTGAACAGGATGAGGGAGCTTGGGATAAGGCCCGACGAGATAAGGCTGACTGGCGGCGGGTCGAAGAACAGGGCTTGGAGGCAGATCGCTGCTGACATATTTAACGCGGAGGTCGTCAGCATTAGGATCGACGAGGGTGCAGCCTACGGGGCGGCTTTGCAGGCCGTGTGGTGCTACTTGAACCATGTTGGCGAGAGGACCAGTATTCAGGAGGTATGCGACCGGTACGTCAAGCTGGACGAGGAGACCCGTGTCAGCCCAAAGCCGTCTAACGTTGAGAAGTACAGGGAGCTTCAGGAGATTCATAACCTTGTGGGCAGAAGCCTGAAAAGCTCTTTCAAGAAGCATAGGAGATACTTGGGTAAACACGTCGCTTAGCCTTGAAGCCTCGAAGATGTTAGGCGTGGGCCTAAATCTTCCGCAGCAGGCTATTTAAACGGCTCAACGCTTCGACTCATGCGCGCGCGTGCTGCCTCTTTTGTAATTGTAATACAGGATAATTATGAGGAATGCTACTGAAGCGGATGAACCTATAATGATTAATCGGGTGTAATCTATACTTCACTTCGCAACCATTTTCTTTGGTGCATTCATGAGTATTGTAGTGTTCAAGGCTGGGATGTTCTCGTCCCCTTCCCACCTTTCGAAAACATATACTAATATGCTTGAAGGAGGCGGCTTAACGCTGAATGAGCGCGCGCTAACATAACGCGAAAAACTTTTGAGAAAAGTTTTAAGATAACGTTGACCTATGTGGCTTCATGACTGAAAAGGTGAGGATCTTAGTGGCATATGACAGCTATACTGGGAATACGGAGAAGATGGCGAATGCTGTCGCAGAAGGTGCTAGACTCGCCGGTGCAGAAGTATCTTTGAAGAAGGTTGCTGACATAACAGCTAACGATTTTCTTGAAAATGATGGGTTTGCCTTCGGAACCCCTACGCATTGCGGAGTCATGTCTACT
Organism: uncultured Nitrososphaerota archaeon; assembly: GCA_964416155.1. Classification (GTDB taxonomy): domain Archaea; phylum Thermoproteota; class EX4484-205; order EX4484-205; family JAAOZP01; genus JAAOZP01. Next base: position 31,325 of record CAYQCW010000002.1, read on the forward strand.
AAGATGAACGAGCTGTTCACTAAAACCGGCATGCCGGCATGGGGCAGGATGAGGGGGAAGGTTGGGGTTGCGTTCAGCAGCTCAGGAGGGCTGGGAGGCGGGAACGAGATGGCCTGCCTATCCTTAATCCTAGCGATGCTGAACTATGGGATGCTTGTTTTCGGCGTCCCCGACTATGTTGCCCCCGGAGTTACGCTTCACTATGGCGCAGTCTCCGTCGGTAAGCCGAATGCGGAGGCTTTGAAAGCGTGCAGACTACTCGGCGAGAGGCTTGCGGAGTATGCTTCAATAGTTAGAAACGGCACGTTAAACCCTAAAAGCTAGAATCCTCTTAAAAAATATCCGGCGGAGGAACGGGGAAAGCGTTGGAAGAGTTTGAAGAAGCATTCAAAGAGGCGCTTAACTGCAGGAGGTGCAGGCTTAGCGAGTCTAGGACGAGAGTCGTATTCGGCGAGGGCGATTTGAAAACCAGCGTGATGCTGATAGGTGAGGCCCCCGGCTTCAATGAGGATAGGGAGGGCAGGCCCTTCGTGGGCCAGGCGGGGAAGTTTTTAAACGAAAAACTGTTGAAGACAGCAGGCCTTGAGAGGAGCAGTGTTTACGTGACTAACGTTGTAAAATGCCGTCCCCCGGGAAACAGGGAGCCTGCTGACGACGAGATTGAAGCATGCTTCCAATATTTAAGCTTGCAGATAAGGCTAATAAGGCCTAAAGTGATCGTCACGCTGGGCAACGTGGCTACGAACACGTTGTTCAGGAAGTTCAACATTAAGCCGTCCTCCATGGGCAGCGTACATGGGAGAGTGTTCAACGTAAAGACGTTGTCCTACGGAAGCTTCAAGATCACCCCATCGTATCATCCCGCTAGTGCTCTCTACAACCCGGGCATGTCTGAAGTGATGATTGAAGACTGGTTTAAAATAGGGATGGTTGTGAAAAACCTTAAATAGGTTTTTAGAAAGCAAAGATTGTTCTATAAAAATTTTTACCCAGCTTTCAAGGGAAACTTTTTAACCCCCCGCGAGACATGGCCACAATAAGCTTCATGAGGCAACTGGTTCATAACGGAGTGTTCATCCCGCCCTACGAGTACAGGGGGCTTTCAATCAGGGTAAACGGGGAGAGGATCAGACTGACTCCTGAACAGGAGGAGATGGCTATTGCTTTCGCCAAGCAACCCCCGGAGAGGATGGAGGACAAGGTTTTCGTGAAAAACTTTCTTAAAGATTTTTACGCTGCACTAGGTTTAAACGGCTCCGCGCAGAACGACGCGATAGATTTCTCTGAGGTTAAACAATGGGTTGAACAGGAGAAACAGTGTAAGGAAAGGATGACGAAGGAGGAGAAGAAGGCCTTGAGCGAGAAGAGGAAGCTTCTGAGAGAGGAGCTTAAACAGAAGTACGGTTACGCTGTGATAGATGGTGAAAAAGTGGAGATAAGGTATACTGTTGAACCGCCGTGCATATTCGCCGGGAAAGGGAAGCATCCTTTAAGGGGAAGATGGAAACCCAGGGTGAAGTATGAGGATATTACCCTGAACCTTTCGCCAGACGCTCCGACGCCGCCCGTTCCAGACGGAGGAGAGTGGGGCGGGAGAACTTGGGATCCGGATGCTATCTGGATAGCTAGGTGGAAGGACAAGCTCACTGGGAAGATGAAGTACATATGGCTTGGCGAAACCGCTCCCGTTAAGCAGGAGAGGGAGAGAAGCAAGTTTGACATGGCTATGAGCCTCAAGGATAATCTGGATAAGATAAAGATGCTTGTGAGGAAGGGCTTGGAGTCTGGGGATGAGTTTGAAAGACAGGTTGCGACAGCAATCTTCCTCATAGACCTGTTGAAGCTCAGGGTCGGCGACGAGAAGGATAGGGATGAGCTGGATACCAAGGGGGTTACAACCCTGACTAAGAACAACGTTAAGATGCTTGGCGAGGATACTGTTGAGTTCAATTTTCTCGGCAAGGCGGCTGTAAGATTCCACCGCACGGTTAAGCTTCCCCAGGTTGTCGTCAGGAACCTTAGGGAACTGGTGGAGAAGACTCCTGGTAAAAGGCTTTTTCCAAAGCTCAGGTCTGAGCATGTTAATGAGTTTCTGTCGAAAGCCATGCCCGGCTTAACCTCGAAAATCTTCAGAACATACTATGCTTCGAAAGCAGTGTTTGAAAAACTGTATGAGTTTAAAACGCGCCCGGGAGACCCTGAGTATAAGAAGCTTTTCATCGCAAAGCTTGCAAACCTGGAGGCGGCGAAGGTTCTAAACCATAAGAGGACACTGCCTAAGAACTGGAGTCAACGTCTCGAGAAACAGGTTGAAAGAGTTAGGAAAGTCCTCCGCGAAATAGAGGAGGCGAATAGGATTCTTAAGGAGAAGCCGACTAAGACCCGTAGGAGAAGGCTGAAGAGGCTGAGGGAAAGGCTTCAGAGGGAGAGGATTAAGCTTGAACTGATGAGGAGAACGAGAGACTATAATCTTAACACCAGCCTGAACAGCTATATAGACCCTAGAATATACTTAGAGTGGAGCAGGAAAAACTCATTCGACTTGAATAAGATATACTCTAAGTCTCTGCAACGCAAAATATTATGGGCTCTTCAAGACCTTTAGATGCTTTATTCCAATTTTTCACCTTAACGCTTTTAAGTCGAGAAAGTCATTTAGCGCGCGCTAAGAAAATAATGGATAGTCCGCTCAAGGGTTATGTTGAAGTGATCACCGTCACTGAGCTGGATGAGCCTGTGGCAGATCAAAGAATAGTCCATCAATTGATCGTAAAGGGAAAGAGGTTTCAAGCACTCGGCTGATGACGCGCGATTATTCTTACACAGGCGTTACGAACCACGTGTTCGCACGCGCTATTCAGGGACTATAACCCCTTTTATGTAGTCCAACGGTTTCTTCGACGCGTATTCAAAAGCGTTCTGAATATCGTTAAGGCTCCACTTGTGAGTAATAAGCCTCTCGAGATTAAAAACTCCCTTGGAAAGCATTTCTACAGCTATTTTAAAATTCTCCCTCATGTCCTCCGCTCTCGAGGGGCTTGTCATTATTACTTCCAATCCCTTCGAATCCCATTCCCTCAGGTCTACTGAAACCGGGTTAGGATGGTAGCTGAATATCGCAAGCCTACCCTTCTGCTTAACCAGCCCGGTTGCTAACCCAACGCCCCCGGGGTTTCCAGTAGCCTCAATCACCACGTCAAACCCTTTACCCCCGGTTATAGCGAGGGTGTCCTCCGCAATATCCCTCTCCTCCGGGTTTAAAGCAATGTTCACACCATAGTGTTCAGCAAGCCTAAGCCTCTCACTGTTCACGTCGACGCCAGCAAGGTTTCTTAAGCCTAGACGGCTCAAAGCCTGAACGAGAAGCAGCCCCATGAAACCGGTGCCAACGACTGCAACATCATCGCCGAACTCTGGGCGGGCAAGCCTCACAGCGTTAACCACGCAGGCAAGCGGCTCCCCTATTGCATGTTCGAAAGGAATATTCTCCGGAATCTTTTCCACTTGGCTTTCATTCACCAACACGAAGTCTGAGAAACCTGGGCCTCCTAAAGCAGTGACACGGTCACCCTTTGAAAATCTGGACACGTTGGCCCCGACTTCAACAACCTCTCCAGCGGGCTCGTGGCCTAGTGGAGAGGGTAGTTTAAACCAAACCGGATAGCCTGAGAAACCGTAAAGGTCACCGGCGCATATGCCGCAAGCCTTAACTTTGATCAGCACATCCTTTCCACCTAAGCTTGGGATCTCTTCTTCAACAAGATCTATTCTGCCTTTTTCAAGCAGTATTGCAACCCTTCTTCGCATGATATTTACAGCCATCCTAAAAATAAAAGGTTTCTATTGCGGAATTCTTACCCTACTTAGACTCAGGGCTTTACTAGAACCTTTATCGCCTGCTTCCTTCTACTGGCCAGCCCGTTGAAAACCTCAACTATCTCGTCAAGCCTATGGATATGCGATATTATTGGCTTCAGTTTCAATCCACCTGACGACGCAACGTTAACAGCCCTCTGAAAAGTATAGGGACTCCGGTAGGAGGCGAATATGGATACTTCCTTATTGTATATCTCGAAGGGTTTAACCTGCCAAACATCATGCTCTGGAGCAACGCCGAATATCAGCAGCCTGCCTCCTCTCCTTGTAAGCTTGAACGCCTTGTCTATAGCTGAGGGGCTTCCGACGCACTCGATTGAAACATCAGCCCCAATGCTCTCAGTCTCTTCGAGAACAGCCTTCTCAGGATCTTCTTTTCCAGGGTTTACAACGCGGGTTGCGCCAAGCTCCTCCGCAAGCCTAAGCCTCTCCTCGACAATGTCTAAAGCAATAATCTTCGCCGCACCATAGTGTTTAACCATTTGAATCATGAGCAGGCCTATCGGCCCGGTTCCAACAACCGCCACGCTGCTTGCCGCAGGGATCTTAACATTGTCAAGACCCCTGATTACGCAGGCTAAGGGCTCGATTAAAGCAGCCTCCTCCATCGACATCCAGCTGGGAAACCTGTAAACGTTTCGTTCAGGAGCCTTAACGTATTCTGCGAAAGCACCGTCGACCGTGACACCTATTGCCTGAAGGTTTTCGCAGAAAAAGTTCCTCTCGCTCATCCTGCAGTATTTGCATTTTCCGCAGACTACATTTGGCTCCGCGACAACACGGTCCCCGCTTCGAACAGTTGATACTTGGGAGCCTGTTTGAACAACGGTGCCTGAGAACTCGTGGCCTAGGACCAATGGCGTGTTAACCTTCCACTCCCCCTTGAAGAAATGCAGGTCGGTGCCGCATATTCCGCATGCGCCAACCTGTAAGAGAACCTCATCCTCATATATCTTAGGAACATCCTTCTCGATTACCCTTAGGTCTCCGACTCCAAACAGGGATGCTGCCTTCATGCTGAAGCATAGGCAACCCATGCATATAAGAGTTATCCGTCTGGCAAGCATTATTTGTAGTGCTAAGATGCTTTCTAGACTTTGGCCGTAACCGTCTTTTAATTCTGTTGAAACGGATTAGAGTTTTAGAAATGAACTGGTTCCCGAAAAGATTCATGCGGGGAATATTCATGGCCGCCTTCCAATATGAAATGGGCGGTTCTAAAGAGTCTCTGAATCTCAACAGCGACTGGTATATTTGGCTCTACGACGAGAAAGAGTCTAAGATTGTAAGCGGAGACCTGTCTGAGAACGGGCCCGGCTACTGGGACCTCAGATTGACCACGGTTGGGCGGAATCGATGAGTCTGAATACTTGACGCACAAACCCGGATTGGAGCAGGGCTTTTCCCCAGGTCGATCCGCGAAGTCAAGGTTTCAGTGGTGTCTGACAGCGAGGGAATAAAGCACGTGGAGGTCAGCGAGCAAAGCCTTAGAAAGCTCTACGCTCTGGCTAACAAGCAGGCGGTTAAACACTACGGGAAGATTTTCCGAGACTTGAAGGAGAGGGGAATGAAGCCGATACTAAACCTCTATCATTGGCCGCTTCCAACATAAATCCGCAACCCTATAATAGTGAGGAATACTGGTCTTAAAGAGGGGCTAGAGGATGGTTTAAACGTGGCCGGCTACCTCCATCGGAGTCATAGATAATCTGGAGTGGACTTCAGGCTTCAGCAAAAGATTCGGCCTGATATACGTGGACATGAATACAAAGAAGAGATACTCGAGGCCGAGCGCCTACGTTTACCGCGACATCGTTAAGAACAACGCGATACCCGAGTACCTGTCCGAGTATGCAAACTATCCTAACATGCTGGTTTAACAGGTTTTCACGACTGCTCGAAACCTCGCAGTGAAACCATTAACAGCCATGCGGACGCTGCCAACGAAGCAACACTCTCCTGTATTGCAACACCCTGCCAGGGCCATTTAACCAACCAAACCAGCATTGAGATTAAGCCCAGTAGGAAGGCCGCTACACCCGTTGCTGGTGAACCCATATGCTTGGAACAGAAGCCGTATGAAAGCATGACGAGGATTATTGAGATGAAGAATATTGCTGACACCACCATATGTATTCTTCCAGCATCCTCCGGGAAGAAGCCGATGAGCGCTAGGTCGAATCCAGCCACTGCAAGAGGGACGGACCAGCAGAGATACTTCCATGAGCAGTACCTCGTTGCGGTTAATACGCCGAAAAATGCTACGAGGAACCCGGAGAAAACTAACCCGAAATTATAAAGGTATGCGACCCAGCCGTTTCGAGCAATATTCCCAAGGTCACTCAAAGCATTATTATACGGGTTGAACCACGGTGATAAGATTATTGAAGCCAGTATGAAAGGATATGCAGCTAAAGCGCTTAAAAAACCCAGTAGCCTGTGAGCCTTCATCTCCAGGCTAAGCAATGCTTCCAACTGTTTAAATAGTTTGTCCCCCCCAAGACTATAACGCGGTTTTAGTTTCCTGTATTTGCATGGGCACCCGTTTAGATTAGAAATAACGTTAGCGTCAAGATAATCCATAAATATATCTTTTGAAGGCTTAATTGTATGAGCAGGCTGAGGATTGGGCTAATAGGAGCTGGGTGCATAGGAACAGTACACGCGAATAGTGTAAAGTCTATCGAGGAGGCTGAGCTTTCAGCAATAGTTGATATAAGGCTTGAAAGAGCCAAGGAGCTTGCGGAGGAGCATGGTGTGGAGAAGGTTTACGAGGATTATGTGGAGATGCTGGATAGGGAGCAGCCGGACGCTGTGATCATAGCTACACCCAACTATCTGCACTCGAAAATGACTGTAGATGCGTTAAACAGGGGCGTACACGTTTTCTGCGAGAAACCCATGGCTATGAATGCCGGCGAGGCGGAGAAAATGGTTGAGGCCAAGAACAAGTCTGGAAAAACACTGATGCTCGGCATGTGCCAGAGATTCAGGGACGACTCTAAGGCGATTAGAAACCTTGTTCTCGGGGGCGAGCTTGGCAATGTTTACTTCACTAAGATAACCTTGCTGAGGAGAGCCGGCATACCGGGCATGGGCAGCTGGTTCACCACTAAGGCTTTTTCAGGCGGGGGCCCGCTGATAGACCTTGGGCCGCACGTCCTGGATCTTGCCCTCTGGCTGCAAGGATTCCCGAGGCCGGTTTCCGCTAAGGGATACACCTTCTCCAAGCTTGGGACGCAGAACAAGTGTCTAGGAGGATGGGGGATACCTGAGCCCGGAGGACCCTTCGACGTGGAGGATCTTGCAGTCGCCCTGATAAGGCTTGAGGGGGGCGGAGTCATGTATCTGGAGACAAGCTGGGCGCTCTACACTAAGGATGATACTTTCAACATCATATTGTCTGGGGATAAGGCGGGGGCGTCGCTTACACCGCCCTGCAAGTTCACCGAGGTTGACGGCAAGTGGGTTGAGACAGGGATAGAATGTCAAGAGGCGAACGTGTATTTGGAGGAGATGAAGCATTTCGTAGAGTGCATAAGGCGGAACACGAGTCCAGGGCCCTTGCCTGAGCACGGTGTTATAGTGATGAGGCTCATAGACGCGATCTACAGGTCAGCCAGCACCGGGAATGAGGAAAAAGTTTAGCGGTCGAGGGGACTCGGTTTAAAATGGGCAGCAGGGAGATAGGCGTCTGCCTGGTTGGATGCGGCTTCATAGGTTCAATGCATGCTGAGAGGTGGAGACAGATACCGGAGGCGAAGCTTGTCGCGTGCGTCGACCTTGAGGAGGAGCGGGCTAAGTTTTTCAAAGAAACCTATGGTTTTCAGGAATATGGAGAGGGACTGGACCGTTTTCTGAGCCTCGACACGGTTGATGTAGTCGACGTTTGCACACCGACTTACACGCATAAGGATATTGTGCTCAAATGTCTGGAGCACGGTAAGCACGTGATTGTTGAAAAACCGGTTTCGCTGAAACTATCCGACGCGAGGGAGATGACTCGAAGAGCCGCGAATAGTGGGCTTAAGCTTATGGTTGCACACGTGTTGAGGTTTTGGGGGGAATACGTCTTGGCTAAGAAGCTGATAACGGATGGTGCGATAGGGGAGCCTTCGGTGGCGCGAGCCTACAGGCAGTCAGCCTTTCCAAGCTGGGCTTGGGAAAACTGGCATGACTATTTGAATAAGGGCGGAGGCGTTTTCGTCGACATGAGTATACATGACGTTGATTTCCTAAGATGGTCTCTGGGAGAGGTTGATGAGGTTTATGCTCAAGGGGGGACATACGTTAGGAGAAACGCTTCCTCGCATGACTATACTCAAGCCCTGTTGAAATTCAAGAGCGGCACAATAGCCTATGTTGAGGGCAGCTGGATAATGCCTGAAGACTACCCGTTCACGACTTTCCTGGAGGTTGCCGGCACGAGGGGAATACTGCAGGTTGACAACCAGTCTACCGCAACGGTCTCGCTGCACAGGAGGGGTAGGGTTGAGAGGTTCACACCGTTCTACAAGGACGGTTACTATCTTGAGTTGAAAGCTTTCGTTGATTCTGTTCTCACTGATACTCCTCCTCCAGTGGGCGGGGAAGAAGGGTTGAGAAGCCTAGAGGTTGTTCTCGCAGCCCTAAAATCCGTATTAACCGGGGAACCCGTTAAGCTACCGTTGGAGGCTGATGTGGTTGAGTAAAACTAGGTTCGCCGTATTGTCTTTCGCGCACATCCATGCTTGGAGCTACGCTAGAGTTTTAAGAGAGCTTCCGGAAACAGAGCTAGTAGCCATATTCGACGACTCTCCTGAAAGGCTTAGAAGAGCTGGCGAAACCTATGGTGTTAAGAAGCTTTACAGCGATTTTGAGAAACTGCTTCAGACGGAGGAGGTCGACGCGGTAGTAATAGCTTCTGAAAACGCGAAGCACCGTGCGCTCGCACTGGCTGCGGCTGAAGCGGGGAAACACATGATCGTTGAGAAACCGATTGCAACAACCCTTCGAGACGCTGATGAAATGGTGTTGAAAGCGGAGAGAAAGGGTGTTAAGCTTCAGGTAGCGTTCGTAATGAGGCATCACGACTCAGCGGTAAAGGCTAGGGAGACGATTCTTTCAGGAGCCATAGGCAGAGTGATAGCGATAACCGCGACGAACCACGGCAAGTACCCGGACCTCTGGTTTGGAGACCCTGTGCTCGCAGGGGGAGGAGCCATAATGGATCACACGGTGCACGTGGCGGACTTAACAAGATGGTACACTGGAGACGAGTTTTCAAGAGTCTTCTGCCGTGTTGGAAGAAACATTAGGAGTGAGCTTAAGGTGGAGGATAATGCTATCCTCATGTGTGAAACCAGAAAAGGGGTTAAGGTTAGCATAGACTGCAGCTGGTCTAGGCCAGATACCTACCCTGTCTGGGGAGACGTTTACATGGGGGTGTTCGGAGAGAAAGGCTACCTGGTTCTAGACGCGTTCAAGTCTAACGTTTCCCTCGTAGAGTCAGGCTCACCTATGACCTACCAGTATTACGGTCCAGACGCGGATCGAAACATGATTCTCGACTTCGTGCAGGTCATCAGGAGAGACGGTGTGCCACGGGCCTCGGGGCACGATGGGAGACAGGCTTTGGAAGTAGCGCTGGCAGCATACGAGTCCTCCAGAAGCGGCAAGCCGGTTTCACTCCCGATTAAAGACTAGAAGGAAAAGGGTGTTCCAACCCTCATTCCTAAGCTGTAAGTAGAATCTAGAAGAATGTTTAAAAGGGCTTGGAAACACTTTGACCCGGATTGATAGATGCCCACACTCATATTGGCAGGGTTAAATCGTGGAGCAGAAAACTAATAGGGACTGTTGAAACCGGTTTACCGGAATTACTGGAATACGTTGAGAGCCAGAACCTGGAGAAAGTAGTCCTCCTGCCGGTGGTGGGAAGCTACCCTGATATTGGGGAGGACATTGTTAAAACCGATGGCGCGCTTAAAGCCTATTCTCTCCACCCTGATAAAATAATCCCTTTCTGCGCTTTCAACCCGGATGACGGTGGTTTAAGAGATAAAATAAGGGTGGCGGTGAAGAATGGCTGCAGAGGGTTCGGCGAGCATAAGGTTGAGACCAGGATTGATGATGAGCGGAACATCAACCTTTTCAAAACCTGCGGCGAATACGGTCTTCCGGTGCTGATACATATTGACAGCAGGTTTAACCCCGATTTTGAAGGCTTTAAGAATGTTGTTTCAAAGGTTGAAGAAACGGTTTTCATAGTTCACGGCCCAGGATGGTGGGCTCAAATAGGCGGCGAGAAGACGAGCGAGGTATATCCGAGGGGAAGAATAAGCGAGCCCGGTGAAACCGTTAGAATCCTTAAAGAATACAGGAATGTCTACGCAGACATCTCCGCCTTCTCAGGGTTGAACGCGATCTCGAGAGACAGGGATTTCGGTAGAAGGTTCTTAAGCGAGATGAGCAATAAACTGATTTACGGAACAGATTTCCCATGCATAAACCCGGAGGGCTTGCAATTCGGCCCTGACAGATCCCACATATCTCTGCTGGAAAGCTATAATCTTGACGAGAAGGCATTTAGGAAAATAACTCGGGAGAATATTCTGAAGATATTGCTGCCTGATGAGTAGAGCTCCCGCTGAAGACAGGCTTTGAGAGCTTGCAGGCAAGCCTCTCCGGTTTGAAAATTCATACGAAAGGCTTTAAATCGGAGCTTGCTGCATCCTCGACCAAGATGGGTGTCTGTTGGATGAACCAAGCGGGAACCCGTTCGAATCCCCAGGCTTCCGGATAAAGAGTAATCTTCACGCTCACACAACTAATTCTGACGGAGCATTTTCTCCAGAAAGGGTGGTGGACTACTATTCTAGCGCGCGCTATTAGAGGTTTAAAGGATGTTTGAACCGTCGCATGTCTCCGCAGTATTCATGTCTTGAAAACCCTCTCTGCATGATGCGAAACCAATGGAGAGCTCTTCCGCGGCCTCCCTTACTTTCAAAATAAGCTCTCTCCGAAGCCTCTTAGCCATGTATGTTGACCTGCCTATGTTCTCACCCTGCGTATAAATATTCTTAAGCTCCTCCTCAAGCTCCGGAAAAGCCGTTAAAACTCTTTTGAAATTATCTGGCTTAGCCTTATAGGTTGAGGCTGTGACCTGCCTAACACCCGCTGCTGACGCTGCTTTAAGAACAGCCCGGATAGAATTGGAATCGTCATTAACCCCTGGGATCAGCGGGTCAAGCCTGATCATCGTCGGTATTCCAGCTCTGCTTAAAGCCTCAAGCGCCCTAAGCCTGCTGACAGGATGCGGGGCGAAAGGCTCAAGCCTCTTTGCCACACGCCCGTTTAGCGTCGTGACTGTTACGCTTACGCAAACCCTCCCCTTTGAGAGAATATCAATATCCCTAGCTACCAGATCTGATTTCGTAACTATTAGCAGTTTAAACCCGTTCCTAATGAACAGGGGAAGAGCCTCCCGCATGAGAAGGCTCTGAGCCTCCCCCGGCGTATAAGGGTCCGAGCTGTTAGCGATTGATACAGGCTTACTCCTGTCAAGCTTCTTCAACTCCTTCTCAAGCTGCAGAAGAGTGAACTCCTTAACCCTAGATTGAAATGCTCTGGGAACATATGATGTTATGTAGCAGTAGACACACCTATGCCCACACCCGGCATAGGGGGAGAAACTATATTTCTCTGGACACGTGCACAGCTTGCCACGCCAGGGATCAAACGAAGTGATTAGCCCCATGATTCAGACTTCTCTAAAAAACATAAGTGTTTTTACGATAAAAGCTTTTAACGAATATTTTCAACCGTATCTTGCAAGCATCTCCTTAAACCTTGTCTCCGCGTACCTGACTATTTTCTCAAGGGCCAGCTTGTTTCTCGCCTCCGCTATCAGCCTAACCTGTGGAAGCGTGTTTGAAGCTCTTAGGATGAACCAGCCGTCTTCAAGCTCAACCCTAACCCCATCCAGAGTCACAATCATATGGCCCTCTTTCTCGAAAATGCTCGCCAGATCCTTTACTACCCTGAACTTAACCTCGTCGGGAACCTCATAATCCTTCTTGAGAAACTCATATTTAGGCAGCTCAGCCACCAGTCTGGAAAGCTTTCCACCTGACCAGGTTAGGAGCTGGGCGACTTTAAGCGTTGCGAAAACAGCGTCGTCCAAACCGTATATCTCGCCGAAGTAAAGATGGCTGGATATCTCGCCGCCGAAGAAAGCTTTCTCCGACATCATTCTATCCAGCACGAAGGCGTGTCCAACCCTGCTCATAACCGGTATCACCCTGTTTTCCCTAGCGATTTCCTCAACCAGCTTAGAGCAGCTGACCTCGTAAACAATCTTCTCACCAGGCTTATTTCTGAGAAAGTGTTTCACGAACAACGCTAGCAGCATGTCCCCCCTGATAATGTTTCCCTCGTCGTCGACGAAGAGAGCCCTGTCACAGTCACCGTCGTATCCAACTCCGAAATCATACCCGCCGTCTTTAACCTTCTCTCTCAGGGTTTTCAGCGACTCTTCAGTAGGCTCAGGCGACCTGCATGGGAAGTTGCCATCGGGATAATCGTTTATCGAGTCGACATCCAGCCCTATCCTCTGGAGGATGTTTTTGCTGAGGATCGAGCCCGAACCGTTTCCAGGGTCTATTAAGATCCTAAGCCCGCCGACCTTGCCCATGAAGCTGTCGAGCAGGTAATCCTCGTATTCCTCCAGGAGCTTCCCGCCAGCGTCCTCGACCGTGCCCTTAGAGGGGGAGAGCTGGAAGGCCTTCGAGTCGATTATCCTCTTTACTTCCTCCAGGCCCATTTCCCAGCCGCAGAGCTTGGCGTTCTCCTTACATAGTTTAAACCCGTTCCATTCCGGCGGGTTGTGGCTTGCTGTAACTATTATCCCCCCCTCGAGTTTCCAGTGGACGATCGCGAAGTATACCATCGGGGTTGGTATGAGCCCCAAGTTCACGACGTTGGCACCGGTTGATACGATACCGTCTATCAAGGCGGAGGCCAAGCTGCTGCTGCTCACCCTCACATCCCAGCCGATTCCAAACCGTTTACCCTCGCCGCCGAGATAGGAGGCGAACGCTAACCCTATGGTCCTAGCATCCTCATCGAAGATGTCCTTCCCGTAAACGCCGCGTATGTCGTAGGCCCGAAATATTTCGTCTTTCAATGCCTAATCACGATTTCGTCCGATATCGTTAGTCCTATAACATATAAAAAGTTTTAGCGCGATCAGTTTTAAAGTCGAAATCATATAGTCATCTTTCAGAAGAATGAAACGAAGGTCACCCCGATATTTCCGCCTCCTCAGCTCGCGCGCTCCCTGGCCCCGCGCGCTGCACTCGAAGAGGCTACAAAGCAGCCAGGAGGACATGTAGAGAAGTTAAAGAATTCCGGGGATTCTTGGCGGCTCGCAACCGATTACGGCTACGCCGTCGTTATAAACGTAAT
>CAYQCW010000002.1:44747-242214 GCA_964416155.1 uncultured Nitrososphaerota archaeon
TAATATACTGGAGGAAAGTGAGCTTGACCGCTGGAGGAGCCGGGGGATGAATGCCTCGTGGCCCATTTTCATGCGCGATAGAAAGCACACCGGGAGGTCTCCCCATGTAGGGGCGCGGAGGGGAAGGATGAAATGGAAATTAAGGTCTGAGGGAGGGGATCTTTTCATCCTTCGCGATAGGCAGCGACGGAACTATATACGTGGGCGGCGATGGCTCCGGGCCTTTGACCCGAGCAGGTCGGTGAAGTGGGAATATGGGACTAAGAACAGCGACAGCGCGATTTCTCCCATCATAAGTGAGGGGGCGCACGGATATGGAGGTAAATGGGGTCGACATTACCTCTTTCTCGTAGAATAAACTTGGCGAGCTCCTGCAGAGAATGAAAATCCCCAATGGGAACAACATAACCCTTGTGAGATTCAAGAGGGCAAGGCTTTAAGAGGCGAACGCGCACCTCCGTAGTTCAAGGCCAGTAAAACAATGTTCAAACCCTTTTCGCGACGTGTTAAAGCTTGGTTCCATAACTGTTAACGAAGACGATGTCCTCAAGCCTTCGCTTGGGAACGTGAAGAACGCCATTCTCATCCCTCCAGTACCTCACGTCGTCACCCTTCATATCTTCGGTGACGGGCTCCTCAGCCCTGTATCCGAGGGCGACGACGAAACATATCCTACAATGTTCCGGTATTGAGAGGATTTCCCTAAGCCTTTCACGGTCTATTGAAGCCATCCAGCATGCTCCAATACCCTCCTCCCAAGCTGTTAGAATCATGTTTTCTATCGCGGCAGCGCAGTCAACCTCTCCCCCCTCAGCCCTCTTCCTCGTGTTAATTGAGACGACGACATACGCGGTGGGCCTCTCGCCCTCTCTTGGAGCACCCGCTGGGCCAAGATACATTGCCCATTTAAGCGTGTTGAAAACCTTGTCGAGCAAATCTTTCTCAGTCACTAAAATGTACTCGCAGGGCTGAATGTTTCCACCGGAGGGAGCGAGCCTAGCAGCATTTAGAAGCTTCTTCAAAACATGTATGGGGATTGGCTTCTGAAGAAACCTGCGAATGGTTCTGCGGCTTACTGTAGCTTCATACACGTTCAACACTCCCACCCAGTGGTTTTCACCTAACCGGCTTTTTAAGGCTGCCGCCTCTACGTTTTAAACGATCATGGAACCTTCATGACCCTAGCGTTGCGGATCCTCACGATGTCCATGAGAGAAATTTCGAGAGTAGTACTAATGGCTCCTCCCCGTAAACTTTCTTCCTGTTCAACAGAGTTTAGCACGCTAAGGAATGCCTCCAGATCCCTGCTTGACAACGACATTTCCAAGAACAGTTAGAAAACCGGTTTTTATCATTTAAGAGGTATTTGTTAAAATGTTTAAAAACAAATAGCGAGCCAAGGACAGCTTGGACATAGAGGAGAGGCTGGCGCTCGTTAAAAGCGTCGGCGAGGAGATTGTAACGCTGGAGGAGCTTAGGACGCTTCTTGAAACAAAGCAGGTTTAAAGATAGCATACAGGGCTGTTCGCGTTTAACAGTCAGCATACTCTAATACCTGTTCAAGCCAATCCCTGCTTCTTTCAACCATCTATTCCAGATACGGTATTCTGTTTTTTAAAGATTATTGGAGACTACGTTTCCCCTGTGTGTTAAAGGCGGGATGGAGGGAGCCGGCCTCAAGTTTAGGGTCGCGTCAACGTTCAATTCTGGCATCGCTCTCTGCCCAGCAGTTTTTTAAAGCTACTGGCAACGAATTATGGAACGCTCATCACCTTGGCGTTGAGGATATTCACGATATCCCTTGGGGATATTTCCAGAGTAGCGTTGACGGCCCCTCCCCCCGCGTAGACCTTCTCCTCCATCAGTAGCGCCTCGTCAACCACAGCGGGCAGCTGCTTCAAATGACCAACCGGTGGAACGGCCCCCGCCTCATACCCTGTATGGTTTAAAACCTCCTCCCCAGTGGCTAACCTAATCCTCTGGAAGCCGAGTTTTTTCGCAAGCCTATCCTGGTTAACCCTGCGTCCACCTGGGACAACTATTATGAGCGGCTCCCCCCTCTCGTTGACGAAGACAACGGTTTTAGCAACCTGATTCAGACTGACCCCTAGCTCTCTGCTGGCTTTCTCAGCAGAATAGGTCTCCCCGTGGAAAAGTATCCTATGCTTCACGTTCCGGTTTTCAAGAAAGGACTTCAGATCGCTGCTTGACAACGGCATTTCCAACAACTGTTGGAAAACCTGTTTTTATCTTTTAAGATACGCTGGTGCTAAAATGTTTAAAAACAAACGTTAAACCAGGGATTCAGCTTGGACATAGAGGAGAGGCTGGCGCTCGTTAAAAGCGTCGGCGAGGAGATTGTAACGCTGGAGGAGCTTAGGACGCTTCTTGAAACAAAGGAGCATCCCGTGGCCTACGACGGCTTCGAGCCCTCGGGGCTTGCACACATCGCTTTCGGCGTCTTCAGGCCGATTCTCCTCGAGCCTCTGATTAAGGCGGGGGTAAGGTTCAAGCTTTACCTTGCAGACTGGTTTGCCTGGATAAACAGGAAGCTGGGGGGCGACCTGGAGAAGATAAGGATCTGCGGAGAATACTTCATAGAGGTTTGGAAAGCCGCGGGGGTTGATTTCAGCAGTGTCGAAACAGTCTGGGCGAGCAAGCTTGTCGACTCAAGCGAATACTGGAGGAACGTGATACAGGTTGCTAAGCTAACCACGGTTTTCAGGGCTGAGAGAGCGTTGACAATAATGGGCAGGAGGAAGGGAGAGTTGAAGGACGTTGCCCAATACTTCTACCCAATGATGCAGGTCACGGACATCTTCATGCTTGGCGCAGACATCTGCCAGCTGGGATTAGACCAGAGGAGGGCTAACATGCTCGCCAGGGAGGTTGGGCCGAGGCTGGGACGCTGGAAGCCTGTCGTGGTAAGCCACCACATGCTTATGGGTCTTCAAGGAGCGAAGGAGCCGGAGGGCTTCGACGAGGATAAGCATATAGATGTTCAAATAAGCTCTAAGATGAGTAAGAGCAAGCCTGAGTCAAGCATATTCGTGCACGACTCTAGGGAGACGATTTTCAGAAAGGTTTTATCCGCCTACTGTCCTGAGAGGGTTGCGGAGAACAACCCGATACTAGACTGGGCTAAACACATAGTCTTCAGGAAATTCAAGAGCCTACGCGTTGAGAGGCCATCCAAGTATGGGGGGCCTGTGGAGTTCCACACGTATGAGGAGCTGGAGTCAGCATATGTCAAGGGTCTTCTACACCCGCTTGACCTGAAAAACGCCGTGGCAGACGTGATCGACAGGATGGTTGAGCCGATAAGAAGGCATTTCGAAGAGGACAGTAGAGCCAGAGGACTCTATGAGGAGTTGGAAAAAGCGGAAATATCTAGGTAAGTTTTTCATCCCAACGTCTTACGACAGGCAGCCGTACGACTATAGTCACACTAATTTTAGAAGCCTCGGCTTCTCAGCCACCTGAAGTATCGTTGAAAACAATCCTTCAAACGCTGTCTTCACGCTAAGTTCGTGAGCAGGCTCGTTCAGCATAAATATTGCTGAACCATTCTTGGCGGAGATGAGCTCGATCGCGTGCCTAGCGAACGCGTATGCCTGCTCCATGCTGGTTGAGAGAATCATGTCCGAGACGTCGACAATAACCCATGTGTGCATCTCAGAATCCAAAGACCTATTGATAGCGTTAATCATCTGAGTTACATCGTCGAAAGAAACGCTTTCACCAGGCTTAGCGCCCATGGTTACCACTGGTATGAGCTTAACGTTCTCTAAAGTCGGTATCTGAGACAATACGCCGCTCCCAGGTCTCAGAAGCATGACGCATCTTTCAGTGTTAGCATAAATCTCGCGCACAGCCTTAGCCACATAAGGCTCGTAAAGATATTTCGGATTGTATTCGAAAAGTATTTTCTTACGGAGGAGCCTGTCGTGCGTCAAGCCGAACGCCTCGGAGAAAGCGTTCAGATCCTCAACACCACTGTCCTCCATGCGGACAAGCCTAGTTATTCGCTGCCTACCTATTTCCACTGACAGCCTATCAACCAAGGAATAATAGGTCCTCCAAACTCCTTTAACCCCAGAATTAAGCATGAAGATCCTTCTCATTATGCCCAGATAGCTTTCGAACAGAGAAGCGTCTTCTTTCACCAGATAGCTTAAGACTGTTGATAGAAGCACGTTGAAGCTTTCCGTAACCGTTTCAAACCTCCTCCCATTGGGAAGAGTCTTAACATAAGCGATGGCACGGTCTATACCTATCTCCCCTTGTGTCGAAAAATCAAGATGCTTCGCCACATTCATGCTCCTCAACTTCTTGAAGAACTCGGGTGCGAGGGGACCGGCGATAAGCTTTCGAACAGGCAGAAGCAGACGCTTATAGAGGCGGAGAACAGCCTCCCACTCGGGAAGCCCCTCTAATGACATGTCGGGACTGATGTAAGCGAGAAACTCGCCTGAAGCCAACCCGTATATAACATCGGTTTTCCTAAGGTACTCCTGGCGATTCATAATGACGGTTTTGAAAGCCTCCTTATCCTCCGGCGACTTTAAATTGAAATACATGCTTTCAAGAACATTCGTCAACTCGTCTGCAACGCTACTGGTCCAGTCTCTACTCTCGAAATACTCTAATGTTTTATCCAAAGCTTGAATGTGGTTAAGGCTTTCAACCTTCTCTGCGTTTAATATTATCCTCAACCGGTCATAGGTAACAACATCGCTGAGACGAGTCTTATCCAAGTATTCCAATAGGTTCATAGTCTTCAAACCGAGTTCATCAGGCGGAGCAACATCCAGTAGCTTGTTAAGAAATTTCTGATAAGAATCCGCCAACGGGTTGCCCATGCGTGATAACACCACTCCTCCAAGAGGCCGTATCTGGAAACCATACCAAATAAACATGAATGAAACGAAATAGAGGAGTCCCCCGATATGCGGGACATCCTTCCAAACCAACATCAGAACATTAGTAAAAATAACGCCAAGCAATTGGAATATAATGACACTCCATAGTATTAAGCTATACTTTCTACGTAACCAAGCCATAGCAGCTTTCTTTCTTAAATCATTTAAGTGAAATACGATTAAAAAGCCATAGGAAAACAGGTAAATGAATACAAACACGCCTTCTATACTTGGATTTGCCCAGAACTTCCAACCATAGACAGACCATTCTAGGTTGTAAGGAATGAAGACGGAAACTGTAACAATGAGCATCGGTGGAATGATGTACATCCAGTTTTCTCCTTTTTCAGCCAGTGTCCGAACAAAGATGAGCAATAACGCTAAAGAAACGAAATAAAGAGAATTGGAAAATCTGAATAGTTTCAGGGCGATGTCTGGATCAATGGTGTTTATGACGAGAAAATTTACAAAGAGGTAGGATGAAGAAATTACGCCAAATATGAAGAATAATAAATGTAATAAGGATTTTCGGTTTTTCAACAGAATGTAGAGCGCTGTGCCGATTGCGATGAAAGCAGAAGTGAAGTAGGTTAAAGACCAAGGCACAAAGTTCAGAGACGACATGATCTCAGACCATCTGCAACAGATCGGCAATTTCCTGCCTTTCTGGAGGTATTATCTTCGGAGGCTTCATCTGCCCCATTGGGAGGCCTTGTCCAGCTCTTTTCATCGAATACCTGATGAAAGCCCCTTTTTTAAGATACTCTACCTTAATGAGTACCAATGGGTCTTCGATCCGGTACTGTTTAACGTATTCTTTGAAGTAGTAGACAAGGGAATATAGGGCCTCAAAAATTCTTCTTGATGCTTCATCTTCAGATAACCCCCATGTGTTTTCCATCAGCACCAAAAGCTTCTCTCGCCCATCGAAGCTCTTTGTGAAAGCCCACTTGTCTGAAAGACTCAAGCCAGCTCTCGCCATGACCTGTGCCGCTATGGCTTCGGTTATTAAAGGATATCCCCCGACAAAAAGGACAGCATTCTTACGGCCCCAGAAGGAGAAGACCGGCATGCCATCATCCCTGAACCCAACAACGTGAACCATATCGCCGGGCGTATATCTTATGAAGAGCCCGTTTAAAGCTGTTATTACGATCTCGTAGGTTTCCCCCAGTTTCACATCCTTCAGCCCCACCAGCTCCTGTTTGTCGCTTAAAAACTCGAAGTAGCAACTCCTCAGGTTTGGCAGAAGCTGGTTTTTACGATCCGGGGACCCAAACATCGGAAGCCCTAGCTCTGTAACGCCATATATGCAAAAAGGCTCAACGCCCAGCTTCGCTTTAAAGTAATCAGCATAAAGGGTAGTGTCTACACCACCAATCATAAGTCCTTTCAGGTCCAGATAGTCTCTGATGTTCCTAGACCTTCTAGAAAGCTTCGTGCGAGCCATTTTCTGCAGAAGGTAAAGTTTTGCAGGAGTAGAATCCACAGAACTATAATACTCTCCGTATAAATCCTCCGGGTTTGAAAAATATTCGCACATAAGGTAGACGCTCGGGGCAATACCCCCAGCCAAGTTCACCTTATGGCCTTTCTCAAGATACTCCAGAGCAATAAAGAAGCGTCTCCTAGCGTCTGAGACCTCGTCCATCATCTCCACCGGCGGCACGTCTACAACTATGCCTTGAGATGCTTTCCTACCCCAGCCGGAAAGAAATGGGGCCGAGGGAGTGAAATTAAGCCCCTTGTCTCCAGGCTGGAATCTTGTGGTCCCCCAGTCATCGCTACACGCTAACAGGGTTGCGGCTATGACGTCTTTTCTATAGTTATCCCAGAAGAGGGAGCCGTGAACCACCCATTTAGGCTCACCCACGGTTCCTGTAGTCTTAACCGGGAATGAGAAATCCCCAATAATGTATTCCGAGAACGGTTTCGCCGCGATTCTCCCAATTCTCTCATAGTAGTCCCAATATAGTTCTCCAGGCATTCTCGGCGAGGTTTTCTCCAAGCTCTCTATTTTCCGCTTGAATTCAAGCAGCGCAGGGTAGTCATTGTAGCTCGTCACTGGAATATCGTTAATCGTCTGAAAACCGTTTGGGCAGAGGGTTTTCGCCTGCACAGTCCTGCCCCACCTGGCGAGGTGCTCCTTCAAAAGGGCCTCGTTTATCTCAAGCTGTTGTTCAAAAGGCTTCTCGTAGAAACTGCAGTACTCCCGCCATAGGTCGACACTGCTAGCCAAAGTAAGTCTCCTTTTTCATCTTCACCGGACTCTTAAAGCTTTTTCGCCTGCCCCCCACAGGATGATAGAGAACCTGTTCATAGACAAGGCTCTGCAAAGACTGCACGCTCGAATCATCGGATCTCGGGATAGAGGTCTAGGACTATTCCTGAGCCCTTGTCTACGTGGAGCCTGTAATACCTGGTGTCATGGTTCGTAGCCCTCATTTTAAGTATCATCAGCCTCTTGTCAAGCCTGTTTCCAACCACCACCGACTCCATTATTATGATCCCGTCTGACACGAATTCCTCCACTCCTAAGCCTATTCCCCTGCTTCCCCAAGGGTTCTCCGTAACCATTAACGTCGTGCAACCCAGGTTTTTCAGCATCCTGGCGAGAAGGTTTACGACCGCCCTAACCTCTGATTTCCTGCTTAAAGCCATGTTTAGGGCTGAGACAGAGTCTACAACAACCCTGTCCGCCTTAAACTTCCTAGCCTCGTCCACTATTAGGCTGACAACGTCTTCAACACTGATCTTAGCCATCGTCGGGAACTCCACTATCTTAACCATGCCTTTCTCCTCAAGCTTTGAAAAGTCCCATCCTAGGCTAACCATGTCTGCTTTAAAATGCTCCCTGGTCTCGCTCATGCAGATGTAGAGGCCTTTCTCACCGTATAGCGAGGCCCCGTTATATATGAACTGGGCTGAGAGAATGGTTTTGCCTACTCCAGCGTTTCCGGCGACGATTATCAGCCCGCCCCTGGGTACTCCCCCCTTTATGAGGCCGTCGAGCTCGCCTATTCCGAAGGGTACTCTCTCCATGGCTCAAACCTCCGAAAGTATTTCCGAGAACTTCATCAGTATTACGCTGCTGTCCTCGGTTAAGGATGATATTTCCACGCTTCCACTCGTCAGGGATTCGAGCAGCTGTGTCAGAATGCCTCTGAACATGAACCGGTTTATCCTGAGGTTGTTTAAAGCAGCCTTTATTGCCCCGCTCCCCACTCTTTCAAAGAGAACGCTCCCCCATCCTCTTAGAACACATATTTTTGAAAGGTTTGTTAGAAAGTCTTCAATAGAAGTTTTGCCGCCGGTCATCTCCTTGATCTCTTCAAACAACGCTCGTCCAGCTCCCTTCCCGGCGTAGAAGAATATGACGTCTGAGGCGGTGTAATACATTGTTTTGAAGGATTTTTCAAACTCGCTCCACTCCGCGGGTGAAAACTTGAACTCAACAGTGTCGTTCGAGCTGAACAGGAGGCTCCTAGCATGGTCGCTTAAAACAGGCTGGTAGCCGAGTATTACTCCCTCACTCTCCATCCTGTTTATCCTGCGGGCGATCGTCCGGTCTGATACTTCAAGACGCTTAGCGATGTCGCGGTAGCTCTGCTTAGGGTTGCTGCAAAGTATGCGGAGTATCTCTAAATCCAGCTTGTCCAGCAGGTCCATTTTACATTCTTGGGATGCAGGCCCCAAATATATACTTTTCGATAAACGTAATTTTTTACTATACTCGACATTTCTAAATTACAATTCTCGACAAGGTTTTGCCAGCAGGCGTTTCCCGACAAAAATATTTAAAAACGACATTAACAATATCCCTAATGCGAAAAAAATTTTCGGCAACCGTTTTGTAAGTAATTTTCTGAAAATACATCGGCTTAAAGCTTGGAGCCGCATTCAGCGCAGAACTTGGCACCGGGAGAATTATCAGCGTCACACTTGGGGCACTTCAACATTGACAGTGGCACACCGCAATTCGTGCAGAATTTCCCTGCTCCAGCCGGCTTGCCGCAGACAGAGCATACTGTTTGCGTCGGCCTAACCTCCTCTTTAAAAACCTGGGTTGACTTCGCCTTCTCCCATATCTGCTCCCTGCGGACGGATGCTCTTGCAGCAGCTATCTCTGCAGCAGCCCTAGGCGCATCTTCCACGCATAGACCCTCCTCATCGTTCCAGCATACGTCGCAAACCCACCTCATGCATTTCGGACACTTGTGGAAATGCCCCATAGCCTCGTTTTGAGCCAGTTTAAAGGATTCCTCGTGCTCCTTATGCCACTCCGGAGACATTCCTCTAAACCTCTCGGAGATCACATCTGCACCTTCCCCAACGCGATAGCCTAACCCGCTTCCAGCTACAGACGAAGCTATGGAAGCAGCTCTACCCAAACCCCTCAGCAGGCCGGCCTTCTTATAGGTTTTGGACTCGATGAAACTCGTCTTATAACCGTCTCGACAGTTGTCGCAGAAGAAGGTGAATTGAAAACCTGCCTCAGTACTGTTATCCGCGTAGTTCCTCGTAAAAGGCATGAAGGGCACTCTTCAACACCTCTGTGCACCAAATGGCGAGAAGGAATATTTTAAGTTTACTGAGAAAGATAGGGTTATATTCACCCGTGTAGAAATTTATGCGTGAATGCGCTTGGCTAGCTACAGGAAACCCTGTAAGTATTGCAACCAGCTGATCCCTCCGAATTCAAGCACTTGCCCTGTTTGTGGAAGGATAAATCCTTTGAAGACCATGTGCCCGAGGTGCCGTGCACCAGTTGAGCCCCACTGGGTAAACTGTAACTCGTGCGGGCTTGCTCTGGCGATTAACTGTCCAAAGTGCGGACAGTCCACTTTCTTCGGCGACTATTGCCTGAGCTGCGGGGAGAGACTGGTCGTGGAGTGTAAAAAATGCCGCACGGTGCAGCCTCCGGTAGGCACAAAGTGCATCAAGTGTGGAAAACCCCTTTAACCGGGCGCGCGCTAATGAATGAGAAGGTTTCAACAGGCAGGCAAGATTCAATGCTAAAAGTCCTCCAAGAACAGAATCTCTACATCAAAAGGCTCGCTCGAAATCTCTCTAATTAATTCGGCCTCCCTCTTAGCGAAGAGGGCGGGCGCATCTATTTTCTTAGCTAGAGCCAAGGTGAAGCAGTCAGCCAAGGAAATTCTTCTTTTACACTTGTACTCTGCAGCATGCTCAATAAGCTCAGAATCATCATGTACGAAAAAATAGCCTGAGTCCAGTAGGTTTTTGATCCTGACGCGGGCTTCCTCACCGCCGAGTTTCCTACAAAGAACATATCCCACTTCTGCGACGCATAGTTCAGATATGTTTCCATAAACTGATTCGTTTTTAATAGCCTCCTTCAATTTTGAACCGTGCAGGGTGGAGTATAAAAGCTCTAGAAGCACGCTCGCGTCAAAGGCTAAACTTCCTACGAGCCCTTTCTTCATCCTTCGCCCTTTCCCCCTTTAACTCCTTATAGGCTTCCTCAAAACCTGGAATCGGTTGACAAGCCCGTTCCAATAGGTCTGGTCGTTTAACTCCTCTAGCAATTAAATACCTTATGGCTTCGTTCAAATCCACTCTTCTACCCCATTTCAACTGTAGTTCGGAAGCTACTTTGAGTAGAGCCTTTTTCACATCCTCAGTAACAGATATCGTGCTCATAGCCAATATAGACATTACAGTTAATATAAAAAGCTTTAGTCCGGCTTTTCAGCACGATTATTTCGGAATTTTAACGAATAGTTGGGGAAGCTTTTTCCTCCTGTAAACATGGTACTCGTGCAGTATTATTGCTATAGCGATGACCAGTATCATAATGGCCAGTATCAGGAGAACGGTTTGTGAAAGAGTCATTCCAACCCCTAGGATTTCCAGGAAGACGTCTAGGTCGAACCTGGCGAAGCTGTTGCGAGTAAGCGAAACCTTTTTTACCCCGAGGAATTGACCGTACGAAGCCTCTACGGTGTATTCTCCGTCAGGCAGCTCAACCTCAGCGTTGCCACCCTTATCCGTAAGAATCCTGGTAAGCTCAAAACCATCCTTCATGATTACGACGCCAGCGCCCTTCAAAGCCTGTCCCTGAGCACCCCTCACCATTATTGTTAGACTATGCACGTTTGAAGGCGTCAAGGTTATTTCCCCGTCTGTCGCAACCCCTATTTTCTGAAACACGAGGTCTGAGTCAAGCCATTTAGCCGACACCGTGTAGTTACCCGACGGAACCTGCGTCGCCGAGACTTCGCCATTAGCATCAGCCTTACCCAAGTATACTTCTTCAAGATAAACATCAGCAGCAGTCAAGGGTCTGCCCCTCGGAGACAATAGTCTTAAAACAATGTCGTAGACGGGCATTACTATCAAGGTGTCTTCAGTTACGGTTGTCTTCACGACAGCCTTACTGCCATACTTGCTCACCCATTCAGCGGTAAGCCTGTAGCTTCTCCTCGGCATCCTCTCAAAGAGGAGTGTTCCAGACTCATCTGTAAAACCGCTTAAACCCCATTCCTCAAGCACAACGTGAACATTTTTCAACGGCCTACCATTAGCATCGTTGAAAGACATAACCATGTCGCCAACGTCAGCCCTGAATATTTTAGCCTGCGAGACACCGTATTCAGAGGTAGCGGCGTAAGACTCGGGACGTATGCCCAGGTATATGTACTGGTGCTGAGGCTCGTCAGTATAGCTGTCGAACACCACTGTTGAGAACACTGGGCCCAGGACCTCGCTGCACCCGGCGGGCTTGTAGTAAACTATGACATAGTATTTCCCGTAGAATCTTGCCCATCCTGATCTACCGTTGAAAGACACGTATTGAATATACTCGTCTCCAGCGGGCTGCGGTGGAACATTGTTTGAAACAGGGTTCCAATTCGGGTTTACCGGCTCACCTGTAAGCCTCTTATGCTCGTCAACCCAGTACCATCCTCTGAGAAGGTTGAACCCTATGTCAACCCTGTCACCTGGCTCGATCTTCAAGTGTTCAGCAGCATTGCCGGCTCCAACACTAAGGGTCCCAGCGTGACCATACTTGTCTGTCATCGCCGCGGTCACGTTGCCCCTCGTGTAGGCGTCGACAACATACACCCATGCTTTCTCCAAAGGCCTCCCGTCTTCAGCGACCAGAGTAATCATGAGCCTAGCGTTCCAGTCTAGGTATACTATTGTGCTATTCCACCCTGACGCCTGCTCCACCTTTAAGCCGCTCCACTGGGAAATGCTTATTACAAATAGGAGTGAGAATGCTGCCGCCAAATTAATCCTTAGACTATTCCTCCCCTCCATCTGTCTTACTAGTCTGAGGAGAAGGGTTTAAACATTGTTTTACAACCCTTTAAATAGTGAAAAACAGGGGCATTCCGCGTTTTCCAGCCTTGTTAAGCCGGTTTTTATGCCTGTTGCTCCACGTTTTTCCAGCCCCTTGACGAATTGGGTTTTTGCTGCAGTCGCAGAGTAATCACGTCGACCTATCCCCTCAATACGACATATTGTATGAGATTTGAAC
Organism: uncultured Nitrososphaerota archaeon; assembly: GCA_964416155.1. Taxonomy (GTDB): domain Archaea; phylum Thermoproteota; class EX4484-205; order EX4484-205; family JAAOZP01; genus JAAOZP01. Next base: position 57,177 of record CAYQCW010000002.1, read on the forward strand.
TTGGGTTCATTTACCGAACGGAGAGTATTCTTGGCTTGTCGAGTTTTCATGACGCGTTGAAAAAGGGTTGGGGAGGAGCCCTTCTCCGGATGCTGGCTTTTCACCGACAGCATTGCCGGCACGTGGACTCGTTAAGGCTGATGATTCTTTCTTCAGAAAAGGGGTGGGGGAAGAATCAAAGTCCTCCCTGCTTCCGATCGTTAAAAAGAATGAGAAAACATTTGTTAAAACGACTATAAGCAGGGAGAACGCTAATCCTTCCATGAACCTTTCCTTCAGATTATCGGGATCCGGCTCCATCGCCTGGTCCTTCAAGAAGATTAAGGAGAATCGTTCTAATTAGAATTGTTTCATAACTCTGCCTACAAACAGACTCGATCTTAAAATGTTTGAAAAGAAAAATATTTACCGGATAATTTGTCCAAATGCCCAGCACAGAACCCGTGGGAAACAGTTTTCAGGGGATACGCTGCTTTACTGAAACATAGTGGGAATAGCCTTGCTTTTCTCAAGCCCTGAGCCAAACAAGTTTAAGAAATACTGACGTTTCCGCTTTAAACGGTGGCGGATGTTGATCGTGGTTGAGACAGAGGTTGGGATAAAGACTAGCGGGGAGCTTGACATCGTGGACATTACGGGCGAAATTGCGAAGATCGTTTCTAAAACCGGTATTAAAAACGGTATTGCTAATGTTTTCGTACCCGGGTCCACTGGAGCCGTGACGACTATAGAGTATGAGCCCGGCTTGCTTAAGGATTTGCCGAATTCCCTGGAGAGAGTAGCCCCTAGGAATGCTGAGTACGAGCATGAGAAGACTTGGCACGATGGGAACGGGCATTCTCACGTGAGAGCATCGATAATTGGGCCGAGCATAACCATTCCGATAAAGGACGGTGCTCTTAGACTCGGCACGTGGCAGCAAGTAGTATTCGTGGAGCTCGACGTTAGGCCGAGGAGTAGAAGACTCGTCGTAACATGTCTTGGAGAGTGAGCACACGGGATGGTTGAAGTTAAAATCAGCGTAATAGGGGCAGGCAGCGCAGTCTTCTCCATGAGCCTGATTAAAGACCTGTGTTTAACGCCCAGCCTGTCTGGAAGCACTGTTAGCCTAATGGATGTAAGCAGGGAGAGGCTTGACGCCGTGTACGCGATTTGCAGAAAGTATGCTGAGGAAACTGGAAGCAGACTGAGGATTGAGAAGACTCTCAACCGGCGGGAATCCCTGAGGGAAGCCGATTTCGTCGTAAACACTGCGCTCACAGCCGGTTACGCGAGGCTTAGGGAAGGCTGGTCAATAGCCAAGAGATGGGGGTACAGGTTTGGCGGAAGCCTCCACGTTATGCATGATGAAGCATTCTGGATAAACTTCTACCAGCTTAGGTTCTTCGACTCCCTGATGGAGGATATTCTTGAAGAGTGCCCTGAAGCCTGGCATATTCAGCTGGCGAACCCTGTTCTGGCCGGAGTTACATACCTTGGCAGGAAGCATGACGGAGTTAAAACAATTGGTCTATGCCATGGCTTTAGCGGAGTATACCGGGTCGCCAGCTTACTCGGGCTCGATGCGAGCAGGATAGGTTTCGACACGCCTGGAGTAAACCATTTCATATGGCTGGTAAGCCTTACTTACGATGAGATGAATGTCCTCCCGCTGCTTGACGAGTGGATTGCTAGGGAAGCCGGGAAACATTGGGAGAAAGTAGGCTTCAGCAGCGACCTCGGCCCCAAGGCTTTCGACCTTTACAGGAGGCTCAGAGTCTTCCCGGTTGGAGACACCTGTACTCCAGGCGGAGGCTCATGGCCATGGTGGTACCATACGGATGTGGAAACGGAGAGAAGATGGAAGGAGGATCCTGAGTCTTGGTGGGAAGGCTTCTTTACATACAACAGGGAAACCGTGGAGAAAATAATGAGAGTATCCTTGGACGATTCTAAAAAGGTTACGAGCATTTTTCCGACTGAGAAATCAGGCGAAATAATTATACCTTTAATAGAGTCTATTGCCTGCGATATTCCCAGGGTGTTCCAGGTTAACATTATTAACTCAGAGGGGCTTGTTCCGGGTGTTCCAACTGATTTCGAGGTTGAAGTAAAAGCGGAAGTAAGCGGGAGAGGGGTTCGGGGAATTAGGGCCGGAGGGCTGCCGAAACCATTGGTGGCGTACATTCTGAGAGACAGGATGGCACCCGTAGAAGTGGAGCTTGAAGCATATGAGAGTGGAAGCAGAGAGAGGCTGCTGGAGCTGGTAGAGATGGATCCTTGGACTAGGAGCGAGGAGCAGGCTAAAGGACTGTTAAACGATATTCTTTCAATCCCCTATCATGAGGAAATGCGGCAGCACTACAAATAGGAAAGTTTAACCATTTGGGGGCAGCATGCTCATAGACGGCGGAAGCAAGCGGCCAACATGCTGCAAAGTATTTCAACCGTAAACGGCATATTCTTTTAACCTAAATACTTATCTTAACGTTGTTAGCCTTGAGGAACCTGTTTAAATCATCTCTTGAAGGAAGGGCTGTTATTGCACCGGGTTTCGTTACGACCAAGGCTCCAACAGCGTTCGCAACCCTAGCGCACTGCTCAACGTCTAAACCCTTGCACAGACCTACCAGCAGGCCCGCGTTCCACCCGTCGCCGGCCCCAGTGGCATCCACAGCCCTAACCTTGAAAGCAGGCGCGTATGTCCCAGGCCCGTTTCTGGCCTTCAAGAAGGAGCCGCGGGCACCGAGTTTAACGCCCACAATCTTAACCCCATACTTCAAGGCTTTTTCAGCAACCCTACTCGGATTACCCGTTCCAAAGATGAACCTGGCTTCTTCCCTTGAGAAAGTCGCGATGTCTGCGGATCTAAGCATCTGGGCATATGTTTTCCTGAGAATCGTCTCTGAACGCCAAACGTCGGGCCTCAGAGTGGGGTCGAAAGAAACGTTGACACCGGAATTCTTAGCATGCTTCACCGCCTCCATTACTGCCTGCCTAGCAGGGTTTCGCGAAAGCGCGAACCCTGATACGTGCAGTATCCTTGCCTTAGATATGTAGCCGTAATCAATATCCTTGGGAGAAAGAAGGCTGTCTGAAGTATGCTTCAACCATGGGCTTCGGTAGAAGATGCAGAGCCATCCTTTAACGGGATCGTTCACTATGAATGCTAGCGTAGTCCTAACTCCTTTCTTAATCTTGACACGCGACGTGTCAACACTATTCTTTTCAAATTCGCCGAGGATGAACCTTCCGAAGAAGTCGTCGCCAACCGCTGCTATTGCTCCTGCTTTAACACCCAGCCTCGCAACCCCCACTATGGTGTTCATCGGAGCTCCTCCAAAACACTTTTTAAAAGTCTCGGCTTTATCAAGGGATGTTTGTTCAACCCCTATGAAATCTATTAGGACTTCCCCGACTCCAATAACCTGAGGGTTAGACGCCATGCGCTATACATGCTTTAAAGACTTACTTATCCTTAACGTTTTCGAGCCTAACTCAAGTTCAAAGGTTTCTGAGACCGGTAACAAAGAGGGTAAAGCCCGGGTTTACTGGAACGCGCGACAACCGTTTATTCTGAGAACCCGCTCCATTCAAGCCTACATTTCTAAGATAAGAAGACGTTGGAAAGGTTTGATTTTTACTGTTTTCATGCAGGTACGGGAAACAGTTATATTAAGCCCAGTTGAAATATTTGTCATAAGATGAATGTCACTAGGGTTAAGGGGAAAAACAATAAGCATAAGGTTCTGCTGTATGCTTTGAGCACATGTGGCTGGTGTAAAAAGACGAAGAAGCTTTTGGCGGATAATGGTGTTGAGTATGAGTATGTCGATGCCGACTTATGTTCCGACGAAGAATATGGGCAGATACGCGACGACATTATGCGAAGAGGAGGGCGCATCGCCTTTCCTACTTTGGTAGTAGACGATGAAAGGCTGATAACAGGGTTTGACGAGGATGAAATAAGGAAGGCTTTAGGAATTTGACGACTCTAGACCAGGTGCGGCGAAGAGCTGAAAGCGATGCAAGAACACACGGTTACTACTTGAATCCCGACGAAGAGTTTCTCACAGACCTTCTTGAAGGACTTAGACGCAACGAGGAGCGTTACGGTTATCCCTCCTGTCCATGCAGGCTTGCAACCGGAGTGTTTGAGATCGACCGAGACATTATATGCCCATGCGACTACAGGGATCCTGATTGCGAGGAATATGGCTACTGTTATTGCGGGCTCTACGTGAGGAAGGATGTTGCTGAAAAGAAGCTGCCGATAAAACCGATACCTGAACGCAGGCCGCCTGAGAAGCAGGCTGGAGCATATTTTAAGGAGGATGCAACCCCCGGTGGAAAACCGGTTGAAGAAAATAAGACCACTATAGTTTCCGAAAGGCCTCCTGCGGCGGGGTTGAAAATGTGGTATTGCAGGCAATGTGGCTATGTTTGCTTTCGAGAAGAACCGCCATACGCTTGTCCCATATGCAAGGCTAAGAGGGAAATGTTTAGCGGATTAACGGTAAGGATAATTGGGTAAGACTTTGATTAAATGTAGAAATATTTTTAAAGAAGTGTTAGCTGAAGAGTAATTATGAAACATAGGCTGTGGCGCGGCATTCACTTGTTATGCAACAATAACGATGATATTGATTCTCTGGTTAAAGAGATTTCTGAATTAGCAGGTCTTGGCGTAAACGTTCTCATGGCTGAAGTGGATTATAATTACGCTTATTCTTCTCATCCTGAGCTGCGGGGTCCAAACCCGATAACGCTTGATCATGCTCGCACACTTGTCGAAGAGTGTCGTTCCCACAGCATCCGTTTAATACCGCAGTTCCAGTGTCTAGGGCACCAGTCTTGGGCTAGAACGACTTTCCCGCTTTTAACCCAGTACCCACAGCTTGACGAAACCCCCGGACAGTTCCCGGATAACGAGGGAATATATTGCCGGAGCTGGTGTCCCCAGCACCCTGATGTTAACAGGATTGTCTTCAGCCTTTTCGACGAGCTTATAGATGTGTTTGAAGCAGACGCGCTGCACGTGGGGATGGACGAGGTCTTCCTCATCGCCTCAGAGCATTGCCCGCGCTGCCGGAACCAGAGTCCAAGCAGGCTTTTCGCAAAGGCTGCTAACGATTACTATGAGCATTTGAAGGAGCGCGGGGTTGAGATGCTGATGTGGGGTGACCGCCTGCTGGACAGCAAGACCACCGGCTACGGAATGTGGGAAGCTTCTGAAAACCAGACTCATCCAGCGGTCGACATGATTCCGAGAGAAATAGCGATATGCGACTGGCACTATACTCTGCGTGAAGACTATCCTTCAATCCCGTTTTTCCTTGAGAAAGGCTTCCGCGTCCTGCCGAGCGGCTGGAAGGATGTTGACGCGACTAAAGCATTCATAAGGTTTTCCCAGAGATTTATGGGTAACGAGCGTATGCTCGGCTACTTGTGCACTACCTGGGGCGCCGTTAAGCCTGGGAGCCTTGCCCAGTGGCCGCCCATCCGTGTCGCGATGGAAATGTTTTCCCAGTGAAAACCCGCCTCTCCCCAATCAGAACACCCCAACGGGCGCAAGTTATTAAACACCCTGTTTAACCTTCTGCACATGCTGAAAGCTGGCGCAAAGGTCCTGGGGCCCTCGCTATTGGTTATTGTCTCAATCCTCTGGGGAACATCCTTCCCCCTGATTAAAATAGTCGTCTCCAGAATAAACGCGGGAGAGTATGTTACCTTCAGGTTTACACTATCAGTTCTTCTCCTACTGCCGTACTTCGCCCACAGCCTTTTCAAGAACAGGGTTAAAATGCTCGAGGCAGCGAAGCCGGGAGTAATTCTAGGACTACTCTATTTCGGAGGGATCTTCCTTCAGGGGCTTGGAACAGGGTATACTTCTGCATCCAACTCGGGCTTCATCACCAGCCTCTACATCCCTATAGTTTACGCTGCCGATGTTTTACGACGAAGGTTCAACTATAATCATAAATTTACGCTAGCGTTAATCCTGTCAGTAATCGGGATGTATTTGATGTCAGGCGGAACCTATGAGTCGAGGATCGGGGACCTGATGGTTTTGGCAGGCGCCTTCTTCTGGGCTCTCCAAGTCTTAGCGGTTGACAGTTTTTCGAAAAAATACTTCTCGCTGGATTTAGTCTTCTTCCAATATGCTGTGACAGCCATTACTGGTTTAGTGTTTATCCATGCTTCACCAGGCTTTGAAAGCTTGGTCGAAGTCATCCCGGTTCTTCTCTATCTTGCAGCAGTATGCTCCATACTCGTCGGAGTATTACAAGTATTGGGCCAGAAATATACTTCCGCCTCCCAGGCTGTTCTAATCTACGCCCTCGAACCGGTTTCAGCAGCATTGTTCTCCTTCTTAATGTTGGGAGAGAGGCTTGGAGCAATCGAATCAACCGGCGCGACACTAATTTTGATCTCAGTAGTCATATCGCTGGGAGAGATGGCTCGTAGGAGAAAAAAGATTTACTCTGAAGAAGGGGTAGCGCGCCATCGGGACGGGTGATGATAAAGCTTATTACTTAAAGAGTGTTACGAAGATTCGGGTAAACATGGAGATACTTCCTGGAGTTCACTGGGTTGAAGGCGTAAACGCTAACCCTTATCTCCTAACACGCGTTGACGGAAAAATAGTCGTCGACGACACTGACATGCCTGTGATGCGAAGAAAATCTTGGAATACTTGTCTACGAAAATCAACAAGGATCCGAAAGATCTTAAAACAATCCTGCTAACGCACTGTCATCCTGAGCGCGCGCTATGCTGGAAGCGCCTGAGTTAAAGGAGTCGACTGGTGCAAAGATAGTTATCCATAAGGACGATGCTGATTACGTTGCCGGGAGAAAGAAGCTTCCTCCAATCAAAAGACCTGTACGCCCAGAAATCTCCCGCTTTCCTCCCCCTCCTCCTACCGTGCGAAAGTACTTTCAAGCCTCCACCTGCCATGGTCGTCTTAGAGATTACGCGCGCTATCAAACATACTGGTATTGTGTTCTTTAAACCATTAGCTGCGGGAATTTTTTCCTTAACCAGTTGACTGTCTCGTCAACAGCCTTGTCGATTGGCAAAGCGTGCCCCGAGTCATGCACGACAAGCTGCTTCGGCTCCTTAGCTTTCTCGAACAGTTTCATACCGTTTTTAAAGGGAACAATATCATCATGCTTACCCAGCTGAATCAACAAGGGTCTTGGAGACACCTTGTCGATATAGTTTATCGGGTCGACTGGTGCAAGAAACGGTTTAACAAAGCTTAGCAGTTCAGGAGGAATTTTACTCCTTAGTTCAACCAGCATCGGCACGTTGCTCTCAGACAGTATTTCAACGAGATCCCCGCCTGGAACGTAAAGCACAGCACCGCTAATCCTCTTGTCCACCCCCGCCACCACGCCTCCAAGTATTCCCCCCATGCTTGCCCCCGTGAGAATGAGCTTCCCCTCTTCAACCCAATGGTTTCTAAAAGCAATGTCTATCGCAAGCCTGTTGTCAACTATTGTTTTACCTAAGTATGCGATCAACAGCTCCGGCTTAAAGTTTTCAGGATTCAGCTTCCTATCTCCATGCCCCCTAGCGTCAATCGCCATTATCGAGAAGCCAAAGTTCTCCACAAATGTTTTAAAGTATAGAACATCCTCCTTACTGCCGCCTAGGCCGTGTAGAAACAGCAATAGTTTGCGAGACGGGCCTGCCGGGTGGTGTACAGCCAAGCCCGGAATATCCTCGTCATACCCAATTATTTTAAACCTGTTTAAAACAACCTCTTTGACTTCCCTGCTAACTTCAACATAATCAATTTTCCCACGGGCTTTCCCATAAGCCTCCTCGTGAGACTCCATGCTGCCTGCAGACTTCTCGGAGATTAATAAAGTTTTTACATTACTGAGGAAAAGCAACTAGGGCTCAGGCTAAAAAATTCAGAATTGAAAATGCTTCGGGAATAAAAAAGTAGAACAGCATCAGGATTAGAAAGGCGGAGATTGGGACAGTTATGTTATCATCTATAGGGCCGAATTCGAAGTGCTCGATTACGCTGCTGAACAACCCGGCGACGACACCGGGCAGCGCGAGCTTTAAACCTATTATGACGTTGACGATGGCCATAGCCAGGTTTCCCCACCAAGACTTTGTGCGCCTCTTGAACATCGCGTTCCTGACAAGCCCGGTTACAGCATCCCCAAGCGCCATGAACATTATAGGTATTACTCCGAACCAGAAGTTTCCACCAGCAAACCCACCGGTGAAGAGCCAGCCTGCGGTAAGTATCAGCCCCCAGCTCAGGCAGAAGTGAACCTCATAAGCATTGTCACTAGTTTGAAACCAGTACATAGGCTTTTTAAGAAGATGAGGGATGAGTGTGAAAATCCCTAGAACCATTGAGAGGATTAACGGGTAGAAGGGTGTGCTGAAAGTAAAGGGTACAAGGTAGCCTATTAACCCGCCTGCGAGAATATGGATTATCTTCCTATTGTAGTAGATTGCCGCACCTTCAGGAACCTTCTTAACAAGAATCTTGTAACACAGATAGGTTAAGACCCCGACGACGAACAATACCCATATGAAGAATATGCCGGCGTACAGTCCTTCTATCACTAGGGTTTCAAGCAATTTGACTAACTTGTTTTTTGAGGCTTAAAACTGTTTTTCACTGTAGATAAAATTTAAACGACATTTGTCTAACTTCTTTAGAAAGGAGCAAGCATAACCTTTTTACCGGAATAAACCCCTAAATAGAAATGGTGAAATCCTCTTTAACCACGGTTAAGACGAAGTGAGTATTGGTTCTCTCAACGTTCGGCATTGACAGAATCCTCTTAGTAAACCTGCTTAACTCGGCAGAGTTTCTAAACTTGCTTATCACTATAGCGTCAACATCTCCCGTGACATCGTAGACCGCGCAGACACCTGGGAGTTCGGCCAGCGTCTTCTCCACCTCCACAAGCTTACCTTTTGAAACCCTTATCTCCGTCACACTGGTAACTGAGAAACCAAGCTTCTCATAGTCAATGCTTAAAGTATATTTTTTCAAAACATTGTTTTCCTCCATTCTTCTAATTCTGGCTAGAACTGTTCCAGGAGCGACTCCAAGCTCTTTAGCTATTTTCCTGTACGACATTCTGGAATCAGCCATAAGCTTTCTAAGTATCTTAAGATCAAGTTCGTCTAAAGCCGGCTCGCTTGAAGGCATGGTTGATTATATGAGTGCAAGGTTATAAAAGTTTACCAACCACCTTATTCAACTTTTCCCAGAGTCTTTTCAATGAAGCCTTGGAGAATGTTCTCATACTCCGTCAAGTCTCTTCCGCCCGGATAGTTAACGTATTCACAGACATACGGAGTCTCGAATCCAGCCTCGCTGAGTCTCGACGAAAGCTGGCTTGCCGCTGTCCCTCCCCAAAGCTTCGTCACAGTTACGGCTGCAAGCTTTCCAACACCCATTTTCTTAATCCTGAGAAGCTCAACAATATTGCTTAAAGGCGGAAACACGTTTCCCTCGTAGGTTGGGGTTATGAAGACCACGCCCGCTGAATCAACAATGTCGCTTAAAACACTGTTTACACTGCTATTCACACAGCTGTGGAAAGCAACCTCGTCAACCCTATTCTTAATGATGCTGCATGCGAACCTTGCGAGCCGCTCGGTGAAGCCGTACATAGACCCGTAAACCACCGTCACTTTCCTCTTGCTTCTCAACCCGCACCAGGATGTTAACTCTTCAACAACCTCAGGTATCCTGCTTCTTAAAACAATTCCGTGGGCAGGAGCGATAAGCCTCAGGCTTAAGCCGAGCCTACTAATCTTGTCAAGAGCCTTCAGAACCATCTGCCTATAGGCTGCGACGACCGTTGCGAAATACTCTTTAGCATTACGCCTATACTGTTCGAAATCCGCCTCATCGTCGAAAACAGGCTTCTCAAGAGCGCCGAAAGCCCCGAAGGCATCGGAGCTGAACAGGACCCCCTCGTCCTCAAGGTAGAGGAGCATCGTATCCGGCCAGTGTATCCAGGGAAGCTCAATCACCCGGAGCGCTCTCCCCCCAACCCTTATAATGTCCCCATCCTTAACAACCCTTGTTTCAACGTTAAACATGCTCCTCATTAAGGCGGAGGCTCTTAGCGTAGAGTATAGCAGGGGGTTGCTGAATCTGTTTGAAAGCTCTCCGATGAGGCCGCTGTGGTCCGGCTCCGTGTGGAGCACCGCGACATGTTTTATGCGGCTTGGATCAGCAACCTGTTCGAGAAGACTTATAAATTCTTCAACAGCATAAACGTTTTTGGAAGAATCTATCAGCAGGCATTCATCGCCGTCGGCAACCAGGTAAGCATTGTAGTTAACCCCGGCGGGTATTGGCCACATGTTTTCGAAAAGCCTAGTCTCATAGTCAGGCATGCTCAGCCAGTAAACCCCTCTGCCGATAATCCTCCAAGACGAGGTATGCATGCTGGGCTTTCCTTCAAAAACGCTTTAAAAGTTTTCCCCATATCGAGGCCTCTGCGCGTCGACGAGGCTTCTGCTTAACCCTTGTTAACATAACCGTGCTGACGGTGGAGAATAATGCTGAAGCTAGGAAGGCCAGCGGGTAACCGTATTTCTCAATAACAAGCCCACCGATAATGGGAGCAATCGCCTGCGAGGGGGCTCTGAGAGCACTGTTTAAACCTATGTATGTCGGCCTATCCTCCTCCGGGGCCATCTCCATCAGCAGAGGGAAGCTTGAAACCATGAAAGAGCTGAAAGACGCTCCCGAGAGGGCAAAAACCAACAGGAAATAGCTTGGGGAACCGGCAAGAAGCGCGGTGAGGGTCGCTAAGACGCCCGCTACACCTCCTCCTACGAGAACTGTCTTATGTCCGTATCTTTCCTGAATAACCCCCCAGAGTATATTGGCGAGTATCTGCGTCCCGACGAGTACAGACGTGAACAATCCTATTTCGAAGCCGCTTGCCTTAAACCTGTCTATGGCGTACGCCGTGTAGAATGAAGAGGCTATCCCCCCGAAGGAACCGATTATTCCAGATGCCGTGTAAAACACGTAGTTTCTATCGTTCTTAATGATTCTCGGAATCTTGCCGAAGTATTCTCTGATGCTGCCCGGGTTAGCCACTACGTTCGACGGCGGCTCATCTATGAACGTGATGTCCAGCCAGGATATTGCTACGAGTATAAACGCTGTTAGGAAGCACATGGCATAGTTTACAGGGTATTTGAAGAAATTCATGTAGAAAGCCACTGCGACGCCGCTCGCCAGCCCTAAAACTGACGAGACAAGGTTTGCGGTTGCGAAGAAGAAGCCCCTCTTCTCCTCAGGAATCGTCTTAGCAACAATATCTAGCCAAGCGGTGGTGCAGAGGCCGGAAGAAACGTTTATCGTAATGTACGACGCGTAGAATATAAGCAGGGCTAATAAAGGTTCTCTTCCGGCAAGAAGGATTGTTGAAAAAACAACTATGAGCCACGGTATTCTTTCACCAGGAGTTATTCTCAGTAGAAAAGGCTTCTTATACTTCCTCATCTCTATTCTTCCGGCCGAAACCAGTTGGAAAAAATTCCATCCTAAAACCGATATTGTTGTGACTAATCCAACAGCTATCTTAGAGTCGGTGAGGCTCATTATGAAGGCGGGCAGGACAGTAGATATAGAAACGAAGTTCATCGCTGAACCATACGTCATCCAGTCTATTAGGAGGACTAGAAGATTTCTTCTATATCTTTTTTCCGACGCCTTTTCGTCAAGCAGCCCAGCCATCTGTGAATGGCTCCAGCATAAAAAACCGAATTTAAATACGTTTTCCCACCTTAATTCCACTTTGACATCCTCCTACTGAAGCGAGAGGCTCCCGGTTCGTGTGCTATTATTACTCAAATAAATATGCGCTAAAAACCTATTTCATACTCTCGGAACAGTGTCACCGAAATGCCTCATGTGAAAACAAGAGGATGCATAATAAGGCTTGTGAAAGGCGATATTACGAGGCTTAGGGTCGACGCGATCGTTAACGCTGCTAACAGCTGGCTGAGACACGGAGGCGGGTTAGCGGCTGCGATAGTCAGGGCAGGGGGAAAGATTATTCAGGAGGAGAGCACCAGGATAGTTGAGCAGAGGGGGCTGGTGAAGGCTGGGGAGGCGGTCTACACCACGGCGGGCTCCCTGGATGCGAAGTACGTCATCCACACTGTTGGCCCAAGAATGGGAGAGGGCGACGAGGATGAGAAGCTTCGGAATGCTACGCTTAACAGCCTGAAGCTGGCGGAGCAGCTTGGTTTAAGCTCAATAGCGTTCCCAGCAATATCCACAGGCGTATTCGGCTATCCTAAGGATAGGTGCGCGCAGGTAATGCTGAGGACGATTAAGGAATACGTTTCCTCAGGAGGGAAGATTATGGAAATCATACTTTGCCTATACGACGATGAAACATACAAGGTTTTTGAAGAAACACTCTGGAAAAATTTTTAATAAAGCAATTTACAGGATCACCAGATGAGGAATGGAGGTGATCTCTGAATAATGATGAGGAACTCCATTCTGACTAGGAGCCTAATTAGCGCTTCTGAAGGCTCGAATTATTTCTTTGCCAAGGCTTCTTGAACATGCTGCTACAACCGTGCTTTTCGAGACGGGCACCAGCCTAACATCAAGATCCTCCGCCTCACCGTTCAACAACACTCCTCCAGCCTCCCTCACTATTAGAAACGCTGCTACGAAGTCGAGGCTCCTAAGAAAGCCCCTTAGATCCACGAAGGCGTCAGCCGCCCCCGAGGCCACTAGGCATATTTCAAGCGCGTCAGTACCTAATGATCTAACGTGCCTAGCTTTCTCAATTATGCTTGACATCTTGGTAACGTAGCCCGGCAGTCTTCCCCGGACGTTCAAGTCAACAGCTATCAGAGCCTCCTCGATTCTCTCCACGTTTGAAACCCTTATCCTACGGCCGTTTAAGAATGCCCCGTGATTCTTCTCAGCGGAGTAAAGGTCGCCTGTTAAAAGATTGATAACTCCGGAGCATATCACGTCGCTAAGGTTTTCCCCCTCAGCAACCCCTATTGAACAGCTGTAACACGGGTATCCTCTTGAAGCGTTGAAACTCCCGTCAACAGGGTCGACGATTATTAAAGGAGGGCCCCCGCCTCCGATCTCCACCAGCCCGGCTTCCTCACTAACCAACGTGGCGTCTTTAAAGAAGAACCTGGTTGTTTCGAAAACCACCTCTTCAGCAACCCTGTCCACCATGAAAGTCTGGTCTCCAAAAGGGTTTATCGCGACTCTTTCACGGATGGACTGCTCGTTCATCCCCCTAATCTTTTCAAAACACTTTTTCAAAGCCTTCTTAACGTATTCAGAATACTTGCTCTCCATTGACACTTGGCTTTAACCTCCTGTTTTAAAGCTTCCCCCTTTGGCTTAAAAAGCCAATCAGGCGGAGGCAGCTTTTCAACCCCGTTATACCCTGGGAAGGGTGCTGCGAGATAATGTTTTAATCTCTCCTTCCGCCACATCCATATCAGGCTGATGACCAGCCCGGCGGAGAAGCAAAAGTATTTCATGAGAGTAGAGGCATATTTTAGGAATGAGCCCGGCGGATACCTGCCCGTGCTGGTTGAATCCCTTAAAAACATTTCTAAACACGTTTCAACAAGGTTCCGCACAGAGGTTTACGAGGATTTCAGCATGACGCTTTTCCACGAGGAGGAGCTTGAGAAAACCCTGCATGCTTCACTCCATTTCTCCGGCTTTAGAAACCCTTTGACTGCTGACAGAATTGTCGACAGTATTCTTGAGCTATGCGAACATGTTGAAGCCTATTTTACCGTTAGGGGCAGTATCGAACAGTTCCAAGGGCTGGGTGAAAACTTTTTCATCGACGGGGTTGGGGTAAGGGTTTCAACCTACCCTGATAAGGGGGTTGTCACGTTTTCCTACAGGCTTTTCAAACCCAACAGGGAGATGAACATGGTTTCAAGGATTCTTTCCATAAAAACAGGGACAAGTAAGACTTTTTCAGAAAGGCTGAGAAGCATGCTGAAGCTTTAGCCCGTGGTTCTGCACTCATTTAGAAACGGTTTAAGCAGGCCCGAAGGCTGAGGGGCGGGAGTTTTAACGCTGCACCAGTAGTTTTTTAAATAGTTTAAGGGAAGCATTAGTAGAAGAGTGTGAAGGAGGATTGTCCGAGACGTATAAGCGTTCACACGTGCTGGGAATAGATTATGGGACGAGCTTCTTCAAGTACGGCCCGATCTCACTGGGTGAAACACCGGAGCTGACGGAGAACAGGGGGTATTTCCCGGATAAGGATTCGATTATGACGAGCATAATGGGCGAGGGCAGGGAGGTTGTAGTGGGCAAGGATATCCCGCTATACTTAGAGGCGAGGGAAGACCTGCCTTCAAGACTCGTCTACCCTTTTAGAAACGGCGTCATAGATAAAAACGACAGCAGAGCCTGGCAGGTTGTTGAAGAGGTTTCTCGAATGGCTCTGAGAGAGTTCACTCCGAAGGAGGAGGGTTTCACCGGTTTCTATGTTGTAGCCTCCCTGTCAGCAGTCGCACCGAGATACATGTATGAAAAGCTGTTCGACATCTACAGGAGGATTGATTCGGAGGAACACACTATTGCAGCGGCCACGATAATCCCTCAGCCCCTGGCGGTCGCGATATCCCATAAGGTTCCGACGAGCGTCGTCGTAGAGTCTGGGCATGGCAACACGCAGATAACCCCGATCTCAAGATACCCTATTAGAACAGCCATCATCGCCCTGAACAGGGGTGGGGGAGACGCTAACTCGATAACGGCAGAGATATTGAAGGACAGTGGCTACAGCGACCTCGCTAAGGAGGAGACTGTTGTCAGACAGGTGAAGGAGCAGGTTGGCCTGGTGCCCAGGAGGCTGGAGGAGGCGATACGGTTTGGAAAGGAGAACCCGGATAGGCTTGCCGTAGTGATAAACATACCTGGAACCAGGCTGAGGATCACGCTTGAGGACAACGGTTGGCTCAGGTTCCTCATAGGCGAGTATGTTTTCAACCCTAACCATGAGGTTTTCCAAAGCTATTTCGCAAGGGGAATGCCTAGGCCTGGGGATGTTAAGGTGGGGGACACGTTTTTCCTAGGGATGATTGACATGGCTGAGGCAATAATGCAGTCAATAGAGAAATGCCCGGTTGAGCTTCAACCATACTTATACAGGCAGATAATACTCTCCGGCGGGAACTTCGAGTGGAGAGTCCCTCCGGGTCTAGAAAACATGTGTGTAAACTCGGTTGAAAAGATTAAGATAATGCTCAGCGAGAAAGGAGTTTCGGAAGCAAGAGTCGTGATGGCGAACTCCCCGAAGTATTCTGTTTGGAGAGGGTGCATAGTTTACGGTTATGCTGTTCCAGAGGGTTTCAAGTGGAGCTGGGACAGGATGGAGGGATGGATGAGGTTCAGATGAGCCTCTCCAGAAGGATTATTCAGAGGGTTGAAAAATACTTTTCTAAACAGGGTTTTCAAGCCACCGACTATGATGAGGAGCATGGTGAACTAGTTTTCTCAAACAGTAGGGAGGAAGCACTGGTGAAAATACTTTTCGAGGAGGAGGCGGACAGAGTTATTCTCTACGAGGCCCTGGCCTCCGTGCTTGAAAAAGCCAAGGAGTACAGCATGGTTTACGTGGCCGCTCCCCGAATCGTTGGAGAGGATGTGGAGACAGCCGCCTTCCTGAAGAAAGGCGTAGGATTAATCTTGTACGATGACTACGGTGCGGAAGAGAAGGTTCCGGCGGAGAACAGGCTCAGGAAGACTGTGAGCAGGCAGGCTCAGAGGCCTGTTGAAACCCGGTCTCTTGAGAGAAGCCTTGTTAAGATAGAGTCCATGATTAGAGAGCTTTCTGAAAGAGTTGACTCGCTTGAAAAAGCATACTTCTCACTATTGAGGGAGGTTAGGGAGCTGAGGAGAACAGTTGAGAGGAAAACCATGGTTGCGGAGCAGCCTGTTCAAAAACCATTCTCCGGCGTGGAGGAACAGGCTGAGACGGTTGAACTCCCGTCCTTCTTAAGAGACAACCCTTGGGTTGAGATCCTGTCGAAAAGATCTGAGGAAAACAGTGAGGCCTAGTCTTTAAGCCCCTGGAGGCTTTTCTTCAAGACCCTTAGGGGGAGGACTATACACCGGTAGCGAGGGCTTTTAGAATCAGCGTTGAACAGTCTTAAAAGATCCTCCTCTTTAACGCTAAGCGCCTGCTCAACAGTCTTCCCCTTAACCAGGTCGACGAGTAGAGATGCTGAAGCATTGCAGAAAAGGCATGCCTCGGAAGTAAACTTAACATCCATAATCCTTTTTCCCTCAAGCTTGAAAAACATTCTCAGCCTGTCTCCGCAAGAATAATCCGTCTCCTCTGAGACGACGTCAGCGTTCTCAATCACACCGTAGTTAGCGGGGCTTTTAAACCGTTTAAAAAGATCCCGGAGATCCCGCGATTCCACCTTTGTTCTCCACCTGCCATTAAGCAGTTAGACGAGCAGCCTTATCCTCCTCAGGGATTCGTGGAACCTGTCTACTTCCTCCAGAGTGTTGTAGAGATAGAAGCTTACTCTGGCAACAGCGCTTGCTCCAAGAGCGTTCACAAGCGGCTCAGCGCAGAGGGCACCAGACCTTATCATGATCCCGTCTGCATCGAGAAACTGGGCGACATCATGGGGGTGAACACCCTTAACGTTGAAGCTCACGATGCCGACATGCTTATCAGCCTCACCAGGCCCGTAGACCTCGACAACACTCCTATCTAAACCCTCCAGGAGGTGCTTAACCAGTTTCGACTCGTGTTCAGCGATTTTCTCCAAACCTATCTTGCGCAGGTAATCGGCGGCAGCAGCCAGCCCTATTACACCCTCAATATTTGGGGTGCCGGCTTCAAACCTGAAGGGAATATCCTCGTAAACCTGGGTTTCAAGAGTCACCGTCTTCACCATCCCGCCTCCTAGAAGCGGCGGCTCAACCTCCTCCAGAATACTCCTCTTAACGTACAGCACGCCTATGCCCGTCGGCCCAAGCATCTTGTGGCCGCTGAAAGCCATAGCATCCGGATCAACCTGCTTAACGTTGAAAGGCATGTGCGGCACGCTCTGGGCAGCGTCAAGAATGAAGAGGCTCCCATGCTTGTGGGCAAGCTTGGAAAGCTCGTTAACGGGGTTAACAGTCCCAAGAACGTTGGAAACATGCAGAGTAGTAAGTATTTCACAACCCTCCTCAAGGCTTTTCTCAACCATGTCCATGTCTATCGTGAAATCCCTGTTAATCCCCACTATGGTCAGCCTCCCGCCCTTTCTGGCTACGATTCTCCTCCAAGGCAAGAGGTTGCTGTGGTGCTCCATTATGCTTGTTACAACCATGGTTCCCCTCCTGATTCTCCCGGAGAACGCCTCAGCAACCATGTTTAAGCCCTCGGTCGTGTTTCCAGTGAAAACTATTTCATCCTCACCGGCGCCTATGAACCCGGCTATTTTACACCTAGCCTTCATGTAGAGGTCAGTCGCCTGGGAGCTCAGCGTGTTTACGCTGCGCAGAACATCAGAATTATGATTGTAATAATAGTCTTTTATAGCTTCAACAACCTGAACAGGCTTCTGGGTTGTCGCAGCATTATTGAAGTAAACAAGGCTTTTACCGTTTATAACCCTCTTAAGAATAGGAAAATCCTCCCTGACGGCGTAAGGGTCAAGGGACATAATCCGATATAGCTTGGAGGAGGCTTTAAAGATATCCCTTTTAAAAACGAGAACTTTAAAAATACTTCTTTACCATTAAAGACGATACTTGTTCGAGCCAGGTGAGAACGAGGAGAAGATTAGAAGAATACTTCCCATCATTGTGATAGTCGCAGTGGCTCTGCTAGCAGTAGTCCTCGTATACTTCCTGTTCACAAGGGTTCTCACACCCCCGCCGCCCGTGTACGATTTCAGACTGGAGTTGAACACTACTCGGGTGGAGGTTCTCCCAGGCAAGGTTGTTAACACGCTCATAACGCTCGTGCCGGAGGGTGCCTTCCAGGGGAGCGTGACCCTGAAGATCGAAAAACCCGGTGAAGTAGACTATTCCGTTTCAAACTGGGTTTTAACACCGTCTTCGAGAAACGCTGTCCTCACGCTGAACACCACTGGTCTCCTCCCAGGCACATACCCGGTTAATGTCTCAGGATCATACTTGGAGGTTGAGAGGAAAACGAGGCTCACGATAATTGTTAAGGAGGTTGAGAAACCCTGGTTTGAAGCAAGCGTTAGAATTCAACCAGGAAGCATAATTCAGACTGAAACATTCCTTTTGAACATTTCAATAATTACACACGCCGGGTTCAACGAGACCATAAGCGTTTCAATAAGAGGCCTTCCCGGCTCAAGTCTTGAAGAAAACACTGTAGATAGAGGCAGGAAAAGATCCGAGATAAGTGTTAAGACGAACAGGAGCATCCCTGTCGGCGTCAACAATTTCACAGTTGTTTTAAACTCGACGAGCCATCAGGCTCTGGTGAACCTGACTATAGATGTTTCAGAAGCTCCTCCGCCAGACTTCCAAATATTCTTCCAACCGAACATCACGATGGCTAAGCCGGGGGACATTGTGAAAATACTGGTGAAAGTTAAACCGATCTACGGTTTCGACGAACCGGTGCATGTTTACTCTAGCCACATTGGGCTCATTCTGAACGAGTTTAACGGCAGCGACTTCTTTTTAACCCCGAGGAACTACAGCGGGGTGGTTATGACTATGGAGATAGATGAGCGCTCCCTCTTCGGCGTAAATGTTTTAACGTTCACCGTGGAAACCTCGTCAAGGAGGGAGATTAAAGGGGTTAAGCTGGGGGTTGCGAACGTTTCCTCGACATACAATGAGCCCGCCCCCGGCATAGTAACATACTTTACACGTGTCGACGCTTCCCCCGGCGAGAAGACCACCGTCGATTTTCTATTGGGCTCTTTAAACGGGTTTAAGGGGGAGGTTCTCCTCAGAGTAAGCAAGCATAATGCGTCGGATCCGGATTTAGGCATGTTCTACTTTTCAACCGGAGAAGGGTTTCCGAAAATGGGGGTTAGCATAGAGAGGGTGAACATAACCATCGGGGAAGCGAGATTCGTATTCCTAAGCGTGGTGTTGAAGAATACGGTTGCCAGCGGAGTTTACAGGATTAACGTTGAGCTATGCGTGGAACACACTCCGCCCAACATGGCTTTCCCATTGTTGAAGGCGGTAAGCGTGTATACTCTTGAGCTGCACGTCGACTAGGAGGAGAGTAGGCTCCCAAGCAGGCAGGAGCAAGCCCCACCCTTATAATGAAGACCTGCTCACGGAGACGATTCGTCTGATCAAGAAATACGGGATAAGACCTAGGAAGAGGCTTAGCCAAAGCTTCGTCGTCGACAGGCTTCTCGTGAGAACAATCGTTGAAAACGTTCAGCCCAAGCCTAGCGATGTTATCGTTGAAATAGGAGCCGGATTGGGGACGCTGACTTTTGAACTGGCTAAGCATGGTTCAAAGGTTAAGGCGGTTGAAATAGACCCTGCGCTGACAAGGGTTTTGAAAGACCGGTTCTCGGCTTTTCAGAATGTGGAGGTGGTTCAAGCCGACTTCACGAAGATGGATTTGAAGGGTAATGTCTACACTGGAAACATCCCATACCATGTTTCAACCCCAGTAATATTCAGGATTCTGGAGCAGAATTATGAGAAGACTGTGATCACCGTGCAGAAGGAGGTTGCTGAGAGAATCGTCTCGAAACCGGGCACCAGGGAATACGGTAGGCTAACAGTCTCGGTTAACACTAGGGCGGAGCCCCATGTATTAGGCTTTTTCCCATCCTCCTCGTTCTACCCTAGGCCTAAGGTTGCTCACGCAGTTCTCTACATTAAGCCTTCAGTAAGAAACGTGGACACGAGTATTCTGGAAGACCTGCTTAGAGCAATGTTCAGCCAGAGGAACAGGCTTGCGAGAACAGTCTTGAGGAACAGTCTTGAACGGTTGTACGGGGAAAAGGGGAAAAGTGCCTACAACAGCATTTTCCATCTTGTTCCAGAAGGCAGCAGGGTTTTCGAGCTTACTGTTCAGGATTTTCTCAACCTCGCCCAGGCTGTTTCAAACAATATTGGTGCTTAAGTGTGCCGGCGACAAGGATTCTTCGGAATGCGGGTTTCGAAAAAAGCTTGGATAATCCTGCTTCCAACTTTAACCATACTCGTGCCCCG
Source organism: uncultured Nitrososphaerota archaeon (assembly GCA_964416155.1). Classification (GTDB taxonomy): domain Archaea; phylum Thermoproteota; class EX4484-205; order EX4484-205; family JAAOZP01; genus JAAOZP01. Next base: position 77,374 of record CAYQCW010000002.1, read on the forward strand.
ATGCCTAATTCAGGTGGAAGCCCAGCCGAACAGCATACCGTCATCCTACTCGTGGAGCGGCTTAAGGACGGATACCGTGCAAATAAGCTATTCATTCAGCAAGAGCCTGTATTATGGCGGGACAGACTATCTTCATATTAAGGCGAGCGGGCCGGGAGTATACAGCGACACGAAAACAACCACAGCAATAATCACTGTGCCTGAGGAAAGCGAGGCAAGCATCTATGTTTGCGGAGACGACCGTAACCCTGTTCCAGACGGCTGGACCGTCCAGGAGAAGTATCTCAGGGTTTACGTCGATGGGGTTAAGGTTTACGAGCTTGGAAAGGAATACTGGTGGGCACGCTGCTACTCTAAGGCTGCGAAGCTTAACCCGGGGACTCATACTGTTGAGCTTAAAATAGGCATTACCGTGAAGGTGTTTTCAAACATCTATGAGGAACGCTCAATAGCCTACGCAGCCGTGGATATTAAGACTGAGGGCGCGGGGAAGGTGGAGGCTGAGTCCCACCGGGCTGAAGCTGCCCTCAACGGGGAGGCGACCCATGTTTTCACCTTCAGGCTTCCATGGGCTTTAGGCGTTGGAAGCGTCAGCTGGAAAGCCGTTTGGAACGGTGTTGAGAAAACCGGCTGCGGGCCCCCGGGAAGCGTTCAGCAAGCGTTGTTCACAGGGGTGAACAGGGACCCATGGGTCTTCGCAAGCCCGGTTGTAGTGAGAATAGGAGGCTTGACGCCAAGTGTTAAACCGCTTGAAGGATACTGGGTGGACGCTGTCTACTCTGAGGGAACTGTGCAGGCGGGGGTGGGAAGGGTTGCTGTCGCGGTTAGCAACGGGAACGAGATTGGGTTCACCTCTGGGGAATACCTTGTGACGAGCATAGAGTACCTGGGATTAAACATGACCGGGTGCACCTTTGTTGAAGGCTTAGACGCGTGGGCAAACAGCGGCTCTAGTGTCCACTGGTCTCAGAAAATAGGGTTTTACAGTGCTGGCGGATGGGTTGTGGAGGAGGCTGCCCGCGGGGTTGAAACTGGATTCTGCGTCTTGAAGAAGCTTGGCGGAGGAGTCTTTTCGAGAAGAGTTGTTTTCTCATCCAGGAACAGAACCGACGAGTTGACGCTTACAGTCAGCCTACCACAGATAAGCCTGCGCTTCGACTCGATGAGAATAGAGCCCCTTGGACCTACTGATCTAGGTTTACGCATGCTCGGCGAGACTGTTGAGCTCATGGTTAAGGCTTACGACTGTCTTGGAGAGTATTCTAAGATAGATGTCTACAGGGTTTCAGAGTCCAGCCCCGGCGTAAGGAAATACTCTTTCAGCCCTCCCAGAGGGGTTTACAGGAGTATAACCTCTACGGCCGGTGGGAACGCGACCTTCACAGTCACATGGTCATCCTACAAGCTTACTGTAAAGAGTGTTTCCGGTGGGGTTCTCAGGGGCGGGGTTTATTGGGCTAGGAGCGGCTCCACCGTGAGCATCACTGTTTCAGCATATCTCTCCCATGACGGTAGCCCGGCGGCTGGAATCAGGATAAGGGATTCTCGGGGCAACGAGGCTTTAACCGGGCTGAACGGGGAGGCGGGGTTCTCGTACGTTGAGAAAGACTGTGAAGCCTTCTTAACCTTCGTCGCGGTCGACGAGAAAGGGGCCGGGTTGAGCGGGGAGGCTTGCGTAAGAATAGTTTTCACGCGGATCAGGCTTGAGGTTTCAAGCGTAGACGCCGCTTTCTTCGAAGGATCCTACTATGCTTGCAACAATGTTTCATCAAGCTTTTCAGTTAAGGCGGTCTATTCTCACAGCCTTACGCCGGTCTCCGGCGTGCCGGTGGAGTTTAAACCTTCAGGCTCATCTACTCTAACAGGGGTTGACGGTGCTGCTACGCTAAGGTTAACCGGTAGAGATATTGCTTACGAGGAAGTGTTGAAGGTGAGCGACGGGTTCATAGAGGGGGAATCCAGCCTTAGGGTTGTCTTCACAAGAATACTGCTGGAAGCTTCTAGAACAGTAGTCGGCGGCAGACCTGGGGAGGAGGTTGAGGTAACTGTTTCAGCAAGACTCTCGTTCAACAGCATGCTGCTGAAGGGTCTTGAAGTAAGATGGGTTGAGACCGGGCTCGTCGGGAAGAGCCCAGCGTCATTCAGGCTGAGAATACCTGAGAAAGGTTTTTCCAGAGCTTCCTTCGATGCCTTCGGGTTCCTGCCTTGTGTTGAGCCGTGCACCGTAACCCTGGTTCCCAACCGGGTTAGGCTCGGCAACCCTAATAACACTTGGCCCACGGTCCTCGTGAACAATATTCTTCTGGAAAACTATTCCTGCAGCGTTATGCTGAACATAATGGATCTTCTAAACATCACGGTGCCCAGAGTGGTGTGGCAGGGCAATGGGAGCTCCGCCCGTGGAATTAGAATCGGAGTTGTGTCTTCAAACGGGACGGTTGTGAGGAGCAGTATTGTTTCCAGCAACGGTGTCAGCTTCAACTGGACCGAGTCCAAGCCTGGCGTTTACCGTTACTGTGTTAAGGTGCTTGAAGAAAATGTTTACAGCGACGTGCTTATCGTCGAGGCGGTTTTCACAGCCTTCAACATAACCTCAGACTATATTTTGGACTTGAATGGAACCAGGATTTTTTGCGCCACGGCACGCTGGGCTCACAATGGTTCTCCCGTAAGAAGCCTACCAGTCTACACAAGCATCTCTAGGAAGAGGGCTCTGTCAGACGATGCCGGTAGGATAACGCTGGCTTTAAACGACTCGGATTACAACGCTTCCTGCGTTGAGAAGATAGTGGTTTTCAAACGGGACCCGCATCCATCCAGAATATGGAGGACAGTCGGGGACTGCAGCGTCAGGATTGTTAAGCTCGACTGGAGCAGCCTGGTTTTAAAAGGCGACCAGTACGGGTTTGAAGCCTTTCTAAGCCTGGAGGCTGATGCAGGCATTGTCGGCCTACCTATGTGGATTAGGGTTGAAGGATACCCTCCGGAAACATCTTGCTCGATAAGGGTTCTTCAAGTTAAGAGTGACAACTCGAGCATGACGGTTTTCCTAAGCCCTTCCGGAGGATTCTTCTTCAGCGAGAGGCTTGCGCTTAGAATAGACTACGCTGAATACGATGGCAAGAGGATTAGGGTCAGGATCAGGTCTCTCGCTAAGCATCTGATTGTTAGGAGTGTCAGGGTTAAGGTGGTGGATACGGGTTTTGAGAAAACCCTTGGAGACCTTGAGCCCGGCTCATGTCTGGAAGCATTCGTAGAGCTCCCAGGCGGGCAGGGTTTAAACCCAGTCATACTTGCAGCATACTCTGAGAACACTGTTCCCCACGTGGTTAGAGTTTGGAGCAGTCAAGGGATTGACCTGTTTCCACTGATATCCGTAACCCCGCTGCTGGCTGCTCTCGCCCTAAGAATTAGGCACAGGAGGAGAGGCTTTAAGGAGAGCGGGAAGGAAACAGGAAAAAGTGGTGTAGACCAGGATCCTCAGGGTTAAACACGGTGCTAACGCTTTTAAGCGTTAGCCGGAATGAGGATGCAGAAGTCTTTGCATCAGACGGTTGAGAAATGGGCTAGGAAATACTTTCCCTATTCAGAGTTCAGGGAACACCAGCTTGAAGCAATAGAGTTCATCTTCCGTGTCCTCACCACGGGGAGAATAGGGCTCCTATCATCCCCCTGCGGAACCGGGAAATCTGTTTCAGTTTTAACAGCCTACTTGATGGCTAGGGAGGTTGAGGAGGTTGGGAAACTCTTCATACTGACTAGGACGAGGAACGAGCTTGAAATATACGCTAGGGAGCTTAGAATGATTGCTGAAAAAACCGGGGCAATCCTTAGGGCAACGCTGATGGTGAGCAGGCAGGAGATGTGTCCCCTAGCCAGGGGGAGGCTGGAGGTTGGAAGAATGGATTACCGGAGCTTCCTAACGTATTGCAGCAGGCTTAAGAAGAAGGCTTCAGGATCATCATGCGCCTTCTACGCTAAGGTTTTCAGGGACTGGAGGCCCTCCATGGAGGCAATAGTCTTCCTGCAGGAGGCCGGTGTCAAGCGTGTTTTAATGCCGGACGAGCTGTACGACGAGGCTTCTTCCCGCGGAATGTGCCCGTATGAGCTAATCAGGCTTGCGGCTGCGGAATCAGACGTCATAATAGGCAACTACAACCATTTCCTGATTGACGAGGCGAGGAGAAGCATATTCGCCAGGGGGAGGATGCAGATGAGCAGTGTGAACATTGTTTTCGACGAGGCTCACTCGCTCCCCTCCGCTGCCTCAGGTCTACTCTCAGACGAGGTTTCCACGAGAACCGTTTCAAGAGCCTGGAAAGAGGCTGTCGAGTACGGGTTTGAAGAAAAAAGTTTCATAAGGCTTTTCAAAACGTTCATGGAGAGGCTTGGTAGGAAAGCTGTGAAGCAGGTGGGCATAGGGGAGAACCATGTTTTAGAAGGAGACGAGGCTTCACTGCTCAGTGCCCTTAGCCTCCCCGGGGGGAAGGTGCTTGAAACCCTCCGGAAAATGCTGGAGGAATCCGAGAGGATAGTTTCGGTGAAAATGGACTGCGGAAAGCCTCCTGTCTCACTCCTCGGGAGGATCGCCGAGTTTGTTCAAAAATGGGTCTCCGAGGATTCTGAGGACACTGTGAGATACGTTAGGGTTGAGAAGGATGCTGGCGGCAGGAGGATAGTGAGGCTGGGAGTATGCTCGCTGGATGTTTCAAGGGCGACTCGAAGCCTGAACAGGGTTAGGTCAGCCGTTTTAATGTCTGGAACACTATGGGATTTCGATTACTATAAGGATGTTCTAGGCTTGGATGAGCACAGGGTGGCGACGCTCTCCCTCCCCTCGCCGTTTAAAAGGGAGAACAAGCGGATACTCGTGGACAAGGCTGTGACAACCAAGTACGAGCTTAGGGAGGGGATGATAGGAAGGATAGCTGAGAGGCTTCAAAGAATAGTTGAATCCGTAGACGGGAGGGTAGCCGTATACTTCCCGTCTTACGAGCTGATGGAGAAGGTTTCGGAGAGAATCGTGATAAGCCGCCCGATAATGATGGAGGATTTGAAGACCAAGGTTAGGGATGTGCTCAGGTTCCTCAGGGAGAACGGCAAGTGTGTGGCAGTAGGTGTTGCGAGGGGCAAGATAAGCGAGGGCGTGGACCTTACGAGCGAAGGCTCCTCCCTCCTCTCGGCGGTTGTGATAGTCGGCCTCCCCTACCCTAAGAGGAGCGAGATGCAGGAGGCCCTTTTAAAATACTATGAGAAAAAGTTCGGCGAAAAAGCTTTTGAATACGCGGGCACCACCCCATGCATAGTCGCCTTAGCCCAGATGGCTGGCAGGCTGATAAGGAGCCAGCAGGACAGGGGAGTCATAGTAATAATGGACAGCAGGGTATACGGAAGGGTGAGGGATAAGCTTCCCCCGGATTGGAGGGAAGACATGCGGGCCCATTTGAAAATCGAAAACCTTGCGAGGGAGATAAGCAGTTTCCTCTCGTGAGAAAGCCTTATATCTCCTTTGAGAAGCATGGTTTCCGGCTTGAACACGCGAGGCGAGGAGCAAGAATACGGTGTGAAGGTTAGGAGGAGAGACGTTGAGGTGGAGGTCTGGGGCAGCAGGGAGTTTGTGGAGACTACTTTCGAGAGGCTTAGGAGCGAGTTTCTCCAGGAGAGGATTGAGGCTGCGAGAACAATTGAACCCCAGCCGTCGCCACAGGGCGTAACCTTCACAGAGTTTCTCGCCGAGGAGGCTAAGAGGATTGAGAGGGAGCCGGATATGCTGAAGGGCTATGAGAAAATACTGTTGATTGGCTACTACCTGTACATGGTTGAGAAAAGAGATTTTACTTACGAGGATGTTGAGAAGCTTAAGGAGGAGGCTAGGCTAAGCGGGCTTGAAAACCCCAGGCAGTATATGAGTATACTGATCAAGAGGGGTCTTGTGAGCGAAACAGGCGTCGAGGCTGGCAAGAAGGTTTTCAAAATGCTTCGGAGAGGCCTCCAGTATGTTGAGAACGGCTTCAGAGAAGTAGAGGCTCAGGTTTAAAACAGGGTTTTCCTGAAACCCGAATCTTTTTAGGAGGGCTTGCAAAAAGACCCTCAGATCGAGTAAAACAGCACATGCTAATAATAGTCTTCCATGCTTCGTTGAACGAAAGACGGAGTATTATCCATGGAAAAGGTTACGCTGCAATCTTTTTAACCCTCACCCCCAATATTCAGAAACAGGGAGGGTGGGAGGCGTGAGCTTTATAATAGAATGTGAAAAACCTCGTAAAGATATTCAAGGACGCCCCTCCGGTAACGGCCCTGGACAATGTTAACCTTAAGGTTCCTAAAGGCAGCATATACGGGCTCTTCGGCCCGAATGGAGCTGGGAAATCCACACTAATATCTATATTGATGGATTTAACTTTGCCAACAAAAGGAAGTGGCAAGGTTTTAGGTTTCGATGTGCTTCGCGAGTCCTTAGAGATCAGGATGAGGATAGGTCTGCTTCCAGAGGGATTTGGCTTCTATGACAACATGACTGCTTTGGAGAACCTAAAGTACTTTGGCCTATTGGACGGGGTTCCTGCAGAAAGAATAAAGCAGAAGGCGGTTGAAGCTTTAGAGAAAGAAGGTTTAAGCGATATGGCTAACAGTAAAGTATCCGCGTTCTCGAGAGGGATGAAGCAGAGGCTTGGGATAGCACAGGCCCTTACGAAGGACCCTGAGGTGCCTATATTTGACGAGCCGACTGTAGGAATAGACCCTGATGGAGTCAGAGTTCAGAAGCGCGCGCTAAACCTGTATTACCAATGCCTGTTCTACACATTTACGGAGAGCGAAATAATTGTTGAGAAAGGTCTGGTGGAAGAATAATAGTGCCTTACAACCGCATAACTAACGTCGACATCAGGCAGGGACCCGTTTCAAGGAGCCTGGGCCTATGGGAGCTTCGTTCAAACAGCCGGATATCATGTTGCTACTGGAGGCAGCTACAGGGTTGCGGAAGCCGTTCTCCAAGGCATTAGGAACGTTTAAGAGGTGAAGAGCTACATACTTGAAATGGTTAGGACGCTTAAGCCGATGGCTGTTGAAGCAGGCTTCGAAACTGCTACTTATCCTAAGGAACCATAGCAACAAATACTTGAAGAGCTTAGAAGAATAAGGGAGATCCTTGAGAGAAAGGGTTAACAATCCTCGCTTTAATCCTGACACATGAGTAGGATAAGCGAGATAATCTTCCCAAGGCCAACTGGCCTAGTGATTACCTGCGACTCGCAAGGTAAGCCCAACATAGCTGCCTTCTCGTTCATAATGCCTGTAAGCTTTGAGCCTAAGTATGTTGCGTTCTCCGTCTCGCCTAGGAGGAAGACCTGGGAAAACCTGAGGGAGGTTGGTGAATTCGTACTAGCCATTCCTTCGAGAGAAATGATCGAGCTGGTGTGGGCCTGCGGCACGAGATCCGGAAGGGAGGTCGACAAGTTCGCCCTCCTAGGGTTGGGGATTGAGATGGCTGATGCTGTTAAGCCACCTGTTTTGAGAAACATGCCTGTCCAGCTGGAGTGCAGAGTGGAACTGTTCAAGGAGTTCGGAGACCACTGGCTGGTTGTCGGAAAAGTCTTAAAGGAGCATGTTGGAAAACTCGACTTCCAGCCGGTCTTACACTATTCTAAGAACGTTTTCGCAACGGTTTCGGAGAGAATAATCGCCGAGTGAACTTCTACGGGAAACTATTTAAACACATGGCCAGCCGGTTGGAAGGCATTAGTAATGACGGACAACGCTTTCAAAAACACGGTTCAACAGTTTAACTTGGAAAGACTCCTAGTGTGCGCGTTTTCCGGTTTCTTAATCGGCTTAGCATCAGGACTCCTAGGCGTGGGGGGAGGAGAGTTCAGAATACCCATCCTGCTCTACCTGCTGCAACTGCCAGTTTTGCTTTCAATAGTTACAAACCTGTTCATCGGGCTTCTAACAGTCTCCGTCTCTTTCACCGTTAGGTACCAGGCTGGCTTAATCACGACCAGCACGATCAACATGGGGCTCCTCATGTCTTCCAGTTCAATCTTAGGCGGGTATATTGGTGCACACCTCTCTGGAAAGATAAACGAAAGCCTATTGAGAAAGTTTCTAATATTGCTGTTGATCGCAGCAGGGTTAAGGATGATTTTAGACCCGCTGGTCGAGTGGGGGCCGTTAAGCGTTCCACTTCCACAACCGATGGAAACCCTCTTATCCATACTGGTTGGGCTTCTAATCGGGGTTGTTTCAGGACTGCTCGGAGTCGCCGGAGGAGAGTACAGGATCCCGGCTCTCATCTGTCTTTTCGGCCTACCGGTTAAAATAGCAGGCACAGTAAGCCTGCTGGTTTCCATTCCAACCATATTAGCTGGTTTCATAAAGCATTGGCACATAGGCCACTTGAACAAATACGGTTTCAGCGTTGGATTAGCCATGGGCCTCGCTTCAGTCTTAGGCTCATATATTGGAGCCAGTTTCGTAGCCACGGCCAGTGAAAACCTTCTAAAGATGTTACTGGGCGTCGTGCTGCTGCTAGCTACAGTTAGAATGGTCACTAAACCCTGACATTCCCACGGCTAAAGCCAGCGGGATTCCCAGTTCCTCGCACGCCTCAAAGGACATGAGCTTTCTCGCCGAATACGGTAAAATGAATTTTTAAACTACTTCTTTAAAATTTTCTCAGGGTTTTGAGCCAAGTCCTTCAGGTTCTTTTGCAGTGCGCTGAAAATATTGTCGAAGCTCTGGGAAACCTTTTTCTTCCTCTTCATAGGGTTGCAGAAGGAAACTACTTCATTATACAGGAATTCGTGCTCCACCCCAAGCTCTTCAACCTTCTTCATAACTTCCCTGGTTAAGGCATCCGTCTCTATTACGACTTCCGCCCTCCTCTCCCTTTCAACAATAGCGTCCTTCAACGGCTTTGAAAGGAAACCGTCCACCTTCTTCAACAATGGTTCATAGGGTGAGCCGGATACCCTAGCCTTCTTCTCATAGGCTATTCCAAGCGTAACATAGTAAGCATACTCTATCGAATCCATTATTCTTCCATCATCCTCCTTCATAGATGGGGTTTCATTCAAATACATCCTGTAAACATTGAGCGCAACATATGCTCTCTCCCTCAGGGACATCTGTTTCTCAACGTTCAGCTCCATCAGGTTGTGAGCATACTTTTCAGGTATTACTATAGCAGGCAATTCTTTTATTCCAAGCTCCTTCGCCGCCAGAAACCTGTGTTGACCATCTATTATTATGTTGTCCTCCCCTCTTCTGACAACTATCAGCGGTATGGTGAAACCTATCTTCTTAATCGAGCTTTTAAGCCTCTTAACGTGTGGAGCGGAGGGTTTTCTCTGAACCTCTATAACCTTAAGCTTGCTCACGGGGATTAGCACTATCTCCTGAACATAACCGTGAAGCGGCTCATTAATCCTGGCAACAGTCTCCATTAGCAGTATTAGAATCCCCTGTTACACTCATAAATCTTTCCATGCTTAACGCCAAGAAGAATTGGTTTGGACACCGTGAAGGCTCTCAAATAGGTATTCCAAAGGCTTTAGCGAAAGCCTGCATCCGGCGAAACTTTAAAAGCCATACTTTTTTCAGTTAAAGAATAGAACACCCTGTCACCCTCTTTCCCCTCAACAACCAACCCTAGGCTGATAAGCTGGGCTAAGTGCTTAGTCAAACGATCATGCGACAAGTTTGCACCGTAAAGAATGCGTGTGGGCCCAGCCCTACCGCCTTCGTTAACTATCTTGTTCAAAATGTCTAAGTAGGTGCGTGCTTTAGAATAGTACTCTTTTGAACCAGTCAACCCGTCTTAGTCACCCGCGTCAACGTCACTAAAAAGAATATGAATCCGAAAAGCTGAACAACCTGGCCTAGGAACAAGAGGCTTTCTTCAATCGTCGTGAAAAGAAAGAACAGGCGGCTCGTGAAGAAACATGCAAAGCCGAGCAGGACTAGAAGCGAATTGCCGCTGTTTTATAAGTGAAGAGAATTAGGGCACGGGCCATGACGTACCCGATTATCGCGAGAGATAAAAAGTTCAAGAAAAGGATTGAAAAATATAAGGTAGAAACCTGGTAGGACGGCCAGTATTTTGCCATTCCCATCTACGGATTCAGTTTGCGGAGTGTACGAGGCCGAGAAAAGAATATAGGCGGCCAGCTGTAGGGAGGAGAAAACGAATCCTCCTAGAGAAACGATTCCCCGTATAGCTTGAACATTCTGCTCAGAAAAACGCAGCGACAGGGGGAAGCTGAGGGTTACGAAGCGAAGCGAGAGGGCTACTCCAAGTATTACAAACCCCAAATGCAACAGAAAAAGTCTTCTCATCGAAGACATTAGCGCGCGCTTAGGAGAATATTCTGAACCGTTAGAAAGGTTTTTGGAAACTCAATCCCTCTGCATGTTTACGTTAAAAGCTTATGCGACGACTGGGGTTTCGTAACGGGTTTAAAACCTTGGGGTGGGCTTAGGCTGCCGCCTGAAGACTTTAAGGAGATCGATAAAACGATGGCTGAAAAAGTCAAGGGAGTTTAAGATACTTGAATGGGAAAACATACTTGGCAAACTTCTCCACGTCGCCTGAAGACGAGGAAATGCTGGTGAAACCAGTTAAGGAGATTACAGACGGGGAAGCATTCAGGAGTATAGAAGAGGGGGAAGCTAACCTCAGCTGGGTATTCCAATAAGTTTAAAAAAAATAGCGATGTTTTTAATAGCTTTCACCCGACTTTCCGAGTAGTAGTTCTAGCTCAGTTATATGTTCCTGCTCATCCATTATAATGTGTCTTATTTCATGTTCAAGAAGCATATCATAGTATCCTCTGCCTCTTCCTCTAACTACTGCCTCATATATCTTCCTGTAAGTGTCAACAGCATCCTTCTCATCCTTCAGGTTCTGCTCAAGTATTTCCCTAACGGTTTTAGCCGGATGGGTTTCTGCAATACTCATGCTGGGCGTCCCCCCTAGCATTCCTATTAGGGACCTAAACTTCTCCTGATGGGTTTTCTCATCGTTTGCTATTTCCTTAAGCCGCTCAATTAATGGCTCAGCGTTCTCGCCGTCTATCAGCTCAGCGTGGCTGAGGTACTGCACATAAGCCGCGTGCTCGAGCTCGAGCGCATGGTTAAGCATTTTTAAGAGCTCTTCCTTCTCCATGACTCATCGCACTAATACTATAAAAGCCCTGAAATAAGCTTTTCCCGAAAACACTTATAAAGAGAAGCCAGGGTTAAAGCTTATTGTCCAGCCCCCGGATTAAAGAGAAGTCCGCCGGCTTCATAGTTTTTACAAGGGAAAATAATGAAGTGAAATACCTGTTTCTAAAAGTTGGGGGAAGACTCGATTTTCCGAAGGGCAATATAGAGGAGGACGAGAACGAACTTACAGCGGCGTTGAGAGAATTGAAGGAGGAAAGCGGGCTAGATAAAATTAGAGTCATACCTGGGTTCAGGAAGGTTTTAAACTACTATTATAGGAGAGATGAGGGTACGCTTGTCAGCAAAACCTTAGTCCTATTTCTCGGAGAAGCCTTTGGGAAAAACGTTTCAATATCCTGGGAGCACGAGGGCTTCGAATGGCTAAGCTTAGAGGAGGCAATCATGAGAATCAAATATCCGCGTTACAGGGAGGTTCTTAAGGAGGCTGAACAACACAGGGTCAGAAAGACGAAGAGTGGCTTAGGCCGATGGTTCGGAAATGCTTAGAAGGAAACGAAAGTCAGCTTCCCCCTGTTAAACGTGGCTAGCTCCGAGTAGCCTGCGCACCTAGCATACTCAACTATAGAATCATAGTTTGCATCAATCTCATTCAACCTGTGAGCATCAGTACCCAGTGTTACCGGTATGCGGAGAGAACTGCAGTATTCTAAAATCCTCCGAGTGGGATATGGTTCTTTAATGGGGTTTCTCAAACCCTTGCTGGAAACCTCGACAGCCATTCCCAGATTACCTGCTCTTTCCAGGATCGTGAGCTCATCCCTCTTAAAATCACTGGGGGTTTTGAAACCCCAGTTCCTAGCGATGTCGAAATGTCCAATAACGTTGAACAATCCTGACTCCACAGCCTCTCCGAGAAGCCTCAAGTATTTCGAGTAGAACTTGTCGAAACCCTCCTCTTTAACAGCAATCTCGAAAGCCTTCTTGTACTTCACACAGTCTAGACAAAACTCGCCTATCCAATGGATGCTCACCATAGTGAAATCTAAATCATTACTCCCAAAGATATCTTTAAGCAATGATTCCGAGCCTGGAAAGTAGTCAACCTCCAAGCCAGCCTTAACCTTTAAGCCTTTAACACTCTTCTCAGCCCCTCTAACCTCCTCAACATAATCCCCTATCTTAGAAGCATCTATGGAGTAATACAGTTTTTCCATCGACCCTGGCCGTATCGCCAAGTGTTCAGTAAAGGCGATCTCCTGAAAACCCTTTCTAACGGCTTCCTCAACATACTCCAGTATGGTGGCTCGGCCGTCGCTATACGTGCTGTGAATATGATAGTTTACCTTAACCATGATCTCGGAAACCGTTTGTAAACCGTAAACATTATTTAATTTTTTCTCAGGTTAATAAAAAGGCAACATTTATAAACCGATTATTTCATGGGAAGGCTGACGGCGGTAGCTGGGGAAGCCCGGCTGAGAAGACCCTACACGGGTGTCGACCCTTCGAACCTGAAGCAGGCAATACTGGCGGAGGGAAACTACCTGAAGCTCCTTCTCCTACTGCCCTCCCTAGCGCGCTGGATTAGTGACAAATCGAGACAATACAAAGAAAGCATTCTGGCACGCTTCTATTTGATTTCCCACACTTTATTAACGAGGAAGGCGGGAGGAAAAAGAACAATATCGTAAACGCGGATTTTTTACTGCAAGGGCTGAGCCGTGTAAACGGCGCGCGTGCTAATCACTTTTTGGCTTAACCTCTATGTCTAACCCCCAGTGGTATTTAAAGGGAGCAACCTCCCTTATCCTTCTCGACGTTAAGAGCCTGGTTTCACAGCCAATCCTCCTGAACGATTCCTCGACGCTCGCATATTTTTCATCTGGATCAGTATCCTTTTCTAAGAAGACATGGAGATGCACTACACCCCCCTGTTTTTTAAGCGCGTTCCTAGCCGCATCAAGATACATTTCAAAACTCATAGGCAGGTTCATAATAATCCTGTCCCCAATGTTTTTCAAACACTTCTCGGATAGTTCTCTAGCATCCCCGAGATAAGCATTAACCCTGTCTTCAACCCTGTTCAACCTTATGTTCTCAACAAGGTATTGGTAGGCACGAGGGTTTATGTCGCAAGCATGAACCTTTATACCGGGATTCTTCTTCGCGATAATTATGCTGAAGGGCCCTACTCCAGCGAAAAGATCGCAGACAACCTCTCCAGGCTTAACCAGCGAGGCCACTCTTATTCTTTCGGCTGAGAGCCGCGGCGTGAAGAAAACTTTTGAAACATCGAGTTTGAAAACGCAACCATGCTCCCGGTAGATCGTCTCCGTGCCGCCCTCGCCGGCTAAAACCTCGTATCCTCCCACCCTGTATTCGCCTGAAAGAGGCTCAGCCTTGTTGAGCACTATCCTAATGTTCTTCATGGATTTTAGAAACGCTTCCCCAATGACCCTGCGGTGATCGTAAAGCGCAGTGGGAAGCTGAAGAATGCAGACATCGCCAATCACATCGTAAGATCGGGGGATGACCTTGAGATCCTCCTCTGACAGAATACCCTTAAGATTTTCAAATAGGCTTGGCATTCTGGCGGCTTCCTCAAACTCTTCAATCACCAAATCTACTTCAACACCTAGCTCTCTCAACTCCTCCCTCTGAACGTTCCCAGCGAGGGGTATAACTAGAAAATCTCCTGTTCTTTTAATAAGGAGAGACTTGTCGACAAGGTTTCTTGCCCTGAGTATTCTCAAAACATCCTCGCCAAACAGCTTTTTAACCCTTATGCCTCTTCCAATCCTCATAGCGGTTTCATCTGTAAGAGTTTAAACTAGTTTTTATAAAAACTTTAATTCTAATCCTTTACATAGAGCATCCTAAAGGTTTAATAAACCTCCGGCTGAGGCTTGAGCATTGCCGGGCCTGTTTGAAACGATGTTCCAAATAGTTACGCTCCTTTCATTAGGCATATTCTTAAGAAGGCTTCGCGTGATTAGTGAAGAGTTTTGCAAGAAGCTTTTATCACTATCTATCAACCTCCTCCTGCCCATTATAGTTTTTCGCTCTTTCGCCGCTGTAAAAATATCCTTAGAGGACTATTTGCTTCCAGTAATCGGACTGATGCTTAATCTTCTGCTCCTAGCCATAGCGTTCTTCGCGTCGAGAAGCCTGAACATGGATAGGGCTAGGAGAGGCGCTTTCCTACTGGGATGCAGTACTTTAAACATTGGCATAATAGGTTTACCGTTTATAGAGCTATTCTTCAACGCTGAGGGCGTTACAACAGCCTCGTTGATCGACATAGGCAACTCCCTCTACGTTTTTTCAATAGCGTTTATGGTCGCATCAAGATTCAACCCTTCCCGGAGAGAAAGATCTCTTGAAAGCAGTGTTAAAGGGTTTCTCACACAGCCCTATATTCTCTCGATAATACTCGGCCTTACAGCCAACCTTTGCCGATTAAAGTTGCCGGAATCATTCGGGTTCTTGACGAGCATAGTCTCGTTTACAAACATTGTTGTAATGCTTATTGCAGTGGGCGCGTTCATAAGGCTCCCGTCTAAAAGTATTGTTCAACATATTCTTGCAGCGACAGTCATTAAAATCCCTATTGGGGGCTTGGCGGGATTAACCCTAGCAGGCCTGTTCGGCTTAAATTCGCAAGCGTCAATAGTTACAGTTATGGTGGCGCTTCTCCCCCCAGCATTCATGACGCTTGTGCACGCGTCCACTGAAAAGCTGGACCTAGAGTTCACCACAATACTTCTAGGATTCATGCTTGCGGTTGGAATCCCGTTAATAACATTTTACGGACTTCTACTATCTTTCTTTTAAAAATAAACATTCCCGTAAGCAGGCTATGGACAGTAAAAGAAGAGGCTTGCCAAGGGTTTTGATAAAGCGCGCGCACTCGAGGCCTTACTAAGCCCACGTGAAAAACTAGGCAGTAATTTTCTTAACAACGCCAAGCCCCCTGGTTCTTCCCTCTCTGAAGATAAAGGTGTCGCCAATCCTCACGTATTCAGGCCTTTTTATGAATTCAAACTCGACAATATCCGTGTCCCCAGTCCTCAGGGCCGGTTTCCTCATCCTGACTATCTTCGCAGCCTGCTTAACGGTCCTAGTCTGTATAACAGGCTCGTAGCCCAACATTATGGTGGTTGGATGATGCAGTATTCTAACCTCAGCGGTAAACCGTCTCACAGCGTAGGCTTTAGCCCCAACATCCAGCAGAACCATGCCTGTCCTAATCTCATCGTAGTCAACGTTCGTTATTGCTAGCGCGGCTATTTGGCCTGCAGTAGCCTTTTCGACGTGAACCCTGTTTATATGAATAGACTTAACCCTGACTGTTCTGAAGGAGCCGTCGTCGAAAGGCCCGAGTAGAAGCATCTCATCCTTCTTAACAACACCCTGCTCGACGAGCCCGCCTACAACGAGGCCAACACCCTCAACATAAAACTTCTCATCGATAAAGCAGAGTGTTTTCATATTGGATTTTTCAGCCCAATCCGTTTTCGGTGGAATGGCGTTTAAAAAAGCTTTCAGCTCAACCAAACCTCTTCCAGTAATGTTTGAAACCAAGAATATTGGGCAGACCCTAAGGTGTGGCATCACCCTTGACGCAAGCGAAGCGTCACTGCCGCTTTTTATCAGAAACGGTATCTTATTAACCCCGGGAAGCTTAAGAATCGTTTCAATATCGTTGAGGGCCCTTGAAAGAACTTCCGGCGGGGCAATATCTATCTTAGTCACAACAATAAAGACAGGTATTTTTAGGGCAACAGACAACCCGAGGTGTTCCCTAAAAGTCCCTATAGGGCCAGCGTTGCTTCCAACAACTATGCAAACGTAATCGGGCAGATTTCCAAGAATGCCTCTTATCGTTGTTTTTAAATATCTTTCATGACCGGCCAAGTCTATTATGGAAATAATCTTAGAACCGTTCAGAAAAATCTTAGATTCATCATAAGAGCCCAATGAATCATTTATCGAATTACCTTTTGAGTCGAAACCTAGAAGATGGATTGAAACGGAGGAGGATCTTCTAAACTTAATTTCGTGAAGATATCTCGCAACCATGCTCATTGCAGCACCATTACCATCGTCGAGCCTACCAGATATCAACACCCCCTTTAACGTAGATTTCCCTGAATCCACGTTTCCCAAGAGGGCTACTGAAACCTGAACAGGCGGAAAATCCGTAGTTCTTCTTACAAGTATTTCTAACACCTTCCCCCTTCTCCCCCTTTCAACCCTAGTAATCATGTAGGAGGCGCCGATCGTCTTAGCTATCATATCTAAAGCCTTCAAAGACTCTTCCGCCTCTTCATCCGTGAGACCTACAGCTTCACCCTCATCGCTCACACCTATTTCGTAGAAAGCCTCTCCCCTGCCTTCGTTAAGCCTATAGTTCAACTGGGTGGCGAGCTGTTGAAGCCTCTTTTCATCACTCGGATTAAGTAAAAGCTTATATTCTACATTCCCTTCCTCTCTCTCCTTCTCCAAACTTTCCACCAAGATTATTCAGGAAGTTAATTAACTTTATTAGCTTTCAGGCATAAAATAACAATAACGCACGGGTATGAAACTTTCAGCGTGTTTAAAAACTATTGAAAAACTCATGGGCAGGTTTAAAGTAAACGTGTAACAAACCGCGAGGAGAAGAAGGTCGAGGGACACCTTCTCATAGTCTAAAGAGGAACATGACTTTAAATTTGGTTAAGAAACAGGGTAAGGGAGGACTAGCATTCATTCCGCAGATAAAGGCAAAAGATATGTCAACCATGTCGTCCATCTCCCGTAGAAAACGCGTTAAAGCTATTTCATATGAAGAACTTGGAGTAGAAAGCATTAAAAAACATGGGAAAGGCGAAATAGATTTTTTAGTTGAGATTGCAAGCTACAGGAATCCATTGGCACGAGGTTTAGACCCGCCTCACATCGTCAAATACGCGTCAGCACGCGCTATACAAGCATCTATAAAGCCCTTGAAAAGTGGAGCGGGTTTAAGCGGTCGAGACTTAAACTCAGGATGCGCCTGCGTTGCTACAAAAAACGGGTGATTATCGAGCTCTATGAACTCCACAAGCCTACCGTCCGGAGAAACTCCGGAAAAAATCATCCCGTGGTTCTGAAGGTTTTCATGATACTTAGGGTTCACCTCGTATCGATGCCTATGTCTCTCGTAAACTATCGAAGCCCCCCCATAAAGCCTAGAGACAAGTGTCCCAGGTTTTAAAACAGCCGGGTATGCACCCAGCCTCATTGAAGCCCCATACCTTGATTCTTTCAATATTTCTTTCTGCTCCGGAAGAATGTCAATAACAGGGTGAGGCGTATCGGGGTCGAACTCCGTTGAATTAGCTCTTTCAAGGCCGATAACGTTTCTCGTGTACTCTATGACAGCAAGCTGAAGCCCTAGACAGAGGCCCAAAAAAGGTATTTTCTTCACCCTAACATGGTTTATTGTAGCTATTTTACCTTCAATACCTTTTGTACCAAACCCGCCTGGGACAATCACCCCGTTAAGCTCGTCAAGAATCGAAAGCCTGTCAGAATCCTTTTCGAAGTCTGTCGAATCTATGAATTCGAATACTGGCCTCAAAAAATTGGTTGCGCAAGCATGTTTAACCGCCTCTATTACAGAAATATAAGCATCCGGAAGCCTGTACTCACCGATCTCAAAATATTTCCCGACTATTCCTATCTTTACTTTCTGCGTAGCATTGTTTAAAGCGTCAACGAACTGCTTCCAGTCGTCAAGCTTAGGTTCCCTCAGCCCCATACCGAACTTCTCCACGATCTTCTTTCCAAGGTTCTGCTGCTCAAATATTAATGGAAGCTCGTAAACGTTTTCCAAGTCGGGGTTTGAGATAATATGGTCTTTAGGCACGTTACAGAATATTGATATCTTCTCCTTCCTTACATCATCTATGAAGCCTTCAGCTCTGCAGATTATGAAATCCGGCTGTATCCCGAGTTCACCTAACTTTTCAACAGATTGTTGAACCGGCTTAGTCTTCATCTCACCCAGGTGCCTTGGAATCGGAAGATACGCTACGTGTATGAATATCACCCTGTCTCCATCACCCTTCATCATTCTCGCAGCCATGTAGTATATCTCACTCTGATACTCGCCGACTGTCCCTCCTATTTCGACAATGGTGAAGCCGGCTTCAGCCTCCTCAGCTGCAGCCCTTATTCTGCGTTTTATCTCGTCAGTTATATGCGGAATAACCTCAACAGTCTTGCCTAAGTATTCACCCCTCCTCTCCCTCTCGATAATCGCCCCATATATCTGGCCGGTTGTAATATTGTTCCTCCTGGGAATGTTTATGTCCAGGAACCTTTCATAGTGTCCAAGGTCCTGGTCTATCTCCCCAGCGTCCTCAGTAACCCAGACCTCGCCGTGCTCAGTCGGCCTGAGAGTGCCAGCGTCATAATTAAGATAGGGATCTATTTTCACAGCTGTTACACGGTAACCCCTTGCCTGAAGAATCTTGCCTATCGAGGCCGCAGTAATACCTTTCCCTATGCCGCTGATAACCCCGCCGGTCACAAATATGTAGTTTGCACGCATGACGGAAACCACAGTAACCCTGTAATAAGCCTTTCCTCTCGAATAGACGTGGTGAAAGAATGTCTGAAACAAAAAGTTTTTTAAGATTGGAATAATCCTGCAGACGCCTTGAGATTCCTCAGGTGTAAGGAAACAGCCCCGCGCATAAGAGGGAGGGTGGCAGTAATCGGTGCTGGACCAGCTGGGCTGACTGCAGCAGGCTCCTTGATCTGCGAAGGAGTTGAGGTTGATGTTTACGACATGCTGCCTGAGGCAGGTGGCCTACTCTTATTCGGCATCCCTGAGTTCAGAATACCGAAGAAGAGTGTCAGAGAGGGTGTGAAGGAGCTCGTTGAGAAAGGGGTTTACTTTCACCTTGGCAAGAAGGTTTACGACGCAGAGATCTTCGACGTGGATTTCAGCGAGATAGTAGAGAAATACGACGCCACCCTGATAGCGACGGGAGCCTGGGAACCGCGTAGGCTGAAAGTTGAGGGAGAGGAGCTAGACGGCATTTTCCACGCAGCCCCATATATCGTAAAATACTATTTGACTAAGTTTGGCTACTCTCCGCCCTCAAGCCTTCCAAGCCTGGGAGCCTCCGTCGCAGTCATCGGAGCCGGCCTAACAGCCGTAGACTCGGCCCTTCTCGCCCTTGAAATCGGCGTTAAGGAGGTTTCGCTAGTGTACAGGAGGACTAGGAGAGAGGCTCCGGCGGGTGAAAAAGAGCTTAAAATGCTTGAGGACAAGGGTGTTGAAATAGTTGAGCTTAAGACCCCTGTCGGATTCAAGGGTGAAGACGGGAGGGTTAGGCAGATGATCACCATGGATATTAAGCTCGGTCCTCCTGACAAGAGTGGGAGACCCTCTCCCACACCTGTCCCCGGGTCTGAGAAAGCGTTTGAAGTCGACTCAGTAATAGTGGCGACAGGAGGGCGTTCCACACCTCCCTTCAAGAAATACTCGGACAGAATACATGTGGCTGAAGATGGTAGGATAATTGTGGACGACAAGAGGAGGACGAGTTGGAAAGGTGTTTTCGCAGCCGGAGACGTTGAATCAGGACCCTCTCTAATAGGGCCGGCTTTTAAATCAGGTTTGATCGCGGCAGAATCAATAAAGGAATACTTGGTTCAACGCATGTAGCGTTCCAAGCAGATTATTTTTCGAAACGATGGGCGCTTAAACAGGGACAGGTTTAGAAGTCCCATTCGACAGGAATTTCCCTATCCTCAACTGCAGACCTGTATATTGCTTCAAGAATAGCTTGAACCCTGACCCCCTCGATGGCCGGAGAGAACAGTGGCCTGCCTTCTTTAACCGACTCTATGAACTTCCGGATTCTCATCTCATATATGTCTACGTTGGGCATCTGATCCTGTGGCCTAATCGTCACCCTAACGCCTTGAATCTCCTTATATATTTCGAATGGGTCTAGCTGGGCTCCGCCGCTCGACCCAAGTAGTTCAACGCTAAACCTGTCTCTATCTATGAACGAAGCCCAGTTCGTTTCAAGAAGCATTGTGAAACCGTTTTTAAACTTGACCATGCTGAAAGCATTATCCTCAACCTCAAACTCCGCTGGGCCCCATGTTCCACCCCAGCAGCCCCGCCCAGCAATTTCAGGATTGTTTCCGAACTTTGTGTAAAACACTCCGAAGGCCGATTTAGGCCGAGGGAAATTCATGATATACATCGTGGAGTCAACGGCGTAGCAGCCTATGTCGAACAACGGGCCTGCCCCCGCAAGCTTCCTGCTTATGAAGGTTTTTCTCGGAGGTATGCCCCACCTTCTCAAAGCCATCGCCCTAGAATAGTAGATTTCACCGAGTTCACCTTCGTTAACCATGTTCCTCAACATGTTTAAATCAGGTTTAAACCTAGTCTGAAAGCCTACGATAAGGATTCCACCAGTCTTCCTAGACGTTTCATACATCTCCAATGCATCCCTCAGGTTGCCAGCCATAGGCTTCTCCGTCAAAACATGCGCACCAGCCTTCAAAGCTGCGACAGCAGGATCCTTGTGGAACATGTTTGGGGTGCAGACGCTTACCGCGTCAAGCTCCTCCTTATCAAACATGTCGTTGAAATCCGCGTAGTAACGCGGTATTTTAAAATCCTCAGTTAAGCTTCTCGCAGCGTTAACATCAACGTCAGCACATGCAACGACTTCAACATCGCTAATCTTCCTATAGTGTGGAACATGGGTTCCCCTTGCTATTCCGCCGCAGCCAACTATACCCACCCTGATCCTGCTCATTTCAACCCGGGGGAGAAAGAGGTTTTTAATAAGATTTACTGAAGCCTCTTTTTCAGCAGTAGAGTTTGAAATTCTCTACGTCTCGACGCGGAGGCTTCCGGTTCGTCGCCCCTGTAGGCTCATCTTGCTGGGTTAGGACTGTCAAGCCGGCACCTGCTATACGCGTGTAGCACATGGCCCGCTTCATAATGCGCAACACATATTGTAGTCAGCATTGCAACACGCTGAGTAAGAGCTAAAAAGCATAGAATTAATGTTTATGTTGCAAGCATCGCACGCCATGCGGTGATCTTCTAAACATGTTTAGAAGAAAGTAGAGTTTAAAAGCTGCGGGCTATCCCTTGATGCTTCTGATGGCTGGCAATGAAAACAAGAAGAAGCTAAGACTGATGTATGGGAGGGTTTTCACCAGCTCTCTAAGCAACAGCATGGTCTTCCCATTCATTTATGTTTACGCCGCCAGAATCGGGGCCTCCCCGGGAGAAATAGGCTGGATGCATTCTTTCAACAACCTTTTCGTCAACAGCCTCCAAGTACCTTGGGGAAGGCTCAGCGACATGCTTGGGAGAAGGGTCAGCATGATAGTTGTCACAAGCATCGCAGCATCGCTCATCTGGATACCTATGGCTTTGACGGCTGAGCCGAAAACATTTCTAATCCTTGTTGCACTATGCTTCTTCCTGAGCTCAGCCGCAGTCCCTGCTTGGAACGCTCTTTTAAGAGAGACGACGCAGCCCTCCTCGAGAAGCATAGTGGTTTCAAACATGAACATCGCCTCTCTTCTTGGAAGCCTGGTTGCAACAGCATTCTCAGGATGGCTTATAGACTACTCAGGGGGGAGCCTTCTAGCACCCTCGGCAATAGGGGTTTCCGTAAGCCTACCAGGGTCCCTAATACTCTTAAGGATAAAGGAGGGCAGGATTCGCAAAACCAGTTTCAAAAGCATCATGTCCACATTCAGAATCTCCGACATACCCAGTTTAATAAACGAGAGCAGTGATTTCAAGCTCTTCCTAAAAATGTCAGCATTACAAGGTTTCTTCATGTCTCTAGCTTGGCCCCTTTTCACAATCACTACCGCGACAATCCTTAACCTAAGCATGACTGAGGTTGGAGCCATCTCGGTGATTCAAACAATCGCCACGCTAATAGCTCAACCCTTCATGGGACGCCTAGCCACCGTAAAGGGCAAAAAGCCCCTAATAGTCCTATATTATGTTTCGCTCACCGCAGTGCCATTAGCATACTGTTTCGCACAAAGCTTTCTCCACCTTGCTATTCTTAGCGTTTACCTCGGCACCATGTTGGCCGTGGGTAACGCGACAATCCTCCCCTATATTCTAGACATTATTCCTGAAGACCGTGTTGGTGAGCTGACTTCCATATACAACATGGTAACTGGAATATCGTATTTCACGGGCTCGGCTGTCGGAGGGAACATGGAGGAGTTCATGAGCCTCCGTTTCGGGAGGCAGTTGAGCCTTCAAATAGGATACTTCATTTCCGCAGCCGGAAGGCTTGTTTCAGGATTCTTCTTTATCAGGATGAATAAGCCCTCTACTAGAAAGGTTGGGAAAAACGGCTGAGCTGCCATCACAGGATTTCAGGCCTTTAGGAACAGTTATTCTCTGAAAATCCGGCTGCTCGCAACCATATTCGGCACCCGGCCGTTACCAGAGTCATTAGAAGAAGTCTACCGACAATTTTTTGAGAACACTATCTATCTCCATGAGCTCCTGCTCGCTCAGCCTCCAGCCTGCTGCGCCAGCATTCTCCTCAGCCTGCACAGGGTTCTTCGCCCCAGGTATCGGGACAACATTCTCCTCTCTCAGCAGCCAGTTCATAGCGACCTGAGCAATAGTCTTGCCCCTTACCTTGGCAATCTTCTCCAAGACTTTCAGGAGACGGCTTATCTCAGCAAGGTTCTCGTCCATGAAAAGCTTGTTCCCTCCTCTAATACTGTCCGAAGGCTTATTGCTTAAACAATACTTTCCGGTTAACGCGCCCTGAGCAAGAGGACTATACGCGATCACCGTTATGTTCTCCCTCCTGCAGTAGGGCAGAACCTCCTCCTCAATCTCCCGCTGCAGCATGTTATACCTAACCTGGTTTGAAACGATGCTTGGTTCAGACAAGTGTCTCCTTGCCTCCTCCAAGTCTCTGACGGCGAAATTGCTAACACCGATGGCTCTTATCTTACCCTCCTTATAAAGCCTCTCCATGGCGTGCATAGTATGCTTCAGCGGAACCTGCTCCCACGGGTCCGGCCAGTGAACCTGGTAAAGGTCTATCTCTCTTACTCCAAGCCTCCTTAAACTGTGTTCAGCAGCCTTTAAAACATCGTTGTACCTTAAGTGCCCGCCGTGAACCTTGGTGGCGATGACAAGGTTCTCTCTTCCAACCTCCCTTACGGCTCTGGCAACAACCTCTTCAGAATGACCTCCACCGTATGCTTCGGCAGTATCTATGAGGTTAACCCCGAGCTCGTGAGCCCTGACTATCGCCCTTACTATCTGATCGTCCTCAACATCAGCACCCCAGGCTTTCCCACTCGCCTGCCAAGCACCCAAGCCTACTACAGAGACCTTTAAACCGCTCCTACCCAGCTCAACATACTCCAACGGGCATCACTATTTTTAAAACAACACTAACCTTATTAAAGGTTCTACGAACATTAAGAATTCTAAACTATTTTTAAACACATTTAAACCATATTATAAAAAAGGGCGTTAAGCGCATGGAATTGTTTTATTATGATTGAAAAATAAGTTTATAAGGAAAGCCTGAAATGCCCATATGGAACATGGAGGAGAAGCCTGTTAAAAACCTCGGCGGTGGAAAGATCGAGAGGCTTAACCCGAAGGAAGTGTTATGCGCTGAGCAGCATCCTGAAGCCGAGCTCATCGAGATCTCTGTAAAGGCTAGAACCCCGGGGGTTTTCACAAAGATTTTTAAGACTTTTTATGAAAGAAGGGTTAGGCTTTTCTCTGGTTTCTACACGGTGAGCAGGGAGGGCGACAATGTTCTCATAGGCGCTTTCATAGATATTTCAAACAGTGATGCTCGGGCAAAGGACATCGCCACGGATCTGGAGAGCATTGAAGGAGTCTTAGAGGTTAATTTTTCCGAGAAAAGGTTTAGCGGGCTGATTATAGATACCTTACACTTCCCACTTCTGGTTTCCGGCGAGAGGAGCTTCACGTTCAGGGTTGAAACCTTTGGAAGAATTGTCGAGAGTCTCTACGAGAAGTTTGGAACCGGGGCGGCTGTCGTGCTATACCAGATGGGAGTGTCAGCCGGGGAAGACAAGGCGAGAAGCGTTTTGAACAAGCATCGCGCGAGTAGGCTGGACGTTTTAAAGCTGATACTGGCGGAGAGGATTGCTAAAGGCTGGTGTATGGCTGAAATAGTGGAGTTCAACAATGGGGGAGCAACACTGATAGTTAGAGAATTGTTCGAATGCCTGCCTTTCAAAGGGAAGAGGGGGGAGGCTTTCAGCCAGTTCTTCAGAGGATATTTAGCAGGGGTGTTTGAACACATTTTAAACACAAGCGTAAGCGTAGTGGAGGCCGAGTGTATCGCTAAGGGCGATCCCGCATGCAGGTTTATTGTTCAAGCCAGGCGTTAGAAAACCCTCGGGCTAAGAACCGTTAACATCTCTAAAGTTTATATTTTCCACAGGGTTATGGCTGCTCATGTTTCCAGAGGGTTTTCTCTGGGGGGTTTCAGAAGCAGGCTTCCAGTTTGAAATGGGCAACCCTGTCGGCGAAAACCTGGACCCGAATACTGACTGGTTTAAATGGGTCCACGATCCAGTAAACTTGAGAAGCAAGATTGTTAGCGGCGATCTTCCTGAGAACGGGGTAGACTACTGGGAGCTTTACGACGCTGACCATGAGCTTGCTAAGGGACTGGGCATGAATGCTTACAGGCTTGGAGTAGAGTGGAGCAGAATATTTCCCAAGAATACTTTTGAAATCAGGGTTGACGTGGAGACTAAGCATGAGAGGATAGTTAGAATCGACATCGACGATAAGGCTCTGGAGAGGCTTGAAAACCTGGCTAGCGCGGATGCTTTAAACCGTTACGAGAGGATTATTGACAATCTTAGGGAGAAAGGGTTTAAGGTGATAGTATGCTTAAACCACTTCACCCTTCCAATTTGGGTTCACGACCCGATTGCTGCGAGGGCCTCAGGTTTAAAAAAGGGCCCTAGGGGCTGGTATGATCAGGAGACGATCGTAGAGTTCTCGAAGTATGCTGCATTCTTAGCTTGGAGGCTTGGAGGTAAGGTTGACATGTGGGCTACTTTCAATGAGCCGAATGTCGTTGCGGAGATGGGCTATTTCATGGCTGGAAGCGGGTTTCCGCCAAGCGTTAGAACAAACGCTTTAAACTCTTTTAAAAATTTTAAACGTGTCTTGACGAATATGATTGTTGCACATGCAAGGGCTTTCGAAGCCGTGAAGAAGCTTGACTGTCAACGGGTTGATCCCGATAGTCCACTTTCAGCATCGATAGGCGTTATTCAACACGTCATCCCAGTGATGCCGCTAGACTCTTCCAGAGAGGAGGATTCGCATGCTTCACGTTTCCTTAGGCATGTTCACAACAACCTGTTCATACAGGCAGTCTCATCAGGATGGGTTGATACGAATCTCGACATGATTAGGGAGGGTGAAGAGCTTGAAAAACATCTTGAGGGGAAGCTGGACTGGCTTGGAGTAAACTATTACACGCGGATGGTTGTGAAGGGAAGGAAGTCTCTTCTTGCAAGGCTATTCATGGGCATTCAGGGGATTCCGGAGATTATGGAGGGCTACGGCTTAACCTGCAAGGCTAAAGATGTTTCTCGTGACGGTAGGCCCACTTCGGATTTCGGCTGGGAACTTTACCCGGAGGGGCTTGCGGAGACGCTTGTCGAAATGTCTAAATACGGTAGACCCATGTTCATCACGGAAAACGGTGTCGCCGACTCTGAAGACACGCTTAGGCCGAGGTATATTGTTGAACACCTGCGGGTTCTCGAGGAGATTGTCAGCAGGAAAAGTGTCGACGTAAGAGGATATTTCCACTGGGCTTTGACTGACAACTATGAGTGGGCACAGGGGTTCAGCATGAGGTTTGGGCTCTACAGCGTCAACCTGGACACTAAGAAAAGAACCCCTAGGAAAAGCAGTGTGGAAACCCTTAGAAGGATCGTTCAGAACAGGACGGCGGGCAGCGTATGATAGTTTCTCCCAGGTTTGGGAAATGAGCAATAGGAAGCCGATCTATGTTATTCAAAAGCATGCTGCCACCCACCTCCACTACGACTTAAGGCTTGAAATGGACGGTGTTCTGAAAAGCTGGGCCGTACCCAAGGAGCCGGAGGACAGGCCTGGTGTGAAAAGACTAGTGATACAGGTTGAGGATCATCCTATAGAATATTCCGAGTTTGAGGGAGTAATACCTGAAGGCCAATATGGCGCGGGCAGGGTTGAAAAATGGGATTACGGGGATTATGAGCTCGTTAAGAGGACGGATAGAAGCATAGAGGTTGAAATACATGGGAAGCGTCTTAGGGGACGCTTCATCCTGATGAGGTTTGAGAAGGCTGGGGAAAAAGCTTGGCTCTTCTTTAAGAAGAAATGATGATTACCTAGGCATACAGGCTTAACGATTCCAACACTTGAACCCTTTTCGCCAAAGCTTTCCCCAAGCCAAGTTTTATAACTTTGCATGCGATGAGAAAACGGTGGTTTAAGGAAATGGGGGGAGCAAGGATAATTGGAGAAAGCATGGGGAACGCCCCTTGGCAGGATAAGCCTAAGGGCTACGAGGGAGTCATCTGGAGGTATGATAAGAACCCTCTGACCAAGTGGAACCCTACTAGGAGCACTGCCAGAGTTTTCAACAGCGCCGTAGTGCCCTTCAGAGGAAAGTTCGCAGGGGTTTTCAGGTCAGACCATAAGGATGGTAAGGCTAGGCTTCACGTTGGTTGGAGCGACGACGGCATCTCTTGGGATATTGAAGACGAAGTGATCGCGTGGAGGGATATGGAGGGAAGAATATACCAGCCTAACTACGCATACGACCCCAGGGTTGTTAAAATAGGGGACACGTATTACGTGACGTGGTGCACAGATTTCTACGGCCCCTCTATAGGAGTGGGCTTCACGAAGGATTTCGAAGAGTTCACAAGGCTTGAGAACGCTTTCCTCCCTTTTAACAGGAATGGAGTCCTCTTTCCACGGAAAATCAACGGTAAGTACGTGATGCTTTCAAGACCGAGCGACGCTGGACACACTCCTTTTGGAGACATCTTCCTTAGTGAGAGCCCGGATATGGTGCACTGGGGCAGGCATAGGAGGGTCATGGGTAGAGGAGGCTCAGGCTGGTGGCAGGGGCTTAAAATAGGCGCCGGCCCCACACCTATTGAGACAACGGAAGGATGGCTTCTCTTCTACCACGGCGTGGTTCTAACGTGCAACGGCTATGTCTACAGCTGCGGTGCAGCAATACTGGATATAAACACGCCGTCAAAGGTTCTCTACAGGTGTAGAAACTATCTCCTGACGCCGGAGAAAGAATATGAGACAGTAGGCTTTGTTCCGAACGTGGTTTTCCCCTGTGCAGCCCTAACAGATGCTGAAACCGGGAGAATAGCTCTTTACTATGGTTCTGCAGACACATATGTTTCGTTGGCGTTCACGCATGTCGACGAGGTGGTGGACTACGTTAAAGAAAACGCGGAGCCTTTTCAGGAGGGAGAGGGAAGATGATTCCTCGAGAGACAGATGCTTCAAGCCTTTTAGCGAAGCATAGATGTTAAATCCGCAACTTTCATCCTCCAGCATTATATATCAAGTTCTTTTTCCCTAACGATACTCCCTATTATTAGGGGTTCAAGAGCATGGTGAAGCTGCCCGTCTGAGTTTTGTTTCCCAATAAGCGGTCTCTACACCGACTTTTAAGATTTATTAATTGACGCTTTCTAAATCCTGATGATGTTTAAGAGGATTCTGGTTGCCACAGACGGTTCTCCTGCTTCAGACAAGGCTGTTGAAATAGTTTTGAAGATGAAGCTCCAGGATCCAGAGGTTGAGGTCTCAATACTACATGTTTCCGAGATGCTTTCGAAAACAGTGATTGGGCTTGATTTGGAATCTTCTTCAAGACCCATTGTTCTACCGGATTCAACCAAGATGAACATGATCAGGGAGAAGGATGAGATACTGGAGAAAGCCAGAATGCTGGCTGAGGAAATGGGTGTTAAAGTGAGGCTTTTCAGCAGGATCGGTGACCCTGCTTCAGTCATTATTGAAGAAGCGGAGAAGGGGAACTATGATCTCGTCGTCATAGGGGGCGAGGGACTTGGGAAGTCTGGGCGTATTCTTGGAAGCGTTGCAAGCAGAGTCGTAAACCGGTTCAGAGGGTCTACACTAGTAGTTAGATGAAACTAGAAAAGCCTATTAAGATTCAAACATTCCAGGGTCAAATGCTTATTAAACAGTTATATTTGTCTCGCCTCGTCGAAAGCCCGGTTGGAGAAAATAAACTCTACATGCATATACTGCGTGGTCGGTTGCAGGCTAAACTATGTTGTAGAAAACAATGCTGTCGTAAAAGTTGAGCCCGTTGAAGAGGATGCGGTAAGCGGGGGTTACCCTTGTCTCAGAGGTCTGACTGTTAGCGAAGTTATCAGCAAAAAACAAGGTTTTAAGGCATTTGATAAGGGAAAATAAGGATGTGATGTTGAGAAAGTTTACAGGGGTGAAGACGATTGGAGAGCGAAGAAACCTGTTTTCACGAGATACGTTCCAGTGCATTACGAGTGTGTGGACTATCCCGTAAGCAAGAGACACCCTTATATTCTGGTCGGCGTTAGAACGCCTTTCCTGTTTCTCCGCAACGAGCTCACATCCCTATCTGAAACCCTGATGAAGGTGAATAAGAAGAATATTGAAGCATGCTACATGAATCCTGAGGATTAAGAGGGAAAGGGTTTCAGACGGCGAGACGATAATCCTTTCAAGTCCATGCGGCAGCCTTAAAGTCAAGGTTAAGGCGGACATCACAGTTATAAGTGGAACGATAAAGATGCATATTCACTCTGAGAAAACGCCTGTGAACAAGCTTGTCCCGTTAAACTATACTTTCAACACGTTTACTCCAAACTACAAGTCGGTGGCCGTCGGTGTGAGAAAGGATTCCTCGCGAAGCCTTTAATACTGGCCTAAGGCTCCTTCCCTTCTAGTCGAATCGTAAGCCTTTTTGAAGACCCATAGTGAAAAAGGTAACACTATTATTATGAAGAGTATAAGCTTTAAAGTGTTCTCCATTATCATGGGGCTGTCGAACCCCTCACCGTTCATCAAACACCTTCTCAATCCGTCTAGAGAGTACGTCAACGGAAACGCGTTTCCAATCCATTTAAGCCAGCCAGGCATCAAACCCAGAGGGTAGAGGACTCCTGAGAAAAGCTGGGTTAACCATGAGAAAGCCCAGACTATAGGATCACCTTGCTTAAGCTTTAGTATCATTGCAGCCCCGAGAATCCCGATAACCATGTGGCTCGCCACCAGCAGGATGGTTAAGACGAATGCGGCGAGAATAGATCCAGGGTTTAAGACAAGCCTTATTCCCAAGAGCATCCCCATGCCGAGTGAAGCAAGCAGGAAGTAGGAGCCTATTATGAACCTGAAAGCAGACTCTCCTAGTAGAAAAACCCTGAAGCTTGTGGTTGAAGAAAGTATGGTCTCCATAGTGCCGTTCCACTGCTCCTCCCTTATCGCGTCTGAAAGACTTGAGACAGAGGTGAAAACGTAATGCTGCACAGATATGCCTATGACTGAGAAAGTCAGGAAGTCTGCAGCATACCCTGCTTCAATCAACGCTTGTGGAGTAATAATCATCGATACGAAGTAGTATGTTGCCACAAAGGTCAGTGAGCTTAAAATATCCAGCGTTATCCAAAGCTTATACGTCCACCAGATTTTAAAATCCCGAATTATGAAAGCAACAGCTTTCTCAATGGGCCCAACCCTTCCCCGCGGAATGTTTTCCATCATGTATTTAACAATATCTTCAACCTTCACCATTAACCACCTAGTAGGATGAAGTGGTTCCCTCTCTTCTTATTCTATCGTACCCCCATCCCAGCATCTTTAAACCTAATGGGACAAGTATAACGCTGAAAACAGTCAGAACCACAATGTCGGTTAACACGTTAAAGTCGAATACTGAGGCGCCGAGAATCAGAACCCGCCTCATACCGTCTAAAGCATATGTGTATGGAAAGAGCATCGATAGAAACTGTACAGCTGGAAACGGTTTAAGCAATTCCAGTGGATACAGGACACCGGCGAGAAACTCGTTGACGGCCGCAAGTACGAAGACAAGTGGATCCCCCCTCTTGTAAACCATTATTATTCCTGCAGATATCAATCCTATAGCTTGATTTGAAATAAGCATTAACATGAAAATGATTATGAACACTAATAGCGACTGGGGAGTAAACAGGAGTTTCGCACCAAGCCCATACACTCCAACGATAAAAACTCCAAGCAGGTAGATGAGGCTAACCAGGTATCCGCGTGCCGTCAAGCCTATGAAGAACATGAGCATGTCAATCGGCGTTACCGCGATTGTTTCAAGAGTTCCCCCTCTTATTTCATGTTGGATCGAATGGCTCAGCCTCGTTAAGCACGCCCAAAGATAGTTCGAGGTTGCGACTCCAACCAGGGAAAAGGCGAGGTAACTAGTTCCCCAGCCGCTTCGCGAAAGCTGGAGCGGGTCAACCTGTAGGCCGACGAAGTAATACATGACTACGGATGCGAGGGTGCTTAACAGGTCCATTATGAGCCAAGACTTATAGGCGAGCATCATCTTAAGCTGGGCCCAAACCACTGCGAACAGCTGTCTTAAACTAGACTTACTCCGCTTCTCCTCAATCATGAACAGCCTGAGGATTTCAGGCTGATTCATGCTCCTCACCGGTCAGGTTTAAGAATACTTCTTCAAGACTTGGAAGAGCGATTTGAACTCCTATAGTTCTCAACCCGTTGGCGCCGAACGCCTTAGGAATCTCTGACAACGCCTGCTCCTCGTCTTTAACCTCAGCCCTTATAACAGTGTAGTCTTCCTCGGGCTGAACACTTATAATCCTCCTCACGAATCCTAGCCCCTCTAGGATCCTAACCGCCTCATCGGAGGAGCCGCGGAACCTTATTTCAACACCCCTATACTTCCTCGTTATTTCGCTCAGCCGGAGCGGCGTGTCAACCGCAATAACCTTTCCCTTGCTCATCACAGCGATCCTGTCGCAAAGCCTTTCAGCCTCAAAAATATTGTGGGTTGTGAAAACTATGGTTTTACGAAGTACCTTGCAAAGAGCCTGAAGCAGCCTACGCGTCTCTATTGCTCCAGTAGCGTCAAGCCCAACAGTCGGCTCATCCATCAGCAGTATTGGCGCGTTTGAAAGAAGCGTCCTAGCCAGCATTACCCTCATCTTCATGCCTGTGGAGAAATCCTTCACGAGTCTGTCAGCATCCTTGTCTAACTCAAAGAACTCGAGCAGGGCATCTATTCTTTTTCTAGCTACGTCTGTAGGAATATTCTGAAGATAAGCGTAGAACCTTAGGTTATCTCTTGCTGAAAGCCTCCAGTAGAGAGCTCTCCCACCCGTTTCCCCGTGTAACCAGCCTATGCGTTCCCTAACCTTCTCAGCATCCTTGACGACGTTGAAACCAGCCACTCTCGCAGTGCCCTCGTCAGGAATCACCAGTGTGCAAAGAATTTTTATCAGAGTCGTTTTACCAGCACCGTTTGGCCCTAAGAGGCCGAAAAACTCACCCTCCCTGATGGAAAGGTTTACATGGTCGACTGCCACAATCCTCTCCTTCCCACCGTCTCCTTTGAAATACTTAGTCAGATTTTCAGTCTCAACCGCTGTATTCAAGGTGAATAGCCCTTGCCGTTTTTGCTTAAACCCTTTTATTATGCTCATTAAAAAACTTTTAGAGTATTACCTCAACACTAACATTTTTTATTACTAGAAGCATGGTGATAAGATAGATTGAACATGACCGCGAAACTTAATAGTCATAAAGGCTATGTGATAAGGGTGTAGGTGAGCTGACGTTACGAATCATTGTTCGATTTAGACATATTTAGTTTTTTTAATTATAAATCTTTTTTTCTCTCATCGACTTACATTCATCCATCATATGTATGTAGCAGTTAAAACAGACAGGAAACGAGAAAGCAGTTGCGAGAAACCGGTTAAATATTATTCTAAACTGTGCATATTTTTCGAAAAACTTTAACATATAAACCTAGCCTTCGAGTGGAACAAATATACGGGGGCCGATAAACTATAATGAACTATTCTGAATTGTTCTGAACTATATAAGAACGTGTATGTAAAAAAGTGAAAGAAAGAATAATTGGAAAATTTATAAGAAAGGTCTACCATATCTAACTGCCATGGTGGAAAGAGAGCGGGAAGCCGAAGACGAGAAAACCGATTTCGATAAAATCATAGCACGCTACAGGATGGCCGTTTCTAAACGGGATGTAAAGGATGTGGAGAAGAAGCCGTTACCAGCAGTTGATAAAAACACCCCTATAGAAATGCCCGTTAAGAAAGAGGAGCCAGTATTAACTATTTCAAAGCCTACTCAGAAAGACATCACTATAAGCGAGGAAACTGAGAAAATACTGGATGAGAAAGTCTTCGAATGGGTTAAAGTTGTGGAAAGCGCCATACAAAACTGCATCTCGCAATCCAAGGGATCGATAAGCTCAATAAGCGTCCTGCTGCCTGACGGTGTCACGTGTTTAAGCTTCGGCTCACGCATCGACATGGATGAAGACATTTTAGCTGCTTTCATAGGCGAGCAGTTCGAACTGTTCGAAAGCTACGGTAGTGTTCTGAAGATAGGGGAAATAGAGGAAATCGAGTATACTGGGAAGAATAGTGTTATCCTGATGAAATCAAGCGGTGGCTTGAGGCTGATGGCTCTGTTGAACGATAGGCGTTACGTTAGACTGGCAAAGATATATTTGGAGAGAATGCTGAAAAGCATTCCCAGGCTATAGTAAGAAAGGCTCAGAACCCCGCTATCTCGTTAAAAGCTTTGCCCATTATTCTCAACCCGTTCCTTATGTTTTCAACAGAGTTAGCATAGCTTATCCTAACGTAGCCTTCTCCGAAAGAACCCATGGCTGACCCGTGCAACACTGCAACCCCATATTTTTCAAGCAGAATAGAGGCGAGTTTCAAACTGTTAATCTTAGCCCTATCGATTATTTCTTTAACGTTGATAAACCCGTAGAAGGCTCCTCTAGGCCTAACCATGTGAACACCCCTAATTTTAGAAACCTCTTCAATAACAACCTCCCTCCTAATAGCATACTGTTCAACCATTTCTCGGACAGCATTAGAACCGTTTCTCAAAGCCTCTATGCCCCCTATCTGGATGAAAGAAGGCGGGCATGCTGTTACCAAGTTTAAAACAAGCTGAACGGGCCCCGTTAAATGCTCAGGTGTAATCACATAACCCAGCCTCCACCCTGTCATAGCATAGTATTTCGAGAAGCCGTCTACCACTATAGTGTTCTCCAGATTCTCGTCAAACTGGATTGGCGAATAGTGTTTCAAACCATCGTATATTATGTATCTGTAGACCTCGTCGCTAATAACGTATGCCCCCCTATCCCTCGCTATTTCAACGATACCTTTAACTTCGTCCCTGCTTAAAACCGCCCCTGTAGGATTCTCGGGGGAATTTATGATTATTGCTTTAGTCTTGTCTGAAACCAGCCGGTTAACCTCGTCTGGAGTCATTCTAAACTCGTTCTCCTCCCTGAGCCTGACTGGTACTGGTCTCCCCCCAAAGAATCTCACCCCATTCTCGTAAGCCGGGTAACCCGGGTTCGGACAGATAACCTTGTCCCCCTCCTCCACTATTGAGGCTAAAGCTGCGAAAATAGCCTCCTTGGAGCCTAGCGTTACTGAAACGTTTTCGAAACATGTTTCAACGCCAAAATCCTGAGCAGTCTTCTCAGCTATCGCTTTCCTCAGCTCCAGCATGCCGGGGGTAGGGGTGTAATGGGTTTCTCCGTCTTTCAACGCCTTTATCGCAGCCTCCCTTATATTCGCCGGCGTGATGAAATCAGGCTCACCAATCTCGAGGTGGATTATCCTTCTTCCCTGTGTTTCAAGCATCTTCGCTTTACCCAGCACTAGGAAGGAGCTCTCGCCCTCAATGTTTAGCGCTCTGCAAGCAGCCTTAAGCCTAGGGTTCAACTTAACGCCCTAATCTCAAGCAAGGACTATTTCAACTTTTTTGGGTTTCAAAGAGGAAGTATACTGTGATTATATAGGGAGGAGCATATTGCAAGCCGGCACCCTTTTGATCAAGCGGAAAAGCGCGATTCTCAGGCTTGGGTAAAGGGATTGTCGTCAGCTGTTGAGGCACCGTGCCTTGGAGCAGGTTCAGTAAAGGCTTGACACGGCGAAAAACTTATCCGCCTCCAAACTAACCTCTGTTGAAAAATGGTGGTTGTAGTAGAGTTCAGCATAGTCCCGGTTGGAGAGGGAACAAGCCTTTCAAGAATCCTTGCCCACGCGATAAAGGAGCTTGAAAACACTGGAGTCAAATATGAGCTGACCCCCATGTGCACTGTTTTCGAGGCCCGGAGCGTCGAGGAGGCTTTGAAAGCAGTCAGGATTGCGCATGAGTCTGTTTTCAAACATGGTGTTAAACGCGCCGTAACAATCGTCAAAATAGACGATAGGCGTGACGTGGAGAGGAGTATGAAGGATAAAGTCGAGTCTTTGAAAAGAGCTGTTGGAAGCGTTTAACACAGTTTGGTGGGAAAGCTTTTTATTTTAAACCGGTTAACTGTAGGAGCATGGGCAGCTTGCCCCTAGTACTGGGATCAAAGCCAGCAGGCGAGACATATGATGTTATAATCATAGGCTCAGGACCAGCCGGTTTAACTGCAGCAATATACACTGGGAGGGCAAGGTTGAAAACACTCGTCATCGCAGGCTCCTCGTGGGGCGGCCAGTTAATGTTGACCTCTCAGGTGGAAAATTACCCGGGTTTCCCTGAGGGGATACTTGGGCCAGACCTTATGAATAACATGTTGAAGCAGGCTCAGCGATTCGGAGCTGAGATAGTTTTTGAAGACGCGGAGAGTATAGATTTCTCTGAGAGACCTTTCAAAGTAGTGGCTGGCGGGGTTGCTTACGAGAGTCATGCAGTGATAATCGCTACGGGAGCTTCTCCCAAGGAGCTTGGCGTAGAGGGTGAAGAAAGATTGAGGGGAAAAGGCGTTTCAAACTGCGCTGTTTGCGACGGGGCTTTCTTCAAAGACAGAACTGTGGTGGTTGTTGGGGGCGGCGACTCGGCGATGGAGGAAGCGCTCTTCTTAACCAGGTTCGTGAAGAAAGTTAAGGTTATTCATAGGAGGAGTGAGCTTAGGGCAACAAAGATACTACAGGAAAGAGCATTCAGTAACCCTAAGGTAGAATTTGTATGGAACAGCGTGGTGGAGGAGATTTTGGGAAGGGAACGTGTGGAAGGAGTAAGGGTGAAAAGGGTTGACACTGGAGAGAAGTTTGAAATCCCGTGCGACGGGGTTTTCGTGTCGATAGGATATAGGCCTAACACCGAACTTTTTAAGGGGCGGGTGGAGGTGGATGAGAAGGGCTACATAGTTGCCACAGATTTTACGAAGACTAGTGTTGAAGGAGTTTTCGTAGCCGGCGAGGCTAAGGATCATCGTTACCGTCAAGCTATTACTGCAGCAGGCGAAGGATGTCAAGCAGCCCTAGATGCGATAAAATACTTGGACGAGGTTAAAAAGAAACCAATGAACACGAGCCCTCCCGTATAGAAAAGGGAAAAGTTTAAGCTCGACGCTTCCCATTCTTTTAACGTGAAGGAGGCTGTTCTCTGGCATAAAGAGGGCGATAAAATCAGATGTGACCTTTGCGGTAGGCGATGCCTAATCGCGAACAACGCTCTGGGCACATGCTTGGTTAGAAAAAACATCGAAGGCAAGCTCTACAGCCTAAATTACGGCAAGCTCATAGCTCTACACGTAGACCCTATCGAAAAGAAGCCGCTATTCCATTTCCATCCGGGAAGCTTCACCTTTTCGATTGCAAGCGCAGGATGTAACTTCGCTTGCAAGTTCTGTTTCGAACCCACTACCAGGGTATTAACGAATAAAGGAATGCTGAGTTTCGAGGAGCTCTTTAACAAAGGAAGGATAGTAAATGAGGGCGACGGGTTCATCAGCCTCCCCGAAGGCTACTCCGCATTAACCCATGAAGGAAAGTTCTCCCGAATATCAAAGGTTTACAAGCATCCCTACTCGGGCGAGATGATAGTGATTAAGCCATATTATCTACCAAAATTGAAGGTCACGCCTTCTCATCGGTTTTTTGTGTACGATAAAAATAAGGGGGAAATTAAGAAGATCCGTGCAGATGAGATTAGGCGGGAGCATCTTTTAGTCCTACCCAAGCTTAACGAGAATGTTTCAGAAGAAAACAGGATTATCGATGTAAAGGAGATAATCTCAAAACACTATGTAGAACATAAGAAGGGGATGAAGATCGATAGAGGAAAGGCCATGGAAATATCGAGGTCACATTCTATGGGCAAGACTTCTAGGGAGATTGGAGAAACCTTCGACATGCATCCTTCATACATTAGGAGATTAATGGGAAAACTGAGGAGAGAAGTGATCTCGGATGAGCTCTTCTATATTAAGGACATGATTGTAGAAAGGGGGGGATTAGTAAGGCTTAAGGAAGAGAGATCGTTCATAAAGAGGTTTATTTCCTTAGATGAAGACTTCGCACGCCTCCTAGGCTATTACTGTGCAAAGGGCTTCGTAACGTGGGCCGCGGGGCAGCCGAACTCGCGGAAGCTCGTCTTTTCCTTCGGCAAACACGAGAGAAAAATGATTAAGGATGCTAAGAGACTCATTAAGAAATTGTTCAATAAAAAACCGAAAGTCGTGAAGAGAAGAACGACAACTGCCGTAGAGATATCATCAACGTCTCTCGCCATCCTTTTTGAAGCATTAGCCGGAAAAGGGTGTCTAAATAAGGTAATCCCGAAGGCGATAATAGAATGCGGTAACGATAAGATTGCACATGCTTTCTTAAAGGCCTATTTCGAGAGCGATGGCTATAAGCGTCGGGGAGGCGAGTGGGTAACTGTTTCTGCAGATGTTGCCCATTACCTCTTCCTTTTCCTCCTCAAGCTGGGGATAATGCCATCTTTCTACGAGTTGACCCACACGGAGAAAGGTATCATTGAAAACAGGATTAATCAACACCCATATTTCAGGATTAAGATTCACGGCCCATCGCTGGTGAATTTCCTAAACGGTCGGGACACGAGAACGAATGGACCGGGAAAACTCCGCCTCATTGAGAATGGCAACCATTACTTCGTTCGGATAAGGAGCATAGAGAAGGAGGCCTATTCCGGCTTCGTTTTCAACTTAGAAGTTGAGGATCAATCCCACTCATACTTGTCCAATTTCGTTAGCGTCGCCAACTGTTGCAATTATGATATAAGCCAGGTTTATCGCGATAGGCGGCGGGATCATGTTGTCGGTGAAGAGTATTCTCCTGAGGATGTTGTCAACCAAGCTTTGTCAGAGGGCTGCAACATAATAAGCTACACCTATACTGAACCCACAATATTCTTTGAGTTCGCCTACGATACTGCAAAGCTTGCCCATGAAAAGGGTGTTAAAAATACTTTCGTCACAAACGGTTACATGACGCCTGAGGCGGTCAGGATGTTCATGCCTTACTTGGATGCTGTCACCGTGGACTTCAAGTGTTCAGGCGACCCGGGCTGCTACAGGAAGATAATGAGTGTTCCTGACGTTAAGCCCATATACGACTGCCTTATAGAGATGAGGAGGCAGAGGATATTCGTCGAGATAACTAACCTCGTGATCCCGGGTTTCGACGATGATATGAGTGGTTTCAGAAACCTCGTCAAGTGGATTAAGGATAATCTGGGCGACGAAACTCCTCTCCACATACTTAGGTTCTTCCCCACATATGGGTTTTCAGAGATTCCGGATACACCCCTAGAAAGCCTTAGGAAAGCATACGAGATAGCCAAGCAGGAAGGGATTAAGTTCGTCTACCTTGGAAACGTGCCTGGACAGGGCGAGAACACTTACTGTCCCAACTGTAAGGAGCTTCTGATTGAAAGGTTTGGGTTGATGATGAGTCGAAGCAGGCTTAGTGGAGACAAGTGTCCCAAATGCGGAACAAGGATACCGGTTGTCATATAATCCTTACTGCTGGAGGAGAACAATCTTCTAGATTCGAGAAACTTTCCCCCCATGGGAAACTTTAATACTGTAAGTTTCTCCTACTCGTTAAGCTTTTCCTCAGCATCATTCGAAATCTTTCGAGTATTATTGTAGATTCATTCTCTCTTCATCAGAGTTCAGCCTAATCGTTTTTCCAATCAACTAAACCATAATGTCTTCTTTTGGAAATTTGTTCAGTATTGCATCGCATCTCTTGACGAGGTTTCAACAAGTTACTCTCTTCACGCTTATATTAACATATGAATTTAACTCTTGAGGCCTCTTCTCAACAGTTTTCACTTATAGTATTCCAAGCCCACTTATTTCTCTCAGGAACTTGCCCTCCTGCTCTATTGGAAGCAACAGCTTTAATTTTTCTTCATACTGGCTGGCCTAAACATTGACTTCTGAGGACGAAATGAGCATTCAGGATTTTCAGCAAGCTGAGACCTAGGGAAAGAATCGATAGACCCGTCTGCTCTCAAAGTTTAAACCAAAAATAATTGTTAAATACTTGCAGAGGTATTCTTACCTGTGTCTTGAAGACGGTGTGCGTCATCGGAGTAGGGAAAATGGGCAGCCTAATAGTTAGGCACGTAGTTAAAACAGGGGAATACAGAGTTGTTGCAACAGATGTTGATCCTGAGAAACGACTGCTTGCCAAGTCATATGGGGCGGAGGTTTTCGAAAACAACAGGGATGCTGCGAAGAGCTCTGACGTGGTCATTCTGGCGGTTAAGCCTAAGGAAGTACAAGCTGTGTTAAACGATGTTAAAGACCTTGTTAGCGGAAAACTTGTAATATCGATTGCCGCAGCAGTATCTTTAAAGCGAATGGAGAAAATTGCTCCAGACACCAAGTTCATCAGAGTAATGCCGAACATCCTCATTGAGGTTGGCGAGGCGTTCATCGCAATAAGCCCAGGCACCAGGGCAACGGAGGAGGATGTTGAACTCGCTTCAAGAGTCTTCAGCAGGATGGGTGAGGTTGCTAGGGTTGAGGAGAATCTGATGGATGCGATAACAGGGTTCTCAGGAAGTGGACCGGCTTACGTTTTCACCATTATGGATGCTTTTGCTGACGCTGGCGTGAAAATAGGCCTGTCAAAAGAGCTCGCGCTCAGGATTGCTGCTAGGATGATGCTCGGCTCCGCTAAAATAATGTTGGAGGGAAAGAGGAAGCCGATGGAGCTTAGAGACATGGTTGCCACCCCCGGAGGCACAACCATAATGGGCATTTACGAGCTTGAAAAAGGGGGAGTCAGGACGGCGATAATGAACGCTGTGGAAGCCGCTGTTAAGAGAGCAACGGAGTTAGCAGAGTCATCCTGCTGAATAGTTAAACCATTGGATGTGCGTTAAAGGATTAGGCGAAATGTTTCAAGAAAAACCCTTATATAAACCCTTTTCACCCGCAGGGTTTCAACTATTAAAACATGAGTGTCGAGAAACCGCTGCTGGACTATGTTAATTCGCTCAAGCCGAGGAAGAGCTTTACGGAGTCGGTTACAGCCTTCAAAAGACTGGTTAAATATCATAAGAAATACTCTTTACTCATAGCCCTAGTTGTAGCACTATCCTTCATAAGAACATACCTGTTCACGCTTGAACCACTCTACACTTCTCTTATAATAGACGATGTTGTTATAAGCAGGAAGCATGAGTTGCTTACCGACTATATTACTGCAATCCTGCTTGTCGGAATAGGTTTCGCCGTCGTCAACTTCTTCATAAGCTATTTGAACGGTTTGACAGCGCTTTATATAATACGGGATATACGGTCCGAGTACTACGCCTACCTCCAGGCTAAATCCTTCAGCTTCTACGATTCTGTCGCAGTAGGCGACCTTGTTTCAAGAGCCACGATGGATCTTCAGCCTGCTGAAGCTTTCTTAAGAACATGGGTCGGCACCGTGTTCAATGCGGTTTTCTCAATAATAGTGTTCTTCTCAGTAATGTACATCATAAGCCCCTCCATGACCCTTATCTCTTTAATACCCGTACCTATAATATTCTACTTTACAACTCGCCTTTGGGTTGAGACGATGCCGCTTTTCCGAGTGATGCAGCTCATACTTGGGAGACTGAGCGCCTACATTCAGCAGAACATTATTGGGATGAAGACCGTGAGGATATTCCGGAGAGAGAAGGATGTTGTCGAAGGATTCAAGAAGGCGGAGCAAGTATTCGTAAAAACAGCCATAAACGCTGGAAGAATCCAGTCTATCTACATGCCTCTTCCAACCGCGATACTAACCCTTTCAATAGCAATGGTTTACGTTTATGCTACTTATTCGATTTTCAACGCAGGGGCTGCGCTGACTGTTGGGAGCATAATTCTTTTCGCGAGATACATGACGCGGCTAAGCTTCCCGTTGAGAGAACTCAGCATGCTGCTCGGAACCTGGATTAACGCGTCTGCTGGGCTCGAGAGGGTCTTCGAAGTCATGGATGCTCCGAAAGGTGTTGAGGACCTGCCTGGCGCTGAAGAAATAACTATAAGGCAGGGCATGGTTGAATTCCGAAACGTTACTTTCCAGTATGCTAACGGCAAGCCTGTTTTAACGAATATGAGTTTCAAGGTTAATCCAGGGGAGAAAATTGCAATCCTCGGCGCCACAGGCTCGGGGAAATCCACCCTTGTACACCTTATAATGAGGTTCTACGACCCTACTTCAGGAAGCATACTTATAGATGGGGTAGACATTAAAAAGTTTAGACTGTCTTCTTTAAGAAGGCAGATAGGTATTGTTCCACAAGATGTTTTCCTATTCTCCGGAACCATCAGGGAAAACATAGCTTTAGGAAAGCCCGACGCCCCTATGGAGGAGATCGCGAGGGTTGCGGAGCTGGCTAAGATACGCGACTTCATAGAGTCCCTCCCTGATGGTTACGATACTTTCGTCGGCGAGAGGGGGGTTACTCTTTCAGGAGGCCAGAGGCAGAGGATGACTATCGCGAGAGCGATTCTCACAGACCCTAGGATACTGATAATGGATGATTCGCTCTCCTTCGTGGATTCTAAGACTGAGCAGGAAATACAGTCTG
Organism: uncultured Nitrososphaerota archaeon; assembly: GCA_964416155.1. Lineage (GTDB taxonomy): Archaea > Thermoproteota > EX4484-205 > EX4484-205 > JAAOZP01 > JAAOZP01. The sequence continues at coordinate 118,766 of CAYQCW010000002.1, forward strand.
CAATCAACGAAGCGATGAAGGGTAGAACAACCTTTATAATCGCACAGAGACTTTCAACAATAAGGAACGCCGATAGGATAATGATTCTGGATGATGGGAAGATCGTCGAGTTTGGAACACACGAGGAGCTTATGGCTAAGAGCGGCGCCTACAGGAGGATTTACGAGACACAGTTCCTAGGAAAGAGTTTAGAAATCGTTTCAGAGGAGGTGAGTGAAAAGTAATGTCAGGGCCTTGGCGTACATTCTCCTCCACTCAGGAGGAGGGTAAGAGAACCGTTCCGGATAGAATACTGATTAAAAGGCTTTACCAGTATATTAGACCGTTTAGAAAGAACCTTGTCATCGCGATTCTAGCGATATTTTTAACTTCTATAACCGGGTTGGCTGCGCCATACATGCATAAGGTTGCGATAGACCAGATAATACAGACAGGGGATCTTTCAAACTTCCTCTGGTGGATACCGCTGTTCATCCTCGTTGTTCTATGCAACTTCTTCTTCCAATACGTGCAGATATTTCAAATGAGGATAATCGGTGAAAATGCTGTTTCATTAATAAGAGATGAAATTATGGAGAAGCTTCAAGTCATATCTCTAAGATATTTCTCAGAGAGCGAGATAGGCAGAATAATCTCTAGACCCGTAAACGATGCTAACAACCTTAGGATATTCCTTCGCATGGGTTTCACCAGCATACTTCTCGACACCTCCTCAATACTGGGCACGTTCATAATCATGTTCATGCTGGATTTCGAACTGACCGTCATAGCCCTCTCTTTCATCCCTATAGCCATAATCATCATTTGGCGGCTTGGAAAATATTCTAGAAGAGTTTATAGGAAAACCCTTTCAACACTGGCAGGATTAACGGGTAGGATGCAGGAGGACCTTTCCGGAATAAAAGTGATCCAGGCCTTCGTGCAGGAGGACACGGCGTTAAGAAGGTTTGAGGAAACGCAGGCGGAGAATATTAAGGCAATGAAGAACGCTTTGAAAATCTCCTCAGCATACCAGCCCGTCGTTATAATGCTGAGAATAATTGGAACCCTTGCTATACTATGGTTCGGAACCCTTTTCATCAAGAGCGGGGCACTAACCATAGGCACTCTCGTTGCCTTCATAGAATATCAGTTCTCCTATTTCATGCCCCTCGTGGACTTGATAAACGTTGCAGACCAGTATAACTCCGCAATGGCTGCTGTCGAAAGGCTTTTCGACCTTATCGATGCTAAGATTGAAGTTACCGAGCCTCCTCCTGAAATAGCTGTTGAGCTGAAATGATAGAGGAAGTAAGTTTTGAAAACGTGACTTTCGGCTACGATCCGAGCCTCCCGGTTGTGAGAAACATCAGTTTCACGCTTACAAGGGGGAAGAAGCTGGCCATAGTTGGCCCTACTGGAGCTGGGAAGTCGACGATAATAAACCTGCTTGCCAGGTTTTATGATCCAAATGAGGGAAGAATCCTTGTCAACGGCCATGATTTACGCAGGATCCCCATCTCATCTTGGAGAGCTAGGCTGAGCATAGTTCTTCAGGACTCATTTCTTTTCCCGATGAGCGTGAAGGAGAACATAAGGTTCGGGAAACCGGATGCTTCAGACGAGGATGTTATAGCCGCAGCTAAGGCTATTGGTGCACATGAGTTCATAGTTAAGCTTCCCGACGGATACGACTACACGATTCAGGAGGGGTCGTCGAACATCTCTATTGGCCAAAGACAGATGATAAGCTTCGCGAGAACCCTGCTGGCGAATCCTGAGCTGCTCGTACTAGATGAAGCCACATCCTCTGTAGACCCCTACACTGAGCTTATCATACAGAGGGCTCTGAGGAAGCTTCTAAAAAGCAGGATGGCGATCATAATAGCACACAGGCTTTCAACAATACGGCTCTGCGATGAAATAATAGTGATTAATAATGGTGTTATCGTTGAAAAAGGGGCGCATGAGGAGCTTATGCGGAAAGGCGGTTTATACAGCTCTTTCTACAGGCTTCAGTTCATAGAGGAAAAAGGCGTTTAAGCCAACTCAGTGCAGGATTAAAAAAATTTAAAAGGCGTTTTTTAAAGTCGTTCTACCGGGGAGGCGGCTTGGCCAGAGTTAGGGAGGTTTCCGAGTCTCTACGCGAATGGGAGAGGATTGCAGCGCATTCGCACATAACTGGATTAGGCTTAGAAGGCTTGAAGGCTAAGCCTGTTGGAGGCGGCATGGTCGGCCAGATTGAAGCAAGGGAGGCGGCAGGCCTCGTAGTAAGGCTGATAAAAAGCGGCAAGTTTGCAGGCAGAGCAGTCCTGCTCGCAGGCCCGCCTGGAACAGGAAAGACAGCGATAGCTACGGCAATAGCTAGAGAACTCGGCAGAGACGTCCCCTTCGTTCCGCTCGCCGCAAGCGAAATATTCTCCACAGATATTAAGAAAACCGAGTTTCTGATGCAGACTCTTAGGAAGGCGATTGGCGCGAGGATACATGAGGTCAGGAAGATTTACGAGGGTGAGGTTAAGGAGGTTTCGATAGAAAAGGCTCCACACCCGTATAATCCTTATCAGCAGATGCCTGCAGGAGCCACGATAAAAATCGCCACCACTGAGGAGTCTAAAAGGCTTACGATGGACCAGAGCTTCGCAATCCAGTTGATCCAGCAGGGTATTGAGACAGGAGACATTGTTCAAATAGATCCTGAAGGGGGGAGAATAGTCAAGCTCGGCAGGAGTAGGAAGAGCGTAGAGGAGAAGAAGGTTGACCTTTCCACCGTCCAGGTAATGGATGTTCCTAATGGAAACGTGCTTAAGGAGAAGGAGTTCGTCTACCCTGTTACGCTGCACGCTCTAGACATGGCTGCGACGCGACGGGGTGGAGACATTTTCAGCATATTCTTCGGAGGCAGGGAATCCAAGGAGATAGAGCCTGAAACCCGTAGGGAGGTTGACGACTACATAAAGACGCTTGTTCAAGAGGGCAGGTGTGAACTATTGCCTGGAGTGGTTTTCGTAGACGAGTGTAGCATGCTCGACATAGAGACATTCGCGTTTCTAAACAGGGCGCTGGAGCAGGACCTAGCCCCTATAATAATAGTCGCGACAAACAGAGGATTCGCACTCGTTAGGGGCACAGATATTAGGTCTCCCCATGGAATGCCCCTAGACCTTCTCGACAGGCTTCTAATAATCAACACTAAACCGTATAGCAGAGAAGAAATAAGGAAGATACTTGAGATAAGGTCCGAGGCTGAGAAAATCCCGATAAGTAACGAGGCGCTCGAATACCTTACGGAGATAGGGGTTAACACGAGCCTAAGGTATGCGGTTCAGCTGATGGCTCCAGCATTCGAGCTGGCTAGAGAGAGAAAGGCCAGCAGAATAGAAAAAGAACATGTAAGTTATGTGGAGAAACTGTTCGTCGACGTGAAGAAATCAGTTGAATATTTGAGAGAATATGAAAAACAGTTCCTAGATCTCTGAGATAAACGTTTAAGATGCTGCTTTCAAAATGTTCCTCATGTGGATAGTGGGCGAGAAGGTTGCAGCATCACCGATTGCGGCAAGCCCGGGAGACGTTGACTATTGGTTGGAATCCGGTGTTAAGGCTGTTGCAATACTAGCCGAGCCTCACGAGATAGCCAGATACTGGGGGGATTCGGAGAATTATTTCAAGTTTCTTAAGGATAAGGGTTTTGAAATCCTACATAGCCCGATTAAGGATTTCCATGCTCCAACCTTAAGCCAGCTTGAGGAACTGGTTGAATGGATGGAGGCTAAGGTTAAGGCTGGCAAGCCAGTTCTAGTACACTGTCACGCTGGCATAGGCAGGACCGGCATGGTGGTGGCAGCATATCTTATCAGGAAAGGCTTCAGCCTTGAGCAGGCGGTGAGAGAAGTAAGGGGAAAGATTCCTCTAGCCCTAGAGGTTGACGCACAGTTATCGCTGGTCTACGAGTATTACGAGAAGAGGGGAACAGCCGGTTAACGGTTCAGGCTGTTTTTTTCAGTAAACTCTTTGACGAGTTCTTGAGCCCTGTCGAACCGTATCTTTCTCTCTCTAACCATTTGCTCCGCGACTCTATCTATCAGATCTCCTGTTGCCCCGGCTTGAATAGCAATGTTCCGTGCATGAAGCCGCATATGGCCCGCCTGAATCCCCTCAAGGGCTAGTGCTCTAAGTGCAGCGAGGTTTTGGGCCAGCCCCACGGCACCTATTACTCTTGCTAGTTCAACAGCAGTCTTAACTCCGAGTATTTTCACAGCTATCTTAGCCACGGGATGCGTCTTAGTCGCCCCGCCAACTAAGCCTACTGCCATAGGCATCTCTAATGTTCCAACCAAGTCACCGTTCTCATCTTTCTCCCAGGCGCTCAGAGGGAGATACCTTCCTGTCCTCGAAGCATAAGCATGGGCTCCTGCTTCTATAGCCCTGTGGTCCTGCCCAGTAGCCAGAGCAACCGCGATGACACCGTTCATTATCCCCTTATTATGGGTTGCACTTCTATAGGGGTCGCTTGCTGCGAAAGCCCATGCTTTTACTATTGCGTCGACAGCCTCCTCCCCGCCGACCTCCTCTTTAGCTACCGTTGTCCTAGCCCTCACGAGCCTTTTATCAGCAAGGTTTGATACTATCCTCAAGTATACTTTTCCCCCGGTGATCCTTTCGATCAGCGGCGCTACAGCCTCGCACATCGTGTTGACAGCATTAGCCCCCATTGCATCCCTCACGTCTACGAGAAGATGAGTTATCACCATTGGGCCAACAGGACTATCCACCACTTTAACCTCCACATCCTTAGCGCCTCCTCCAAACTTTACGAGAACAGGATCCTGTTCGTTCGCCAGCTTCAATATCTCATCCCTGTGTTCAAGAATCTTCATTTTAGCCGCGAAGGGACTGGTCACTCCAGTCAGTTGCACCTGCCCTATCATGATAGGATCCGTGGCGCCCGTGAATATTCCGCCTTTAGCCCTAGTCATTTTAGCAGCATTGCTGGCCGCCGCGACAACCGAGGTTTCCTCGATAACCATGGGGACGATATACTCTTTTCCATCTATGAGGAAGTTGAGCGCAACCGAGAAAGGGTAAGCCATTGTCCCAATCACGTTTTCAACCATTCTATCAGCAATCTCCAAGCTTAGGTTACCCTCCTTCGAGAGGAGTTTAGCCTCCTCCTCGGTCAGCCCGGTGTACTCAACTATCCTGCTCAGCCTTTCCGCCACGCTTAAATTGTAGAAACCCGGTATTCTGGATGTTCTCATCATCGTTTTCACCCTCATGGGCACTGTTAAAAACGTTTTTTAAACGTAAGCGGGGCTTCGACTCAAGCCTTAAAACAGGATAAACGCTTAAAAGACCACCGCACGCTGCTTATGCGGCTTGGAAAGCAGAAGTTTCAGAAAGTTTTTAGAGGAAAAGTCCGCCAACATTAAGGTTGAGAGGCAGGGGCAGAGGATTTCATGGGATGAAGAAATTAAGAGAGACAAGTATTCTTTCACAGGGTTCTTGGAATTCGCCTATTCGAACAAGACGTCTGGAGACTATATATATCTGGATAGGAGTACTGCTTTCGACATCCTCGACAGAATGAACTGGATGGAGAGGAAGATTAAAATCCTCAGCATGAGGCTTAGAATACTGTTTTTGCTCCTGATGGTTTCCATGATAGCGGCTGCATGGGGATGGTTATCATGAGCAGCAAGAGGCCTCTCGTGGAAAGGCTCAGAGAGGAATTGGCTAAAAGGTTCATCGGTAATGAGGAGGTAATCTCAATACTTATGCTGAACCTGCTTCACCGGAAATCCACGACGCTGATAAGAGCGCCCAGGGGGATAGGCAAGTCCACACTAATGCTGCTTGTTTTGAAAGGCCTCTTCGGAGACGAGTTTGTCGTCATTTCAGGAGCCTCCGAGGTGAAGAGGGGGGAGGTTGTTGGAAGACTCCATATTCCTTCGCTTGAGAAGAAGGGCAGGGAGAAAGTCCTGTGGGCGAAGTTCGTACAGGCTCATGGCAAGGGGATAGATGAGGTGAACAGGCTCAACCCCTACACTACTGCGAACATTCACCACTTGATGCAGTTTGGAGAAGTATGGGCTTACGGACAGAAGTATACTGTTGAAGACTATACTCTCATAGCCAACGAGAACCCGGGTGACGTGACGACTTTCATACAGCCCCCGCCGTTCTACGACCGGTTTGACATAGCTCTTTATCTGAGTTCGCTTACTGTGAGCCAAAAATTTGCTCTCCAAGAGTTGAATAATGATTACGGCTATGATTTGATAAAATCAATGCCTCGCGTCATGGAGCTGGGAGACCTGATGGAGATAAGGAGGGAGGTTGAGGAAACCGAGGTTGAACCCGGGTTAATCGGCTTCATAAACACGCTCGTCAGAGACTTTCAAGTATGCGTTAGGGGTAAGGAGCATAGCAGCGTCCCCCTGCCAGTCCTGTGCGAGGGCTGCCATTTCACAAGGTTTGTCTGCAGCAGGATTAAGGAGCCGCCGAGTGAGAGAGCAACCCTCATCCTGCTTCAACTCGCCAGGGCAAAGAAATGGCTCGAGGGAAAGGTTGAGGAGAAGGATGTGGTTGAGACGGCTAAATGGGTTCTCATACATAGGATGGGCTTCTTAAACCCTGAGAAACCCATGAAGGAAATCAGCGAGCTGCTTGAAAGGGAGAAAGAGAGAATGTTTGAACGCGAATCCAGGAAACAATGGTTCATCCTAAACGAGCTTTACAATAGTTTCAGCCCAGGCCTATATAGGACTGCTAAAGAAATAGCTGCAGAGGACAATGTTTTCGCCGAGGAGCTGTTCTCTCTCGAGGAGAAATGGGTTAGGGAAGGCAAGATTAGCCGGGAGGAAACCTTGAAGGTAGGCCTCGGGCTCGAATAGGAATGGATGAGGAGGAAGTAAGAAGGATTTTCGCGCAGGTTAGGAGTGAACTCTATTTCCCTCCATGCGAATTGGAGGTGAAGCATGATGGTAAAAGCGAAACACCCTTTTTCGTGGCGGATTCAAAAATACATATTTCTCCGGAGGCGGTTCCAAAGAAGGTTGACGATGAGAAATATCTTAGGTCAGTCATTAGACACGAGATTGCTCATCTTCACTACTGCCCGTATGACATAAGAACGGCTTACGAGCTGGTGAAGGAGGCTTATGGTGTATGCAAGGACTGGAACACTGCGTATTTCTCAGTCTTGCTATTCGCAGACTTGAATATTGACTGCTTCTATCTTTTAAGCAGGTTCGGCGAAATACCCTATCACGTCGACCAGTTTCTCAATACCAAGCAGAGGGGAGTTGGCAGATATATTCAGGCAGCCTACAGGCATATCTTGAGAAAGGGCCGTGGAGAATACGATTATAATGTTGAAAACGTGGCTAGGCAAATCAGCATGGTTATGAAGTCTGAAAGAAACTGGTTTAATAAATTAAGGCTGGTGGCGCTGATCCTGTCTTTAAACAAGGTTAAGGCTGAAATACCTAAGCACCTTGCTGGCCCGGGCACGAGCATCCCCCTGAGGGAAGACTTAAGCAGGAACAGTGTTGAAAAAATTAACGAGGTGCTTGGAGGAATAAAAAACAGCGAAGAAGCAAGAAAGTTTTACGAGTACTGGGTTAAATCAAGGCTGAAGAATTCTGAGCTTGAGGAAATCAAGAAAACGATCAAAAAAGGCGGTAGGGCAGCAGGGGATAGAAAGAGCAGGAAGGAAGCCGGGAGAATACGCCACGCTAAGCCTGAGAGCGGGCAGGAACCCAAGTTGCCTACGAGCGTAAGCAAGCCTTACACTGGGTTAACTAATGAGATGATTGAAGAGCTCTTCTGGAAAGTGTACTGGTATAGGGCTAGGGCTAGGAGGACAATGCTCATATATCTTGAGGAGGGTAGAAGACCTGAGCCGAATCTAGCAATATCCAGCTACCCCATGGATTGGAGCATTGAGGACGAGATTGAAGACCTTGATGTGGAGGCCAGTCTTGACGAGGGAAGGCTGCGGATTGAGATAAACACGGTGAAATGGCAGAGCGAGGTTAAGGGAAAGGGGAGTAACATGACGATAAGCAATGTTCCGTCAAGCCTAATAGTTTTAGACGCTAGTAGAAGCATGCAGGACGTTATTGACAATGCTGCAACCTCAGCCTTCATCAACCTGCTTTCCGTAGAGAGGATAGGAGGAAAAACTGCTTCAGTAGCTTTTTCGACAGACTATTACTCTGTCGACTGGCAGGGCTCAACACTTGAGAAGGAATTGTCCTTAGCACTCTACTTTGGTGGCATGACGATACTTCCTCTAAATGAAATCATGAGGCTCGTCTCCGAGAGCGGGAACAGGGTTTTAATAAACATCATAACGGATTGCGGTTGGCAGAACATTGAAGAGGCGCTTCCCTTCCTGGAGCAGGTTGTTAAAAAGGGCCATAGGGTTAAAATATTCCACCTGCACGGAGGAAAATATCCGGAGAACGTGAAGATGGTGAGCAGGGTCGGCGGAATAAAGATTATTCCGGTTAAGGATCCTGAGACCGACCTGCAATACCTGGTTACTAAAGAAACCAGTGAAGACTATGGGGACTCGGTGCTGGTTTTCAAAGCCTAGTTTAAAGGTCTTCAGTAACAGCCTCCAGCAGCGTTAAGCAAGTGTTCGGATTTCTGGACACACTGTTCGCAACAATACTGTTAAAAATAGCTTCGGGCAATAACAGGACAGGGTTCGAGAATGGAGGAAATGTTAAGCAGGAAATGGTTGCTTGCGCTAAGCGTTATTTTCGTCGCAGCCACGGGTGTAAACCTGGCTCTACTCGCGGGAATATATCCTGCATTCATCAGCCAGCAGACTGGCTCGGAGTACCGCTTCAATATTGTCGAAGAAGGTTTTGCTAAAACCTCAGGTATCCCCGGCCCGCTGGATACTGCCCAGGCTGAGCAGCAGGTGAAGACGATAAGCGTGACCGGCACCGGCGTGGTTAAGGCTAGGCCCGACAGGGCGGTTTTAAGCCTCAGCGTGGTTACGCAGGCGGAAAGCGCAGGGGAAGCCATCTCTGAGAACGCGGATAAAATGGAACGTGTCATAAAAGCCGTTAGAACCATAGGGATACTGGAGAATCAGACGGAAACATCCGAATACAGTCTGACCCCTATTTGGGAGTATCCTAAGGAAGGCGGCTCGCCCTGGATAGTTGGCTACACGTGTTCCAACACTATAAGGGTCACTGTTAAGAATTTAAACAGGGTTGGAGAGGTGATTGATACGGCGGTTACGGCTGGTGTAAACCAGGTTTCCTCGCTTCAATTCACGATTTCCGACGAGGCGATGCGCCAACTCGGATTGAATGCTCTGAGCCTTGCTGTGAAAGACGCCTCCTCTAAAGCCAGTACGATAGCTGCCGCAGCTGGAGTAACGCTGGTCGGCCCAGTTTCAATAAGCCTCTCCTGGTACTCTCCGTATGTTAAAAGCTACGCCTTTGAATCCGTAATGGGAAGTGTTACGACACCGATAATTTCACCGGAGGAGATCAGCGTAACCGTGAGCGTTTCAGCGATTTACGAATTTAAATAAAAAGTTTAAGAACTTTTTAAACACTTAATCAGCGTGCTGCTCGTTGAGCGAGGAGGAGCTCGAGTATAAGCTGCGCGGTAAGACGCTTCAAGTCTACCTCTACCTGATAAGGTCTGGCGGGGATGATAGCTACGGCGTAAGGGAGGTTCAGAGGACACTGGGCTTCAAGAGCCCGAGCATAGCATCATACCATCTTGAAAAGTTGAGGGAACTGGGTCTGCTCATTAAGGATGAGAGGGGGGATTATCGTGTCGCTAAAGAGGTTAACATAGGGTTGTTGAAGCTCTACATTAAGATAGGGGAGCTTAGAATGCCGAGATTCCTACTGTACGCTTGCTTCATAACCAGCATGGTGGCGACATACCTACTGGTTTATCCTCAGACATTCAGCCCACATAATCTTTTTGCACTACTGGTTAGCTTCTCTTCGCTCATAATACTCTGGGGCGAGACCTTCCTGATAATGAGGGAAACAAGGTCTAAAACTTTGAAAAAATAGCTATTTTTCACTAGGAACCCGATGTGCGAGCCGACCAATAGGCTTGAAAAAAAGAGTATTTTAAACCCGTCGAGCCGTCATGGTGAGACATGGCATCTCCAATATGCACGTTTTAACAGAAACCATTAATATGAGAAGCAGAGGTCCCATACGGGTGAATAGGATGCCGAAGAAACACTACGGTTTCCAATCGGCAGACATATCTTCTCCAGATGGGCAGATCCTTGTAAAAATAACCATTAGGGAAAGAATCGAGCCCTATCCCTCTGGTAAACGCCTCTACTACTCTATCTCCTTCAAGGGAAGGGAGATACTGGTTGACTCACCGCTGGCCATGGATTTTAAGGACGCATCACCCCTTGCCAGGAACCTTGTTTTAATCAGGAGGGAGGAGAAGACTATTAACGAGAAATGGCAGGCGGTGCACGGCAAGTCCAAGAGCATCCTGAACCTATGCAACGAGCTACACCTTTGGCTTAAGGAGGAAGAGGAGCCAGGCAGGAGGCTGGAGCTTTTTTTCCGCGCATACAATGACGGCGTCGCATTCCGCTATTTTCTCCCGAGGCAACCTAAGATGAAGAGTTTCAAGCTGACTAATGAGCGCTCAGAGTTCCACTTCGCGTCAAACCATACCGTTTGGGCAGCCGACTATGGATCGTATATCTCGCCCCAGGAAGGCATATTCGAGAAGAAGAGCCTTGGGCAAATAACACCTTCTTCAACAATAGGGCTACCCCTGCTTATTAAAGTTGACGAATCCAGATGGGTTGCGATTACTGAAGCAAACATAACAGACTGGGCCGGAATGTATCTTACTGGGACAGGCGTTAACCCTTATGCTCTTGTTTCAACCCTCGCCCCTAGGCTCGACGAGCTCGGGGTGCTGGTCAGCTCCACAACCCCCCATCACTCGCCGTGGAGAGTCATCATGATAGGGCAGAGGCCTGGAGACCTGATTGAGTCGAACATAATACTGAATCTTAACGAGCCATGTGTAATCAGAGACACGTCTTGGCTAAAGCCGGGTAAGGCTGCTTGGAACTGGTGGTGCGGAGGATATATTCCTGACGCGAAGTTTAAAGTCGGCATGAACACTGAGACCATGAAGTACTTTATCGAGTTTGCAGCTGAAATGGGTTTCGGATACATGGTTGTCGACGTTGGCTGGTATGGGGAACCTAACAAGCCGGAGGCTGATGTCACTAAGCCTATTCCTGGGCTGAATATTCACGAGATCATCAGGTTTGCCGACGAGAAGAATGTTAAGATTATAGTCTGGCTTGACTGGAGGGATGTTGAGAGAAAGATTGACGAAGCCTTCCAGCTTTACGAGAAATGGGGAATTGCAGGAGTCAAAATAGACTATATGGACCGCGACGACCAGGAGATGGTTAACTTCTACCATAGGGTTGTTAAGAAGGCCGCTGAACACCGTCTTCTCGTAGAATTCCACGGGGCTTACAAGCCGGATGGTTTACAAAGAACCTATCCGAACCTAATAACCCGTGAGGGAGTTCTAGGCAACGAGTATAACAAATGGAGTTCGCTGGTTTCCCCAGAACACAGCGTGACAATACCCTTCACGAGGATGCTTGCTGGACCCATGGACTTTACACCAGGAGGTTTTCGTCATACGACCAAGGCGACTTTTAGACCTCAGGACAAGGGCCCGTTCGTAATGGGTACGAGATGTCACCAGCTTGCTATGTTCGTTGTCTATGAGAGCCCGCTGCAAGTCGTTTGTGACTCACCCTACAATTACCGGGGGCAGCCCGGCCTAGATTTTCTAAGGATAGTTCCAACAACGTGGGATGAAACTAGGTTTTTAAACGGCGAGGTTGGGGAATACATAACCATCGTGAGAAAACATGGTTCAGACTGGTTCGTAGGAAGCATGACGAACTGGGAGCCTAGGGAAATAAAAATACCGTTGGGATTCCTGGGAGATGGAAAGTATGTGGCTCACGTTTTTGAAGATGCTCCGGAAGCTGATGATTTCCCGGATAGGGTTTGCGAGAAAAGGTTTGAGGTAACGTCTAAAGATATCTTGGCGGCGAGAATGGCCTCCGGTGGGGGTTACGTAGCTCACATATTTAGCGTGCATTAAAGGGAAAGACGGGAATTGATTAAAAAAGAGAAAATCCAGAATATGAATATTAAAACAGCCGAGAAAAAGAGCTCTTAAAATTCTTCACAGCAGGGAGCTCCATGTAAGACCTCCGGCAAATGTTGATTCGGAAAAGCTAAAAACACCTATTGTTGGAGAATGAGCCATGTGCAGGCTCCTCGGGGCAATTTTCACTGAAAACCGCAGTATTGAGCATCATCTTTTAAACTCGGAGTGTTCCCTCTTCACCCAAGCATTTAAAGGCAGGCAGTCAGACGGCTGGGGCATAGGCTTCTACCCTAGAGGGAGCAGCCCAATAGTCTTCAAAAGCGATAAGCCTGTTTACGAGGATAGAGAAGAGTTTGAGAAGGCCGCTAAAGCTGCCAAGGGTAGGATAATCATCGCGCACGTGAGAAAAGCAAGCAACCCAAAGGGGCTGGCGCCAGAAATGCTCATATCGCTTGAAAACTCTCAGCCTTTCAACCATTCAAAATATGTTTTCGCGCATAACGGTACGATCAATATTCCTGACGAGGTTTCAAGGAGGCTAGGCCCCTATGCGAGTCTAATAAAAGGGCGAAACGATAGTGAGGTATACTTCTACCTGCTACTCAGCCTTATCGAAAAAGAGGGTGATGTGATAACTGCCTTCAGAAAGGTGGAGCAGACACTTAGGGAAATATTTGCAGAGGAGAAGGTCAGCAGGTTTGAGGCCCCGTTCACGAGTTTGAACACAATACTCTCAGATGGCAGCAAGCTCTACGCCTTCACGAGATACCTGTATAATCTTGGTCCATCAACGTGCTATGGAGATGCACCAGTGTACGAGATGCGTTTCAAAATTAACACCGATCACCTTGTAGTCGCGTCTGAGAAAACAGTGAGGGGAAACTGGGTTCCGTTGAAAAACAATAATTTACTCGTATGCTGGGCTGATGGAGGAGAATTAAGATATAGAGTGGTGGATTTCAACGTTTAAAGAGGAATATAGGCTTCAAAAAAGAAAAGGCTTAGGAACAATCCTCTTCAGAAGCCTTAATACCTCCCCACGCTTCCCCGCGAAAACCTCTATATCGTAATCAGCGTATGATACGAGGAAATCCTTGACTCTAGCAGCCGGCTTAAAGTGAAGCTCGATCTCCCCGAAACACAGGTCTGAGCCAGAATTGTAGGACTGAACACATCCCTTCGGACCAACTGGGTCGGCCTTCGCCACGTCGAGACACTCCTCCTGGCTAACCGGAGCCATCATGGTCCTCATGGATATGAGGAAAACCTCATTCTTCCCGTGCTCCGCATAATACAGTATTCTCGAGCAGCCTGGCTGAGGAATATCCTCCGGAGCTATGCCCAGCTTATAGATGGCGGCACCATCTATCTTAAACGAAACATGGTTGCTGGAGACCCTTAGCCTGTCTCCCGGTATTTTCCCGAAGTAGTGTATGGGCTTAGCGCCTCTGCGCGTAGGAACAATTATTGTGCCACTCCTACTCTCCCCGGGACGCACCTGTGTTAAAGACCAAAGGTTTACCCCGTTTTTCACCTCCCCCCTAGCCGCCATAGCATCCCTGACCCTAAGCCCCACATACTCCAAACCCTTCCTAACGCTTTCGCCACGGATCGATATTTGCCTTGAAAAGGATAGGTAGATCTTGGTTTGGCTCGCGAAGTCCTCTAGCTCCGCGTCCCCGTCGAGATTTACGCTTTTCCCACTGGAGCTAACGATTGACCAGCCTCCCGGGTCGAGTGAAGACTGGCACAGCCACTCTTCGAAGCCGTCAGGCCTTCGATAGTAGAATCTTCTCTCAGGAGAAACCCAAAGCCTGTTCCCCCCGATGTTCCATTCCCCACCGCTTATTACTCCCGGCAGATTCTTCGAAACCCAGAAGGGGTTTTGCCTATTGCCGACGAATACGCCAAGTATTCTGGCACCGTACTGTGTAACTATTGCTGAACCCACGTCAGTCTCCAACACAACGGTCTTAGTTAATCCTTCTAAAGCGGAGAGAAGCTTCTCCCTTTGTTTCCGGCTGGACATTTCGAATATTTCCGATCAGATGATGGAAAATAAGTCTTTAGCCGGTTCACTCCTAACGAGTATTGTTCTAAAAAATAGCATTATATACCCCTAGGCTAGTTGGGTAAGCATTATGAACGGGTTGAAACTGAAAGTTTTTGTAGGGGTGCTGGTGATGCTGGCTGCTGCAACAGTCATTATAATCGCTTTTCAAAGAAAGCCTGAGAAAATGATGGAATTAACGGTTTCAGGCGGTTTTTGGGCCAAGCATGAAAAATACGGGTACTATTCTAACGGGACCATCATCTTCGAAGACCTTGCTAGGAACAAAAGCGGCTCCTCAGTAATATCGATTTCAACAAACGACGAATTGCTGCGCAGGATGAAAACTCTTCTCGAAGCGTACCCGGATGGCTTTAAACTTGAGCCTGGAAGTGGGGCAGACTATTTCATTTACAACCTGATTATTTACAGCAATGGGAGGACAGTAACCTATTATTGGACGGATGTTGGCGGAGAACTGCCTGGAGAACTCTACTACCTTGCCAGCCTGCTACGCGAATTGAACAGTTTCGCATCAGGATCCTCGAAAATAGTTTTCTATTTGAAGACAGATAGGCTGGTTGTCGACAAGGGTGAAACGTTGAAAATACTTGCGGTAGCTTTCAACCCTGCGCAGGAGGATTTCACCTATGCTTCCCCAACGCCATGCAGCCCGGATTTCAAAATACGTCTTCAGGCTCCGAGTGGCGGGATAACCCAGCTCTACCCGGTTGGCCATGATCCTGAAAAACCATGTATACAGGTTATTCAAAACCGTGTTTTAAAAGCAGGCGGAACAATCGAATCCGAATACAACTATGCTTTCAACGAGGAGGGCATCTATGTTTTAGAAGCCTTTTTCCCGTATGCTGAGTGGAGTGAAACCAGATACACTTATACGCTTACGGTCTTAGTAAAATAGGTAGCTGCCTAACCCATCCGGATTCAACTTCATAAACCCGGCTGCCCATTTCAAGCGCGCGCTTTCAAACATGTCGATTGATTAAAACCTAAATATGATGCTACACATAAGGGTTAAATGGTGGTTAGGATGCCGGTGGTTATAGTTGAAATGTGGGAGGGCCGTTCAGAGGAGCAGAAGGAGAAGCTTATAAAAGGGATAACGAGAGCCTTCGAGGAGATAGGGGTTAAACCGGAGTGGCTTAACATAATAATCCACGATGTCCCGAGGAGCAACTGGGGACTTAATGGCCAACAGGCTTCTAAGATAAATCCTTAGGGAAACGGTGTGTCGATTGACCGAGACGCCAAGCATCGTCGAGCACATCAGGGGGTTGCCATCCGATGACACTGATGAGTTCCTAAAGAGGATTGTAGACAAGCTTAGGAGTTTTAGAAAACACTATGCTTGGGTCGGGATATACATGGTGGAAAACGGGTTCCTAGTGCTGCGCGCTTTTTCAGGCGTCGAGGAGACGAGCCACGTTAAGATAAGGGTGGGGGAGGGTGTTTGCGGCTTGGCTGCTCAGAAAGGCGAAACGATAATCGTTCCAGACGTCAGCAAGGAGGAAAGATACATTGAATGCTTCCCGTCCACCAGATCCGAAATCGTCGTCCCAATACTCCTTGGGAAGAAAGTAGCAGGAGAGATTGATGTAGACAGCGACCTGCTAAACGCGTTCGATGATGAAGACAGACTCCTGCTTGAAGAAGTTGCGAGAATAATTGCAGAAACGCTGGCAGCGAAAAAGTCCAGTAGAGCTAGTCCTTAACCAGGCGTGAAGCCAGCTCCGCCAGCCTCCTACCCATTCTTCTACATAGCTCTAAGTCTTCTTCACCAGGCTTCCCAACGCAGGCAACCCCATAGTGCTTGTCCTCCGTATCCCCCTGAATAATCATACCGTGGACGAGCAGGGCTTGCAGTATCGACATGATGGTTGTTTCAGCCCCTGTTGCACTTCCCCCAGAGGATGTAAAGGCACCACCAATCTTTCCTTCAAGCTTCCCATGAATCTTAATGCTTTCATCCAAAAGACTTTTCACAGGGGCTGCCATCAACCCGTAGTAGGTTGGGGATCCAACTATTATAACGTCCGACTCCACCAAGTCTTCCAAAGAGGTTTCCTCAACCCGCTTAAGCATGGCAATGACCTCCTTAACCTCCTTCGCCCCCTCGGCCACGGCTCTCGCCATACTTTCCGTGTTTCCAGTTTTAGAGTAGTAGGTCACCAACACCCTCATGCTCAACCAACCGTAACTAATAGCAGAATCCGAAATATTAAGTTTTATCTCACGCTCCAGATTATGTGAGCACGATAGCAGTACTCGCCGCAACCCTATCGAGAAGCTTAGTCTGAAGAAGTGGTTTAGGGTTAGAATCTACCTTAACGATACTCGTTCGACTAGACCTACTTCTAAAGACGTCTAGAAGCCTTATAAGGCACAATAGTGCTGAGAGCGTATGAAGAATGATTTGCACCAAAACTATATAATTATAAGAAGGGATTTTCAACACTTAGCATTAGAGGGTTCTAGTTACGAGGTTGGATGGCAGCAGGAAGAGTTCTTAAAAGACAGAGCCCGGAATTGGCAAAATGGTTCTCCGCAGAGGTTAACTCAAGTAAGCTTGGTTTCAGCAGCTTCGAGGAACTACAGTCTTTCTACGAGGAAAATTGCCCAGGTATTACTGACGAGATACAGGGTTTGGCTGACAACCTTGGAGTCAGGCCTGAAAAACTCCGAATCTATAATCCCCCGGTATATCAGCCCGGTAACTGCAGCCAAATAGCTGTTCTGTCCTCATCAACCCGTGATAAACACATCTATGTGGGGAGAAGCTACGAGTACCATCACGAGATGAATGATTTCCGCCTATGCACTGTCAGGATCAAGGGAAGGGTGAAGCACATGGGTTTCACGGAATACCTTCTCGGTCGAGATGATGGAATGAATCAACACGGGCTGTGCGTCACCTTTGCAGGATGCGGCGTCTTCAAGAGAGAGCCTGTGAGAAGAGGGTTCAACTTCTTCTTGGTAGTTAGAACTCTTTTAGACAATTGTATAGCGGTAGACGAGGCAGTAGAATGCTTGCAGAAAATGCCGGTTGGGGGTTTAGCTTGTTACGGACAGAAATGGCAACGCGGCTTTAGCACAGTTCTTTGACGGAGAGTACGCGATTAAAAGAATAGGTTCTGGATCAGCAGAACAATTCTTGGTTTCAACCAGCCACTATTTCCTGCCGGAGATGGTGAAACATCAGGAGTACCTGGCGATTGGATCCTGAGGAACTCTAAGAGGAGGTTTGAACTGATTAGTGAGCGGTTGAAAAAGGCATCGCCCAACGTTATTAGAGAAACAGTCAGAGATACTTTCAAAGGAAATATATGAAGGGGTCTGTGGACATTACTACACCGATTATTTCGGAACCCTGTTTTCAGTAATTTACGATTTAACCGACCTTAAGGCAGAAGTGTTTCGGTGCCCCGACCCATAACGATTGGCGGGGGCCCTTCTCGCTTGATGACCCTATTGGATTGAATAAATATACAGCAATTCTACCTGACAAGTCGATCAAGCTGGATGAGCTTTAGGATTACCAATACGAGTACCGCACGCCTAAGTATCAGGGCTAAATAAGCATACTGCTTTCTATACTTTACCTTATCGGAGTTTCAAACTTGAACCTTTCAATAAATAAGACGACTGTAAAAAAAAGTTTTGAAAAATCTGCATTCAAACATTTTACAGCAATTCCATACTCTATGTTTTAATCTCGGCTTTAGACGAACCGTCTTCTTGAACAGTTACTTCTATAATGTTTGAAGCCTCTTCCTCACAAATATTGTAGTGGGTTACAAGTATCATTTGAGAGAGCTGCTTGGAGGCTTCCCCTATGTAGCTCGCAACCTGGGGAAGGTTTTCTGAGTCAACACCGTAGGTGGGCTCGTCAAGTATTAGCAGTGAATTCAGGTTTAACGCATCGAGGAGTGCGAGGCGTATGGCTAGAGCTAGAATAGTTTGATGCCCTCCTCCGACTCTGGTTGCAGGAATAGGATCCGTCAACCCTTTCGGATGCACCGAAACAGAATAGTCCTCCGGGTTTATGATTACAGCGTCGTAAACATGCTGATCCGTCATAGCCCTATAGTACTCTAATGCTCGGAACTCTATGCGTTTTATCAGTTCTCTCCTCCTGGTTTCAACAGCCTGGTCGAAGAGTTGAGAAAGCCTGTGCGCGAGGCCAGCCTTCTTCATCCTTCTTTTAAGCTCGTTGAGCAGCCTCCTATAGTCCTCCAGCTTCCTACTGATATCCGACCTCATACTCTTCTTCCTCTCTAAAATCTTCTTCTTCTCAGCAAGCTCACCCCTCCTCCTGGCTAACTCCTCTGGCTGAAGGGGAAGCCGCTGGGCTAGCTTCAGCTTCAGATCAGGATCCTCAGGGGTGAAAGGCAGGTCGAGGACTGTCAGTTTCTCTTTCACCATAGCTAGGGTTTCACTCCTTATTTTCACGAGGGCTTCCGCGGAATCCAAATATTCTTTCAGACGGTTTCTCAGTGCCTTCATTCTTGAGCGCTCGCCTTCAGCAGCGTTTATTTTTTCCACAAGGTTTTGAAACTCCACGTTTTTCATCTCGTAAACCTTTCTCGCCTCAGCCTCCTCGAGACTAGCCCTGGCTAACGAGCCGCGATCCTCCTCCAGAATCCTCTGGATTACAGCGGGATGCAGGTCTTGGCCACACGTGGGGCATTTAGAAGCCCCGCTTCCAGCAAGAGACTCACGCTCCCTTACTTGTTTCGCAAGGTTTTCAACACGGCTCTTCACGCTTAACCATTTCTCCGTGGAGGCATCAAGATCCTTCTTCAAACTATTTCTTGCTGCTTTCAGTGCTTCCAGCTCCTTTTCGCTTAAACTCATTTTCTCATTCAACTCCTCAATCGAAGAGACACCGGCTTGCTCCAGAAGCTCTCGACTCCTTGAAGAAATCTTCTTCAGCTCCTCCTCAATCCCCTCCCTCTTCTTGATACAGTTGAGAAGCTCGGTTAACTCGGTTGATTCAGCCTTCTTCAAAAGGCTTTCAAGCTCCTGAACCTCCTTATTCAACTGACAAATGTCCTCGTCAATCTGTTTCAGGCTTGAATCAAGCTCCGGCACCCGTTCCTCAAGACTCTGAATCTCGGTTGCAGCATCCTTCCCGTTAAACCTCTCCAGCTCTCTCCTTGCCTCATCCAGCTGTTCACGCATCTCTCTTAACAGCGTTATCCCCATTACTGAGTCCATGTGTTCCCTCTGAGGCTCCAGTATCTCGGTTAACCTACCCTGCCTAATATAGACCAGGTTGATAAACTTCCTTAAACTCATTCCGAGAAGCTCAGTAATCATGCTCCTCAAGTCCTCCTCACCCCCCAGAGACACGTTTTTACCGTCAATCCGGAGCATTCGTTCCCCTGTCCTGTAATCCCCGTTCCTATCTAAACCGCCTCTTCTCTCAACTTCAACAACCTTGCCGCTAACCGGGCTTCTGAACTTTACGTAGACACTCATCTCCCCTGAGCCCGGTAGCTTTGAAACCAGCAGCTTCGGCCTAGCCTCCGGCACCTCGCCGAAAAGCGCGAACGTCAGCGCGTTGAGCAGAGTAGTTTTACCTGTCGAATTCCTACCTTTTATAAGGTTAAGCCCAGCTGAGAAATCTAGCTGAACACTCTTATAACACTCCAAGTTTCTGAGTCTAAGCGTTTCGATTAAGCCGCTCATTTCACCCACCTGCCTTCTCTAAAATCTGAACCCAGCGTTTTACGAAACGGCTCCTATCGGAGTCTGTGAGAAGCCCCGTTCTCTGACTTGCCTTTTCATCGAGAGTCATACTCAGCTCCTCCACGATCTTCATCGCTTCCTCCGACATTTCCCCGAGGGATTTCAAAATCTCCATCGCATAGTCGAGTCCGCTGCCAAGCCTAGAAAAGACTGCTCTCTGCTTAACGTCTTCAACACGGTTAACCAATTCAACATGCAGCAACCTGGTTGAGACGGTTTTCTTCGCAACCTCCTTCCGGAGAGACCTGTCTATGGTGTGCGGATCATTATCAGCGTATCCGCTTAAAACTAGGCGCAGTATTCCGTCAATACCTCTAGCTTGAAGATCGGAGTAGTAAGCATCTATCTCGCGAACAGATTGTTCAATGAACCATTCACAGGGTTTCACAGCGCCTTTTGAATCCACTTTAACGTTGCGTATTTCATGCAGAGGCTTTATCGGCAGGAACTTTACTTGTCTACCGTCCAACACGTAGACTCCGAAGGAGCCTTCGTCAGACAGGTCGACTGCCTCAGTTGCACCAGGCGTTAGGAAAAGCGTCCCGTTACTCTCCACCGGTTTAACCTTTCCATGATAGTGGCCGGCTAAAACGATATTGACTCCAAGCTCATCGAAATCCCTTACTGTAAGATAGTTATGCGGGGGGACTCCTGGAGGAATCTCGTGATACCCTTGAATAAAGTTGTGTACTGCGAGAACCTTAAGCTCTCCTTCCATCTTAAACCCTCTTCGGATCATATTCTTCACATTCCTGAAAACACGTGAAATGTACGGATGGTAAGGCAGTCCTATTAACCGGATGCCTTTGAAAAAATAGGATTCCTCCCCACCCCTTATCGTGGCCTCACCCACTACCTTAAGATATTTTGCGAGAGGATGCTTAACGAAGTCTAGAGCATTGTCTTCAAGAGCACCGTCATGGTTCCCCCTAATGAGGAATACGGATACTTCTCCACCGTGTTCCACGCGAATAGAGTTGACTAGGCGCTGCAACTCCTCCTTGACGAAAACGCTGTCCTCAGATATCATGCTGCGTTTCTCAAAGAGGTCTCCCGCATGGATCACGCATTCCACTTTTTCCTTTATGAAAATATTAATGGCCTGAGTGAAGGCGTGACGATAAGCGTTTCTCCTGAGCTCGCCGACCTCTCTAGGTATGTTTCTACCTATATGGGTGTCGGCAAAAACCCCTATCTTCATCATATCTCACCATTTGCCCGTTTCCCTTCGCCTAAGCTGCTCATTAATCCTTTCCATGATATTGCTGAGCTCAGGCGTTACACCATGATGAACTGTCCTCCTGTCCAGGGTCTTCACGTGAGCCGGAAGAGGCACGAAAGGCCCGACGAGCACAGCCTCCCCCTGGTTTAGCCCAGGAAGGTCCTCTATAAGCCTATGGTAAAAGCTTTCACTAGCATTCTCTATGACGCTCTGATCCTGCTGGTTGGTTATTCTCATCACCGCGTAGTTACCGACGTTGCTCAATATGTCTGGGTCTATGTTTCTCGGACGCTGGCTTATCAGAGTTATGAAGAGCCCAAACTTGGCACCCTCCCTTATGGCTGTGGATATGGTTCTGACAGCATAACCCCCGCTCTTCTCAGAAGCTATACGATGAGCCTCTTCGATGAAGAGAAAGACAGGAGTAAAGTTCTTCTCGTCGCTCTTACTTGAAACCTGGTGTCTGAACAAGGTGTCTACAATTATACTAGCGTACGCGTCTTGAACTCTTGAACGCAACCCGTTTAGACAGATGACGCTCAGCGTCTTCGGAGCCAGCAACTCGGAGATACTCATCCCAGTCGGTGGTAGCGAGACCTCTTCCCCCAGGTCTTCCAGCCTAGCGAGAAGACTCTCATACCTGGCTCTATCCTCCCCCTTAAGCACCGGCTTACCATCACTATCGGTTTCCTCCAGCTTGCTCCTGATTAACTCGGTTATGTCCCCAAGCCCAAAAGGCCGTCTCTCCGATTTAAGCCTCCTCAAGATGTTTCTCAGAACTATTTTCTGCCTCTCCCCGAGAGTAGTTCCAAGAAGCGCGATTACAGCCTCGTATGTCAACTGCTCAGGACTTAGTTGAAGCTCCCTCTGCTCAGCAGTCACTCCGCCTACTTTTGGAGCGCCAGGAGGACAGTAGACAATGATGTTGAAGTCGCCATGCCTACCGTTTTTAACCAGCCTATCCATCATCACGTAGTCCGCATGAATATCTATGACGACTACTGGGAAAGGCGTGTTCACAAGAACCTCCTCGATCAACCTGCCGGCGAAATATGATTTCCCCGCTCTAGTAGCTGCGAAAACGCCTAAATGGAATTGAAGGTCCTGAAGGTGTATAGGAACCTTAACCATGGGCCTGTTGAGGAGCATCGCTACGTACACGGGTATCCTTCTCTTTACCCCTGAGAAGAATGTTTGAAGAAGCTCGTCGTCAGCCCTGTAGACAGGTGTGTTAGGGTCTGGAGCAACCTTCGGCCTCATGATCCGCCCATCCTTAAGAAACCCCACTACCTCTGTTGAAACCAGCCTGTATGAATACGGTGACACCTGTTGCTCAGCGGCCAGCCTCTCCGTCGCAAGAGGGTTTTTAGAAGCCAGGCCAACGATCTCTGCTAAAACCCTAACCTTCTCCAGCCTCCCATCGTCAAAATTATTCACCTCAATGAAAACATAGTCGTGGAGAGCTACTGGATTATCTATACCTGTTTTAAAAACGAAACCGTACGGGGTGGACTCCTCTATCACTCTTCCAAGCGGCTCCATCAGTATCCCCTCAACACAGCATCCCTAAGGCTTCTCCTCCTAGGGCTTGCTTTAAAACCTCTCCTACTCAACTCTTCGACAACAACCGGCTCGTAAGCATCCTTGTAGATGCTCCTACTAAGCCTAGCAATAGAGTCTACTTCAGCAAGCGGGTGCACAACATGAGGCTCGTGTTGCAGCCTGTTTAACACGCAGAATATCTTTTTTGCCTTTTCAACACCCGAATCGTCCATGAAAAAGTCTCCAGAAAGGCTTCCACCGGCGCCACTGTATCCTAGAATGCTTGAAGGCACGTCGACCCTGTACACCTTGGAGCCCATACCCGGCATCCAGTATGTTAACGCTACCGGAGGATTTGAAAAATAGTCGTCAAGCGCCCCGAGAACCCCTTTTAATTCCTCATCCCGCTTTAGACGCGCCCTGAACCCTGAGTCCCACCAGCTGGTTGACTTAGCCTCCCCGGTTAGGAAAATCGTCTGCGGCGCTAGAAGAAGCGGCTTCGTGAACCCTGGGCTGGGAGCTATCTGGCTATAAACCCCTTCATCTGAAAAATCCTGCTCCAACTCTTCAAAACAGGTTTTCAAAATTGAGTCTGGAGGCAATCCCTTAATCTTCTCGCCTAAAACCTCTCTAATCCTCCTTAGGCTTCTCCCCCTTGCTTCAGCAGCAAGCTCAGAGTCTAGGCTGTGCAGAATATCAATCATTATCTTAGCCCTGAGATAACTAATGTCACTGTCCTTCGAAATACCTATGGCCATCCTCCCATCGTCAACAAGCTTCAGGAGAAGGGTCAGCTCCCTAACGTAATTCTCAAAAACCCTTGAAAAAACCCTTAAACGGTCCCTGTGATGTAGAAAAGTCAGGTAGAGGTTTCCGTCGAAAATACCGAGAACCCTCCCATGCAGCCGGGAAGCCTTTTCTAAAGCCCGCCTCAGCGTCCTAAGCTCCAGGGCCCTTAGAAACAGCCCTCTGCCTTGAAGCCTATAGCCCGCTTCCACCTCAGCCTCCAGCAGGCTTATCGGCTCGCCCCCCCTCGAGTAAATATGTGCCACGGATCTAGCAACCCAGATAACCAGGCCTCCGGAGAAGCTGGATTCGCTGATGCTCCCATCGCAAGCAGCCACGGCTCCATCAGGCTCACAGGTTTCATCATAGGGGCACCATTTCGAAAGATAGGAAGCCTTGAAAGGCGACGAGTTGAAGCTTAGCAGGCTCAGCCTGCTTATTGATTCACGCAACCCGCTTAGGAACATCTGGAAGAACTGCTCCTCAGCCATCCTGCTTGAAAAACAGTTTTAAGCCTTATTATTCTTTCTCACACTGTCCCCGACAGAAAGCTTTGAAAGAACCTTTATTTCACCTGAACGCTGCTGAAGAATACTGTTCTAAAGCCTATGGTTCTAGCTTCACCCGTAACCTTGAAACTGCCTCTAAGCCTTATGTCTTCGGAAGAACTGCCGATAAAGACTTCGAAGACACCTGGCTCAACCATCAGCCTCATGTGCTCATCGTAGAAGGCAAGCTGCTCAGTGGAAAGCGTGAACTCAACAGTCTTAGTCTCCCCAGGATCAAGACTCAGCCTTTTGAAACCCTTAAGCTCCATCACCGGCCTGGTGACACTTGACACCCGGTCCCTCACGTAAAGCTGAACAACCTCGTCACCCCTCCGGTCGCCAGTATTCCTCAGCCTGAAACGTATCTTAACACTTCCCGTGGAACTGGTTTCCTGCGGCTCAATCTCGAGGGAACCGTATTCGAAGACCGTGTAGCTTAAACCATGGCCGAAGGGGAATTCCGGCTTAGCATCCATGCCAACGTAATTCCTGAACGACGAAGGCTTCCTGTTATAGTCCAGCGGAATCTGGCCAGCGTTCTTCGGAAAAGACAGCGGAAGCCTCCCCCCGGGGTTATAGTATCCGAAGAGCACGTCTGCGACAGCGTTCCCCCCTTCTTCACCAGGGTACCATGCTTCAAGTATCGCTGAACACTTTTCAACCATCCAGCCGAGGGAAAGAGGCCTGCCGTTAACAAGCACCAGTATAACCGGCTTACCAGTTTTGCAGAGTTCCCTCATTAAGTCCTCCTGAACCCCGGGCAGCCCTAGGGAAAACCTGTCACACCCCTCGCCGGAGACACCTCTTTCAAACATTCCGGATTTTTCACCCATCACAGCTATAACGACGTCTGATTCCAGGGCTGTTTTAACAGCTTCACCGAATCCTTCTCTAGACTCCTCAGTGACGTCGCAGCCCTTAGCGTAATTTATCAATATTTTTCCAGGAGCCCTGTTTCTGACGCCCTCAAGAATGCTGACTGTCCTCACAGCACCCTCCTTGAAAACCTCCTCGTAGCCGGGTGGCTGGTTAGCCATATCCATGTGAGCCGTGAAACTGTAGTCGCCGTGTAGATTCCTCTTGCTGTCGGCATTCGGCCCTATGACTGCTATCGACTTAACCGTCTCCCGGATTGGGAGAACCCCATTGTTTTTCAGGAGGACTATAGACTCCCTAGCAGCTCTTTGGGCGAGAGCCCTATCCTCATCCCTGTCAAACTGGCTTTTAGCCTCCTCCGGGTTGACATAAGGGTTTTCGAACAAGCCTAGTAGAAACTTGGCTCTTAAAACCCTTGAGACAGCCAGGTCGACAACACCCTCGGAAACCCTGCCCTCTCTAACAGCCTCCAGAAGGGGCGCCCCGTAGCAGTCTACATGGGGAAGCTCGACATCTATCCCTGCTTGAATCGCCTGGACTGCAGCATCCTTAGCGTCTATAGCAGTATTGTGAAAGTTTTCAAGCATCCTAATGGCGAAATAGTCTGAAACCACAAGCCCTTGGAAGCCCCATTCGCCCCTAAGGATATCTGTGAGGAGGGTTCTCGAGCAGGCGCAGGGAACCCCGTCTATCTCATGGTAAGCATTCATCACTGAGAAGACGCCTGCAACCTTAACAGCGGCCTCGAAAGGAAAAAGGAAAACCTCCCTTAGCTCCCTAGGAGTTGCATGAACCGGGGCACAGTTCCTCCCGCCTTCTGGAAAACCGTGGGCTGCGAAATGCTTAACGGTCGCTATCACGCCGTTTCTCAAATCCTCTCCTTGAAGACCCTTGACGTAAGCAACCCCCATGCTTGCAACCAGGTATGGATCCTCGCCGTAAGTCTCCTCCGTCCTGCCCCACCTCGGGTCTCTGAGAACATCCAGAACAGGTGCAAGACCCTGGTGGGCTCCTGATGCTCTAACCTGCCTCCTTATGACTGAGGCAACTTTTTCAACAAGCTCAGGATTCCAAGTGCTTGCTAAGCCTATTGCCTGAGGGAACACTGTAGCCCCCATTGCCAAGAAGCCTGTTAAACACTCTTCGTGAACAATAGCAGGTATGTGAAGCCTAGTCTTCTCAACGAGAAGCCTCTGAATCTCGTTAGCCATTCTAGCACCCTCTCCAGGATTAACCCCTAGGGCTCCTGATAAACGGGTCAACTCCCCTATGCCTGTTTTAAGAAGATCCTCAAGCTTTTCCCGTGGAATAGCAGTCATTCCGAAAATCCTTGGCCAGACCGACTGGAGTTGAGCAAGCTTCTCCTCCAGCGTCATTCTTTTCAAAAGATCCTTAACCCTGAGCTCAACAGGGGCTGAAGGGTCAAGGTAAACAGGCTTATCCTCCATCTTTACTTACCAATCATGCCATTATTCTCCAATATTTATGTTTTCAAACCATCTACATGGCACGCGCTTAGGGGTCAAAAGGGTTGTCCGCTTTAGAATGTTAAAATTAAAATTATTTAAGGCGGAAAAAGCGACTATTGGATGGAGTGACAGTGGCTAGAAAGTTGAAAGTCCTGGATATTGATAAATGTGTGGGATGCCAGTTATGCATGTTTGCATGCTCAAGAAGGTTCGGCGAAGGAGGGTTCGCCAAGTCAGCAATAAGAGTAAAGTCGATCGGAGGAGTGGAGAGGGGTTTCACAGTCATCGTGTGCAGGGCCTGCCAAGACCCGCCGTGCATGAAGGTTTGCGTGACGAACGCACTATCCTTAAGGAAGGGCGGCGGGGTTACGCTTAACCCTTCGAAATGCATAGGATGCGGAAGATGTGTTGACGCATGCCCGCTTAAAGCAGTCTTCTGGGACAATGAGGCGAATAAGCCTAACATATGCGTCCACTGCGGCTACTGCACCAATTACTGTCCCTACAGGGTAATAGGGTTGAAGGAGGCTGAGTAGAATGACGCTGGATAAAATCCTTTACATAGACCTTTCAAAGAGGAGATTCCACGTTAGAAGCAGACCAGAACTGTTTGAGAAACACATAGGTGGAACAGGCGTCGCCATAAGGCTTCTGATGGAGGAGTGTCCAGAGAAGGCAGACCCGTTTGGCCCTGAGAACCCAATCATACTCGCAGTCGGCCCCCTGACAAGCCTCTTCCCAATGGCTTCTAAAACAGTCGCCATGTTCAAGTCTCCTTTAACCGGCAACCTTGGCGAGAGCCATGCTGGTGGAAGAAGCGCCGCTGCGATCAGAATGGCAGGGTATGGGGCGATAGTGGTTAAGGGGGCTAGTGAAACCCCTGTTTACCTCGCCGTCTACGGTGGCGACGTGTTTTTCAGAGATGCTTCCGGAATATGGGGGATTGAAAGCAGCTACACCGTGGGAAGGATAGTTAGGGAACTGGAGTCTGAAGCAGGGTTAAGGACAATCATGAGAATAGGCAGGGCAGGTGAGAAAATGGTTTCATACGCGAGCGTGGTTGTAGAAACCTACCGTCACTTCGGCAGGCTTGGCCTCGGAGCAGTCTTCGGCAGCAAGAAGCTTAAGGCGATAATGATATCTGGAAAACACTCGGTGAAGGTTAAAAACCCTCGGGAATACAGGATCCTTTACGACAAGATTCTTCAGCTGATCGTTAAATCACAGCTGATGAAGAAGTACCACGATATTGGAACATCCTCCAACGTTATCCCCCTGAACGAGCTTAAAGCGCTTCCCTCGTTAAACCTTCAGCAGACAAGCCTGAAGAATGCTGAAAACATCTCAGGCGAGAATCTTGCTGAGAAACACTTGGGCAGGAGGGTCTCCTGCTCCCATTGCCCAGTGGCCTGCATACATTTGGCAGCGCTCAGGGAGCCTTACGAGGATGAGCCTTATTTCTACAAGACAACCATGGTTCCTTATGATTACGAGCCCATATACTCTTTGGGCTCCATGCTGGGATTAACCGAGACTGATAGGCTGTTAAAGCTTATTGACGAGGTTGAGACTCAGGGGCTTGACGCGATAAGCACGGGTGTCGTGTTAGCTTGGGCTACTGAAGCCTATGAGAAAAGCCTTGTCACAAGCGTGGAGACAATGGGGCTGGAGCTTAAATGGGGCGATGGGGAAGCCTACCGGGAGGCTGTGAGGAGGATCGTGTCCCAGCCGAACGAGTTCTACTCAACCTTGGCGAAGGGTGTTGAGAAGGCTGGGTTGAAACACGGGGGAATAGGTTTTGCACTGTCCCTCGGGGGTAACGAGATGCCGGGCTACCATACTGGGCCGGCTGCACACCTTACTTTTCTAACCGGTGCTAGGCATAGTCATCTGGATAGTGCGGGATACAGCATGGATGAGGATAATGCTAAGACGGGAATCAGGATGACGCCGAGGCAGATTGCCGAGTCACTGTTTAAAGAGGAGTCTTGGCGTCAAGTCTTATCCAGCCTAGTCGTATGCTTCTTCGCAAGGGGGGTCTACAAGCCTGAAATCGTGCTCGAATCCCTGAAGACCGTAGGGTTTAATCCCGATATCTCTCTTGAAGACTTGAGCAGAATAGGGGTTGAAACTCTTAAGAGTAAAAACGCGTTTAAAGCTAGAGAGGGTTTCAGCCATAGATATTTGAGGATACCGAGGAGAATAATTGAAACGGAAACACCACTCGGGACTTTGGATGAAGAATTTATTTGGGAAGGGATAGAAGAGTTCTTCAGGTTGCTGCAGTAAATTTTTCCGGAAAAAGAACACCGAGCTTTTGAACAGGAAGATTATGTAGTGCACTACTATTGTGCGCCTTTCTCAACTGTCAACTCTGCGTGAATAAGCTCAGCTTTAAGATTAACCGTCGTAACCCTGGTAACCAGAATCACCCAGGGCTCATCCTCAATGTTGACAAGGCCGAAGTTACTGTTCTCCCCGTCAAACCTCCCCTGCGCAGGCTGATCAGAATACTGGAACCAGTGGTAGCCAACCACGTAGGGCTCGGATAAGATTTTTCTGACATAGTTTTCGAAGCGCTCAGCCCTATCCACTTGAGTCGCCAAAGGTGTTCCAGCACCCCTAGTGTTAGGCAAGCCTGAGTCCCTCGCCTTAAACGAGAACTCGGTAATCATCACTGGAAGACCTGTAAGACGGTTTATAGCCCTCAAGTCCTCCAAGGGGGGCTCCCACCCGTAGTTGTTGACTGAAACAACATCCACGTATCCGACGCACCCTTTCAAAACCTCGTCTGGCGGCCTGAAAGCAAACCTGCATCCAAGGATGAGGTGGTTGGGATCATGCTTTCTTATAGCGTCGTGGCAAACCTTGAAATACCTTTTCGAAACAAGCTCCAGGAAGCCCAGCCTGTCAGAATCCAAGGAGGCCCTGTCAGGAGGCTCGTAGATGTTCAGAATATCCTCGAAGGAGCTGAAGCTTGTCCCCCATTTAGCGTTAAGCTCGCTTATACTCCCATACTTCTCCCATAAATACTGGATAAGCACCCTTTTACCCGGAGCATCCTTTTCAAGAGCAAGATAGTCATCGAAAAGATGCTTGGAAGACCTCCAGTCTGGCCCCCACCTCAGCTCGTTGTCAGTGAAATAACCCAGGAGCCACGGGTCATCCCTCCTAGGGGCGCACATCTTCTCAGCAACCTCTTCAGCCACTTTCTCAAACCGCTCTGAAAAATAGTCTACAACGCTTCCCCTCAACCATTCTGAGCCGGCTGACGCGGCAACGTCGAGTATTACAGTGTACGGGATTTCAAGCTCGAAGAGCTCTCTGCTTGACCAGGCGCCGATCGTGTTGAAACCGTAGCTGCGCAGCCTTTCCACAGTGGCTTTCGCCCAAGGCTCGACGCCCCCATACTTTTTCAGAACAGCCTTGTTGTACGGACTGTAGCCCAGTGAAGGAGAATAGTCCGCGTCGAAGCTAACGTGATTCACCCCTTTAGATATGAAGCAGTTTCCCTCAGGATCTATAAGCCACCAGGTACCATTAATCTTCTCAACGTGGAAGAAGCCTGTAGCCGCACCTTTAACGCGCAACGCCCCACCGTAAGCATCATAGGATAGGCTTGATATAAGGCTTGCCAAGTTTTTGAAGCTTTCACCGTATTCGGCGAGCTGACGGTTAAGCTCCCTAGCCGACTGCAAGCAGGCGGACAAGTTGTAGGATAGAAACACTAGTATTACCAGCATTATTACGAGAAGCGAGCACAGTATCTTAAAACTCGGCTTCATCAACTGGATTTACGCATCCATTTTTAAAAGCTTTGCGTCAGTTTGAAACCAATTAGGATAGAAAATGATTATGAAAAAGATGAAAAAATGGTTTTTACGGTTGGAACAGGGTTTGCATCTTCGGGAATACTACTCCAAGGTTTAACAGTGCTGCCGGTAGCCACATGGCGCCGAAGCCCAGGATCCATCCCGCGACTATGGGCATAGCGTACTCCTCATACCTCTTTATTCCAATGGTCCTGATGACTACGAATTTTATTATTAACGCTATCAGCGAGGTCAACCACATGTATGTGGGTATGGTCATGGATATGTAGAGGGCTGGAACGTTTATGAACCAGAATAACGGCACCTTAAGCTTCAAGATGTAGAGCACTAGTGACAGAAGTATTCCGAAACCGTAGCATATTCCAAGGGAATACTCTACTGTTAGCTCCGCGGGCCCAGCCCACCTGCCTCTGTGGTAGTATCCTGCAGCTACCCATGGCCACCATGTGAACACACGGTCGCCCAACTGGTTGACACCGCCCTGCGTGTTTAATATGAAGTAGGTGTTCAGCGGAACGAACACGAACAGCAGCACAACCATGCCGATGAATAATGCTATTAGGAAGTCCCTCATCCTCATCCGGAGCTCGTAGGCAAGCTTGTACAGCGTTACTTGGAACCCTGCTGACAGTGGGCCGAAGGACACGTTCCAGTGGCCAGCGTTCGCCATGTGCCTGGCTATTGTGAACCAGGCTGGGTCAGTCATGGGCGTGCCCCAGGTTACGGCGGCGGGTGCGGGCCATCCTCTTAGGGCTGACCCTACTAAGTAGGTTGGATCCCAGACGGCGGGGCCGGTACCCCAGCCTGTTCCGACATGCCAGAAGACCTCTGCGTATACTCTGGCATAAACCACGTGGAAGAGCAGGGCCCAGAGTGGCACGAGCAAAGCGATCAACGGGTCTGCTCCCTCGATCAGCATTAGAGCGTACCATCCGAACGCGCCTATCAGTAGGAGTAGTGGAATCGTTCTCATGGATAGGCCTCTCTCCTCCCCTCCCTTCCAGAGGGCTGAGAAGACGCTTGCAAACCTCTTCCTCTGGGTGAAGAGGCACCATATCGCTATCCCTAGGCCAACGCCGGTTGAAGCAACCATCCTATATGGGAAAGGCATCCACTGACCCGGATATGCCTCCCAAGGCCACACGTACTCCATCCCAGCCTGGTATGCAACAATACCCATGCTCACGCCTATGCCCTGGTAGAGAACGCCGAAGATGATCCAGCCTAGTATCAGGGTTATCAGAGCATCGTTAGGCATGACTAGCCCCACAGCTATCTGAGGTACGAAGAATATTGCTGAAGCATAGATTCCCGGCCAGAGTGCAGCAAGGAAGGGCAGTGCCACGTTCTGCTCACCCCACCATGCGGCTGCTGGGAACTCCGGCCAGAGCTCAACTATTAAAGGCTGTATCCCGCTTATCATGCCTATTATGAACATGCCCCAGAAAACCTTTGTCGTCGGAACCTTGAAGTTGAATAGTCTGGATTTATTGGTGGCCGGTTCAACCTCCCCTGCTTCCCTGAAGAGGTAGAGAGATGGAACTGCTAATGGGAAGATTAGCCTCTCCTCCTCCACCCAGACCCTGCCGAAGACGAATGTGACGAATATGCTTATGAAAGCGTAGAACATGTAGACTAGGCCCCAGTATACTATGGCGTTAGTTACGTAGCCCCATGGAACAGCCTGCCCAGGTGCTTTACCGCTCATCAGCATCGTAGCGATTTCGAAGCGTATCGGCTCAGGAGCAATTATGACTGCGGGGACAGCCCTGCTCCAGTATTCTCTCAAAGCATCTATCGATAAAGCCTCATAGTCGCTAAGAGCACCGTACACAGTCATACTTAAAGGATTATTGTGGGCTGCAGCGTGCATCGTAAGGTATGAGTGCATCCCTAGGAATGAGACGATTGAGAACACGAACACGAATTCCTGTGGCGTCAGCCTCATCTTAGGGTTGGCTCTCCCAAGAAGTTCAAATATCACAACTAAGTACACCATGGGTAGGATGAAGGTTCCGAATGTGGCAGGTTTATCGGTATATAGGCCTACCACCACCGACATGTATGCGAAGAATATTGCAAGAGGAATTGAGACGGCGAGTGATTTTGGCGTTAAACCTGTTCTAAGCTCCACTTCCGTAGCCATAATGTTTTCACCTTCGGTTATGCTATACATTCGCAAAATTTAAACTTTACGCATGTAAAATTTGTTTTAAGATTCATGCGTAAAACCGCTAAAATGGGTTTATAAACCCATTCCTGTTTACGCGAAAACCCGTTTCTCCTTCCAAAAATTAGAAGTAAGGTTTATTTAATAAAAAAAACCGGTAGAGGTAATGTCTTGGGTCCAGAGTGTGAAGAAGGCGCTTGAACAGTATGAAGTCTTTTTCGAGGAAACCGGTAGGGGAAACTTGGTTGCCAAGCCGCTTGAAAACCCGCAAACAAGGCTAATTATTCTCGTAAGAAGGATGCAGCTCAGCTTCGACAGGAAGTTCGAAATGGTCGGCGTACTTGAAATCCCTGAAGACAGGCTTAAAAACCAGGATAGGCCCCAGCTTTTAAGAAGAATGCTTTCAGAATCAGTGGAACTGGAGTTGAAAGGGTTTTTAAGCAGAAGCCTGAAGGCTAGAAGGTGGAGTGGACTCGCATCCCTACCAGGGATAACCATGCTCGAGGAAGAGGGTCTGATGCAGGTCATTAGAAGCAGGGATGTTGAGGAATTAGTTAAGCAGGGGGGAGGAGACTTGATAGAAATCTTCCCATCTCTCATACCGGTTGAACTTTTTGAAACATATCTGATGACTTCAGATAGAGGGCCGATTATCAGCAGCTTGGTTAAAAAATACATGGAGTCGCCTCAATCCATATCATGGATCGTGAGGATGCACATGCTGTATGGTGTTCAGTCAGCAGGCGGGATCCGGAGAGCATTCCTCACAGTTTTCAACCTGCTTAAGAAAATAGAGGAGTATACTTATACTAGGCTTTTGCCATAGATATGTAACCTGCTTTCTCAGCCGCGGAGAAGGATCCCCACATTATTAGCTGCTTCCTCAACTCGTTTACGAACCTGTAGTTGGAGGTTACCCACGTGCTCTGCGGCCCTGTAAGCCTCTCCAGGTGGAGTATAACATCGTATCTCTTCACCTCCTCGTTTAGCCTTGCAGCAATATCAACCCGTTGAGAAACACCTACTTCGAACGGCGAGAGGCTGACTGTCAAGCTTAACGATAGGTCCTCGTAGTTCGGCGGCTGCAGCTCCTTAACCATGTGAACACCCTCTTTCACGGCTCCCGCACCCGCAAAATACTCGTGTAAATATGCTAAGAGCCCCCTCCCCTCCTCGATTGTTGAAACGCTTATTAGCAGAGGAATATCCCACTCGTTTCCCTTAGGTTTAGTCTTAAACTTCCATCTCCTCTCAAGCGAGGGCGTGGCAACTTTCGAAGCTATGTAAGACGGGTATGCGGCTGCTGCTAGGGCTGAAGCCATCGTCACCAGGGTTCCCAGGATCGCGAATGCTGAGGCGAAGTTGAAAACGTGTTCAGAAGGCAGTATTCCGACAAGCATGAAGACTCTTGTCATGAAATACCCCGCGATATACCCTACTAAGGCGCTTATTATAGCGTAGACTATGACCTCGGTCATGAAGAACACGGTTACACCCATGGGGGATAAGCCGACGATGTTGAAAATGTGGACCTCCCTAACACGCTCCCTGAGGCTGCCCAGCACCGTTGTAAATATGTTAAGCGCCCCCAGGATAACGATCATCCATATTATTTCCCATCCTCCAAGAAGCACGGTGGTGAAGGTTGAAAGCAGATAAGGCTTTCCCTGGTGGGAAACATATATCGATAGGTCTAGAGAATAGGCCAACTCCTTAGCTAGGCCGAATATTTCGTTGAAAGACATGTTTTCCTTAGGCACTATGGCTATTGAAGCAATGTACCCCCCTATCATCAGTGCTCTCCTGTATGGTATTATTATTGTTGTTGAAACATCGAGGTTTGGAGGAGACGTGCCGGCTTGAGCAGAGACAGCCATGTCCCTGCTTATAGTTGGGAAGAAATTTGGGTTAGCCGGGAAAATATTGTATCCATCTGCCTCCTGCAGGAAATCAACCTCGTTTGAATCAATTATTCCGGTTACCGTGAACCTGATGCCTGAAACGTAAATAGTGTCCCCTATCGTTACGCTCAAGTTGGTTGCCAGCGATCTCGATATTACTGCCTGATCAGCATCGTCGGAGAGCAGCCCACCCCTCACGATGCATGTGCCTCTCACAATCCGGTTGAACTCCTCCACCGTCAGCCCCATTATTGCAGGCACTCTGGAAGTGTTGGTTGCACTCCACACCCTGAAGGAAGTGGTCCACGCAGCCCTATCAACCGGGCCGTAAATCCATACTCTCGGGAAAACATAGTATTTTTCTCCGGCGAATATTTCTGCTATATCCAGAACCTTGTCTGAAAGAATGTTCGGAGGAACGCCTCTCCCCTGTTTTATTAGGATCTCATTCCTATAGGAATTACACTCGTAACCATACCTTGTGACTGGAAGCGTTACCCTCCCGGGCATGAGCGAGGTGAAGGATGTCATGGCTACAACCATCGTGATCAATGTTATGAAAACCAGTATTGCGCGGAAAGGCCTGCGACGCATATGTTCGCCCCCAAGCGAGAAAGATATCATCGCCGTGTCAAGCCTGCTTACTTCAGCCCTGTGGACACCTAGAATCCTTTTCTCAATGCCTTTCCTAACCTCCTCGCTTATAGAAAGTATTATTATGAACACTACGATGATAATAATCAGGATTAGCGAGCCCATCATGCCTAGAGAGATATTGCTCATCAATCCGAATGCCGGATGCAGAATGCTGAACAACGCTAGGAATATTGCTGCGAGAACGGCGAGAGTAATAATGCGCCTTGAGCCGTGAGCCCGGATGATAAGCTTCTCCAAGAAGAAAGCGCCGAATATGACGAGGATAAACATGTAGAGAAGAGACTTCGCAGAATCGTTTATCAAGGGCATGACCTCCACGGAGTACGCCCTAACGGCGTAGGCCCTAGCTAGAAGAGCGTAAGCATACATGCCGCTATACTTCCTCTCGTTTAAAAGTTTCTCAACCTCCTCAATGTATCTCCTTGCCTTATTCAGGGTTTCATCCGCACTCGGGCTACCCATGTTTCTTTTAACCAGCTCAAGATAACGGCCGTATGAAACATAGTAGAGGTCTTTAGCGGTTCTGAAAGTTGAGAAACACACTCTCTCCCTCTCCCCGTATTTCACGTAGAAACCGCTTCCCTCCGTGTTTTCAAGAGAAGAATTCGTTAAAAGTATTCCGGTTGGGCTTGCGACGACGAACCTTACCTCTGGCTGAACCCATACTATTGAAACAGGCTCCCAGCCGTTAGAATAGTAGCCGTAGCTTATCGGCGGGCTCTTAGTAAGCATCTCGAACGAGAACACCATAACCGGTTGAGGCGGGCTCCTCCACATTTCGAACGCGCCAGCCCTAGGATCTATTATGCTGGGCGTTATTATGACGGTTGGAATCTCGAAATCAAGCACTTCCACTGAAACGGCTTTAGCAATCACCACGGTAACATTCTCATAAGCGTGTAGGACGGTTATTTCAAGCGGGAAGTTCGCCATGCCGAACTGCCCCAGGTCAGTAGCCATCGTGATAACGCCCTCATCGTTAAACACCCACCCCCTAGCAATCCATCTTGAAAATATTACTGCGGTGCCTCCTCCCCCAGCAGCACCGGCAATAGGCACGCCGTGGACTGTGAAAGAACCGTCTTCGCCGCTTTTCATTACTATCCTGTTAAGCTTGTAGGTTGAAGTAACCAGCCTTACCTCAACAAGAGCATTAGGAACCACGTCGTACCATCCTTTACTATAGTTGTAGACAACAACCCTGCCTTGAAGAGCAGCATAGCCAGGGTGTCCTCTCGTGCTTGAAGGCAGAAACCTTGTTGGCTTGATCGAGGCCCTATCGATATTCCACTCAATCCGGAGAAGTCTGTCAACAATGTGGATGATAAGTTGCAAGTACGGGTCTAAAACGTCTACATTAGCGTAGTTCGAATCATCTATAGGGGAGCCCACGTAGATCCTGTTTGAGCGCCTAGTGGTTATTGAGAACGCCGGTATGCCGGCGATCGAAGCAGGCTCAGAGTCCAGCATGAATGGAATGGGCTCGGTGCCTGAAAAAATATTGTATGCAAAGAAAATGCTTACGAGCGACGAGATAAATGCGCCGGATGGGGCTGAAACATTAATGTTCGGTATCCTCCTCGCGAAGCCTCTGACCTCAGGCGTGTCAATCATGCTGCCTATCGCCGTACTAAACCAAGAGAGCCTAAGCGGGAAGCCGCCGCTATGTATAGGGGTCGCGCCGTAGGTTGAGTACTGGCTGGCGTGAAGAAGCTGCAGGCCGTCGGAGTCGCTAGCCATAAGGTCGAAATTTATGTTTCCGAGGATATTTATCCTGCCACTGCTAACATCCTCTCTGAAAAAGTAGTCTTCGACAAACTCTCTTGAGCCGCTTAGCGCCTGCCAGTGTCCCGAGTAAAGCGTTATCCACACGGAATACCTGGGCGGGTTGGACTTGAGGTGGCGAGCATACTCGAGCAGTAGGGCCAAGGGTAAAAGCTCAGTCTTACTCTTCGACAATCCTGGGACAACAGACCATGTGTCGAAATGCGCAGACAGTATGACGACCTCGTTAGGCGAAGCCGTCCCATTTATAAATCCAACAATATTCTCCGCCTCGATCTCCCTCCAGACCGTTCTCGAAACGACCTTGACCCGAGTGGCGGCTTTCAAAACATTCCAATCCCGCTTCTCAACGTAAACCCTCGTGAAACCCATGGGAGTATCCAGGAATTTAGAGTAGCACTCTTGGTAAGTTGTTTGCTCCGGCTCTATGAATATTACTGCCTGGGCTCCTAGGTTGGCTGCTTTAAGCCAGTTGTCACGGGAATTAAACTCCATGGCAACTATGGCGCCCTCAACATTCTTCCCGTCTAAGTATTGCAAATCTCCTATCCCGGCATAAATCAGGCTTCCAACAATCCCGTCGGAGGGAGTTGGACAAGGGTTAACACCGTTAGGATAGAGCGAGTAAGCTTTAAACCTTGCTTTAAACGGCTCTAAAGCCTCGATGTAAGTCTCCTCGTCGTAGGGCACCAGCACTTTATACTTGTGTTTCTGGGTTGCTATCCCCACGTCATTCTTAAGATAGTTGTAAAGATGTTCGAGCGTCTTATAGTAGCCAGGGTAACCGGTCATTCTAGAACCGTAGGAAGATACTTCTGTTACAAACCGGTTCATCCAAGCCGTGTCTAATGGGAAAAGGTTTTCCGCTTCGGCTGAAACAGGAGTGCTTAAACCAGGTTTAAAATCAGGGTTTAAAGATGACGCGTAATGCTGCCCACGGGTTGCGGGAACCTGCGCGACCTGCGTGAGGAAAACAGATAGGAGGATAAGCGATATTGACATAATTTTAATTCTACTAGTCATGTCTTTGAGAAAAGGGGAGCAACCGGCTTATAAGTTTTTAGCGGAAATTAAAAACTTTTATATTGGAGCCCTGAAGGGAAAAACGAGGTGAAGGGCACCTGACGCAAGCCTCGCAGGAATTTTCACCGGGAGTGACTTGGAGAAGCATCTTAGCAATGATAATGGCCGCATTAATCTTCTTGCCATCCTCAATATATTTATGGTTTGCAGTAGGATCCGGAGTGAGCGTAGCCGCAACCTACGTGACAGCAATACTTTTCACAGCTTTAACACAGATTTACGGTAGGAGGCTTTCAAGACAGGAGCTTTTCATCATTTATTCTATCGTGGGAGGAATAGGCGGAGCCATGCCGATGTACTACTGGCTTGTCTACAGGTCTTACTATGTTATGAACCCTTTGAGCCTAGAGTTCACGCTTTTCAACACTCCGCTTAGGGAATACGTTCCCACATGGATGTCTCCCCCAGTAACGTCAGTTGTCCACCAGCTGAGAACCCTGCTGCATCCAGACTGGTTTTTCGCCCTAGGTGTAAACCTTGCCTTCTCACTCTTGGGCCTGGCAGCGGAATTATCCATAGGCATACTTTTCTCCTACATTTACGTGGTGGAGGAGCCTCTGCCATTCCCGTTCGCACAGATCGACACAGCCATGGTGAACACGCTGCACGACAGGAGGCCTCAGGACCTGCTTTACTTCATCCTGTCTTTGACAATGGGAGCCATATACGGCTTAATCCTTTACCTGGTACCCATGCTTATCGGCCCCTGGGCGCGTTTAATCCCATATCCTTGGGTTGACTTAACACCCTACACGCAGTTCTTCCTGCCCGGGGCGGTCATAGGCATAGCTACAGACCCGTTGAGCTTCCTCTACGGCATGATCCTGCCCCCCTCGTTGACTTTCGCCATGCTAGTGGGATCGGTAATCACATGGATCTTCGGAAACACTCTTACCCTCACAACTTTCAAGAGTTTTTCTCCCCAGTGGGTTGAAGAGTATTCTCCAGGCATGGGAATATTCCTGATACTTCAGAGGGCAGGCTTAAGACTCTGGCTTTCCCTTTTCATGGGATTATCCTTTGGTCTAGCCATCTTCCTTTTAGCATCAACCAGTAGGAAAATCGTGGCAGCGTTTAAAACGCTTCCGAAGCTAAGCAGGGTGAAGGGTGGACCAGGATATCCTTCACCCAAGATACTGCTCGCCACATTCTTCGGCTCCACGGTTCTGAGCGCACTACTCTACGTGGTACTTCTCCCAGACGTTCCATTCTGGCTGCCCATACTGGTATCAGTAGGGTTCAGCTTCGTTTTAGCATCCGTCGGCGCCAGGATTTATGGTGAACTCGGATTAAGCTTCTCTTCGGACTTCATATACAACATGTGGAAGGCAGCCATATACTTCAGCCCCTACAACGGTTACGCGGGATGGATTTTCACACCCGCTATAGCAGGATTCTCCACACCGTACTTCGCAAACTCCACCAAGGTGGCGTATGCGACGGGGACAAGACCCATGGACTATTTTAAGGCTGTCATAATATCCTTCATACTTGTAACAACGTTCGGCCTTATTTTTACAGACTTCTTCTGGAGAATAGCCCCGATACCCTCCTACTTATTCCCATACGTGTACGGTATTTGGCCGAACTACGCTATTAGCGACTCGCTGTTTGCCACTCGGCAGATACTCATAAAGTCAGACCAGATACTGATGGGAATGGGCATATCTATTGGCGTAAGTCTAATCTCCATTCCGCTTAACAGACTGGGAATACCGTTCAACCCGGTTGGGCTAGTGGGAGGAATGTACAGTACGCCGCCCTACACGATAATGGTGTTCCTAATGTCTCTTGCAAGCAAGTATTTGATGACGCGCATACTCGGACCGGAAAAATGGTTGTCAATAAGAGGCGTAGTCCTAGCAGGGTTCGCAGCAGGCATGGGCATTGTTGTAGCGATGGGGACCACGATCACTCTGGTTTCAAGAGCCTCATGGATATGGCCCTGGTAGAAAAAGACCCTAACATTTAACAAAAATTTCTCCGTCACACGCGTTTTAAAATACTTAGGCTTAAATATAAACGTCGCCCGGTTTAAGACTTATTACCTTTTAAAGAGCCTTTCTAAACGGAATGAGAAAAGCGGTTTTAATCCTGATGGCGGTAGGCTTGATAGTGTCTTTAGCCTTCCTCCAAAACCTGTTTAAACCCGTAACGGTTGAGAAAAGAATGTTTCCCTTCTATCTTCCCTGGGACGACGGGGAGCAGACCGCGACAAGCATAAGCAGTAGGCTCAATAAGCCGGCAGGCAGCCTTGAACACGTATATGTGGGAGAGGACGGCCATCTTTACGTCAACGGTGAAAGAATAAAGTTCCTAGGCGTCAATATTTGTGGAGGCGCATGCTTCCCAGAGAAGGACGAGGCCGGTAAGATAGCTGGCAGACTCGCTAAATACGGGGTCAACGTGGTGCGTTTCCACCATATGGATGCGAGCTGGGAGGCTTTCAACATATTCGACAAAGCCGCTGGAGGTACACGCCGCCTCAATAAGGATGCGCTCGACAGGCTTGACTATTTTATTTCAAAACTTAAGGAGAACGGCATATATGTCAACCTAAACCTGCTCGTATCGAGAAGGTTTACTTCCGCGGATGGTCTACCTAGAGAAGTGGAGACGGTGGACTGGAAGGATCAGCAGGTCCTCGGGTTTTTCATCGATAAGGTTGAAGAGCTTGAGAAAGAGTATGCTAGGCAACTCTTAACCCATTTAAACCCATACACTGGAATGACTTACGCTGAGGACCCTGTTGTGGCATTCGTTGAAATAGTGAATGAGCAGGGGCTTATGCATTCTTGGCTCGGCGGCGTGGTTGACAGGCTTCCACAGGTCTTTAAAAAAAGGCTTCAGGAGAAGTGGAACGCCTATTTGGGTTCCAAGTACCTGTCTGACGAGGAGTTTAGAAAAGCATGGGGCGTTGAGACAGGCCCAGGGGCTCAGGCAGAGGTTCTCAGGAACGGTTGCTTCGAAAAAGGTTTAGAGGGGTGGGTGGTTGAGGTTCACAACGGTGCGCAAGCATCAGCAAAAGTGGCTGAGGAGGATGTGGGAAGAGTTCTGGAAATCAGGGTTACGAGGCTCGGATCTGAAAGCTGGCATGTGCAGTTCAACCAGCCGGGTTTAAGAATAAAGCGGGGTGAAAACTATCTTGTCAGGTTTAAGGCTAAGGCTGATAAAACGGTTAGTGTAAGCATAGGCCTGGTTCAGGCTCATGAGCCCTGGAGACTGGTTTCGCAAAGGGTTGAAGTATCGCTGGCCACAGAATGGAGAGAGTACGAGGTTGCCCTAGTTGCGTCGGAATCAGAGGACAACGCTAGGCTAGACGTCTCGGGGCTTGGGAGAAGCATAGCAGCCTACCTGTTCTCCTGCTTCTCCATGAGGCTTTTCAGCGGATACGGTGCGATGGAGGACGAGAGCGTTGAAAAAGCAACTGTTAAGATACTGACTCTCGCCGAATACGGCTTGAGGACGAGCGTAGCCAGAAGAGACTGGGTTGAATTCCTATACAACATGGAGGAAGAGTTTTTCATGGAGATGCGGAGATTCATTAAAGATGAGCTTGGCGTGAAAGCCCTCGTGATAGGCACCGTAGTCGGGTGTAGCACGCCCAACATAATGTCTATGCTTGACATTATAGATACGCATGCCTACTGGAACCACCCCTCTTTCCCAGGGACCCCTTGGGACCCTAGCAACTGGTACGTGGTTAACGAGCCGATGGTTAACAATCCCCAGCGGAGCACCATAGTAGGCCTGGCTGTTAAAAGGGTTGAGAACAAGCCTCACTTCGTCACTGAATACAATCATCCTGCTCCGAACATGTATGATTCTGAAACAGTCATAACACTAGCCGCGTACGCTGCGCTACAAGACTGGGATGGAATATTCCTGTTCGACTATGGGAGCCGGGGCAACTGGGACTCCAAGAGAATAAGAGGGTTCTTCGACATTGACCAGCACCCTGTTAAAATGGCGACCCTGATAGCCGCGCACATGATATTCTTAAGAGGAGACGTTAAGCCGGCCGACCGGCTCGTTTCCATAAGACTGAACAGGCAGGATGAGATAAACCTGATAGCGAGCGGGAGAGTCTACGCTTGGGCGCTGCCGGATGCTGGCCACATGGGCTTAAACCCATTGGTCTCTCTAACGCATAGAGTAGCCATCAAACTCGACGGGGAAGCATTCCCCGAGGCCGATTTGAATGTTTCTGGGCCTGTTTACCGCTCCGATACCGGGGAAGTCGCTTGGGACACTTATGCTGGGAGGGGAATCATAACGATTAACACTTCTAGAAGCATTGCCGCCATAGGGTTCTCAGGTGGTAGAAGCCTCGACTTCGGAGCACTCGTTATAGACCAAGGGGAAACGCTTCTAGAAGGCTGGAGCATTATAACCATCACAGTGCTGGAGGGAGAGAGCTTCGAGTCTTGGAGCAGGCTTCTGCTCATAGCTGCCGGCTATGTTACGAACACCGGGATGAGGCTCCGCACGCTTGAGGGAAACATAGCGTTGTTAACGTGGAGACTGAATGATTTGACTGACGTGAAACCGCTCATGGAGCCCGTAACGTGCGGCACAAACTGGGGTTCGGCTCCAACACTAGTAGAAGGGGTTAGGGCAACGCTAAGGGTTAAAACAGACAGGGAGATAGAAGTATGGGCGTTAGACAGTATAGGGAACAGGGTTGGGAGGGCCCAGGTTTCTACCGAGGGGAAGTACAAAGTTTTTTCAATTGGGCCTGATTTTCAGACCATCTGGTATGAGATAGCTCTATCTGAAACCGGTTAACCGATACTTTAAAAGTAAGCTGCTGGCAGCAGGGTGATAAGTTCTTATGCCCCTTCGGCAACCAAATAGTATAATGACACTGGAGGCGAAGAGGCTTAGCACAGGAGTTGAGGGGTTGGACTCCCTGCTTCAAGGCGGGATACCTGAGGGTTTCTTCGTCGCAGTCACCGGGGAACCCGGCTGTGGAAAGACAATACTCTCAATACACTTCATCAACAAGGGTGTTGAAGAGGGAGACAAGTGCATCTACGTCACAACTGAAGAAAGCAGGGAGTCCATAGTCAGGCAGGCTTTACAGTTTAAAATGGATTTCCAGAGGAAGATTGAGGAGGGCAAGCTGATAATAATCGACGCCTTAATGGGTAGGACGGATAAGTGGAGCTTGCAGAGCCTAGACATGGAGGCACTTGTGTCCAAGATAATAGAGGCTAAGAAGGAGCTTGGATATGGTCGGGCTAGGATCGTCATCGACAGTCTTTCAGCATTCTGGCTCGACAAGCCCGCCATGGCTAGAAGGTACAGCTACTACGTTAAGAAGGTTCTATCCAAGTGGAACTTCACAATACTTGCTGTGAGCCAGTATGCTATAACCACTGCTGAGAGCTTCGGCTTCGGCGTGGAGCACATAGCGGACGGAATAATAAGGTTCAGGAGGCTTTTGAGAGGTGGCGAGTTGAAAAGGTTCATCGTCATCGAGAAGATGAGGCAGACCGACCACAGCAGGTATCTGCACGAGATCGATATTAAACCCGGCGTAGGCCTAGTGGTTCTGGGCAGGGTTGAGAGGAGAGTTGAAGACTATAAGCTTCCTTATGAAGTCATGAGGAAAATAGTTGAAGCGAAAAAGGAGGCTGAGAAGGGGCTGTGAGCCTCCGGCTTCCACTGCACCATTATGGAAAACCCGAGGTAAGGATTGAGATAGCCGAATACTGTAGGAACCGTTGGGTAGCCGTCCATTGCGAGAAGACCCTAGAGGACGCTACGCGTATGATGATCAGGTATGAAAAAGGAAGACCGTTAACCATAGGCTCCGAGTCGGAATTAGCCCTGCTAATCAACCGCTACAGGGAATACTGGCCAAGAGCCTTCTATGCCACGCCCCACATATACTCCAAGCTTAAAACCAGGGAGGACCTGCTGGATAGGAGTAACATAGTGTATTCTTCTCCCGTGTTGGACATAGATTCTAAGGACGGGGACTGGAGGAAAGCGGTTAGCAAAGCCCAGGAAATAGTAGGCCTGTTGGATAAACTAGGCGTGGCTAAATCCATCTTTGTCAAGTGGAGTGGCCGGGGCGCTCACGTTCACGTCAACCCTTTCTGCTTCAGCGCTGATGTCAGGAAGAAAATAGAGCCGATCGACATAGCGTACTCGATAACGAGCTTCGTGGCAAATAGATTGCAATCAACAGAGGGGCTTGTTGTCGAGAGTCGAATAGATATTCAGAGGGTTTTCACGACACCCTTATCCCTGCACAGGATTCTTGACCGTGTGGCCGTATGCTTCCCCCCTGAGAAACTGGAGGAGTTCGACATAAGCTGGACAGACCCGGAGAGCTACGTCCATTTCCCCGAGTCCTGGAGGTGCTTTTCAGAAGGCGAGGGAGATGAGCTGGCTAAAACAGCTTTCGACTCGATAGGCCCATATGTAGCCGGTAGACACAGGAGCCGGAAACACAAGCCACTCGACACTGAAATATTGGAGACGATTGAGAAACTTAGCCACAGTGTTCAGGAGGACACGTCTTAAAACAACTATTTGAACAATCAGCATGTTTAGAAAAAAGCCGGAATCGATAGTACTTG
Organism: uncultured Nitrososphaerota archaeon; assembly: GCA_964416155.1. Taxonomy (GTDB): domain Archaea; phylum Thermoproteota; class EX4484-205; order EX4484-205; family JAAOZP01; genus JAAOZP01. The sequence goes on from CAYQCW010000002.1 coordinate 163,212, forward strand.
AAATAAAAACAGGAAGAAAAAATGCTAAGAGTGGGGTTTGATAAAAACTGGAGAGCAGTAATCCCAGGCGAAACCAGGATGAGGAGAAGAGGATTATAGAAATACTGGAGGCACCGAAATTATTCATAAGTCTATAATCATAACAGCGTGCTAAACTTATTGCTTTCTAAGCTCCGTACTCATCCATTCTAGGTAGCTTCTACTTCCAGAAACTACTGGCATTGCAATAATCTCCGGGATCTCATAAGAATGATTTTCTCTAATAGTTTTCTCAAGTTCTTCATACAGGTCTTCTCTGCTCTTGATTACGCATAACCATTCTTCTGCTTCCTCGATTCTCCCTCTCCACCAGTATAGGCTCGATACTGGGCCTAATACTTGAACACATCCAGCCAGTCTTCTCTCCAGCAGTATTCTTGCAATCCTCTCAGCCTCCTTCCTCTCCCCTGTTGTCGTTAAGACCTGAATATATTCGCCCATGCGACTAAGTAGGCGGAGCCCCTTAAGAATTTTTCAAAACAACCGGGATTAAAATCCTTCTCTAGACAGCCCTTAGAAGACTTAGACCTGTTCCCGCGTCGGGAACCCGGTTGAACGAGACTCCAGTGATCTCAGCCACCACTATTTCTGCGAGATAAAGTATTCGGCTCCCCAGCTCCAAATGCCCCCCGTACGTCGCTTTACCATCGGAAACAGAGACATGCGCGTGCAACTTACCGTTCGCCATCAAGCCGCTGACAGAGTTTATCTCTAAAGGACCATCTATGTCGATATACTCTTCCTCAGGCGGAAGCTTCTTGGAAGTAACCCTATGTATGCGACAATTTTCAAGAGTACCTATCGCCGAGACGATGATGCCGTTTGCAATACCATTGTTCTTGGCGGCGGTTTCAACGGTTTCTAAAAGATCCTCCCCACGGTCACCCCTTAAGACTATGATTCTTCCTAATCCTGCCCCCCAAGAGTCCATCTTCAACCCTCCTTAAAGCCGTATGCCAAACTTCTCTAAATAAGGCTTCTGGTTAACACGATCCTCCTGAAACTGTCGCAGCGCCCTCTCCGAGACCGCGTCAGCCAGTTCCCTCGGGATAACCACCACCCCATCGTCGTCACCCATCACGAAGTCCCCGGGTTCCACAGGCACGTCCCCGACGGTGACAGGTATGTTAACGTCCTCAGGCCTCAGAATAAGCCTCCCCACAGTCTCAGTGCGGCCCACCCCCCTGCAGAAAACAGGAAACCTTTCCCTCCTTATCTCAGCCACATCCCTGCAACCACCATCTATCACTAGCCCAACTATGCCCCTGTCCCTCGCGATTAAAGCGATGTACGAGCCCCAGAAGCCGACCCTAGTGTAGCCGCCGGCGTCCGCAACCAGGACATGACCGGGCTCAGCAACCTGTAGGAAGAGCTCAGCATTGTTTTTACTCCTATACCATCCGGAGGCATATTGGTCATATTCCTCAGGCGACATGTTGGGTATTGGTTCCCTCGCCTTGACCAACCGTATTGTTAGCGCGACGCCCACCATTTTTATATCGTTGAAGAGAGGCCTTATCTCCTCCGACATTATTGTAGAATCGTAAACATTATACCTGTCTAACGCATCGATGACGTCTGCGGTCCGCACCTCCGCCAGACGTTTTAAAAGCTCCCTATCCTTATCGGAAATCAGACGCTCAGGTTTCATCTCAAGCCGCCCAGAACTATACCTGTCTAAACCACTAATAAGTCTATCCGATTACCCGTTGGATGCTTCCAGCCGGGGGAAAAGCTTATCCGAACATCGTGGACTATGGAGCATGACGCCAATGGATAGGCTTCACTTTCCTAAGCCGGTTTCAGCCGGCATAATTCTCTCTTATAAGTGCAGCAGCACGTGTAAACACTGCGTGTACGCTTGCTCCCCGAGATGGAGTGACGACTGGCTTACGGAGAGAAACATCGAGCTGGTCTTGAGACAATTAGCTTCAAGCATTAAGCCCAGCCCATATGGTCGCGAAAAAGTCAGCCTGAACCATGGGTTGCATTTTACAGGGGGAGAGCCGTTTCTGAATTTTAAGCTTCTTCTGAACGCGGTTAAAACTGCGGATGAGCTTAGGATCCCGTCGACATTCGCCGAAACCAATTGCTTCTGGTGCGTTAACGATGAACAGGTTAGAGAGAGGCTTACGGCTTTGAAACAGGCAGGGTTAAAAGGGATGCTGATTAGCGTAAATCCGTTCATACTTGAGCAGGTTCCGTTCGAACGGACTGAGAGAGCAATTAACATAAGCAGAGAGATATTTGACGGGAACACGATGATATATCAAGAGACTTATTACCATCGGTTTAAAAGCTTCCGTATAAGGAATACTCTCACGCTCGATAAGTATTTGGAGAAAGACAGGTGGGCATTGTGCTACTCCGAGCTCCTTCCGATGGGGAGGGCCTGCTACAGGCTTAAACACTTATTCGTAAAATACCCTGCTAAAGCTTTCTTAGATGAACGCTGCATATCAGAGCTAACTAGGAGCCGGCATATCCACGTAGACAACTATTTCAACTATATGCCTGGATACTGCGGCGGAATATCTCTCGGAGATGCGAGAGACCTAGATGCTTTAACTCAGGGGGTAGACTTGCAGGATAAGCCTGTGCTACGCATGCTTGTCGAAAGCATCGGGAATCTTTACGAGTTTGCTGCCAGAGAATTTAACTACAGAGAGAAAGAAGAAGGGTATATTTCCAAATGCCACCTCTGCATAGACATAAGGAGACACTTAGTCCAGCAGACCGACGAGTATAAGGAGCTTCGGCCGAGAGAACTGTATTTTAATCTGGAATAGCTATTTTCTTTACTTATCCATTTACTTAAGCATAACCAAATATAACGGGATAGAATTGAATCGTAGGGCCTGTACAGAATATCCTGCAAACATTAGTTACCTGATGATACTAGAACTGCCAGCTAAACCGAGTTAAACTTTAAAGGAGTGTTAAAAAATATGATGGCTAGAAATGAGTAGCGAAGCGATTCCTTTGGCTAAGAGAAGAAAGGGAATCGTTCTTTACTGGAGGCGGGCACGAGGGTTTTCACTCGGTGAATTAAAGGAGGCCGGTTTAACTGTTGACCAAGCTAGGAGACTCGGATTAGCGGTGGACCTTAGGAGGAGGTCTAAACATGAGGAGAATGTTAAGAGGCTTAAGGATATCCTAAGTGTTAAGCCTGCTTGACACTTGTCTCCTATGAGACACGAAACGGGAATCAGCCACATAGAATCTTAATGGGATATTAAGGTCTCCGGAAACACCGATTCTAAAGCCTCTAGCAATATTAGTTTCCACAAACCTTTTTCTCACAGTAATCTCTGAACTCTTCAAATAGACAGGTTTCCCATGTAGACTTTTATCTATTGCAATTGCCTCCGTAAGCCTTCCCGGACCATTAGTCAATCGAAAAACGTCACTCGTACCCCTAAGTCTTTTCATCTCCTCTATACCCGTAAGAGGCTCGAGGGCTCTGATTAAAACCCCTCCGCATCCGTGAGGCTCATGTGCAACAATGTTGAACAACCACTTCCCATGAACGCCATATATCAAGGCTCTCCCCACATCACCGTAAAGCATCATAGCTATTTCTCCATTACTCCTGTAGGCTCTGGAAGCCGGGTCAGACTTTCCGTAGTATGCTTCTGTCTCAACAATAACCCCTGTCAAAGCCTTTTTCTCGAAGACACAGCAAAGAACGTTTCCTAATAGACGCCTAGCCACTATGGCCGGATCCCTAGCGTAGAACCTTTTAGACAGAATTCTCCCTATTTTCATCACGCTACTCATTATTCAAATTTTCTCTCCATAATCCTACGCTTGCTTATGGTAGCGATACTGTCATAGCCAAATGCCTCCACATAATTTATTAAAGAATCATAAGCATAGTCTATTTCTTCAACAGAATGCGCATCGGTACCCACGGTCAAAGATATTTCCAGTTCACGGGTCTTCCTCATGATTCTCTGCGAAGGATATATTGAGTTAACAGGCTGTCTCAACCCTCTTGAGGAAACCTCGATGCACATTCCATGCTGTTTAACAAGTCTTAACACGTTCTGCTCGTCGAGAAAACCATCGCTAGGGGTGAACCCCCATATCCTCACTATGTCGATATGACTAACGACGTTGAAAAGACCTGTTTCTACAGCTTTACCGACTAGACGCATATAGGCTGAGTAAAACTTGTTGAAACCATTCTTACTTATTTCCTTTTCCATCAGAATCCTGTGGCTAGGGGAATCGATGCAGATTCCTCCAACGAAGTGCACGCTGCCCATTAGAAAGTCGAAGTCATAACTGCCCAACATATCCTCTAAAATCTTCTCGTTTCCAGGAATATAGTCGACTTCCAGCCCCAGCCTCACTGTTAACTTACCCTCATACTTTTCGGAAACCATCCTCGCCTCCTCAACATAGCTTTCAAGCCTAAGCCAGTCTAAAGAGCCGGTTGATGAAGAACCGTTTGGGAAAACAGTTAAATGATCGGTGAAAGCTATTTCCTCAAAGCCTTTTCGAACCGCTGCCTCACAGTAATCCGACATTCGGGAGGAACCGTCGCTAAACGTAGTGTGAATATGATAGTTGATTTTCACGGAGGGCTTCAACTCGTTTCTATTTTTAAATTTAACCCTAGTGCACTGGGATTAAACATGAAACCTGACAATCCATAGTGCTTTTTAAAGGTAACCTCTTTTCCTTGCCTCCTCGAGTATCGCCACTGTTGCAGAGGTCCCTATCCTCGTTGCACCAAGCTGTTTAAGCCTCAGCAGATCGTCAAGCGTACGGATTCGACCTGCCGCTTTTATCTGGATCTCCGGGATGCATTCTCTACGCATCAGGATAATATCGCTGTCAACAGCACCCCTATACATGTATGTCCCGTCGGGTTGCTTTACGAAACCATATCCCGTGGATGTTTTAACGAATGCTACGCGATGCTTATTGCACACGTGGCACAATTTTATCTTAGAGTCATCCGCGAGATAATCGTTTTCAAAAATCACTTTTACAATGGCGCCCCTTTCAACAGCATTATCGTTAACCGCTTTAATCTCCCTTGAAATATAATCCCAGTCTCCGCTTAAAACCTTCCCAATGTTTACGACGAAATCTATTTCAGTAGCACCGTCTTCACAAGCCTTCTCAGTTTCCATCACCTTTATTTCAATAGTGCTGCTACCATGCGGGAAACCGACAACGGTGCAGACAGCCACGCTTGAGCCTGAAAGCATTTCTTTCGCAAGCCTAACCGCATAAGGCTTAATGCATACTGCAGCGACATTGTATTTTTTAGCCACCAGACACCCAGCCTTAAGATCCTCATCTGTGAGAGTAGGGTGGAGGAGAGAGTGGTCAATCATCTTCGAAATGGATTCGAGCGACTTAACCATCGCGTAACGTTTGAATGATGTTTGAGGGATATAAGCATAGCGTACGCTGCCCGCAAACACACTTTCAACTCATGGAATTTGAAATAAGCTCACGTAATGTGATTACTGTGCTGGAATACGGGTTGTAAGCTTGAAACGCGAGCCGGCTTTAAATAATCACCCTCCCTTGGCGTAATTGGAGGTGGAAGAAAGATGGTTTGGAAGAAAAGGAACGGGGGGAAGAAGATTGACTGGGAGGAGGTCGTGCAGGATCTTCGCGCAGACCTTCCCGCTAGAGAGTACCGTTACGTAAGGCTCTTCTTCAAGTAAACCCTGTTCTTAACCAACTTATTTTTTCTAAACGGTTTCCAATTTTTCAAAAAATATTTATTGAGATAAAAGATACTTGTGATGCACGCCTTGAAGCCGAGTCTATTTTCAAGGACTTCTTTAAACTTATAAGAGACTTAGAATAGCCAATTTCCAGATGGTTAAACGACAACTCCTAACAACTCTTTTCAGTCTTTTACTCGTTGTCATTATATTTATTTCTGGAAGACCTCTTTCAGCCCAACTAAGCTACGTGAATTACACGGTTGTTCTAAACGCCGGGGTGTTTTTCGACGAAGCTCCGCAAAAACCTGTTAATTTTACAATGTGGATAGGGTTATTTCGTTTTTCATGGGGCACGAATCAATCAGGCAGTATAATTCAACAACAGGAAACAAGTTTGGATTCACGCATACAACAGTATCAGCGTTATCTGATTAATACCATCCGACTATATACTGATTCTTGTCTCCAGTTAAACAGGTTAGCGGTTTTGACCGATTACTATGGGGCGGTCCGGAATTGGAACGTAAGGTTTGACGGCAAGAACTACATTTATTATATTGATCAGCTTGGCTTGAGCAGCACGTATAGAGTCGAATCCGATGTCGATTCCACATTATGGTACAGAGTGAATAACACTGGTAGAATAATCAATATCAGCCTAGTGCTGAGGGCCAGCTCAGCAAAGCTTTATATTGTTGACGTGTCTCCTTTTCAAAGGCTTAACGCTAGAATCATATTCGACGAGCATGCAGGGACACACATAGGTTATTTTGGGAATGGAAGCTGCTTTCTAATAGCACGCGGTAACATGGGTAGCTTAAAGCTTTCAGGCAGATACTTAGTTGAGCTTCATACGCTTGAATCCACTCCGACACAGCTAGCCTTCCCGTTTGAAATGAATTTGAACTTAGGAAAGGAAAACCTTATAATTGGCCCAGAAATCTACAGAGCACTTCTCAACTCGACCGACAGCCTGATTAAAGCTGCCGGCGAGTTTCTGAGTGAAACAAGTATTTATGCTTCAGACATATATGCAAAGCTTCAACAGGCAAGTTCATACTTAACCGATATTCAACCAGTAAGCCTAGAGGAATTTGGGGAATTGAATCTTTTCCCGCTTGAAGGAGCTATTAATCTCGTATGCGAAGCCAGCAGCAGCATCGGCATGTTGGTCTTGTCATCCGGAATGCTTATTGCCCCGATCGTGCTGATAATTATTTTGATAGCGGGGGCAGTTGTCTCGCACCTAATATTTAACGGAAGCAGGAAACTGACGATCATTCTCTTCATCCTCTTCTCGCTATTGGCTTTCGAATTCCATCCTGGTTTAAGGCTAATACTCTTCTCAACGAGGCCGAAGGCGTTGATTAACCTCTGGTCCCTATCGAACTTCACATTCGGGATACCGTTCATGCTGCTTCCAGTTGCTTCAGCCATCATAAGCCTAATCCTTCTATTTTTGACGGTACGGCTGATGTTCAAGTACTCTGGAACAGCCACGATCTACAGCCTAGCTGCGTCAACCGCGGTTAGAATGCTTAAAAGCAGAAGGCTTCGAGGCGCCTTAGTAATACTCACCGTCACCACTATAGCGATGGTAACTGTTCCCGCAATAACTCTGAAAACAACAGTGCCGCTCGTCACGTCGCTTCAAGAGGCTCGAGGCGGCGGAGGAACCATTCTTTTCTCAAAAAACTGGCTGGCAAAAGTAGTAATATCAAGCCCCGCAGGCACCTTTGAAGAAAAGTATAACGGGCTCTTTTTAATGAGCCTTGAAGAAGCTGCTTTCTACGCAGGGAAACTTGGGATGACGGAATACACGCCGATCTGCATAGCTTTCTGCGAATCCAAGTTTTTGCAAAAAGAATCTTTCCCAAGCCAGTTAAACCTTACTGGGCCGGGAGGAATAAACATCACCATCCCAGTGGAATCGGATAGCCAAGAGCCAGGAGGCTTAATAATATTTGTAAACCTCACCTTCATGAAGAGTCATTTAGGATTAAACTTTTCAGGAGATTTTAAAAACGGTATTCTAATCGACAAGGAGTTTTTTCAAAGACAATATTTCCCAGGCCAGTTAAACGTGATGGGTTTAAACTTGAATGTAACAGGAGTGTTCGACAAATCTACTCTACGAACGTCAAGCGGAGAAACATTGGAGAGCTATCTTAGAAGTAGACCGATCTTCATAGGAACCATTAACTGGGATGCTTTACAAATCCCGTCTAGGTTGATAATGGATAATCTTTTGACAGAGGGTAATAGAATGCTCATAATATCGAGTCCAGTGATTGGATTGGTAGATATCGAGGCTGTGAGAAACATCCCTGCTTTTAAACGAGTCGTAGCCTTGATCGGGACTTATCCTGTCGCTAACTTGGTTGCAATAGCGAACTATTTAAAGACCTTGGTCTCGTCTCATAAAATCTGGCTCAGCCGCGCCATAACCACTGGCGGAGTAGGGATCTCCATCGACGTCGTCTCCTCTTATTCAGCAACCATAAATAAGGGCTCGCAGCTTGAAACCATTCAGCTTGGAGCACCGCTCCTAATGGCTTTAGGCAGCTGGGAGTCTGTTCTTATGATGATACTGATAGGTTCTCTCATAATTCTAAACGCGATGTTAAACTCGATATACGAGCGGAGGAAGGAGTCAGTGATAATGTCTAGCTTGGGTGCATCCCCAAGCTTCATAACCTACTTGTTTTTGACAGAGGGCTTGATAATAGGGGTGATGGGGGGCTGCTTAGGGTATGTTCTGGGCTATGCTTGGGCATATTCAATAGGTGCTAGCAGCCCGGAAATATTTACGGAGCTCTACAGTCTAACACCACTGCTCCTAGTTTTCATAATTGCCGTTCTGGTTACAGGCATTGGCTCAGCTTTCCCAGCGAAGGAAGCTATTCTTAAAATAGTCCCGAGCAAAATCATGCTTATCCGAGGGGAAATTGCCATTAAAACCGAGAAGGATGGTTCTAAAAGAGCGTCAACGCCTATTCGGCTAAAGAAGGAGCATTTGGAGCAGTTCTCCTCGCTCATCATAGATATGGCGCAATCCCATTCCTACTCTCTCTACGGCATTATAATCCACTCGTATGAAAAAGAGGAGGACGGGGTGAAATTGAACTTAAGCTACAGAGCTATTTCCGGCCTTTCTGAAAGGATAGCCGACTACGATGTGGAGGTCAAATATGTTCCTGATAGAAGCTTCTACAATGTTGAGTTGATTGTTAAGAATATTGAGAGAAGCTCGTACGCCTATATAGAGCATAAAGCGTTAATGAAGACGATGCTCTACGAGCTACGCGACGAACTTTTGAAGATCACTGTTTCAGAGCAGTGGACGTCCAGCAGGAAGGAGAGGCAAGTATAAAATTTTTAAGCGAAGGCGTCGACCAATTATTGATGACTAAACCTGGTATCCAACTGTTTCCCGAGATCGTTGCAACGGCTGTGAGGACTAGATAGGCCGAAATGCATAGAGTTCTGCCCCTACAATGTTTCCACACGGCAGATAATAAGCGATGGTTGCAAACCCATAGAACTGTGTTGAGGGCTGCGTAGCCTGCATGCCGCTCTGCCCAAGAAGGCAATGGAATTTCCAAAAACACCAAGTTTTCAGAAAAACGGAGATGCCTTGGTCAAAGGATTTGAAGAAAATAGTATGCAAGAAATGCGACAAGAGTTTCTGGACTAACGAGGACAGAGTTCTGCTGGGAATGCAGCAGCTCAAAATAGTCTCATGTAAGTCGGTCAGGGAAAAACAATGACTTACCCTAAAAACAGGCATATTCATTATGAACAGTGAAAATCACATTTTAGAGAGCAGTACTACTCCACTCGGCTCAAACTCCCCCTTTTTTAAGTATCCTGACAACCCGGCTATTTTCTCAGAGAAAGAAACTACGTCGCTCATCCATGGCATCGCATCCTTAGGGAGCCTCGACTGGCTTTCCCCAACCCACTCGTAAGCCTTAACTTCAACATAATCAGGGCTCGCGACGCTTATCAGCCTAGCGTAACCCTCTGCATCACTATCGTTAACACCCTTAACCATTGTTATCCGGAGCACACGCTTAACACCTTTTAAGCCGGGTAGCAACTCTAGCGTCCTTAACAACCTCTGCCAAGCATTCTTAACCAATGGTCTCGCAACCATTTTGAAAACCGTCTCGTCAGGAGCTTGGATGCTGACGTAAAGCTGGTCTGGAAGCGGGTTTAAGCTTTCTAAAACCTCTGGCATGCTGCCGTTAGACACAAGATAGGCCGCCATGCCCCTTTTACGGGCCTCGACTATCAGCTCCCCCAGCCTAGGGTACAGTGTCGGCTCACCCGTCAGGCTGAAAGTCACCATGGATGGTTTAAGAGCCTCTTCGAAGAGCTTAGGATCGACCATTGGGTTCGCCTTATAGCCTATGAGTAGGAGCCTCCTCATCCTAACAGCTTCCTCAACTATATGAGCCGGCTCATCCAGCTCAGAAACACTCGCAGGATACTCCTGCCAAACATACCCGGGTCTGTCCCCGGAGTGAATCCTCCAACAGTAGGTACACCTGTAGTTACAGCCCATGAAGGGAGTCATCTGCATACACCTGTGGCTCTGAACATTACCGTACCAGAGCTCCTTGTAGCAGGCTCTCCCCCGCGTTAGCCTCTGTCTGGTCCAATAGCATACTTTAACAGCAGAGTGTCTGCCAACTATCCTGTATTGCTGTTTCTCCAGCAGACCCTTAACGTTTAAAGGAAGCATCCGTAGAGGTTTAACATAAACCGTTAAAAAACTTACTGAAGCAAAATCCCACGGGGGAAACCTTAAGACGTGTTTCCTGAGCTGGAGGCACAATGTGAAGATTTAACACGCGCATCGTAGCGAGCCTTAGCCTTAACTCGTAATGAGCCGTACTGACCGCTGACAAAAACGCTTTCAAAGAGTTTTATGCCCATAGTTGAAATCATAGTGAATCGTATTTAAGGCATGAGTCACGCGACGCTTAATATTATTGAAGCAGCCTCATTAAGGCTTTTTACAGTGAACTCTGCTTCCTCACACTGGGCACCCATCCTTGAAACAAGTATGAACCTCATTCCGGCTTTCTTAGCAGACTCGCAGTCGAAACAAGTATCTCCAACCGCGAAACACTCGTCAGGCTTGACTCCCAAGAGCCCCGCTGCTTTCAGGAAAATGTCTGGAGCCGGTTTTCTTCTCGCAACAGTGTCTGAGCCGACGAGCACGTCCACCATTTTCAAAACGCTTAGGAGGGAGAGGTATTTCTTAAGCCTCCTCGTAGTCTGGGAGCTTGCAACCGCTATCTTAAGCCCCCTGCTCCTAAGCGTGCTTAAAGACGGTTCAACGTCTTCGAAAAGCCTTATCCTATCTATGTATTCAGAGTCATATATCTCGTCTTTAAGCCTCCTCAGCTCCGCAGCCTTAGCCTCATCCCCCCCGGCTATTTTAAGAGAGATCTCCGGCCCTGCGAGCCCAACATACCTCGCGACATCCTTAGGGTCGATCCTTATCTTCATAAGGCTTGCCGCCTTAGACCATGCTTCAGAGAGAAGGCCCACGGTGTCTACAATCGTGCCGTCAAAATCGAATATGACAGCCTTGACTGTCGTTTTCAAGACTGCTTAGGTCGATTGAACGTTAGCGCATGCTGCTACCATTCCGTTAATTTCCCGACGGTCTCAGCATCGAGCCTCTTAATCATCTCTAAGACAAGCCTGACAGCATTTCTCACGTCGCTGAGGCTCATTATTGATGCTGCTGAATGAATGTGTCTCGTCGGAACACCTATGACCAGGCTGGGGCAGCCGACCTTATGAATGTGAATCCTCCCCGCATCCGTACCGCCCCTAGCCACTAGCGAGAGCTGATACGGAATATTGTTTTCCTCGGCAACTCTTATCGCTAGGTTTTTCAACGATTGGTTTGGAATCATAGATGCATCCATCGCTATTATAGACGGCCCCTTCCCGATTTTCGTCTGAGCCTGCCCAGCAGGTATTCCTGGAACATCGCCAGCAATATCTACTTCAAGCACGATGGCCACGTCGGGATCCACTAGGCTTGCGATCGTCGTCGCCCCCCTAAGGCCAACCTCCTCCATGACTGTGGCTGCACCATACACAGTGTTAGGATGTTGAACTCCCTCTGCTCTCAGCCTTCTCACAACCTCCATGGCTATTGCTGCCCCAACCCTGTCGTCGAAAGCCTTGCCCATCGCAACCTCGCCATTCTTCATAAGAGAGAAGCTCGAGCAGGGCACAACCGGGTCTCCTATTCTAACACCCATGTTTTTAGCCTCGTCGGCTGAGGAAGCACCTATATCGATTGACATGTTGTCCTTCGTTATCACCTTGTTGGCCTCCTCTGGAGGTATTAGGTGTGGAGGCTTCGCAGCTATAACCCCGTTTAAATCACCCTTCTGAGTCCTAACTATGACTCTGGTTGATAGTAGAACCTGGTCGAACCATCCTCCGAGGGGTGCGAAAGACAGGAAGCCCTGGTCGTTTATGCCTGAGACAACGAAGCCAACCTCGTCAACATGGCCGGCGAGAAGGACGCGCGGCCTCTCCGAACCGCCTTTTTTGACGAACGCCAGCGAGCCCAGCTTGTCGGACATTATCTCGTCAGCATAAGCCTGCATGTAGCTCTTCGCCTTTGACAGAACCTCTTTCTCGTATCCAGCGGGCCCGAAGGAGTTTGTCAGGTCCTCCAGCACTTTAACCATCCATTCTCCGGACAATGCTGAAAGCTTTTGACGAGGGTTAAATAAAAGCTTTGACCCCTGTGCCTGCAAACATCTCTTAACCCAGAGTTTCCCAATCCTATTCGCCCGAAATCTTGAGGGAAAAATTAATATCTTCCCAGAAGCAGGTTTAAAAAACGGAGGTGTCTAAGAATGTCTGAAGACTGGTTTGAAGACTGGTTTGAAAAGCTTGAGAAGGATTTGAGGAAAATGATGCGGAGAGCCTTCAGCGCATCGCCCTTCGAGGAGGATTTCTTCGACCTTTTCAAAGGCCTTGAGGAGAAGTTTCCGAATGACCTGGTTAGGGAGGAGAAGCTTCCGGATGGCAGCGTTAGAAAGGAGTACGGCCCCTTCATATATGGTTACTCCGTTAGAATAGGGCCCGACGGTAAGCCTGTCGTAAGGGAGTTTGGAAACGTTAAGCGTAAAGTTTCCCCCGTTAAACCGCTTGAAGTTAAGGAGGCTGCTGAGCCCCTGATAGACGTTATCACCGAGGAGGACAAGATTAAAGTCATTGCTGAAGTACCCGGCGTGGATAAGCAGGACATTAAGCTGAACGTGGTTGGCAAGACCCTTTCAATACGAGCGGAGTCTGAGAAAAGAAAGTACAGCAAGGATGTTGAGCTGCCTGAGGAAGTTGACCCCAAGACGGCTAAGGCCAGCTATAAGAACGGTATTCTCGAGGTAACTCTGAACAGGATCAGGAAGGAGAAGAAGGGCGAGGAAATACCGGTAGAGTAGCACGCACTCTATGAGTCCACCGCTGACCCTGGCCGCTATGCTCCTAATCCTAGCGGGCTTCCTACTGGTTTTTATAGCTGTTCTTATGGAGTTTCTGCGTTCTCTCAGGCAGAAAGACACCGAGGTTGAGAAACGTGGAGGAGCAGTGGTGATGATAGGGCCAATCCCCATAGTCCTTGCTTCAGACCCTAAGACAGCCAGGATGCTGCTTGTGCTTGCGATCATACTCACCCTGATTTTGATCTTTTTAATGGTCTTCTTACGGCTGAGAAGTCTTGAATAGTTTCGGAAAACTACTGTTAACAGGCTTCCTCCTGATAATGATCGGATTCGTAGCGCTTTTCCTAGCCTCACTGTCCTCGGCTGAAGCCAAGGGTGGGGGGGCCTTCGTAATCTTCATAGGCCCTTTCCCACTGGCATTCGGCTTCGGAGAATACTCTTCAATACTCATACTCATTAGCGTCATTATCGCTGCGGTGATGATAGTGATCATGCTGACCATCTTTAAACGCGCTTGGAAACAGCCGGATAACTCTTAGGTTTGAGAAAAACAGCAGGTTTTCCAGCTATTCCTCCGGCTCCATTATTGCAGCCTTCTCCCCAAGGATGGTGCGAAATCTTTCAGCGTCACTCTTACCCCCCACGATGGAGCCGTAGTGCATAGGTATGAAGATTCCTACGCCTATGTCTTTAGCCGCTTGAGCAGCCTCCTCAACATTCATAGTGTATGTTCCCCCGATTGGCAGAAGGGAGACGTCTGGCTTTATACTGGCCATTTCAGGAATCCTGTCAGTATCTCCTGCATGGTATATTTTCACGCCGCCTACTGTAGCCACGTACCCGACCTTGCCGTCCATCTTAGGGTGGAAAGATTTTCCAACGTTGTATGATGGAACAGCCTCAACCCTAACCCCTGAGACATCCATGCTTAAACCCGGCTTAACAATCTTATGCTCTAAGCCCAACTGCCTGAACCTTGCTTCACATTCCTTGGGGCCTATTAAAATAGTCTTAGGGGAGGAGATTTTCCTTATGTCTTCAACGCTAAGATGGTCGAAATGACTATGGGTAACGAGGACTATGTCCGCAGCTGGACCACCTTTAATCTTGAACGGGTCTATGTAGATTGTTTTACCTTCTCCGGCTATTCTGAAGCCAGCGTGTCCAAGCCAACATATCTTGACACCTTTAATCTCTATCAAACTGGATTTAGGTAATTGGAACAAGGTAGAATATAAAGTTATTCTTCACCATAACCCTATATGTCTCTGAGGCTTTGTAAAACTAATATAAGTGGAGAAGAATGATCGCTCCAGCCGGCCTTATGAAAGACAAGAGCAACACCATCACTACGAGTATAACCATTAAAACCATAAGTTGAAGGAATACTGTTTGAATTAAGGCGAGGATAAGCGCCACGTAGTCTTAACGCGCGCTAAGAGTCTTAAAGTTTAACTCAATAATCCTCTTCTCCCCCATTGAGAATAGGAAGATTCATCTTATGAAAATCCGGGTCCAGTAGTTAAACACTATGTTTATAAGGCTTGCTACAATTCCTGGAAACAGTCTTGGAAAAACTCGTTTACACAGTATTCCTAATGCTTGCATTGGTTACTTCACAGAACGCGGGTAACCGCCTCCTTCTGTCAGCGGATGGAGCTAATCCACATGGTTTTAAAAACGCTGCTGAAAAAAGTTTTTCAATCCAGATGGCAATCAACTCGGCTGATGATGGAGACACGATATATGTTCCACCCGGCAAACATACGGAGAATCTCAAAATAAACAAATCTGTGAAACTCATTGCTAATGGAACAGTTGAACTAATTCCGGCTAATCCTAGAGACAATGTTGTAGAAATCTCGAAAGATAATGTCGTCCTAGCTGGTTTCACCCTTGTAAACTATGGGGGAACATGTGGAATACGCGTTAAAGGATCCGTTGGATGTAGGATTATCGGTAACAGAATTATAGGCGGGGATTTCGGATTGCTGGCTAACGGTTCGAACAGGAGCCTAATCGAAGAAAACGACGTGAATGAATGTCTTTTCGGAATATACCTTCAAGAATCCCTTGAGAACACGGTTGCTCGAAACAACGTTAAGTCAAGCAAATATGGAATTAGCCTCTCATTGTGCTTCAACAGCACGATTGTTGAAAACAGGGTAGCCAACTGCACCTATGGTCTATATAATCACATATCTGATAGAAGCAATATAGTGAGGAACATTTTTCAAAATAATACGGTAGGAGTAGCAGTTGCAAGGTCTAGGATTAACACGATATCGTCGAACGAAGCATTCTATAATTTTTACGGAATCCATCTAGATTATGCGCGGGCAAGCCTAGTGTATGAGAACACCGTTACCGGAGGACTTATTGGTATAAGGATCCAGAATTCGCAGAACATTACCTTAACGAACAATATTGCACGCTCTTCGACGAACAATATCGCTATTGAATCCAGTGTCAACATAACTATTTCAAGAAACATGCTGGAACAAGCTAGGGGACATGGTGTAACTATCTATGAAACACTCAACAGCATGCTATCAATGAATACTGTTTCCTTCTGTCGCGTGGGAATTTCTATTGAAAACAGCCGTTCAGCAATCATTGGAAATAACTCATTAGAACAGAATTCCTACGGGCTTTTCCTCTTCCGCTCATCTGAAGCCCAGCTTTTTAGCAATAAGTGCAGCAACAACACGGTTGCGGATTTCTATTCTGAAGGCGCGGAAGACATTATGGTTGAAAAACTGGAGATAAATGCTTACGGCAATAAGGAAGTTTCCTTCACCTACCAGGGGGATGTTTCCATAAAGGGATCCCGACCGATTGAGCTAGAGACAGTTAGGCGTCTTAGCGGTTTCTTAAACATCACTCTATCCTCCGGAGGCTGGATAAGGCTTAACGTAACATATAACTTGAAAGATATTCAGGATATTCGGATGGAGGAGCCTGTCCTCTACCATTGGAGGGGAGCGGGGTGGAAAAAGGTAAGAGGCTTGATGAAGGAGGAGTCTTCTTTAAAGGGCTCAGCATCCTTTCTATTGACTGAAACCGGAATATACGTCTTAGGATTGGGAGGGAAAACCGTAGAACAATTTCCCATAGTTATTGCAGTATTTGTTGTTATGATTCTCATTATCAGCTCCTACACGATTCTAAGAACTCTTAAAAGAAGAAAGCCAGCAGCCTAAGCTATTCTCCTGTCTCTTCTCTTTTCCTCACCGCCTCTCTTATGACCGCTATTAGGTAGGCTAGAGTACCATATCCCACCAACGCGATGCTGGAGAAGGAAAGGGCTATTTGGATTACGACGAGACTGGTTAACATAGTTGGATTATAGCCTTGCCTTATGTACCACATGTTGTATAGACCCGTAAAAAATGACAGCAGATAGAGCAGAACCCCTATTAACATCGCTTTCTTAGGACTCATG
Organism: uncultured Nitrososphaerota archaeon; assembly: GCA_964416155.1. Lineage (GTDB taxonomy): Archaea > Thermoproteota > EX4484-205 > EX4484-205 > JAAOZP01 > JAAOZP01. The sequence goes on from CAYQCW010000002.1 coordinate 179,885, forward strand.
CCACTAAGACCTTTCGTAAAGCCAGCATTTAACCCAGTGTCCTGAGGCTGCTTCGAACTCTGGTGGCTCCTCCTTAAAACACTTGTCGAAAGCGTGGGGACAGCGTGGAGAGAACCTGCAGCTCTTAGGAGGGTCGATTAGAGCAGGAGGCTCCCCAGGTGGAACCTGCTTAAACCTATTTCTGTTCTCCGGGTTAGGCTCGGGGGTAGCCGTGAGCAAAGCTCTCGTATAGGGATGTAAAGGATTCCTCAGGATTTCCTGCGTGAAAGCCTTCTCCATAACATGTCCAGCATACATTATCAGCGCCCACTCTGAGAAGAACCTTGTTGTCGCAAGGTCATGCGTTATGTATATTACGCCGAGCCTAAGCCTTTCCTGAAGCCTTCTCAAGAGGGTCAGGATCTCTATACGGACGGAAGCATCCAGCATTGACACAGGCTCGTCGGCAACGAGCAGGCGAGGCTCAAGGATTATAGCTCGAGCTATAGCAACCCTCTGCAACTGGCCGCCGCTGAGCATGTGAGGATACTTATACGCGAAGTCCTCCACCGGCGTAAGCCTAACTTCTTCAAGCACCTTGAACACTTTTTCAGCCCTCTCTTCTTTCGACTTAACCGTGTTATGAATGAGGAGAGGCTCCTCCAGCGACCTGAATATTGTGAAATGAGATGCGAAGGCTCCGAACGGGTCCTGCTGAACTAGACCAGTCATCCGCCTGTACCATTTCAAGTCCTTAGCCTTAACATGCGTCACGTCCTTATCTTGAAACAAAATTTTGCCCCCGTTAGGCTCGTAAAGCCTTAGTATAGTCTTACCCAGAGTCGTCTTGCCGCTTCCACTCTCCCCCACGAGGGACACTGCCTCCCCCTCCTCCAAGCCGAAGGTCACATTGTCAACAGCCTTTACAAAGCTCGTCTTAGAGCCCAGTAAGCCTCTTCTTATTTCAAACCATTTCCGCAAGTCTTCCAATTCAAGCAGCTTTTCCCCAGAACTCATGTTCCACCACCATACAGCCAGCACCTTACTAAGTGGCCCTCCGCCACTGGGAACATACCGGGTTCTTCAGAGCTGCATTTTTCCCATGCGAAACTGCATCTCGGGTGAAACCTGCAGCCTGAGGGAGGGTCGATTAGGCTTGGCGGCACTCCGCTTATGAACTCCGGCTTCCTATCGGTACTGAGCGTAGGAGCACTTGCCAGTAGGCCTCTGGAATAAGGATGTTTCGGCTGCGTGTAGAATATGTCCGCAGGGGAGAGCTCAACGATTTTACCGGCGTATAGCACTGCAACCTTATTCGCAAGCTCGCTGGCCAAGCCAAGGTCGTGAGTTATGAAGATGTAAGTTAGCCTAAACTCGTTTTTAATTCTCTTCAAAAGGTTCATTATGTTAGCTTGGGTCAGGACGTCTAGCGCTGAAGTAGGCTCGTCCAGAATCACTATCTCAGGATTTATTATCAAAGCCATAGCTATCGCTGCCCTCTGCTTCATCCCGCCGCTCAACTCGAAGGGATACCTATCAGCAAAGACACTAGGCACCCCCATAAGCTCCATCAGCTGCCTCGCCCTATTCGAAGCCTCCTTCTTCTCCACATGATCATGGATAATCAGTGGCTCAGCCACCTGGTAGCCAATCTTATAAACCGGGTTAAAGGAGTTCATGGCTCCCTGGAAGACAATAGATATTTTCCTCCACCTCACCTCCCTCCTGAAAGCCTCCTCATCCAAATTCATAACGTCCCTACCGTCAAGAATTATTTTCCCTTCGTAAGTATGAATGTTTCTGGGTAGAACTCGAACCAGGGCACGTGCCAGAGTACTCTTTCCGCACCCGGATTCGCCGACTACAGCCAGCGCATCCTCCTTCTCAAGGTCGAAATTTATATCTTCCAGAGCCTTCACAACTCCTTTTCTAGTCCTATAGTAAAGCTTAAGGTCGCGGACTGATAAAACAGATTTGCTGCTGCTCATTCTTCTACAGCTCCTTCAGCTTAGGGTTGACTATTTTCTCGAGAGCCATCCCTATCAGCGCGAACGCAATGGCTGTAAGTATCAACAGGAAAGCAGGCTCTAAAACCCAATAGTACATGCCTTTGTAGAAGGCGCCGTTAGTCTGAGCATCACTTATTATCTTACCCCATGTCGGTAGGAAAGGGTCGCCAAGCCCAAGGTATGAGAGCCCTGCCTCAAGAAATACGAAGCCCGGCACTGAGGAGATCATTCCAGGGACCACCGGGGGCAGGATCTTAGGTATCACGTAGAACAGTATCAGTCTCATATTACTGGCTCCGTACGCCTGCGCCGCCTCTATGTACGGGTAGCTCTTAATCTGCATAACCAAGATACGGGTGCCTTTTATGCCGAGCGAGAATATGCTTAGAACGACCACGCTGAGTAGGATGATGAATAGATCGATTCTGTAGAACGTTGTAAGCAATATTAGGATCGGCAGGAATGGGAGGACAGCGTTTATCTCCACTATCCGCTGTATAATGGTGTCAATCTTACCGCCGTACCAGCCGCTGATCGTTCCGATTATGAGGCTCAGCACTGTTGTAAGTAAGGCTGTTGTAAGCCCGAAGGACAATGCTATCGGAGTACCCCAGAGCAAACCTATTATTAAGGGCCTCCTTAAATGATCCGTTCCAGCTAACCCATAAACAGTACCATATATCACTACTTCCGCGTTTAAAACACTGTTCTTGCTCAGAGTTGCTTCGAAGCGCATTCTATACATACCTTTCAAGACCCGAGGATCCTGCGAATACTCTGAGAAGAGGCCTTTCTCAACCGTCATCGCGAAGTTTGGTTTCTTGCCGATCTTGCTTTCGAAAAGCCTTTCAAGTTTAAGCTCTAGGCCAAGGTCATTGCTCAAATACAGTCTGTCGTCGGGCCTTCTCAAAGCATGTTGCTTAAGAAGAATCTCGTCACCATCCGGTCTTATCCAGTAGATTTCAACCACAGGCTTCTCCACATAGCTCGAGTTGAAGAAAACTATGATCTCCGATGGGAAGTCATCGTAGTCGTAGTTGAAATGAACGACCCAAGAGACAGACAGCGTTCCGTCTTCACGCAAAACCTCAGACACTTTAGTTTCTGCGAGAGAAACTGTTATTGTGCGGGGCAGCCTCCTCCCGTAGAAGAGCTCGATCCACTCTGGCTGAGCGTTTCTAGGATTCCGGCTCCAAGCCTCGCTCGACCTCCAGGCTTGAATCGCCTCCGGCAAGGGTATTGTTACCATAGTGTAGACAGACAGACCTATTAGGAGTAGGAGAATAACAATACCCATGACAGCAGACTTGTAGCTTAAAACTTCGCGCAAAACCCCCTTTAAACCACCACTAGGCTTCGATGAACTCGTTTTAACCACCCCATACTTTAACCCTTGGATCAATAAAAGCATAAATAACATCCAACGTTAAGACCGTTAGCGTTAAAAGCCAAGCGTATATTGCTACTTCCCCAACTATCACCGGAGGATCTGGATAGGAGAGTGCTGCCGCCAAGAGCCTGCCTAATCCAGGCCAGTCGAACACGGTCTCCGTTATTATGGCACCGCCCCATGAGCCGATGATGGCTAGGGAGAGCCCGGTTATTATTGGAGGCAGTGTCGGCCTCATCACGTAGCTCATATCCACCTGTCTGGGCGGGAGGCCTTTGGCTTTAGCCACCTCCACGTAATCCTCAGTTGAGAATATCAGGAAGAAGGTCCTGTTCGAATAGAGCCCTAAGAATAATCCGGCTATTATCCAGGAGAGCATAGGCAATATCATGTGTCTCAAAACAGACAGGGAGTATAGAAAAGGATCCTTGGGCGGAGGATAATCCACTAAACCGCCAGGAGGAAGAATGTGTAGCCACGTGTAGAATATCAGAATTAGAAATATCCCGTAGACCCAGCCGGGTATTACTGACGTGGGAGCCAATGCTGCTATTGCCCTATCGATTTTAGAGCCGTATTTTCTGGCTATGAAAAGGCCCCCGAAAAGATTCAGGGAGAAGTTGACTATTGTCACCGTCGTGAAGAGCATTACTGTTTGAGGAAGCCTCTCCAAGATTATCAGCCTCACCTGTTTCGACCCGCTGTCGCTCGTTAAGTAGAGGGCTGTGCCCAGATCCATTGTTAAAGCGTTCTTCAAGTGGTAGAGACTCCTTACTAAGAACGGGGTGTTAAGCCCCCTCGCCTCCAACGCGGCCTGGTACATGCTGTCTATTATCCTCTGCCTCTCAGAGGCTGTGAGCCCTTGGTAAGCAGGGTTATTCCTAACGTTCATCGTGATGCTCATCAGGAGGTCTGCCTTAACCATCTCATCTATAAGACCACCGAAGTTAGCGAGCAATATGGATATGTATAAAGCGATTACGAGGCTTATAAGCAGTAAGACTGTCCTCTTACCCACGAATTTTAAGAAGCCCTTGGGAATCGTCAACCATGGGTCACCCTAGTCATTTTCCAGAAGGAGAAAAAAGAAGGGGATAAAAACTTTTCTGACCACAGCTATTTTCTTTTCTTCCTTAAGAATAGTACTGCGACTATGGCGATGACCACGATCGCCGCGACTATTCCGATTACTGCCTCATACCATACTCTGAACACGGCTTTAACGCTGTGAGGCTTATCCGTTACAAGCGTGAGCGTCTCGGATGCTCCCCTCTCCACTCCGTCGACAACCCATTTTTCAAGGACGCTGAGGAAGCCTGGTTTAGCCCTTATTGTCACTGTTTCACGCCCAATGTACCCGTGTGAACCAGGCTCGGGATCAGTTGTCCCACTTCCCTCCACAGAGATCGTGAGCTCACGCTGCAGAAGCTTTCGGAACGGTTTCAGAACCGCTGTGTGAGCAGTTATGTCAGCCGTCTCCAAATAGTAGGGGCCGGCCCCAACCCAGAAGTGCCTGTACGTAGAATACCAGTTTTTAAGGGCGTTATACCTTGCTCTAGCCTCATCCACACTGATGTACTTGCTGTTAAGCTCCCTGAAGGGTATGTAGCCTTCCGTTATAGCTTCATCCAGCATCTGGGAGAGTATTTGCAGACTTGGGCCAGCTATGTAGTTCATCCACTCAACCTTACTCTTCAGAGCCTTATCTTGTCCGAAGGCTAGGAGGCCTTTCTCCTCCGCCCTAATGCCTATCGCGGTGGTGTGCCATGGCCCAGCTAAACCCACGTAAGCACTAGCTATCAGCTCAGCATCCATGTTAGTGTAGTCGGTGTACCACTCTATTCTCAACGGGTTCTCGCTCACAATCCTCCACGCCTTGAAAACTTCCCTCCAGGATTTGAATGCGCCCACGTAGGCCTCGTCGTAGAGAGCACTTTTATTACTGGCTCTCTCAAAGTTGATGGGCCAGCTCCACACCCAGTCGGCTAGACTCATAACCGTCCCGTCGTGGTATTCGAACTTGCCTATGATGTCCTCGTACTCCGCAGCCACCTTAACCTTCGCGCTGGTTACGCCTGCCTCCCCGGCAGTCACAACCTTCTTCTTCTCAACATCCCAGCCGTACCACGCGTCTGAAGGTATTGTAACACTGTCGACGAAGGTCAGGGTTAGCCAGCCCTTGCTCTCAGGGTTCTGGAAAGTTAGGAGGCCTTTTTCCGCCTCTATCTTAACGCTTTTAACGAAGCCGGTCGGTATTGGGAGCCCGCTTTTAGGATCGCTTAAGAAGGCAGGCATGCCCGTCGCTGAGCTTATCATGCTGTCGTATATCCAGTTGGACCCAGCAATCGGGTTCCACGCGTCTCCAGTCAAAACGTCTGAGCTGCCTATTTTAACCGATCCGCCTAGAGTGCCTCCACGGTTCAATGTGAATCCCCATATTCCGACCCAGTAGCCTCCGGAGTAGTCAGCTATGGCGGTTATCTCCTTCCTCTTAACCCAGGCTGCAGTCTGGTCTACGAGCCAGACCCTAACGGAGTCCTGAAGCGCCAGTTCAAACGCTCGACTCATCCAGGCTGTCCTCTCCTCAATGGTGGTGAACTTCTTTTCAGCAAGCTTGTCTGCAAGATCGCCGAACTCAGGGGAAGGCTTGTATGAAGCCCACAGGGGGCTGATGGATGCCATGCCCGACTTATCGCTGTAGAAGAACTGGAAGTTGTCGGAATCGTCCCTCGATACCACTGTCGTCACCCAGCCGCCAGTATACAAATGCCATCTTCCCTCAGCAGGATTACCCCTCATCCATATTGGGGAGGCTTCTCTAGAAGTCTTGTACAGTCTCTCCACGGTGAAGCCGAGCTTCTCCAATTGTCCTGAAACATAGTCTCCTATTTGCCTCCTCCTATCCTCCACCCTTATGACGAACTTTAAGACGATCGGTTCACCCTTATAGTACCACTTCCCACCTCTATTCTCGACACCTCGCTCCTTCGCCAACTCGTCGAACATTATTTGCTTCGCCTTCTCGAAATTGTACGCGTATTTAGTCTCAATGGTTTTTATCACATTCTCATGCCTCTTGTAGTCTGGGAAACCGTTGCAGACCGGCACATACTTAGGTATTGCGAGACCACCCGAGATTTCGTCGACGATGTACTGCCTGTCCACAAGCATGTTCATGGCTTCCCTTATCTTAGGGTTGTAGAACGGGTTGAATTTGCCGTCAAGGGTCTCCGGCCCGACAGGGTTGAAGGTAAGATCGAAATACAAGCCGTATGAGAAGTCGTAGGACAATGCTCCTGATTCCCGTACCCTTCTGAAAAGCACCGGGTCACCTATATCTTTGAAGTAGATGTCCATGTCTCCCTTCTCCATCATTTCAACAGCCTTAGCCGCATCCGCCACAGGGAAGAAGACTACTTCGTCACACCATCCGTATTTGTAAATTGGATACTCCTCCGGTGCTGAAAAGGTTGTGACGATTAGCCCTAGAGCTTGTGTCAACATCAGGAGAATTAGGATTGCTGCTGCACATGCTGTTACCTTGCTCTTTAAATCTTGCCGCATCATTTTTCTCATCATAAATAGAGCTCGGAAGGTATTTTATAAAGGTTTCTAGTATAGTTATCAAAAAATGTATAGTAAACCCGCCTTTTCCTCAAAACTCAGCGGCATAAAGCGAGCCCCTTAAGGCCTCAAGCTGGTTGATCTCCATGTGCACGTATTCCGCGGCGGATTCTAAGGCTACGCCCATTTTTTCAGCCTCCTCAGACAAGCTTTCGAAATACTTCCTCCACTTCAAGTCTCTCAGCAGGTGGTGGTCAAGAATCATCACTGAGGGATGCGCTTGATTCATTATCCTCCTAACGTTTCTAAGGCTTGCTTCAAGCTGCTCTGCCGTATAGTTTAGGCCGAGCATATACGTAGACGGGCCGTCTATGAAAATCGAGCGCGGCTTCCTCCCGATTACAAACTTAACCTGGTAGTCTATCGGGAAACCCTGCACGTCGCTCGTGAAAAGAAAACTGTCAGAGGAATCCTTAACGCTAAGCTGTACAACGTAGCCCAGCTGGGTACCCGGGCCGTGTGGAACAGGGTTGGAGAACTCGAGCCTAGTCCCGCTGTACACATACTCCTTGCCGTCGGCAACCATAACCTGAGCCGCGATTGGCCTGATCCTCTCGAGAAATATTCTCGCCCTACCCCTCTGGCTGAGGTTTATCATGTTTTCAGGATCCTTAACTATGACTATTCTCCCCCCGTAGATATCCTCGAGAAACCTCGTTGAACTATGATGATCATAGTGGTAGTGTGTCACTGCAACGATCTCGCATTCCTCTGCCGCGGAGGCTATTCTCCCCCAGCATTCCTCCAGGAGGCTGAGCTCCTTAGGATGCGGCGGAAGCCCGAATCTTCGAGGCACGACGGCGGCGGCGGGATCTATTAGAAGCTTCAAGTCACGGGTCTCAACAAGAGTAGCCATGCTTCTAACACCCATGGAGTCGAAGCACACTGGGTCTATCTTCAATCCTCCACTCTAATTGCTGACGACTCGGAAATAAATTTTTTAGAGATATGAACCTGAATAACGCGGCCGGGTTCTAATGGCTGCTCCTATTTTTACTCTGCGCCTTTAACCCACTTTGAGAAGTCCAGCGCCCTCTTTAAAACTCCCTTCTTAACAAGGGAGCAGTATACTTCCCTACCCTTCTTAACGGTTTTAACTAGGCCGGCGTTTTCAAGTATCCTAATGTGGTAGGATACTGTGGGCTGGGAGAGGTTGAACTTGTCCACGATGCCTGTTATCATCATGCTCTCACTCTCTATTATTGAGAGTATCCTGAGCCGGGTTGGGTCGGCCAGTGCCTTGAACACTTTGGCCGCGTGCTTGAATGCTTCCTCATCCTCTTTTTTGATTGACAATTCTATATCGTTAATAAATCCCAAAGATTAATATATAAATCTTTAGGACAGTACTTAACAAATAGAAAATACTCTAAATGCCTTAAAAAGGGCTTAAAAAAGGCTTAAATTAAATATTTAAAAGCCATTATCAGCCTCGTCCAACCTCATCCACGAGATTGTTTTCAGAGTCGTAAAGCAGGATCCTTAGCGGCATTTCACCTATAGCATGGGTCGCGCAGCTTAGGCAAGGATCTAGGGCGCGCACAACAGCCTCAACCCTGTTCAGCATTCCTTCACTGAGTCTCTGCCCATTAACGTATTTTTTAGCAACCTGCATCACAGCCCTGTTGAAAGCAAGATTATTGTTAACAGTGGCAATTATCAGGTTCACCCAGCTTATCCTACCCTGGTCGTCAACCCTATAGTGGTGGAAAAGAGTGCCCCTGGGAGCCTCAATGACTCCTGTGCCCTCCCTCCTGTTCAGGGAGGCTTTAGCCTGAACATTCGTTTCTAAAACCTCAGGGTCCCTGAGGATCTCCTCAGCCTTCTCAACGCAGTAGACTATTTCGATCAAGCGGGCATAGTGATACATGAAGGTGTTTTGAACAACGCCGTTGACACCAAGCTTCTTAAAATCCTTCAGAAGGTCGTCTGCAAGCCTCGTGCCGCAGCGCGAGGAAACGTTAAGCCTAGCTAACGGGCCGACTCTGTAGGCTCCTGCAGGGTAGCCTGCAGGCTTATAGTATGGGAACTTCATGTAAGACCAGTCTTCAACAGCCTCACCGATGTATTCGAAGTATTTAGAAGGATCCAGCTGGTCCGCCACTATTTTTCCGTCTGGGCTCATTATCCTTATCCTGCCGTCATAGTGCTCAAGCCCACCGTCCCGTGTGACGAGACCCATGTAGTAAGACGGGAAGTCTCCGAAGTTTTCAACATCATTCCTAAGGTTTTCAAGCGTTTTACTGAAGAGCGAGACAGCGTTTAAAGCGATCTCAACAGCCCTAGGAGCCTTGGAGAGAATCGCTTCAGCCTTTTCCTTGGAAAGCGGGGTTTTAACGCCTCCCGGCACAATCCAGTCGCTCGAGTGAATCCTTTTGCCTGCGAGGCTTTCAATAATGTTCTGTCCAAACTTTCTCAGCCACACTCCCTGCCTAGCGATCTCAGGATGCTTTTCGCCAAGGCCGAGAATGTTCCTTCTAGAAGGGTCTGAATCCATTCCGAGCAGAAAGTCTGGAGAGGAAAGATAGAAGAAGCTTAAAGCGTGAGACTGTATTATTTGACCCATGTGCATCAGCCTGCGCAGCAACACTGCTGTTCCAAGTGTTTCAACCGCAACAAGATCGTCGCATGCTTTCGCGGAGGCGAGAAGGTGGCTTACTGGGCATATGCCGCATATCCTTGAAGTTATGCTCGGCATCTCGAAGAATGGTCTGCCCTCGCAGAATTTTTCAAAACCTCTGAAATCAGTTACGTGGAACCTGGCCTCTCTGACTGAGCCGTCGTCGTCAAGGTGTATCGTTATCTTTGCGTGCCCCTCTATCCTGGTGACGGGGTTGACAAAAATCTCCCTAACCATTTTTCAAAACATCCTCCTAACCATACTTGAACCTGTCCTTTAAAACCGGAGTCTTGCCCCCCAGAAGCTCGTTTAAAACTTGGTTTATAAGCTCCGCGGATGGTGGGCAGCCTGGAACATAGGCGTCAACCTTAACAACCTCGTTTAAAGCAAGAACCCTCTTCAGGAGCCTGGGCACTTGTTTTGGAGCAGCCTGGTTAATGCTTGCGTTTTCAACGTACGCTTTTTTCAAAACCTCTTCATCACTGTTCCTCAGGCTGTTCCTCAGGGCTGTCACGTTCCCGTTTACAGCGCAGTCGCCGAGCGCTACGAGAATCTTACTGTTCCTCCTAATTTTTTTCAGAAGCTCAAGCTGCTCCTCGTTTCCAACAGCGCCTTCTAAGAGCGTAACGTCAACGTTTTCGGGGAAATCCTTAACGTCAGCGATTGGGCTGTAGACAAGCTCTATCTTCTCAGCCAGCTCAAGAACCTTCTCATCCTGATCTAGAAAGGACATGTGGCATCCTGAGCAGCCGCTTAGCCATACTGTTGCCAGCCTCACCTTAGCCAACTATTTCCAACTCCTTCTTTCCATTATTAAGGAGACAAGATCCTTCTTCTTAACCTCTGAAAGAGGCTTACCCTTAACGTAGAGCGCTCCAACAGGGCATACTGCCGAGCATTTTCCGCAGGAGGTACAGGATTGCGCGAAACCCCAGTTTTCATCCAGGTCGAAAATAACCTTAGAGTTCTTACCCCTGAGCATCAGGTCTAAAGTATGCACGCCCTCAACCTCGTCGCAAACCCTGATGCAGCGCGTGCAACGAATGCACCTGTTAGGGTCGTACGCGAACCTCTCGTGAGTAAGATCTACCTCATAGTCCGTCCAGTCTCTGTCAACTCTGAGATGGTCAACCCCCAGCTCCGTGGCGAGCTGCTGCAGCTCACAGCTTCCGTTGGCAACGCAGACCGAGCAGACATGAGGCCTCTCAGCTAGGAGAAGCTCCACAGCCCATTTCCGGTAGCGCCTAAGCCTCTCCGAATCAGTAAACACCTCCATTCCTTCAGCCACAGGTGTGATGCATGAGGCGAAGAGCCTTGGAGAGCCCTTAAGCTCAACCACGCAGAGCCTGCATCCGCCGAATGAAGAGACCCCTTCAAGGTAGCATAACGCTGGAACATATATCCCGTTCTTCTTCGCAACGGCAAGAATAGTTTCCCCTTCTTTCGCAACCACCTTCCTCCCGCCGATAGTGAGCTCTATAGGCCTACTCAACTCCGCCACCTCCACCGTTCCTGAAGCATTTGCCCGCGGGACACCTATTCTCAACCACGTGTTTAGCATACTCGTCCCTGAAGTATCTGAGCGTCGTCAGGGTCGGGTTTGGCGCTGTCTGACCTAGGCCGCATAGGCTAGCCTCCTTGATGAACTCGCAAAGGTCCTCAACCTTCGAGAAGTCTTCAACACCTCCTTCCATCCGCGTGAAGCCGTCGAGAATCTTGAAAAGCTTGCAGAGACCCGTTCTACAAGGAGTACACTTGCCGCAGGACTCGTCCATACAGAACTCTGTGAAGAACTTCGCCGTGTCAACCATGCACGACGCGTCGTCCAGCACAACTATCCCTCCGGAGCCCATTATGGCCCCCGCTTTAGTAAGCGACTCATAGTCTATCGGGAGGTCGAGAAGCTGCTCAGGCAGGAATCCTCCCGAGGGCCCGCCTACTTGAACAGCCTTGAAACGCCTCCCCGGCGGCACGCCCCCACCTATTTCGAACACAACCTCCCTCAGGGTTATGCCCATCGGGACTTCGATCAAACCCGGGTTATTCACCTTGCCGGTGAGCGAGAAGCATTTCGTCCCGGTGCAGTTCTTCGAGCCTATGCTCGAGAACCATTCGCTACCCTTAAGCAGTATTACTGGAACATTCGCCAGAGTCTCCACGTTGTTTATCAGAGTAGGCTTCCCCCAGAGGCCTGTCTGTGCAGGGTAGGGAGGCCTAGGCCTAGGCATGGCTCTACGGCCCTCTATTGATGCCAGTATTGCTGTCTCCTCACCGGCTATGAATGCTCCCGCGCCAAGCCTAAGCTCAACGTGGAAGCTGAAAGAAGTCTCGAAAATATTCTCGCCAAGCAGACCCATGCTCTTGGCGGCCTCAATAGCATTCTTAAGCGTCTGGACAGCTAACGGGTATTCGCTGCGCACGTATATGTAACCTTTCTGAGAGCCTACGGCGTAGGCAGCTATGGTCATGCCCTCCAGTATAGCGTGGGGGTCAGCCTCGGCAAGCGTACGGTTCGCGAAAACACCCGGATCACCCTCGTCCAAGTTCGCTATCAAATATTTCGGAGAACCCGAGGCCCTCGCAACGTACCTCCACTTCAAACCTGTCAGGAAACCGGCGCCCCCACGCCCTTTCAACCCGCTTAAGGCAACTTCTTCGATCACACCCTCAGGAGTCATCCTGGTTAAGGCTTTGAGAAGCGCGTAATAGCCACCTACAGCGATGTAATCCTCTATCCTTAAAGGATCTATTTTACCGGCGTTCCTCAAGACGATTCGAAGCTGCTTCTTGAAGAAGGCTTCGTTGCTGTACAGCATGCTTCTGATAGGCCTGCCGTTAACGATATGCTCTTTAACTATCTCCCTAGCCCTCTCGGGAGTAACGTTCTGATAAAGGTAGTCGCCAGGATCCACGAGGACCGCTGGTGCGAGAGAACACGTCCCTATGCAACCCGTTCTTCCAACGTAGCACTCCTCCACCCCAAATTCTCTTACAGCATCCTTGAAAGAGCTTAAAACCTTCAGGGCTCCGAAAGGCATACAGCCGCTTGAACAGCAAACGTTTATCCTGTACCTGTATGACTTACGGAGCTCTGACTCCTTCTGGGCGAGACTGCGGAGCTCATCTGGCTTCAACCATCTCAGCCTCCAGAACAGCCCTAACTCTTTTCAAAACGTTTTCAGCCGTCGCCTTTCCAACAGTCTCCCCATCCACAATAGCGTTGGGAGCCATTGCGCACGCACCTATACACCTCGTCACGAATAGTGAAAGCCTCCCGTCGCTCGTCGTCCCCCCGCGTTTAACGTTAAACTCCCTCTCGACGGCTGAAACAATATCTTCAGCGCCTTTAACGTAGCAGGCTGTCCCCATGCAAACCGTCACGACATGCGTACCAGGCTTCTTGAGCTTGAAAATGTTATAGAAGGTTGTGACACCGTAGACGTGGCTCGGGGGGAGGCGGAGGAGCTTTGAGATATGCAGCAGGAGGTCCTTATCTAAATACCCGTAGAGCTCCTGAGCAGTGTGAAGAATCTCCAGGAGAGCATCCTTACTGTACTGATGCTGCTTAATAGCCGCTTCAAGCATCAAGAGGCGTCTGTCGCTCTTCAAACCGGTTTCTCGAACCCCTGAACCAGGCATTGCACAGCCGTCGAACCGGTTAACAGCCTAATATTTAAGAATTTAGCTGTCTTCGTTTACCGCTGACGAGGCAAGCTTGTTTCCACGAGTTTGAAAGAGATTTTTCATCAGAGGCTTGAATAAAGGTTTATAAAAAAGCAATGTAATGGATTGCAAGCAAAAATGTCGTTCATAATCAAGAGGGAGGAGATTCCCCATTTCTCGAGACACATAGTCTCCAAAGGTTACACTCTTTTCGCGCCTGTTAAAGGAGAGGTGAGGCATTACTTTAAGAAGATGAGTGAGGATCGGATTGAAGACATTTCGCTTGATTTCGTTAGAACCACAATGCCCCCTTTAAAAACCCTGTTGATACCCCCTAGGGAAAACCTGTTCAAGATTAAAGACGGGAGGATCGAGGAGACGTTTCCCGACGCAGACAGCAGGACCGTGATACTGGGTGTTCACCCCTGCGACGTGAACGCGATGAACCATCTTGAAAGAGTCTACATGGATCGTCCTAAGGACCCTTACTTCGAGGCTAGAAGGAGAAGCCTTCTCGTGATAGCTTTAAACTGTAAGAATGCTGACGAGTACTGTTTCTGCACATCCTTCGGAACAGGACCCCCGCTCGAAGAAGGATTCGACCTTCTACTGACAGACTTAGGAAACAGGTTCCTGCTGGAAGTAGGCTCCAGGAGGGGGTCTGAACTGGTCAGCGACTTCTACATGCCCCGGGCCAAAAGCACGGATATTCTGGAGAAGGATGAGACGATAAGGACGATGAAAAGCATGATAAGGAGGCATGTGAACACCGGTGGGCTCCAGAGGATAATGTCGGGAGCACTTTACAACCCTATTTGGAACGAGCTCGCGAGCAAGTGCACGGGCTGCGGTGCCTGCAACATGGTTTGCCCAACATGCTTCTGCTTCAACATGGTGGATGTGCCGGAGCTCGACTCAGGCAGCATTTTGAGGATGAGAACATGGGACGGCTGCTTATTGTGGGAGTATGCTGAAGTGGCTTTGGGCGGGAACTTCAGGAGAGACTTGTCAAGCAGGATCAGGCAGTTCATCAACCATAAGATGAACTATTGGCTGAACCAGTATGGCTCCCTGGGGTGCGTGGGATGCGGGAGATGCGTGGAGCAGTGCCCCGCGGGAATAGATATAACTAGGGTTGTCGCTAGGCTGAGGGGTGAGTCGCCGTGAGCAGCGAGTTCGAAAACCCTTACGCACCTGCTTTCGCGAAAGTCGTGGACTTTAGAGATGAGAACTCCACAACCAGGACCTTCACCCTGAGCATGGTGAACGGGGAGGCTTTAAGGTTTAGGCCAGGCCAGTTCGACATAGTCTCCTACTTCGGGGTTGGAGAATCCGCCTTCTCAATCTGTTCAAGCCCAGAGGAGAGAAACATGTTCGAAAATACTGTGAGAAGAGTCGGCAGAGTCACCACAGCGCTCTTCAACGTTAAGCCTGGGGAAAGGCTGGGAATTAGAGGACCCTATGGAAAACCGTGGCCGCTTGAGAAGGCTGCTGAAAACGACCTTATACTGATTGCTGGAGGCATGGGCCTAGCCCCCTTGAGGCCAGTCATACATTACGTTGCTAGACACAGGGATCTCTATGGCTCCGTGGACATACTGTACGGAGCAAGAACCCCGGGCGACATGATATACACTTACGAGTTCGACTCGTGGAGGAATATTCCTAATGTTCGCCTCTACCTGACCGTGGACTATGTTCCTCCGGCCACTCTGTGGGAGCACGATGTCGGGGTTGTGACTGAACTATTAAGGTACGTGAAGCCCAGGACGCGTTACACCACCGTCTTCATATGCGGTCCAGAGGTGATGATGAAGTTCACTGCGCAACTGCTGCTCAGAATGGGCTTCTACCCATCCGAGGTCTATCTTTCACTAGAGAGGAGGATGAAATGTGGAATAGGGAAGTGCGGACACTGTCAGATAGGCTACAAGTATGTTTGCAAGGACGGACCCGTCTTCAACTTGGAGGAGATAGGGCTGCTCCCGGATGTTATTGAGTGAGGTGGCTGAGAATGGTGGATAAGCTGAAGGTTGGCGTCTTCAAGCTCACGTCCTGCTCAGGATGCCAGATGGTTCTAGTCCACTTGGAGGAAAGCCTGCTTGAAGTCCTTAAGCATGTTGAGCTGAAGTATTTCAGAATGGTTAGCGACGACAATCTCCCGAACGACCCTCTGGATGCGGCCATAGTTGAGGGAGCAGTTACCAACGAGGAGGAAGCAGCAATGTTGAAAAGGATTAGGAGGATGTCAAGGTTCCTGGTTGCAGCTGGAGCCTGCGCAGTCACCGGTGGGGTAAATGCGATGAAGAACATTACTCCCGAGGGAGAAATTGAGAGCACGGTTTACCCTTCGCCTGAACACGTGAGGTCTGGGAAAGCATACGGGTTGAACGAGTACGTCGCAGTCGACGCATATCTCTACGGGTGTCCGATAGACAGGAGTGAGCTGGTCAACGCGCTTATGTCGCTGGTGCTGTGCGTCCCACCGTACATACCTGGTTTAACGGTTTGCATGGAGTGCAAGACGAAGGGCAACGAGTGTGTTTTCCTCACGAGAAAGGAGCCGTGCCTCGGCCCGGTTGCGGTGGGAGGCTGCGGCGCACTATGCCCCTCCAACAATGTAGCCTGTGAGGGCTGTCGGGATGTTTTAAAGGGCACTAACGTGAGCGGGCTGGTTTCAGCTTGGAAGAACGCTGGGGTAAACCCTGAGCTCATCCAGCTGAAGCTCAGAAAGTACAGTGTTTACCCGGTTTCAGGAAGGTGATTAAGCATGGTTGACAGGACTATAGTCTACGATTACATAAGCAGGGTTGAGGGACAGGGTTCTCTCGAGGTCACTGTCTCAAACGGGAAGGTTTCGGATGTGAAGCTGAAGATATTTGAAGCGCCAAGGTTCTTTGAAGCATTCTTAAGGGGGAGGAATGCTCTTGAGCTTCCTGAATTAGCCTCTAGGATATGCGGCATATGCCCAATATCCCATGTCATAACCGCAGCCAAGGCTGTGGAGAACGCTCTTGAAGTTTCTCTAGATGAGAGGACTATAGCGTTAAGGAAGGCGCTCGCCCTCTCGGGAATAATGCAGAGCCATGCCCTCCACATATACTTCCTCGCAGCCCCGGACTTCCTAGGCTACCCGAGCGCGATAGCAGCCTCAAAGGATCTCGCGGATGTTGTCCGCAGAGGCTTTAGGCTTAAGAGGGTGGCGAACATGGTTTCTGAATACATAGGTGGGAGGGCTGTGCACCCCGTTACGCTTACGGTGGGAGGCTTCACGAGGCCCCCGTCTGCTGAGAGGCTAGAGGAGATTGTCAAGGCCCTCGACGATGCTTCCGAAGACGCTTTCGAAACCGTTAAGCTGGTTTCAGGCTTCAAGTACCCCGAGTTTGAGCCCAACCATGTTAACGTTGCGCTCTCAAGTGGAGACGGCTATGCGATAACAGAGGGCGTTGCGAAGACTAGTTCCGGAGAATACTTTGAAGGCAGGGACTACAGGGGACATGTGTCTGAGGAACAGGTTCCTCATTCAAACACCAAGAGGTCGATGCTGAAAAACAATAGCTCCTTCAAAGTAGGCCCGGTTTCAAGATTCAACCTTAACCATGACTCGCTGTGCGACATGGCTAAGGAGGCTGCTGAAAAAGCTGGTCTTAAGCCGCCTGTGAGAAACCCGTTTAAATCCACGGTCGTCAGGGCTGTTGAGATAGTGCAGGCGATAGAGGAGATGAGAAGCATACTGGAGGGAGGTGTGAATATTCCGCCCCCGCGGAAAACTAGGTTCCGCCAGAGCACGGGGGCAGCGTTGACCGAGGCCCCTAGAGGACTACTGTATCACTCGTACGCTATTGACAGGGATGGCAAAGTTTTGAACGCGGACATTGTTACTCCGACCGCCCACAATTCTTGGAGAATAGAGAAGGACATTTTTGAACTTGTGCCGTCAGTAGCCCACTTGGATGAAGATGCCCTAAGAAGTCTTCTCGGAATGCTTGTGAGAGCATACGATCCCTGCATATCCTGCTCGGTCCACGCCTTCACTGTTAAGCTTACCAGAAAGTAGGGCTCAGAAGCAACATGCTTTCTTCAAATTTCTCATTCTCCCTTTTAAAGACCTAAAAACGCCGCGGCTTCACGTATAGCCATAGCTATTTCATCAACAATCTTAAGACATTCGTCGGAAATCGTTGTGCCGAGCTCAAAGTTCTCCACGCCTACTCCAAGAACTTTAACACTTGTCTCCACTGGTTTCCCCAAAGCCTCTAGAAGCAGGGGAAGCGGAATCGCGTGCGTCGAAACCGGTGTACGCGACACTAAGTCAGGAGGGTCCAAGAGCATCAGCCTCTTCCCGTCTGGAAAAGCATCTACAACCAGCAGGTGGGAAGGCTTTTTCTCAAAAGCATAGTCGATGCAGTCTTCAATCGAAACCCCGCACTCAACAGCCTCAAACCTTTCGCTGTTAAAACGCTTCAGAACCCTGGCTACTAGCACCCCAGCAGCATCGTCGCCCCTAAGCTCGTTCCCCACTCCCAGAACCATGAGTTTCCCGGCTCCAGACAACCATTCCCTCAAGCTCTCTCTAACCTTCTCGCATCGGAAGCCGTTGCCCTCCATGAATACGGCATGCCTGGAGGCAGCTTATTAGCGTTCTTAACGTCTTTCAGGGTTTACGTGCAGCTTAACGTTTCGCGAAAAAGCTATATATTTTAGAGGCCTGCTTAAAAACGGGTTGAGTGAGGAAAAGGTTTACGTGGGTAGCGTGAGGCACTTCTTACCAAGGATCAGCGTCGCTATAGTCGACCTGGTTGGGGAGCTTAAGACCGGTGATGAGATACTTATTCAGGGCAGGACGACGAGCCTCAGGCAGAGGGTTGGGTCTATGGAGATAGAGCATAAGAGGGTTGAAGTTGCTCCAGCCGGCAGCTCAATAGGCTTGAAGACTGTTGAAAGGGTTAGGGAGGGGGACAGCGTCTACGTGGTTAAGACTTCAGCCCAAGCTCCCTGAGCCTTGCTTCGATACATAGTTTAACAGCCTCCCTGCTCGTGTGCCTCGGCCTCCAGCCGGTTGCTTTAATCCTACTTATATCCAGGTTCATTAGCTTAACATCCCCAATCCAGCCCCTGCCGTTTTCAACGCCTCCGGTGAAAACCTTCTCAACGCTACCGAGCCCCATTGACTCCACAACCATGTCGGCAATCTCAGAGACAGTAACCCAATCATCAGAGCCAACGTTGTAAACCTCGTAGCCAGAGGCTTCAAAACGCTTTGAAACGTGGAGAACAGCTTCAACACAGTCGCCAACCCAAATGTACGACTTCCTCTGAGACCCGTCCCCAAGGATTTCAAGCCTCCTAGGGTTCTCCAGAAGCTTATTGATGAAGTCATGTACCACCCCGTGTGTAAGCCTTGGGCCGACAACGTTAGCAAGCCTCAGGGATACGCCTTTCATTCCGAACGTGTGACAGTAGGATGAAACCAGGCCTTCAGCGGCTAGCTTAGCAGCCCCATAAAGGGAGATGGGCCTCAAGGGACCATAGTCCTCCGGCGTAGGGATCTTGGAAGCATCCCCGTAGACGGTGGAGGAGGATGCGAAGACGAACATTCTCACATCTGCCTTCCTAGCGTACTCAAGCATGTTGAAAGTAGCCGCAATGTTCTCCTGGAAATGTATGCGGGGGGAGGTTTCCCTGACATCCGGGTTCGCGGCGAAGTGGAAAACATACTCCACGCCGGTCTCCTCGCCAAGAAGGTCAATAATCTTAGCGTCCCCAATTACGATTCTCAACCTGCCTTTTTTAAATGCTTGTTCAACGTTTTCAAACCTGCCGGTTGAAAAATTGTCTAGAACAATGACATTCCAACCGTCTTCAACAAGCCTGTCAACAAGGTGGCTGCCGATGAAGCCTGCGCCCCCAGTCACCAAGGCGGAAGACATACTGGTTTTTCACCCTAGAAACGTGGCTGAAACCCCTGGACCAATGTCCGTCGTGAAAACGCTCCTTGCCCCAGCTCTTCGAAAAGCCTCCTCAACCTTGAGCGCGTCATCCATACTCCTTACGAGGGCCAGGAGCGAGCCCCCCATGCCTGCACCCGATATTTTAACCCCGAGGGCCCCAGCCTCCAAAGCATAGTCCCGCATGGCCTCAAGCTTCTCATGGCTAACCTCGTAAAGATCTCTGAGCAGAGCGTGCTGCAGGTTTACCAACTCGCCTAAAGCATGAAGCCAGTTTTCAACAGGCTTCAAACCAAGCTTCTCTAAGTCCTGGCTCCTAACCCTCCTGTACTTAAGGATTTGAAGCGCAACCTCAGTGGAGGCTTGCATCCTCAGGGTGAACAAGACCCTTGAGACGAGCCTCGGCGGAATCACGCTCAGCAAGTCCTTCAAATACTCCTCCTTAACCATCCTCCACTCGACACTTGCAAAGTCTCCCTCAAAAATTCTCGACAGCGAGCCGCGCGAAGCCTCCCTGAGCATTTTTAATGCAGTGTTAAGCTCAAACTGTCTAGCCGAGTGTATTTCAGCCGTGCTATGCCTTACACCCGAGTCAGCCACAGTGAAGAAGATTCCTTCACCGTCAAACTCCTCCACGCTTATGCTCGGCTTAAAGTCAAGCTTTATTATTCCCCCGTATGAGGCGGCATACTGGTCGAGCCTCCCGCAGGGAATCCCCATGACATTGTGCTCAGCCTCGTACGCGAGCTCAGCCAGCCCCATTCTGCTTAAACCGAGGCCTAAAAGCTCCGAGTACATCGCAGCCAGGGAAACTTGGAGCGCAGCGCTGCTCGCCAAGCCTGAGGCCACAGGCACCTCGCTGTCGACATAGATCGCTAAGCCAGCCTCAATCATCCCATACCTCTGTGAAACAAGCCTGTGAATAGAGCGGAAATAATTTCCGAACCACTTCCCCTTTAAAAGCTCAACTTCGCCGGATTGGAAAAAATCCTCGCTCTCAACACCCTCCTTTTCAAGCGTCAACGACTTAATCTTCACGACACCCCGCTCACCCAGCTTCGAGCAAGCCACGAAAGTTCTTTTCCAAATGGCTGCCGGAACAACCGGAAGCATCTTATAATCCTGATGCGTATTAAGAAAATCGCATCGGGCTGGGGCTGAAGAAAAACATAATATATTGCCCTTTTCAGCCATTGCTCTTTCGCAAACCTTCTTGGCGAGCCCGTTCAGTTGCATCGAAACTGTTTTCATCCGATTCGTTTTAAGCTTTTTCAAAAAAGCCGTGCTAAGCATCGAGGATATTCATAATCTTTAGGTGTAAGTCGTCTAGAGTAATAATGGGACGCTATTACTTATAAATAAGCTCCTGAAGAATATGCCCGCTTCACCAAGTCTAGATCGTGGTTTCTATGGATCCGCTAAACTATTCTGAAGCCCCCGATGTTAACCCGGGAGAAAGATGCACGCCACGAATTGATCTCTTTCACGCTGAAACTAGGCTGTTCAAGCAGGTTCTTGTCGGAGTGGTATACTAGTGTGACAACTGGTTTTCTCAGCAAGCCGCCGCTGGACAGCTTAACCTGCTCGAGAACGTTGAGGGGCATTTCAAGCCTGATGACTGTTCTCCTGTTCCTCCTGCCAACGTACTCCTCGAAGAGTATTCTGTGCGTTGTTAAAACCAGCATGCCTTTCAAAGGAGCCTCCAGGAAGGTTGACCCGCCGATGAACCTTGCAGGCCCCTCGAAAACAAGGCTTTCACCCATTGGAAGCTTCCTTTCAGACACTTCTCCACCACCCCGTTCCCTGCCCTTTCAACGTTTTAAACGCTTAGAAGGAGGTTTTAACTTTTTAGTATGACGTTTAAACCGAGCCCACGGTGTAAAAACATATCTATATCCATGCGCAAAGTTATAAGGGAGCAGTCTTGTCTGAAATCGGGGAGGAGGAAACTCAGAGGTTAGCGGACCTGAAGAAATACTTGACCGTGAAGAAAGCAGAGCTTGAAGAGGAGCTTGAAAAGCTGGACAGCCTGATGCAGGTCGTAGACGATCTTTTGGCTTCCAAGAGCTTTAAAACCGGGACTGAGATGATGAAGAAGGCTGAGGTTGAGGTGGTGGTTCAAAAACTTGAGCTCACTTATAAGAACACTAAGGTTGGGGAAATAGAGGTCTACCAGACCTACGCCAAAGTCATTCCGCTTCCTGAGCTTAAGCTGAGCACAGCAGTCTCCCCGTTTGAAGCCTTCCTGGTGAGGAAGGTTCTAGAGCCCATGAGGGAGAGGGATGTGGAGCGGGCTGCTAAAAACGAGCTTAGACCGGACCAAATGTTCTCATACGACATTCTGGAAGAAGGCGGTTTGCTGAAAGCGATTATTCTCAGGAACTTTAGGGATAAGATAAGGTTGAAGGAGCTGGCGAACTCTATCTCATGGACGTTTTTCAGGATGGCTGAGAAGGAGCAGCGGGTCGCAGGCTATCCCGGCGAAAGCGGGCAGTAAAGCCTGATTTAAACATGCGAGAATCATTCGCTCTCGTGAGAGTGTAATCCCATTCTCCTTACTTCTCCGTTTGGATATGTTTCCTCGAAGACGACTGCCTCGAACCTGTAGACCCTAGTTTTTTCGTCAAGCCAGCAGCCTGAGGGCAGGCCTGCTTTAACACAGGTGTAGGAGAGAAAGGTTTCAGGATTCCAGTTCTCCTCCACAGCAACCTGGGGTAGAAGGAGGCCCCTGTTGAAGCCGCGTTCAACAATAAGCCCGTCTCTACCTATCCTGACCTCTTTTGGAAGCATTCTCCTGTCTCTAACTTCTAAAAGCCTTGGAGGAGTCAAGACGCTTACGTCTATAACGATCCTGCTCATTTCCTCAAGAGCTACTGGGGGGAACCGCGGATCCTCAACCGCTGCAGCCACAGCTGCTTCTATCAACGCTTCCACGAGTGGTTTAACAGGCTCAGGGAAGCCTATGCAGCCCCTGAGCTCTTTACGTTCCGATCCTTCCGGGCCAATAAGCCTGTTTAGAGTGACGAACACTCCGCGGGGCTCGTGGAAAACATTCTTCAGGCCAACGGGAGGGCTTAACAGTTTTTCATCTTTTAGATACGTCTCCACGGCTTTCCTCGCAATCCTGATGAGCAGCCTACCGTCCTCTAGAGACAATTCCATCAGAATTGTTTTTCAAAAGGCTGTTAAAAGGATTATGGATGGTTTCAAGGCCTATCCTTGAGAGAATTCTTGTTGAAGACGAAGACCCTTATGAAGCCGGATAAAAGTATTGTAAACCAGAGCGGTGAGTAAACGAAGTATAGAAAGGCGAATTTAACCAGGTTGAACCTGAACCCCATTTCCCTAGCGACCCTGTAGTAGAATAGTGAGAAAAACGCGAAAGCAGCTATGAGCGTTATGAGCGTCTTGGTGAAGAGAAGCAGTATCTTGACGAACAGCCCGTAGGAGAATATTGTTGCAAAGGGCAATAGGCCAGAGTACAGTGATGAGAGCGTAAGCAGCCCTACCCATATGAGCCTGTCCTCTAGAAGAGTGTTCAGGAAGAACGCTATCGTGAAGGAGGCTAGTGAAGGGATTATTAGGAATAGCAGCAGCAGTATTAACGAGGGCTCCTCCCTAATTATTTTCAAAAGCGTGCGCCAATTCTCCTTAACCCATACGGCAGCACCTATGCCCCATCTTACGCGTTGCTTAAACCAGTCCCTCCAGCTTGATGGAGTATAGTTTATCACGCTGGGGTTCTTCACGAAGCCGAAGCGTAGCCCGGCGACGTAGCTTCTAATACCGAGGTCGAAGTCGTCAGGTATCTTAGGTCTGAAGCCCCCTATCTTCTCGTAAGCCGGCCTCCATATTGCGAAGGCTGCACCGTTCAAACCGAGGCATTTCCCAGTCCTGCTCGCAAGAAGCATGCTTCCATAGTTGAAAGCCATAAACTCGTAGTTTACTGTCTGAGCGAGTAGTCCTTCTCCCCCAACGGTTTTCATGAACTCCCCGATCTCAAACCCTTTCATCGACTCTACAGCCTTAGACAGGAAGCCCTCACCCGTTATACGCACATCGTCATCCAAAAAGACGAGAAGGTCGCCTGAGGACTGTTTAAAAGCCTCCATAAGGGCGCTTACCCTTCCCTCTCTACTTTGACGGAAGATGGTTTTCACAGGCTGATGCCTGAGTTTCTCAGCGACCTCGGCGGAGGGGGCGTCTACAACGACAAGCACCTCCTTATTACGGTAATCGTCTTCAACAAGCTTGTTGACGAGCTCAACTAGCTGAGGAGAGCCTTTGAACGACGGGATTATCACTGATACTTTCACATCCATCTCCCGACACTGCTTTAGGCTTTAACACACGTGTAAAAGGTTATTAAACGTTTTACGGCCTTTTTAGAAGGCTCCATATAAATCTTACTGTCGGAAATTACGGCTGACCGCAAGCGAAAACTTGCGCTCACACACGCCATGAACGCGGTTCAATCACGTTTCTAAACATGATAGCGCACGCTCGCGCGCTACGTATGTTTTCCTCAGATTCAGAGGGAACCAACACATTGGGGAAACTAGATAGTTTTAATCGTCGCATGCTTTTCATGAGGTGAAGCATGCGCATAAATCCTTCAGAAAAAGTTAAAACCCCTTTCTCGCAACACTTATGAAAAGGCGAGAAGGAATGAGAATAGGAGTACTAACAGGCGGGGGAGACGCACCTGGACTTAACGCAGTAATCCGTGCTGTTTTGAAGCGTGCTGAGCAGTATGGTTTTGAGGTTGTGGGCATTAAGTATGGCTGGGCTGGTCTGCTGAACATGGATACTGTGCCGCTGAAGTATAGTGATGTTGAGGATAAAGTTGGTGAGGCTGGGACTGTGATTAAAACCTCTAGGACGAATCCTGCGAAGGACGAGGCTACGATGAATAAATGCATAGAGAACTTTAGGAAGCTGGGACTGGATGCTTTAATCGCTATCGGTGGCGACGATACTCTTACTGCTGCGAGGAAGCTTCACGAAGCCGGTTTGAAGGCAGTGGGTGTTCCGAAGACTATTGACAACGACCTTAAGGGTACGGATTACACTTTCGGCTTCGACACCGCGGTTAACGCCGCTATGCAGGCTATCGAGTCTTTGAAGACCACGGCTAGGTCACACGACAGGGTGATGGTTGTCGAGATCATGGGTAGACACGCGGGCTGGATAGCTCTCTACTCTGGGCTTGCTGCCGGAGCCGACTTGATTCTTATTCCTGAGGAGCCTTTCAAGATTAGCGACGTGGTAGAGTTCGTCAAGAGGAAGAAGCTTGGGAAAGGCAGTTTAACCATTGTTGTCGCAGAGGGTGCTTTAATAGAGGACTACAAGGGTCCGGTAACGAAGGATGTTAAGGTGGATCAGTATGGGCATGTGTACTTGGGCGGCATAGGCGAGTTCCTAGCTAAGGAGATTGAGAAAGCCACTGGTTTCGAGACTAGGGCTGTTGTCCCTGCGCACATAATAAGGGGCATGCCGCCGACTGCTTTCGACAGGGTTCTGGCCACGAGGCTAGGCTACGCCGCTGTGGAGCTCGTCAGGAAGGGTGTTTTCGGAAAAATGGTTGCGCTGAGAGGAACCGAGATCGTGAGCGTCGACCTTTCTGAGGCTGTGGCCGAGACGAAGCTTGTGGACAAGTCTTTGATAGAGCTTAAGAATGCGCTGGCTTCCTAGGATATTCCTTTATTTAGTTTAAAAGTTAAGCCCGGTTCCGTGAAGGCCTCCAATAGAAGTTTCTCTCGTTGAAAGAAGAGTCAAGCTTTATTTCCCCAAGCTTAACAGTGTCGAAGCCTGTTGTCAATAGTGTTTTCACAGTCACTTCGTTGCCGCTTAAAGACTCTATTATGCCTACTCCAATAATCCTGCTCTCCCTCCCTAAGCCTACTAAGAGCCCCTTCTCCCATTCCTCCCCCAGCACGATGATCCTTTTCCCATTGAAGTTAAGCATTACAGGCTCCTCAACCTCATCCCTGATCCTTACGTAGAGCGTACCCATGTACAGCCTGGCTTCCAAGGCTTCGAAGCCGAGCTCCCTGAGCTCACCGGGTGTTTGAGCAGGCTCGCCTTTCAGGAAAGGATGGTTCGGGAAAACTGTTTCGCTCAAAGGCTTCTTAACCAGCCTGGGTCTTGCGAAATGCCTTCGGTAATTCAGCATCCTGAGCGTTCTCCTGTGCATCCTGTTCCTCCTCTTCACGTATCGAGACTTCTCAACCTGAATCATTCCAGTGCTTGGGTCAACCGCTCTGGTGAAAACCAAGGTTTTCTCACCATCCAGCAACGATAGGACGAAGCTCGGCTTAACAGCACGGGTAAGCTCGGCTTTAAAACTCAGGCCTTTAGAGTCAGCCCAGCCGTCAGTGTTTAAAACTATTTTTCCAACCCCCTTTTCCCTAAGCCTCCCGAGCACTGTGGCAACAGCCTCCTTCAATTCTTCAACCCCGGATTCCGGCGCTGTGAAGCCTACAAACTCTATTACTTCAGGCTTAACCTGGCTCAGGTCGCTTAAACCCTTGTTAACCACTCCCCCGCTGACCGTGCCGGGTATTCCAAGATCATTCTGCCCGGGATCAGAGTCGACGATTCCAACCTCCCCCTGGAAGTTAAGATAGTAGTTAACCAGGAAGGTTGCCAGACTCGTCTTACCCGAGTCCGCCTCGCCGACCACCATCACCACACCCTTCTCCTCAGCAGCAGTCTTCTCAGCGGCTTCAAGCCAGCTACCCGGTATTGTGGAACCGTCTACTACACGATAGTTGTTGCCCTCAACGATGAGGCTGGCTTCAGACTGCTCAGCGTAGAAAGGCGTCCGCCTGAAGCCCCTGACCTTCACCCAGCTGCCCTCCGTGAAAACTGCACCCATCACGTTAACCATGCCGCTGGCCACCTGCACTGTGGCCGGCCCGTCTACCAAGAGGGTTTTCCCCACCCGGAGAAAGATTCTCTGTCTCACGATTCTTTCCACCTTTCCAGTATTTAAACCGCTAAGGGTGATTATTTATGTTTAAACGTGAAATAAGCTGAGAAACTTTTTAAAGACCCTTTTGCCTCAAGCCCAAGTAATTGTCGGAGAAAAGTCTTGCAGAAGAGGTTTTCGAAATAGTTAGGGAGCATCATGCTTTCCGGAGATCCTGCTTGAACCTTATTGCCAGCGAAAACGTTACCAGCAGGGGGGTTAGGAGGCTTTTAGCATGCGACATGGGGCACAGGTATGCCGTGGGATTTCTTTACGAAAGAATGTATAGGGGCTGCGAATACATAGATAAGCTTGAAGAACTAACCCATTTCCTAGCTAGGAAACTCTTCAAGGTTGAGCATGTCAACACGCTGTCTGTTTCAGGGACGGTTGCGAACATCGTTGCAATAGGTGCTTTCACAAGGCCCGGGGACACCATGATGGGTTTGAGCGTGATAGACGGGGGCCACAGCAGTTTCAGAGAAGTATCTAGATACCACGGGGTAAGCATGGTTCCCCTTCCGTTTAACGCTGAAGAGTACAATATTGACGTCGACCAGTCTAGGAAAATGATCGCGAAAGTCATGCCTAGGATGGTGATGCTCGGAGCATCTGAACTCTTGTTCCCCCAGCCGGTTAAGGAGATTTCTGAGACGGCTTCAAACGTGGGTGCGACTGTCGTCTACGATGCCGCCCATGTCCTAGGGCTGGTGGCGGGCGGCTGCTTCCAAGACCCGTTGAGAGAGGGTGCAGCCGTCGTGACAGGCAGCACTCATAAGACCTTCTTCGGCCCCCAAGGGGGCATAATCCTATGTAAAAGACAATACGGTGAAGACATAGACAGGGTTGCGCTGAGCATGATCAATAATCATCATATAAACAGGGTTGCGGCCCTAGCTTACACGCTTGCAGAGTTCCTGGCTTTCGGGCAGGATTATTCCAGAATGGTTGTGAAGAATGCTCAGGCCTTAGCCGAAGCACTCTACAACAACGGGGTTGACGTGATATGTGCAGACAAGGGTTTCACCAAGTCGCATCAAGTAATATTCAGAGTTGAGGAGGGCACAGCATTAGAGGTTTCTAAAAACCTTGAGAAGGCCAACATAATAACCAGCATGACCCCCCTTCCGACAGACAAGTCTGAAACAAGAGCCAGCGGAATAAGGCTTGGAGTGCAGGAGGTGACAAGGCTCGGAATGGGTGGGGACGAGATAGCTATCATAGGAAGCCTAATAGCTAGAGTTGTGAAATCTCCCGATTCAGTCAGCATCGTTAAAGAAGAGGTTAAGGAGCTGGCTGACAGATTTAGAACCATTCACTATACTTTCAGCGACAGCGAGCCCGCTTACGAGTGGGATTAGGAGAAAGCTTTACGCCAGCTTCATGGTTTTTAAACTGGGTTTCCGGAGCATCATGTTTAACGGTGAAAGAGGGGAAGCCGACCTTAATCTCTTTTCACAACAGGCTTTAACCAGCCAAGCGTCACTACGAAGCCGAAGAGGGTTAATATTGCAGCCACCGGAAGCACAGATAAGTATGTTCCAGTAATGTCCCTGAGAATCCCCGACATTGAGGTGCCTACGATAGCCCCGGCTCCATAGGCGGTGAACACCAGTCCATAGTTCTTAGAGTAGTATTTGGCTCCGAAAAACATTTTAGTTATCGTTGGGGCCATCGCCAGCCATCCGCCTAGGTTAAGCCAAAGAATGCTGAAGAAAACAAGGTATACAAATGGATTCCCCTCTCCGAAAAAGTATAGGACGAGGGAGGAAGCGGACACTAGTCCGAAAGACAGTAGAGCGCCTTTCCTTGGACCAAGCCTGTCAGTGATAACTCCGAACAGCGGTCTGCCGACACCATTAAACACTGAGAACAGCGAGATTGAAAACGCTGACAAAGTGGCGTCAAGCTTGGCAACCTCGATTCCGAATGGAGAGGCGATTCCCACCGCCATAAGGCCAGTCATGGAGCCAACCGTGTATGCTAACCATAATGCGTAGAAGCTCCTAGTCCTAATCATCTGGCTTCTCTTCAAGTTGCTGCTGGTTTCTCTGCTGACGATCGGCGTGGAACCAGTGCCTGAGGCAGCACCCTCTTTCGACGGAAATCTTAGAGGTAGTGAGAGAGCAATCAGCAGCACTAGGAAAGCGGTGCCTGAATAAAAAAATGTTTGAGGCGGCCCGACTGTTTTTATTAGCTCGGCGAGGATCGGGGCAATTAAGAGGCCTGAAAGCCCGAAACCCATAACCGTCAAACCTATTGTGAAGCCGCTTCTATGGGGGAACCATGCTGCAGTCACCGCTATAGGGCAGCCGTAAGCAATTCCGACGCCGGCCCCGCCAACCACCCCGTAGAGTATCGTTAGAGCCTCTATGTTTGGAGAGAAGCCCGCCCCCATCCATCCTGCGGCCACCAGGACGCTTCCCAAAAGACTTGTCTTCCTGGGACCCCATTTCCTGATTAAACCCCCTGCGACCGCCATCATGGCCGCGAAAACAGCCAAGAAAACCATGAACGGTAAACCGCTCAGCGCAGCACCGATCCTCCAAAGACCCTCCAAGGGTTTTCTGAAGATGCTGAAAGAATAGACCGCTCCGAGGCACAGGTTGATCAGAAACCCGGAGGCGATGAGAAGCCATCCTGTCCTCTCAGACCCACTAACTGTTTTCAAACTGCTCATCTATTATCGTCCTTCCAGTAGGATGATGACCTTATGTTCTTTTCCGAAGAACCTCTTGTATCATCTTGTATGCTTCCGTAGCTTCTTTCACAGCAGCATCGTCTTCCAACGTCGTAACATCCCCCAGTGGCCTGTTGGAGACTACTGCTCTCAGAAGCCTCCTCATGATTTTTCCACTCCTGGTTTTAGGAACAGCGTTGATGAAGACTATTATTGCATCCGAAGCCACGAGGGGACCTATTGTGGTTCTCAGGTGCATCTTCAACTCTTTCTCGAGGTCAGGAGTACCAGTATAACCATGCTTTAGAACGGTGAATATCATTGGAACTTCTCCCTTCACCTCGTCAGGCTTCCCGACGCACGCGGCTTCTGAAACCGCCAGGTGCGTAACCATCGCTGATTCAACCTCAGCCGTCCCTATCCTGTGGCCAGCAACCTTGATCACGTCGTCAGCCCTGCCAAGGATCCAGAAGTACCCGTCAGGATCCTTAACAGCGTAGTCACCAGTCCAGAAGCATCCTTCCCATCTCTTCCAGTATACCTCTACATACCTGTTCGGGTCCCTATAGAGCGTCATAAGCATACCCGGCCAAGGAGTATTTAGTACAAAGTATCCTCTTACGCCTGGAGGACAAGGGTTTCCATCCTCATCTATGACATCTCCCTTCACTCCTGGAATAATGTATCCGTTTGTCCCTGGTTTAAGCGGGAAGATTTTTCCAAGCCCGGGGAAGTGCCCCGTAAGAATGTGCCCGGTCTCAGTCATCCACCAGGTGCTGGAGCAAACCACGACACTGTTGCAAACCTTCGTGTAGAGCCACCTGAAAGCCTCCGGGTTTATTGGCTCTCCGACGGTGTGCACAATCCTGAGAGTGGACAAGTCGTGCTTCTTTACATACTCCTCTGGAAACCTCATCAGCATCCTAACAGCTGTCGGAGCAGTGTAGAAAATAGTGACCCCATACCTCTCTATTATGCTCCACCATCTGTCTGGAGCCGGATAGTCAGGAGCACCCTCATACATTAGGGTCGTGGTTCCAACCATGAGCGGCCCGTAAACTATGTAGGAGTGGCCAGTGACCCAGCCTATGTCAGCAGTACACCAGTAGATATCGTCCTCCCTCACGTCGAATATCATTTTCATCGTCGCGTAGAGACCGACAGCGTAGCCACCTATGGGGGACTGAGTGCCCTTAGGAGCCCCGGTTGTACCGGAAGTGTAAAGCACATAGGAGAAGTCTTCAGAAGAGCAGGGCACTGCGTCAACCTTAGCGTTCTCAGGAATCCCGGCCATCAGCTCGTGGTGCCAAACATCTCTATTCTCGTCGAATGGAATGTCAGTCCTATCCGTCCTCCTGACGACGATTACTTTCTCAATCCTGTAACCTCTGCTCTCAAGTATTTTGACAGCCTCATCCACGATTTCCTTGAGCTTTACTATCTTTCCTCTTCTATAGAGGCCGTCTGCAGTAACTATTATCCTGGAGCCAGCTGCCTCCACCCTATCGGCTACGGCGACAGCGCTGAAACCGCTGTAGACTATGCTATGCTTCGCGCCTATCCTTTGAACAGCAAGCATGTATAAGGGGAGCTCCGGGATCATTGGCAGGTAGAAGGTTAAAATTTCCCCACCGCCCACGTTCAGCTTCTGTTTTAAGGCTAGGGCAATCTTGTTGGAAACCCTGTAAAGATCGTAATAAGTGAATTTCCTGACTTCTTTCGGTGTCCCTGTGGCCTCGTCAACAGGCTCACCCTCCCATATTAAGGCAAGCTTGTTCTTCCTCCCGCTCTGAACCTGCCAATCCATGCACAAGTATGCTAGGTTCGTCTCCCCGCCTACGAACCATCTGAAGAAAGGAGGGTTGCTATCGTCCAGAACATTCTCCCACTTCCTGGTCCAAGGCAGTTGCTCAGCCCACTTGCTCCACCATTTTTCAATAGCAGCCTTATCCTTAACCGTTTCCTCATGGAACTTTTTAAAATCCTCAGGATCCCAAACCCTGTCCCTCCACGGTGGGGGAACTATGTACTCTTTAAACTCTCTGTAGACTTCTGGTTTTTCTCCCATGCTTTCTCGGCTCACGATTTAATCCGACGCTTTTTAAATGTTTCTTGTTAAAAACATGGAACTCAGAGGCTTTAACACGGCTAGGTTTCCAGCTTCAAAGTTTCTCCGTTTAAAGAGCTTTTAGAACCCTCTGGACCCTCCAAGCCTGCTCGAACAAAGGGGGAAGAGCTTAAAAAGGCCTTAGCCTTTTTTAAACAGATGCGAAATGGCTTTAAGATTCAAGACGCTTGATGATTTCGACTTCAACGGGAGAACCGTTATCCTGAGGGTTGACATAAATTCTCCGCTCGATCCTCAAACGATGGAGATAATTGACGACTCCAGGATAAGGGAGCATTCTGAAACCATAAAGGAGCTCCTCAGGAGAAACGCTAAGGTGGTGATCCTTGGCCACCAGGGCAGGAAGGGTGATCCTGATTTCACGGATTTCAGCAGGCATTACAGGACCATGCTAAAATATGTTCCAAGCCTAAAATACGTGAATGACATCACGGGTTTAAAGGCTATAAACGCTATAAGGGAGCTGAAGCCGGGTGAGGCGCTTCTGCTTGAAAACGTCAGGATGCTGGACGAGGAGACTGAGACAAAGACTGCCGAGGAGCATGCTAGGGGAATGCTGGTTTCAACACTAGCCCCGTTTGCAGACTTTTTCGTCAACGATGCTTTCTCAGCTTCACACAGGGCTCACGCTTCAGTAATAGGGTTCACGGCAGTACTGCCCTCAGCAGCCGGCAGGGTTATGGAGAGAGAGCTGAGGGCTCTCGAGAAGGTTGTTGACAATCCTTCTAAACCCTGTATCTACGTCCTAGGGGGGGCTAAGGCTAAGGAGACTTTTAAAGTGATCGAGAATGTTCTCGACAAGGGTATTGCTGACAGGGTTCTACTAGGGGGAATGATTGCGCAAGTATTTCACGAGGCCGCCGGCTTCAGGCTTGGCGGTACTAACTCTAAGCTGATAGAGGAGAAGGGCCTAGGCAAGTTCCGGGAGGCAGCTTCTAAAATCTTGGACAAGCATTCTCAAAACATTATGCTTCCATACGATTACGCTGTCGACATGGATGGTGAGAGGGTTGAATACATGGTTTCCCAGCTGCCTGTTGAACGCCCGTTGAAAGACATAGGGTCTGAAACGATAAGGGTTTTCTCGAGAGAGTTGCAGAAGGCCAGCACGATCGTCTTCAACGGCCCTGTCGGAGTCTTCGAGGAGGAGGCTTTCGCAAAAGGCACCCTGGAGCTTTACAGGGCTGCGGCTTTTTCAAAGGCATTCAGCGTCGTCGGCGGAGGCCACTCGATCTCGGCGCTTGAAAAAGCCGGAGTATATGATAAGATTGGTTTCGTAAGCACCGCTGGAGGAGCCTTAATAAGCTATCTGTCCGGAGAGAAGCTTCCAGGGGTTGAAGCATTAAAGACTCTGCAATAGCTTAAATCTAGAATCACCTTATAAGATAGTGCTTGAAAACAGTTGGTTAAGAACAGGGTTTACTTGAAGAAGAGCCTTACGTAACGGTACTCTCTAGCGGGAAGGTCTGCGCGAAGATCCTGCACGACCTCCTCCCAGTCAATCTTCTTCCCCCCGTTCCTTTTCTTCCAAACCATCTTTCTTCCACCTCCAATTACGCCAAGGGAGGGTGATTATTTAAAGCCGGCTCGCGTTTCAAGCTTACAACCCGTATTCCAGCACAGTAATCACATTACGTGAGCCCTATTCGTCGCATGCTCAACAAGAGTTATGCCTAAAGAGTTTTGAAGAGGCGGAGGATGATTCGATGCGAATAGCACGCGTACGCAGGGACGGTCTTGACACAGACCTGAACCCGGCAGTATGAAGCCCCCAGGCCGAGGAACCGGGAGTCTCCCGGATTTAGCCACGGGAAGATTTAAACGCTTCCTCTAGCAACCCTCGCCGTGCAGTAACCGTTGTACGCTATTTTGAAGACGAGTATGGAGACAGTTTTGTTCGCTATTCTTTCAACGCCGCCCATAGTTATCCTCAGGAATTTGAATCTTGAAAGCACGTCGTCAAGCTCCTTCTCCCTCTTCGGTCGGAGGGAGCTGAATGCTTTAACAAGTATTTCAACAGCCTCCTTCACGTTCTTCCTCTGAGCCTCAATAGGGTCCTCCCTACCTTCGAAGAGGAAAGACAGGGCGTCCATGGCTTCAACCACCCGCTTAATGTTTAGGCAGATGCCTGCGAGCACAATAAGTCTCGACGCTTCTTCAACGCTTACTGAAGCGATGTTTTTAACCAGCTCTCCCATAAGCTGGTTGTGTTTAGAATTCAGCATAGCTATGTTGCTGGACTGGCTGCTTCCAAGCCCCTCGGTAACCATTCCTATCCCCATAAGTATCTCGCTAATCTGACTGAAATAGTTCTCGTACTTCTCTCCAGTAGCTTCTTCAAATATCTTTGAGGGCGAAGGTAGAATGAGGTCTGGCTTCTCCTGCAGACTTCTCGAAGGCCCTCTCTGCAGGAAGGGGGCTCTAGTCAGGTATGGGCCCGGCGGCGGCTTATAGTCTAGGCAGCATCCTCCAACGTATTCGAGAAGGGTGCATCCGTTCCTGGGGCATACTCAGCCTTGCGGAGCAAGTCTACTGCACCCCAGAGAACCTTGTAAAGAATTGACACCAGCTCCCTTTCCTCCGTCCTCCTCTCTCCAATGTTGACAGCTATCCTCCCGCTTGTTGTCACTAGAAACCTCAGGTTTCCGAAGAAGGTGTCGATAACCTCGACGCCATCACCGTTAACCCGCTCAGGCTTCCATAGCAAGTTGATAAGGTAGCGAGAAGTATCGTAATCCAGAAACCTCGTTGGAAGTTTTTCACAGTGTTCCTCAAAGTAGTTCGGATGCACATACTTAGTCTTAAACCCTGGGACTGTGATTATTGAAGGCGAGGAGTGTACAACCCCCTTCTTAAGCATCTCCTCTATCCTACTCCTGTTTTCAGAGTATCCTTCGCGCTGGAGTATCGGACAGTCTGTCAAGCTGTTGGCTCCAAGCAGGAGCCTGCGCGCGAACGTAGCGCACGTAGCGTTGCCGCAGAGCCCACAGTCATAGCCCGGCATCATCCTTCTAAACCCTGCGAAACCGTGTGCAGCCATCTGCTTATTCTCCTAATACACCGGTAAATAGTCTTTTCCCCTTCCAAGCTGTTTTTCAAGTCTCTTCGAGAACCTGCTTTTCAACGGTTTTCCTAAAGTATGCCTCCCGTATTTCAGCAATTCTTTCCCCAACTATCCTAGCCTCCTCGACGGTGTTGAAAACCGTGGGAGATAGCCTCAGAACCTCCCTCCCGCCCGTCTTACTTAGGATAATCGGGTTGTCGAAGCTGCCGGACTCGGCAAGTATGTGGAACTGATCCTCCAGAATAGTTTGAAGAAGGCTTGAAGGAACCTGGTCAAGCACTAGTGAGAGTATCCCTGTCCTCAGCTCTTTTGAAGCAGACTGGTAAAAGGTTACTCCTTCTCCTGCTGCAGCGTTAACGATCTCTTCAGCAAGGTTTTTCTCATGATTTAAAATATCTTCGAAACCCAGTTTGTTAAGATACTCTAAGGCTGCTGCCAAAGCTACGACGCCGATGTAGTTCTCTTTCTCAGCCTGCTTCACCACGAAGAAGCCCGGGGTCTTCTCAATCCTGCTAAGCCTCTCCTCTGAAACATAAAGTATGCTCAGTCCCTCTATGCTGAACATGTTGCCAGACTTGAAAAAAGCATAGTCAACAGCCATCTTAGGAGGAGTAAGCCTAGTTCTTTGAGCGGAGTAGGTAGCATCCAGAATGGTCAGAACACTCTTCTCCTTTAGAAACGGCATAATCTTGTCGATCGGGAGCATTGCTCCAGTTGCTCCTGAAACATGGTTCAACAGTGCTGCTTTAACACTCTTCCCAACTACCGCCCCCTTAAGCTTCTCTTCAAAACCCTTCTCCTCTAATTCCAGAACCTCGAGCCTACCCTTCATCGTTTCAACATACTCCTTAAGGAGGCTCATAACCCCGCCTTGAGCATTGGAGGAGACTAGGAAAACCTCGTTTTTCTTAAAATCAATGCTTTGAAGGATCAGCAGGAGGCTTTGAAGATTGCTCGACGTAAAGACTATGCTGTCCTCACCCACTCCGAAGTGCTCGAAAACCCTTCCACGAGCCTCCTCATAGAGCTCGAGAGCCCTGTGGGAAGAAGTATTCTCCAGCCCTGGTTTACTCTTCACCTCATTATAGTAGGCAAGTATTTTCTCTAAAACCGGGACAGGTATCCCAGTCGAATCAACATTATTCATAAAAATGTACTCTCCCGCAATACTCGGAAAATCCTCCCTTATCCTGTAAGGGTCCAGCATATGGTTTTTAACACTCAGTTAGCTTGTTTAAAGCACCTTTTAAAGCTTATAGCAATCGTGAAAGCCGTGTAGCAGGTGAGCGGCTGCGCACTGGAGGCTACGGACAGGCTCTTCTCAACCGGACTATTAACCATGCGAGCCACGGGGGACTCGCAGGAATAGGGAATACCCGCTGTCAAGCGGCTGCTGCGTTAAGCTTATAATGTTTCCCACTAAGATTCGAGAAGACCGTTGAGCAGGGAGCATACGGGCGAGCATGTGTTAATGGGCTGTTTGCAAAGAATTAAGGGGGGCTTAAAGGTGAAGAAGGTCGAGTTTTCAGAAGGCGCTGGTTCAGTAATCGTTGAAGTCGATTCGCTGAGTTTCAACGAGCTTGCAGAAGCTCAGGTAATGGCGAACAGTGTGATCTCGGAGGGAAGGGTTGTTAGGGAGCATTTTTTCGTCTCGCTTGAAGATGCTCAGAAGACCTTCCCAAGCCTGAGGGCGCACGAGGAGCGCATCAAGGGCCGTGTGAGGGTCGTTGAGATCGACGGGTTCGACTACTCAGCGTGCAGCGGCGAGCATGTTGGGAACACTAGGGAATGCGGGATGATTCTGGTTACGCATGTTTCTAAAAGCGGGGGCGAGTACAGGATCGACTTCCAAGTCGGAGAGAACGCCCTTGAAACCGCTGTCAGACTAAGCACCCTCTGCCTCTCAGTATCCTCAATACTCGGCTCACCGATTAGAAACCTTGAGAAGACGGTTCTTAACATGAGGATGGAGAACGAAGATATGAGGAGGAGGCTTTCAGCAGTAACTGAGCAGCTAGTCAACAATACTCTTCCGAAAACTGTTCTAGGCGAGACGGAGTTTTTCAGGGGCCTGTTGAAAGGCGTGGACGTTAGGACAGCTATGAAGACTGTCGGCGAACTTATAGGCAGAAGCAGAACCGTATACGTCATAGGCATGGAATGGCTTAGGGTGTGCAACATTCTCGTCGGCAGCAGTGACGGAAGGGTTAAGGCGGCTGAACTGGTCACAGGGGTTTGCAAAGTTTTCAACGGAAAGGGTGGTGGGGACGATAAGATAGCAATAGGCTCACTCCCATGCGACGCTTACGCTAAGGCTTTTGAAGAGACTGAGAAAACGGTTTTAAGGCTTTTGGGCAACCAGGTCACTTAACCCTATTTTTGCACGGGGCCTACTTCACAGTCACCCTGGAGGAAAGCCCTATGCTCCTACTGACCACGAAGTCGATGTCAATCTTCCTTTCAAGCTTCTCTACAACTTCCAGCTTGGCCCTAGTCGCAGGATGTCTAGCAATTATGCTGCAGCAATCCTTATACGGTTTTATTGAAAGCTCATAGGTGCCTATCTTCTTAGCCATGTTTACAATCTCCTCCTTATCGAAAGCTATCAGGGGCCTGAAAACAGGTATTTTAAGGCCGCTGCTTATCGCAACAATGTTTTCAAGCGTTTGAGACGCTACTTGAGCAAGGCTTTCACCGGTCACGAGGACCCTAGCGCCCTCAGCCTCAGCAATCCTTTCCGCAACCCTGAACATGAACCTCCTGAAGAGAACCAGGTCATACTTCGCCGGGATTTTGACTGCGGCTATTTGAAACTCATACGAAGGTATGAAGGTTACGGTAGTTTCTCCGGAGTAGGGCAGCAGTTTCCTAACTATCTCAATTATCTTAGAGTTCTCCGCCTCAGCATTATCGCGGAAAGGATGGAAATGCACGTAGCTTACTTCACAGCCCCTTTTCATCATCAGGTAGGAGGCGATTGGCGAATCTATTCCTCCTGAAAGAAGCGAGAGAACCCTGCCTGAAGACCCTACGGGGAGACCTCCCAACCCCTTTTTCTTCTCAGCGAATACGTAGGCCTCCCTGCTTAAGACTTCAACGTATATTTTCTTAGAAGGGTTTTCAAGGGAAATCCTTACCCCAAGTTTTTCAACAAGCATTCTCCCAAGGGTCTTGCTCAGCTCAAGCGAGGTTGCTGGAAACCTCTTGTCAGCCCTCTTAACCTCGACCTTAACAGGCTCACCCGGTTTAACAATCCTGGAAGCCTCCTCCACGACGGCTCTCCCTATTGAATCAACATTTGGCTCAGCCACGCTTGCGAAAGCGAACCAAGATATTCCGAAAACTTTCATAAGGCTTTCCTCAACCCTCTGAAGATCAGCCCCGTTTAAAGAGAACACCAGCCTGCCTTGAAGTCTCTTAACCTTGAAGTCGGCTATGCCGCTCAACAGGCGTCTAACGTTTTCAACAAGCATCTTTTCGAAGAAAGGCCGGTTATGACCTTTCAAACCTATTTCAGAGTAGTGTATCACGCAGACCTTTTTCATCCCATTTTTAAAACGTTCCTACCGATTTAAGGATTGCAACCCTAGAGAAAGCAGAACAGCCTTTAAACGAGCATTTTTGACCTTTCAGAGGGAAGCTTACCGGTTTTCCGGCAAGAATTCAACCATCGGAGGAGGCTTGATAGCCTAGTCGCAGAGCAGCGTCATGGTTCTTAAAACACCCTTGATACGCCTTATCTCCGAAACCACCCTGTCAAGCTGCTTAATATCATTAACCTCTATTTTGACTATTATATCGTACTCGCCGTAGGCAACATCCACATCCGTCACGTTAGTCACACCCCTAATGGCTTCCTCAATATCCCTCTCCAAACCTACTTCGCAAACTATTAGCAGATATGCCTTTAGCATCTTGCTTATTTTTGAGGAAATTGTTTTTAAAGTTTAAGCCTCGTAAACATAAAACATATATAACTGTGCTTAGCGCGGAAACCAAAGTAATGATTAGGACTCAACTAGACCTGCCGATGTTCTTCCTCTTCTACATGATTGCGATCTTCATAAGCTTCCTAGCCTTTCTGATAAGCGCCCTCTTGAGACACATGAGGGAGACAAGGAGGCTCAGGGAGAAGTTTAAAAGGCTCAGGGAGAAGCCTGAGCAACCCTGGTTTGAAGAAACAGATTAGAATCTGTCTAAATCCACAGGGAGAAGTATCAGGTTAAGCTCAACAGGTTTCTCGCTAAGCCTCAACCCCATTATCTTCAGACTCCTCCTATCCCAGCTCAGCCTGAAGCCCTCAATCCTGCAAGAAAGATCCTCGGTTACGCTGAGAACCCCTGGCCCAGTGTTTTCTAAGACGAGTATTTTCACTGTAGCCTCGCCTTTAAGCGTTGACAGGAAAAGCTTGAAACCCTCTCGAGTTCTCCTTAAAACTATTTTCAGAATGTTCCCCGGTATTTTAACTTCAGCATTACCCGGCTCCAAGTTTTTCATGAGAAGCGCATCCTCCCCCTCTAAATAAACGCAGCTAGGCCCATCCATATCCGTTTGGAAACAGGGTGTTTAAGATAAGTGTTTTCCACATCTCTACGGCAAGCCTGTTGCTTGCCAGTTGGCTTAATGAATAAGCGTTTATATTGGCGATTCCTATTCTTCACATGCCAACCGTCTGGGAGAGAGAGGTTGAAGAGCTTCAGCTGAGAAGATTATCCGACGGCCTGTTCACTCCAAGATACGACGGCTTCTCCCTTCCAAACCTTTCAAACAGCCTAATGAAGCTCATGGGTGTTAAGCCCTCCGGAAGAAGGCTTGGGAACGATGTTCTCACAGACTTCAAAAACCCTCGCAAGATTGTCCTCCTGATCATGGACGCTATGGGACTTAACGTCTTTGAAAAAGCCTCTGAGGGGCTTAAACCCTTCCTGAAAAGTCTTTTCGCTAAAAAAGGCATACCTGTTAAGGCGTTAACGTCCGTCTTCCCATCAACAACCTCAGCTGCCCTGACGAGCCTCAACACCGGGTTAAGCCCCCAGGAGCACGGCGTAGTTGCCTACACGCTATTCATGAAGGAGCTAAGCTCAATGGTTAACATGATCTCCCTGAGCCCTGTTAACGACGAGAGGAGAAACAGGATTTTCGAGCTCGGCATGGATGCTGACAAGATACTTGGCGTAAAGGTTTTGACGGAGAAGCTTGTGGAAACAGGGGTTGAAGCTAAAACCGTAATCAGGTACGGTATCCGGAACAGCGGTCTTTCAACACTGCTCTACAGGGGTTCAAAGATAACCCCGGCCTTAACCAGCGTGGACTTCGCGACAAACCTTGCCAGGCTCGTCAACGAGAAGAACACAAGGCTCATACTAGCCTACTGGGATAGTTTCGACGGCCAGTCGCACTATTATGGGCCGTTCAGCCCTGAGGCTGAGCTCGAACTCCTAAACATCCTCACCCTTCTCCGAGAATCCTTCAGCAGGGTTAAGCCTGATATCGCTAGGGAAACGCTCCTAATAATTACTTCCGACCATGGTCAGACAACGGTTAGAGACGACAAATCGGTCAGGCTAGACAGTTTAAACTGGCTCAAGGATTCTCTCGTAATGCCCCCCGCCGGCGAGTCTAGAGCAGCCTACCTATACCTTAAGAAGAGTGTGAAAGAGTTTGAGAGAAAGTTTCACAGGGAGATCGGCGGAGGCATATCCCTGTTTAAATCCGGAAAGCTCTTGGATAAAGGCGTTTTCGGAACAGGTGAGGTTAAGCGATGTGTCAAAGACAGGATTGGAGACTATATTGCGTTGTCTAAGGAGGAGAGCAGACTCGTGTTCCACTATGATTTAAAGGAGAGGATGGAGCCAGAGTTCGTAAGGGCTGGTGCACATGGCTCTTTAACGCTGGATGAAATTCTAGTTCCACTTATCGTATGCAGGCTTTCAAGCCTCTCTGGACAGGTATAAAACCATAAAGCCTGTCGAGTCGGAAACAAGACGGAAAAACACTTAAAAAGGAATTTGAAAAACATTGAAACGGATTCGGTTCCGATTCTAACAAGCTCTAGCTAGAGGTTTTGATCCACCAGTTTTAACTGCTAAGAAGGTTATTCAGACTACCCTTAATACCTCCTCCTTGAACCACGGTTAAACCTTCTGCCGCCGTAGTAGCCTCCTGAAACCTCTTTCTCAGACATGTTGTTAGAAGTGTCAACGCTTCCTATCTGAGCGTCACTCTTCTCTATAGAACCGTACTTGCCCACGTTCAGCCTTAGAGTCCTCTGGTAAACCGTTACGTAACCGTTTTTAATAATTATAACGTCTTCCGGCTTAACCAAATCGATATTCTCGTTCCAGAGCGTTAACAGTATTGTTCCTGTTTCATCGCCAATCTTCGCCTCTGCAACCCTGTTCGTAGAGCCTCCGTACCTAGATGCAACCTCCCTTGCTTCAGAGAGGGATAGCACCTTGGCGAGAAGGTTTACGTGTTTGGAGTCGGTGCTAAGGTCTTTAACCTTAACAAGCTGCTCCGCCACTTCGTCTCATCTCCACGAAACCATCATTAAGGCTATATTTAACCTTTCCCCCTGGGGAAAAGCTTATCTCGAGTCGCACGCCACTCTTACACGTTATGAAGGCGATAATACTCGTAAAGGTTTCAAGCAGCTTCCAAGGCAATGTTGAAAAAGTTGTTCAAATAAAGGGGGTGAAAAAGGTTTACGAGCTAACCGGGGACATAGACCTCCTCGTTGAGGTTGAAACCCCGTCTGAAACAGACCTTAGGAGAATAGTCGACGATATCCTTAGCGTTAAAGGCGTGGAATCAACGGACACGCGCATAGTTTTGTCGCACATCGTCAAGTAGGAAAAACATATATGCCTGCTGCCTTGATGAATGCTGGGAATGCAGGCTTTCGTGCTCGCTAAGATAGGCAAGGGTTTTAACAGGGAAAGGGTTATGGAGAAACTTATCAGCATCGAGGAGGTTAGAGAGATCATGGAGCTAACCGGGGACATAGACCTGTTGATCAGGGTGGATGTGCTCGACGTTGAAAGGCTTATGAAGACGGTTTTAAAAATAAGGGGCGTCGAGTCCATCGCTACGACGGACACTCGCGTAGTGCTCTCGGTTGAGCGCGCTAAGACTTAAAAACCGTTTCTTAACGCTGCCTATGTGGCCATATGATTGAAGCAGTACTGTTCGACCTAGACGGGACCCTTATAGAGTTTAACTATAATTATGCTTCAGCCAGGAGGCTAATAATAGCCAGACTCGCCCAGATGGGTGTAGACGGCAAAGTTCTCTCAGAATCCAAACCGGCCTCGGTGAACGTGGAGGACGCAATAATTTTCATGAGGCGGAAAGGCTTAGGCGAGGAGGAGCTGAGAAAACTGAGGAGGATGGCTTACGAGGCGGTGGAACCATTGGAGCTTGAAGCCGCTGGCAACCCTGTTTTAAGGAATGGTGTCCCGGATCTTCTCTCATGGCTTAGAGACAAAGGTGTGAAGACAGCCGTCTGTACGAACAACTGCAGCATGGCATGCGAAATAATTCTTCGCAAAACCTTTTTAAAAAGGTTCTTCGAGCATGTCTTAACAAGAGACGATGTTGAGAGGCTTAAGCCTTTTCCAGACATTATTCTTAAGGCTTGCAAGAAACTCGGTGTTACACCGGAGAAAACGATTCACGTGGGCGACTCTCCGATAGACATTGCAGCAGCTAGGAGTGCAGGGGTTACGCCTATAGGAATAGTTTCCAGTCTATCTAACGCTGAGAGGCTCAGGAATGCTGGAGCAGAGCTTGTAGTTTCAAACATGGATGAGCTTACGGAACAGTTAAAGAAAATTATCTTACGATGCCCGTGAAAAAACAGGTTCCGGATTCCGAGAATTGTGGAAAATAGGAAGTGTATCGGTTGGTTTTAACCCATCGGACAAAAATATTATATACTGGTAAAATATGTTATATTCATGGCAGGAAAGCGAATAAGAGTAGCACTTATAGGGTTGGGAAACTGCGCCTC
This sequence comes from uncultured Nitrososphaerota archaeon, assembly GCA_964416155.1. GTDB lineage: Archaea > Thermoproteota > EX4484-205 > EX4484-205 > JAAOZP01 > JAAOZP01. The sequence continues at coordinate 221,974 of CAYQCW010000002.1, forward strand.
AGCAGCCATTCAAGGTCTTTACTATTATTCTTCATACCCTGAGAAAGAGGGGCTTTGGCACCCTGTTGTTGGAGGCTATAGGGTTAGCAACATCCAGATCGTAGCAGCAATAGACATAGATTCGAGAAAAACCGGGAAAGATGTTGCTGAGGCGATTTTCTCTGAGCCAAATGTTTTCGAGAAGCATTACGCGATACCTAAGACCGGCGTTGTGGTAGAGAAGGGGCTGCTGGAGGACGAGCTAAACCCGTATCTAGCCTCAACGGTTAAACCCGTGAAACAGGAAAGGGAGAGCATTACTGAATACTTAAGGAAGAACCGTGTGGAAATAGCTGTAAACATGATTTCCAGCGGTCTTGACAAGTCTTCACTAGCATATGCCGAGGCTGCGCGCGAGGCTGGAGCAAGCTTCGTAAACACTACTCCAACAAGTGTCGCTACGAACCCTGTGCTCATTGAGAAATTCGAGAAGAAAGGGCGTATAGTAGTTGGGGACGATCTTAAGAGCCAGCTTGGAGGGACAGCTTTACACAGGGGGCTTGTGGCGTTTCTTAAGTCAAGGGGGGTTAAGCCGGTTAAAAGCTATCAGCTTGACGTTGGAGGCGGGCTGGAAACACTGAACACGATGTATGAGGATCTTAGGGATTTCAAGAAGCAGGTTAAAACATCTTCCATAGTCGAGGAGGTTGAGGAAGGCTGGGAGGTGGTTTCTGGAACAACGGACTACGTTGACTTCCTGGGGAACAACAGGATCACCTATCTACAGTTTAGCGCAACGGGTTTCATGGGAGGCAGCTTCACAATTAACGTGAGCCTGAGGTCTAACGACGGGCTTAACGCGGGAAACATAATACTTGATGCTATAAGGGCTGTAGCGAAGGCTATGGACGACGGGCTCAGCGGAAACATCCGCGAGATCTCCAACTACGGTTTCAAGAAGACGCTTGAAAAGAAAAAGCTGTTTGAAGCCACCGCCGTCTTCCAATCTAAATACTGCGGCTGACTATTCCTTCTCAGCAATAAGCCTCAGGTCCAGCGATTTCTCGCCAAGCCTGAGGATCTCTATCCCAATTATTTTCAGGTTCATTTTGAGCCCCTTAGAACGAACCGTTATCCTCTTCGGGTTTGACGGTGAAACCTCCTTGGCCTCCTTCAAAAATATTCTGAGCGGAATGAGCTCGTCACCCCACTCCACAGCTTTAGTCGGCAAGGGGTCTCCAACATCCTGGAGCCTGAGGGTCAACTCAAGCTCGTACTCGCCTCCAGCCCATCTTTTAAACATGCTTTTTAACGTTCAGACGGGTTTATTAAAGCCTCTCGGCTGAAAATCCTATACCTTAAGCCGCTACTCCTCATCGCTAACCCTATTCTTCTAACAGTCTTTCTTAAGCCCTCCTTGGAAAACAGGAGGTGGGCGAAATCACTTTGAGAGTCGGTTGCACCAAACCCTTTAACAACTTTAACAAAACCCGAGGAGGAGAGGATGCGCGTAAGCCTCGATTCTCCGTGTGGGAGAGGAGTGTAGATAATGCTTACAACCTTAACGCTCCTAAGCCTCGTCAAATAGTCTATGTGCCACCTCGCTCTCTTATTCCTTCTCAAGTGTCTCAAAACCCTTTTCTCAAAGCCACCCGGCCCCATGGCGGAGCCCACGTAAACATAGCAGCCTGGGGGAAGCCTGACCCTTCGAAGAGAACCTGGCTTAAACCAGACGCTTCTCCCGACTGAAATAATGAGAATATAGGATCCCCTCAAAAACACCCACCTGGATCAGAATGCTTAAGAAACTCCGGACTGATGGTAAAAGTGTTGTTTGACGAGAGGAATGGAGAACCCCAGCTCGACTCTGAGAGGCTCAGGATGATCGAGGTTGCTTCAAACCCGCATAGGATAAGGATAGTGATGGAACTGCTTAACAAAGAGGGAACGGTGGCGTCGCTCTCTAAAACCCTAGGGTATTCCAGGCAGCTCGTAGACCACCATCTGGAGACATTAGAGAGAAGCAGGCTCGTGTTCAGAAGGAAGGTTGGAAACGTCGAGATGTATAGTGCTACAGAGGCTGCGAAGACAATAGTCTCGGAAATACTGAAGATGCATTCTGAAATAGGAAGGGTTGAGAAAAACGAGACGGCTGCAAAGGTTGATAAGCATACGTCTACAGGCTTAAGGCCTAAGAGGCTCCTACCACTGATCATAGGATTGTCCACAGTACTCATAGCTTCTGCTGAAGCAATCCGTGCAGAAGTATACACCTATATTCTTGGAGGAATACTGCTGGGCATTCTTCTCTACACGGCGGCTTCAAGGCTCATCCGGCTTCTAGAATAGTGCATTCAACACTGGCCTCATCCTTAATCATGAGGCTTAAAGCACTTGGCCGGGTAAGGTTCCCAATCACCACTCTGACACCCTTTTCAGCAGCGTACAGCCCTTCCTCAATCTTCCTATAGATCCCCCCGGTCACGTCGCCTGGTCTAAGCGAGGCTGTTAGGCTCGGCAACATGCTCCTCCTTAAACAGGGTATTAGGCTTGCATTAGTGTTAAGCCTAGGGTCGCCAGTGAAGACACCGTCAACATCAGTCCCATACACGAGCTTGACGGCGCCTAGTCTAACGGCAAGAAATGAAGACAACTGGTCTCCTGAGACTATTGTGAACCTTTTCTCAGAGGAATCCATGGCGATGTCCCCGGGGATCAACGGCACGACGCCTAGGTTCAGCATCATCCTCAGCGGCGCGGTGAAAAAGCTTTCTATCCTCCCGGATGAGCAGGTTAAGCAGCTGACAGGAGTAACCGGTACTGCTGGAACACCGTGCGAAGCTAGGCTCTCAAGTATTAGCTGAGTCAGCTCGTTCATCTTCAGCTTAACCCTTGACAACCCTACGAGCTGGCTTGGCTGGAGATAGCCCTCGGCAACACGATACTCTGAAGCAACAACATGCCCGTATGAGCCTCCACCGTGAACCAGAATAAGGCTGTAATCCCGGAGGAGCTCTGAAACCTGTTTTGAAACCTGCTCTATCACGGGAGTGTTAGGCGTGAAAGGCTCATCTTTCCTGGTTACCACGCTTCCCCCCAGCTTGACAATAACTAGAGGCTTCATTTTTCACCTGTTCCTGTAAACCACGTAGTCAGCAAGCTGGAACAGGAGCCTCTTAGCCTTTGAATCTGGGAGCACGTTTAGCATTGACTTAGCCTTCTCGGAGAAAAGCCATGCTTCCTTCACAGCATTCTCCCTAACACCGGTTCTAGCCAGAATGCTTAAAGCCTCATCTAAATCCTCCTGGAAAACCTGTTTACTTCTTAAAACGCTCAGGAAAAACCTTTTGCTCTCACCATTCATCCTCTCCAGCCCCCTGAGAATAAGCATGTTCCCAAGCTTATGCTCTAAAACGTCTTTCCCAACTTGTTTACCTGTTTCAACGGTTGAGCCGAACAGGTCCAGAAGGTCGTCTACAATTTGGAAAGATATTCCGAGGTTTAAGCCGAACCCTCTAAACGCTTCAACAATATTCTCGCTCGCACCTGCTTCCACAGCACCCATCATCGCGCTCGCCTCATAGAGAGAAGAAGTCTTGCGGACAACCATGTCCACATAGTCGTCTAAACCAACACTCATCCTCCGGTGCTCAACAACATAAGGATCGTCCTCCCTACCAACCTGCTCGAAGAGAACGTCTAGACGCTCACCCTCCACAAGCCTCATAACATAACGGTCAACAATGGAGAGTAACCTGTTAGAGTTCCTAGACTTCAGCAGGAGCTCTGAAACAACCTCCCTGTACTGGACCGCGGCTAGAAGAGCCATTGTTAAACCATACTTCCGCCATAAAGTGGAAATACCCCTCCTGACTTCACCATGGTCAATAATGTCGTCTATTATGAGAGTGTAGTTGTGGATAAGTTCTATTGCTGCTGCAGCATTCAAAGCGTCTTCAGGATTCCCGCCGGCAGCCTCGCATGAAAGCATCAGGACTGCTGGCCGAATCCGTTTTCCACCTGCCTTTACAGGGTAGAGCAGAACCTCTTGAAACTCTGGCGAAGCATTCTCGGAGAGAGCATCATAAATCACTGGTTCAACACTCCTAGCGACCTCTTCAAGCACCTCGGGAAGCCCCTTATCCTCCTTCAATATGCAGATTTAGCCTCAAAGCATGTTTAAAACTCTTAACCGGCGACAAAGCTTTTTATCAAGCCTGAGACAGTGTTTAGCCAATGAACATTGCGGTAGTGACTCCGGGGGGAGACGCGCCGGGTGTAAACGCTGCGATCAGGGCGGTGGTCAGATCCGCTGCTTCACAAGGCTTTGAGGTGTTCGGCGTTGAACGAGGATACATGGGTCTAATAGAAAACGCTTTCAGAAAACTGGGCCCTAGAGACGTGAGCGGAATAATAAACCTGGGCGGGAGTATGTTGAAATCAAGCAGATGCGAGCTTTTCAAGACGCCTGAGGGATTGGAGAAAGCCTCGGAGAACCTGAAGGCTATGAATGTCGACTGGCTGGTCGCAATCGGCGGAGACGGGTCTCTGAAGGGCGCTAAGGAGATTAGCGAGGTTAGTGGCATACCCGTCGCCGCCATGGCTGCGTCGATCGACAATGATATAGCCGGCGTGGATGAGACTATAGGCTTCGACACCGCTGTCAACACTGCTGTGAAAGCAATAGACAAGATAAGGGATACTGCAGTAACGTTTGAAAGGGATTTCATCGTCGAGGTTATGGGGCGGCAACGCGGCTTCCTTGCTGTAGAAGTTGCCCTTGCTTCAGGCGCCGAGATCGCTCTGATACCGGAGCATCCGGTAACCCATGAGGATGTTGGTCAAAGACTCTTGAAAATGGGTTCACTAGGTAAGAAGTCCAGCATAATAGTGAAGGCGGAGGGGGCAATGGGAGACCCGTTTGAAACAGCTTCAAGGCTCAGCAGGCTGACTGGGTATGATTTCAGGGTTACTGTGCTCGGCCATATTCAAAGGGGTGGAGTTCCCTCAGCAAGGTCGAGAACCTTAGCCTGCCTCTTCGGAAACCATGCTGTCAGGCTGATTTCTGAAGGCAAGAAGAACAGGCTTATAGGCCTCAGGGATAATAGGGTTGTGGACATTAGCATACTGGACTCATACACCAGTGTTAAAAAGATAGACGAGGATAAGTATAGGCTGGTCAGCCTACTCGCAATTTAAACAACATTATCTTCAACATCCCTGCTGGCTCCACCGTCATTATGTGGCATGACTTAAAATGCGGAGAGCATAGCGCGCTTTAAAACAGTAACATGGTTCTCAACATCAGCATATGTTAAAGCCTTTAAAAAGAGGCGTGGCAGTGTTTCGGAGAAAACGTATTTATATCCTGTTGGAAAATGCTTGAAAACATTAGATGACTAGCCAGAAGCCGGAGGAGGTGGCCGCGTACCGGATTAATGTAAACGGCATTGTGCAGGGAGTCGGATACAGACCTTTCGTCTACAATATTGCTAGCACCCTACGCTTGAATGGTTTCGTATTAAACTCCGGCAACGGTGTGCTAATAGAGGTTGAAGGAAGGCCTGAGGACTGCCTGCGATTCATAGAGAGGCTTAGGGTTGAGAAGCCCCCTAGGGCGGTTGTTAAAACATTCTCCTGTGTCCAGATAACTCCGAGAGGATACAGGGGGTTCAGGGTTGAACAGACCCTTAGCGAGGAGGTTGAGACTCTTTGCCCTCCCGACGTAGCTGTCTGCAAGGATTGTTTAAACGAACTGTTTAACCCTGAGGATAGGAGACATCTTTACCCGTTCATAAACTGCATAAACTGCGGCCCCCGGTTTACGATACTCGAGAAACTTCCCTACGACAGGGTTAACACGAGCATGAAAACGTTCAAGATGTGCAGCAACTGCGAGAAGGAGTATTCTGAGCCTTCCGACAGGAGGTTTAAGGCTGAGCCCAATGCTTGCAGCAGGTGTGGGCCGACGGCTAGGCTCTACCACGAGGGTAGGCCAATTAGGGTTGAAAACCCTATTTCCGAGGCGGCTAGGCTGATAAACAAGGGTTTCATAGTTGCGGTTAAAGGGTATGGTGGTTTCCACCTTGCTTGCGATGCAACCAGCAGGAGCAGTGTCACTGAGCTCAGAAGGAGGAAGAGAAGGGGCAAAAAGCCTTTCGCCATAATGGTTAAGAGCGTTGAGGAGGCTGAGAGGATTGTTGAGCTTAACGATTCAGAGAAAGAATGGCTGACTCATTATTCCGCCCCGATTATTCTCGCAAGAAAGAAGGAGCCCAATCCCGTTGTCGAGCAGGTCGCCCCAGGCATGAGGCATCTCGGAGTCTTCCTGCCCTATACTCCGATACACCATATTCTAATGAGGCACGTTGAGCCTCCGGCAATAGTTTTGACGAGTGGAAACGTTTCTGAGGAGCCAATAGTTTTCAGGGACAGTGAAGCGTTTGAAAAGTTTAAAGATATGGCTGACTACATTCTCACCTACAACCGTAGGATTGTCAACTTTGCCGACGACTCAGTAGGCTTCGTTCAAGATGGCAGGCTTAGACTAGTCAGGAGGAGCCGGGGCTTCGTGCCCGAGCCGGTTGAGGTTGAGCTTAAGGTCGACGGCGTGCTTGCGATGGGGGCTGACTTAAATAATACTTTCGCTTTAGCGAAAAAAGGGAGGGTTTTCATGAGCCAGTATATGGGTAACCTGGAGAACATGTTCATCAGAAAAAGATACCTTGAGGCGATTAGAAGCATGCAGCGGCTTTTAAACCTGAAGTACAGCAGGATTGTCCACGACCTTCACCCGGCGTACTACTCAACCCAGATAGGGGTTTCGCTGGAGGGTGAGAAGACTGCTGTCCAACATCATTACGCTCATGTTCTCTCAGCAATGGCTGAGAACAGCATTCTGGGTTCGGAATCCCTCGGGATATCCTTTGACGGAACGGGCTACGGTGAGGACGGGAACCTCTGGGGTTCTGAGTTCATAGTTGTGAGAAGAGGCGGATACGTTAGGAGGGGCCATTTCAAATATGTCCCCATGCCCGGCGGCGAGAAGGCTATCATAGAGCCCGCGAGAATGGCTTTCAGCTATCTTTACGACGCGCTGGGCGAAGATGCTTTAAAGATCAACAGGGGGCTGAGCGATGACGTTAAAATGGTTTTGAAGAGTATGATTGACAGGAGGATCAACACCCCTATGACATGCGGCTTGGGAAGAATGTTCGACGCTGTCTCAGCCCTCCTAGGGATATGTTTAACAAGAACCTTCGAGGGGGAGCCAGCTGTAATGCTTGAAATGGCTGCTGGAGAGGGCAACGGGGAAAGCTACCCGTTTAAAATCACGGGTGCGAAAGAGTATGTCGTGGACACCGCTCCCATTATACACTCGATAGTTGAAGACCTTGAAAGAAACACACCGGTTAAAACAATCAGCCGAAGGTTTCACGAAACCATCGCCAAGATCACTGTCGAGCTGGCGGATACTATAAGGCTTGAGGAGGATGTTGACACGACCGTTTTAACGGGAGGAGTTTTTCAGAACAGGATACTTTCCTCAAGGGTTAAACGATTAGCTGAGGAGCACGGTTTGAAAACCTTCTTCAACAATATTGTTCCGACTAACGACGGCGGGATATCCCTTGGGCAGGCTGTGGCAATCAGCCTGATGGAGGAGAAGTGAATTGTGCTTGGGCATACCTGGAAGGGTTGAGGAGGTTAATGGAGAGGAGGCTGTCGTCTCATTCGGAGGCACGCGTAGACGCGTGAGGCTAGACCTTGTCGACAACGTTTCCGTTGGAGAATATATTATTGTTCACGCCGGCTTCGCCATACAGGTTCTCGACCAGGAGACAGCTCTAGAGATGCTGGACGCGCTCAGAGAGATGTTTAAAGAATGAGATTCATCCAAGAGTATAGGGATGGGGAGCTCGTCAGGAGGATAGCGGGAAAGGCTAACGAGCTTCTGGAGAGGCTTGGGAGGAAAGTCAAGATAATGGAGGTCTGCGGAACACATACGATGGCTGTTGCGAGACACGGTTTGAAGAGTCTTTTCAAAGACAGCCTGGACCTTGTTTCAGGCCCAGGCTGCCCAGTGTGCGTTACACCCGACTCGGGTTTCTCAATGGTTTTCCAAGCGGCTGAAGCAGGTAAGACCGTGACCACTTTCGGCGACATGATGAGGGTTCCCGTGAACGGCAGGAGCCTGTCAACCCTTAGGAGCGAGGGCCTCGACGTGAGGGTTGTTTACTCCCCTTACGATGCTCTCAGAATGGCGGAGGAGGAGCCTGGGAGAGAGTTCGTCACGGTGGGGATAGGTTTTGAAACAACTTCCCCACTCTTCGCCTCAACCATACTCCAGTGTAGGAGCAGAGGGATTAGGAACCTTAGGCTGATAAGCCTTTTCAAACTCATGCCGCCTGCTTTAAACAAGCTTCTGGAGGCGGAGGACCTTAAGATAGACGGGTTAATACTTCCGGGCCACGTTAGCACGATAATAGGCGTTAAACCCTATGTTGAAATCGTTGAGAAGCACGGTGTCCCAGCTGTCGTAACCGGTTTCGAACCGGTTGACATTGTGGAGGCAATCCGCATGCTTCTGAAACAGCTTGCTGAAAACAGGAGGGAGGCTGAAAACGAGTACTCGAGGACGGTTAGGCACGAGGGGAACGTTAAAGCGGTTAGGCTTATGCGCGAGGTTTTTAAACCGGTTGACTCCGAGTGGCGCGGCCTAGGGTTAATAGAGGAAAGCGGCCTGGCTTTAAGGGAAGATTTCAAGTCTTTCGATGCTGTTGAAGAATATGGTTTGAAGCCTGTTGAAACAGTTAAGCCTAAGGAATGTCTCTGCGGAGAAGTAGTCAGGGGGAGCAGGAAGCCCTTTGAATGCAGCCTCTACAGAAAAACCTGCAGGCCTGACAACCCGATTGGTCCATGTATGGTTTCATCGGAAGGCACTTGCGCCGCATATTTTTACGCGGAGATGTGAGCAATGGGTGGGAGAATAATTCTGGAGCATGGTGCCGGCGGAAGACTGATGCATGAGCTCATTAGAGAAATAGTGGGCAGGCTTAACATTTCTAGCAGTGGTGTTGACAAGGCCGTGTTTAAGACGCCTGGGCGCAGGATTGCCTTTACAGCCGATTCCTTTGTAATGAAGCCTCCAGTAGTAAAGGGTTGCGACATAGGGATGCTCTCGGTCAACGGGACTGTGAACGATCTTGTTACGATGGGGGCTAACCCAGAGTACCTGAGCCTGTCGCTGATAATAGAGGAGGGTTTGGAAGAGGATTTTCTCATGAGGATTATTGGAAGCATTAGCGAGGCCGCTGGGAGAGCGGGAGTCAAGATAGTGACTGGAGACGTGAAGGTTGTTGAGAAAGGAGGGTGTGACAAGATTTTCATAAACACTTCAGGTGTTGGAAGAGTATACTCTAACATTAGGGTTTCAACATTGAATGCGAAGTCAGGGGACGCCGTGATAGTAACGGGCAGCGTCGGCGACCATGGGGCGGCTGTGCTTGCTGCAAGGGGAGAGTTCCGGTTGGAGACAGACGTTTCAAGCGACTGCGCCCCGCTGACACGCATTCTGGAGACACTCGTCAGAAGGAGAATAATTCTCCACACTCTCATAGATCCTACTAGAGGAGGCCTGGCGACTTCGCTAAACGAGGTTGCAGCATCGTCCAGGGTGGAGATAGAAGTCGAGGAGGAGAAGATACCTGTCAGGGAGGAAGTTTCAAGCCTTTGCGAAATCCTCGGAATAGACCCTTTATACCTTGGGTGCGAAGGCAGGCTCGTCATATTCACACCACTCCGCTACGCTGAGGAAGCCGTCAAGTCTTTGAGAAGACTCGAAGAGAGTAGAGACGCCCGTGTAATAGGCAGAGTCTCAGGAAGAACTAAGACCGGCGGGGTTAGGCTTTTAACGAAGGCGGGAGGAGTCAGAAGCCTACCCATGCTTCACGGGATACCGTTGCCTAGAATTTGTTAACCAAGGTTTCTAAGCGTAAGGCTAAGTGTAATAAGAGTATTTGACAACGGGACTTTTACGTTTCCCTCTGAAAAACAGGAGTGCAACGATTACTCCGGCTATAAACCCACCGATATGAGCCCAGTAGGCGATTCCAACATATTCCGGAAGCATGCTTGCGAAAAGCTGCATTAGGAACCAGAACCCTAGGTAGACAACGGCTGGAAGCCTCACCATGAAGAAGCGGTAGAAAACCCTCACCCTGGCGAAGGGGAACATAACCATGTACGCGCCCATAACCCCGGAGATAGCGCCTGAGGCCCCTATGGCGGGAACTATTGAAACAGGGTTGATCATAAAGTGAGCCAAGCCTGCGGCGACCCCAAAGAAAAGGTAGAAAAACAGGAACTTAACGTGTCCCATCCTGTCCTCCACGTTGTCGCCGAAGACGTAGAGGAAAAGCATGTTGCCGAAAATATGCAGAATATCCGCGTGGAGGAACATGGATGTAAACATTCTTAACACTCCCTCAAAAGGGTCGAGCGTCAGAAGCCTAGGCATAAAGCCGTACCGCAATATCATTTGCCCGTAGGTCAACGGGTCTGACAACTCCAAGATGAAGACACCGGTGTTAATACCTATCAGCATGTAAATCATGATCGGGTATGTATAACGCTTAGTCTCGTCCTCTGTTGGAAACATTGGTTGAGAGCAGCTTGATAAGGATTTTAAGTTTTAAAGGCTACTTAAGCCCCTTCCTTTCTAACAACATAAGCTTAAAAGCAACTTTTTGAAGCCTGTCTCAACAAAAAGTCTTGAGTAAAAAAGAGGGAGAGAGAATCCTGAGAACGCATTTAGCATCCACATTTTTAATAGGCTCAGTAATGCTGCTAGAGGTTACCGCGGGAATCCTCACTAACAGTCTAGCGGTCCTTGGAGACGGGATTCACGCAGCCTATGATTTCCTCGTCACCGGAATGCTTTACATAACCTACAGGATTAGCCTTAAGCCTGCGGATGAAAGCCACACGTATGGGCACAGCAGGATAAAAACCCTAGGATCCTTCGCGAGCAGCATAGTGCTTCTTTACCTTGTTGCCCAGCTTATCCTGCGAAGCCTAGATAGGCTTACCAACCCGTCTCCAGTCTACCCTGGCCCAGTAGGGTTCCTAGCACTGGCCTACACGCTGGCCGTGGATTTCACGAGGATCACGCTGCTTTCGAAGGCTCCCGGCGGCGAGCCCAGCTTGAAAGCAGGCATGTTCCACTCTCTCGCCGACTTTTTCGACACCCTCATAGCCCTTTTAGGTTTTACTCTAGCAGGATATTTCAACATGGCTTACGCTGATGTTGCCGCGGGCCTTTTACTCTCAGCCATGATGCTTTATCTCAGCGCCAAGCTGCTTTACGAAACCGGTTTGGAGCTGACCGACACCGTATCACCAGCCATTGTGAGAAGAATAAGGAGGGTTTTAGAGGAGGAGTATGGTGTGGACGGGGTTTCATACTTGAACGTAAGAAGGCTTGATGAAAAGACGTATGTTGACGTCGGCGCACTGGTGCCTGTGGAGAGCAGTGTTTCAAGCATTCAGAAGAGCGTTAAGAATGTTGAAGAGAAAATTTCCCGGATTGTTGAAGGAGAGGTGGTTGTAAGGACCCATACTTTTCCAAAGGGTTCTGAAAACCTCCGTGGAATCATAAAGGATTCTGCGCTTAGAGTTAAGAATGTTCTGAACGTTCACGATATTCTTGTTTCGCAGACGAATGGTAAAATGCTAGTTTCCCTGCACATCGAAGTCCCGGGGGAGATAAGCCTTTCCGAAGCCCACAGGATTGCCGACGAGGTGGAGGAGAACGTTTTGAAAAACGTGGAGAACGTTGGAAACATCATGGTTCACGTGGAGACAGCCGGCTCAGCCGTCACACCCATTAGGTCAATTGGCTCAAACTCCTCACTATACCTTAAGGTTAAGCAGGCTGTTGAGGAGGAAGTTAAGCAGTTCCAAAGCGTTAAGGGGCTTAGAAGGATGAGGGTTTTCAAAGAAGCCTCCGGCTTAAACAGGATTGAGCTCACCGTCAGCATGGAGGGGGGCAGTAACATGGCTGAGGCCCATGAGGCGGCTTCCAGGCTTGAGCACCGCGTTGAACACAGTCTTGAAGGAAAAGTCGAAGTAGTCGTCCACGTGGAGCCTGAAGACCAGGCTTAAAGCTTTTTATCCTCCCTCGGAAATAAGGAGACGGTTGGAAGAAGCATGATTATTGAAGAGGTTAAAACGGTTTTCGACAGGCCGTTGATACTCGAAGGCCTTCCGGACACTGGCCTTGTTGGAACAATATCGCTCAGTCACTATCTTATGAAACTGGGTTTTGAGAAAACAGGGTATCTTGAGACGGACGACTTCCCCCCGGTGCTGATAATGAGAAACGGGAGTATCATGGACGTGTTTGAAATATACTATAAGGATAATGTTTATATTTTAAGGTCTGAGCTGCCAATACCCCAAGAGGGAGTATACGGCATAGTTGGGCAAATAGTGGACTGGGTTAAGAGCAAGAACCCGAGGCTCTTCCTAAGCCTCGGCGGAATACCGCACCCCTACAGAATAGACATAACGGACCCAAAGGTTTACGCGGTGCCAACCAGCGAAGAAGCCTTAACGATTGTTTCAAGGATGAAGAACGTGGAGATTTTGAAGGACGGCCTGCTTTTCGGCCCGAAAGCACTTATCCTCAGGAGGCTTGAAAGGCTTGGAATAACTGGGCTCGGGCTTTTCGTCCAGTCCTACTTGAACTATCCCGACCCTGGCTCAGCAGCAAAGGTTTTAACACTGCTGCCGCAAATAGGCTTAGAGAAGGTGGAGGTGGATTCCCTAACAGCTTCCGCGGAGGAGATCAGGATGCAGTACAGGGAGCTCATGAGGAGGACTGACGACGAGATAAGGAGGATGAGAAGCCTGCCGCCAATGGCTGAGCAGAGCCTTATCTAGGAGGCGAGTGGCATGGAGGATTTTGAAAGGATTTTCGAGGAGATGCGGGGAATGTTCGACGAGAGCCTTGGAAGGCGGAGGGCTAGACGCATGGGGTGTGTGGAACCGTTGTACAACATTGTTGAAAGTGAGGACGAGATAAGGATCAGCGTAGACCTACCTGGGGTTGAGAAGAATGATATTAAGCTGACGCTGTACGAGGACTCTCTTGTCGTCGAAGGGTTGTGTAGGAAGGAGACGCCCTCAGCGAGAAGACTCTTCAAGGAAACCCCCTTGTATTACAGCGTTAGAATACCTCTTCCGACGAAGGTTGAAGAGGAGCCTGCTAAGGCGAGATACTACAACGGCATTCTCGAAGTGATTTTAACTAAGAGGAAGCACGGGAGAAGAATACCGGTTGAATAAGAAATGCAGCCCTCACTCCCCTGGGCTTCCTCCTGCAGAGTAGAGGTCCACGCGCCCAGCGGAAGCCAGTGCATATACTGCTTAGGGTCAAGGGCGCTCTGTGGAAAGAGGCAGTGTCCCATACTGCTCCGCTACAGCAAGCTTCAACCCGTGGTGAGCCTGAGGCCTGAAGACAGGATGGCGATGGATGGCGCTTCCCCGCCTGGAGTCTTCGTGGGGAGAATAGGCTACCCGAAGGTTGGCGTTGGACCCCTAGTTCCACCTTTCTTCGGAGACACAAGCATCCTCGACCGGCCTGAATCCTGGTGGAGCATAGACCTGGATAGGCTTGTAGAGTACAGGTCGAGCCTCGTGAGAGGGATCTTCAGGGTTGACGTTCACAATCCTTGGGAAGCCGGAAGGCTTTTCGAGCTCACGCAGGAGATGGCGATGGCAAGTCAGCCTGCAGACGCATCCTTAGAGTTTTCTAAGCCGGTTAAGGCTAGAGTAATTCTCGACGAGGATGCTCAGCCCTTTGGCCCGTACGGGCTTGTCGAGAAGATTGAAGCAGGAAGCATAAAGGTTAACCGTGTGATTGAAAAGGCTCATTACGATGAGGACCTTAAGGCTTCTGAAGCAGCATACTATGCCTACTTAGCAGGCGTCCCTGTTTCCTCTATTCAGAAGGCGCTTAGCGCAGCCGTTTTCGGAGTAAGTAAGCGCAGACGGCTTGTGCCCACCAGATGGAGCATAACGGCTGTGGACAGCATTCTGGCGGAGAAGCTTATGGAGAAAATCAGGGAGTACCCTGAGGCGGGTGAACACGTGGTTTACGAGTCTCAGCATATAGATAACAAGTTTATAGTGGTCATAATCCCGGGAAAATGGTCTTATGAGTTCATCGAAATGTTTCACCCGGGCTCAGTCTGGAACATAGGCGGCGGGGAAGATGTTGCAATAGGCTCAGACTATGAGGATACTGAAGGGAGGACAACCTATGCGAGGATAGGCGGCTGCTATTATGCCGCTAGGCTTGCGGTCGTCGAGCATCTTAACAGGATTAAAAGGCAGGGAGCCGTGCTAGTGTTCAGAGAAGCAGGCCCAGGATACCTACTGCCGGCAGGAGTCTGGCTTGTAAGAGAAAACGTTAGAAAAGCCCTAGCTGGCAAGCCGGTGTGCTTCGGAACACTTGAAGCAGCGATAACGTATGTTGCTAAAAGGCTTAGAACACCTTGGAGGATGGTTTTGAAGGAAAGTAGGCTTCTGAGGAACATCAGGGAAAGGAGGAGAATCACAGAATACTTAAAAGAGTAATCGTGGAGATCGAGAGTAATGAGCGTGAATAGGCTTGGGGGAAACCTTAGGGACGTCTTCATCTACAGCACTTTGACTAAGAAGGTTGAGAAACTGGTTCCAACGCATCCCGGGGAAGTCAGAATATACGTGTGCGGCCCCACCGTCTACGATGTAGCCCATCTGGGCCACGCCCGGTCGGAAATAATCTACGACTCGTTTAGAAGGTTTCTGGAGTACTTGGGCTACAGGGTTATCTTCGTAAGGAATATCACTGACGTTGACGACAAGATAATAAACAGGGCCATTGAGGAGGACAGGCCTGCGAGCGAGGTTGCACTCCAATACATGGTTGAATATTTCATTGACACTCTGAGGCTCGGGATAAGGCCTCCCACCTTCAACCCGAGGGTGACCGACCATATTCCTGACATAATAGTATTCGTGAAAAAGCTGGTGGAGAAGGGTTATGCTTACGAGACGCTTGGCGACGTGTATTTCTCCGTAAGGAAGTATCAAGGCTACGGGGAGCTCCCAAGCCAATCCCTGGATAAGATCCTCGCAGGCGCCAGGATTGAGCCTGGGGAGAACAAGAGGGACCCGCTTGACTTCGCGCTCTGGAAGGCCGCAAAGCCGGGAGAGGCCTCTTGGGAGAGCCCATGGGGAAGAGGTAGACCAGGCTGGCATATTGAGTGCAGCGTGATGGCTATGAAGTATCTGGGTGAGACTCTAGACATACACGCGGGTGGGACTGAGCTAGTTTTCCCTCACCATGAGAACGAGAGGGCACAGTCCGAAGCGTTAACAGGAAAGAGGTTCGTACAGATATGGATGCACCACGGGCTTTTAAACGTTGAAGGCGAGAAAATGTCGAAAAGTCTCAAAAACTATGTGACGGTCAGAGAGGTTTTAAGCAGGTTTGACCCAGATACTCTCAGGTTCTACATTCTTTCAACGCATTACAGGAGCCCGTTGGACTATAGCGAGCAGTCCCTTGAGGCCGCTAAGAAAGGGCTTGACAGGGTTAGGAGGATCCTGGTGAGGCTGGGTGAGGGTGAGGAGGGTGAGAGTGTGGAGGCCGACGAGCTTGAAACCGAGGTTTTAAACCATTTGTGCGACGATTTCAACACGCCCCGCGCTATCGCGACGCTCATGGAGGCTGCTAACAGGATTCTGGAGGATTTAAGCAGGAACACGGTTTCAAAAACCCTCCTACACAGGTTTTCAAAGCTTTGGAGGATGCTTGGGTTCTTCCAAGAAGGGGTTGAAAGAGCTACGCAGAGGGAGAGAAGGCTTATAGAAATACTGGTTAGGCTGAGGGAGTGGGCTAGGGCTTCTGGAGACTACGGGCTTGCCGACAGGATTAGAGACGAGCTTAGAAAGATCGGAATACTCGTTGAAGACTCTAAGGAGGGCACGGTAACCTATATACTTTAGAATCCTCCCGGATGGAAGAAAGCTTAAAATAAGAGTGGCTAATAGGTTTCTCCGTCTCGAAAACATGGCAAGCGGAGCGTATACGGATAATCTGCTTTCGGAGCCGAGTAGCGCAAGCAGACCTGTAGAGAAACGTTTCAGTAAAAAATACAGTTCAAAGACATGGGGAGAAGAATGTTAAACAATCGTGTTGAGACTTGTTAGGTGTGGGAAACCAATTGAACATTTGCATTAATACTTCGAGCATCAGTCACCTGGCGTCCAGGGAGGGAATAGGCTTTGAACAGGCCCTGGCTAAATGCTTTGAGAAAGGCATTAGAAACCTGGAGCTCGACGAGCCGAATTCCAGAGACAGGGAGCAGGTTATACAGTTCTTCAACGAGATAAGGAATAACGGTGGCAATGTTGCAGTCCTAAACCTTAGGCTAAACCTGCTTGGTGGAGACGTTAAGAGCAACGAGAAGTATTTGAATGATGTTAAAAACTGGATAAAGTTCTGTGGAGAAAACGGCTGCAAAGTGTTAAGGCTAAGGGCCACGCCTATTGATGGAGAAACATACTGCGAAAAAGCTTTTAAACTCCTCTATAGGAACCTTCTTAATATTCTTTCCTCAGCCGAGAAGAACAATGTTGAGATCAGCATAAGCACGGATAAGGCTGCTTTCTCTAACATGGATAGGCTGGCAGCCATGATTGAAGACATCGGGTCGGAGACAATAGGGTTGACGCTGGACTCTGAAAGCTTTAGCAGGCTTGACGAAAAAATGCTTGAGAAACTTGTTCCGCTGGTTAACCATGTGACGATAAGCGAAACCTTTTTGAAAAGCCTTGAGAAAAACATCATGGAGAAAGCGATTAAAACACTGAGGGCGAAGGCTTATGACGGGTATGTTTCACTCCAGCTTAAAGAAGCGTGCAGCATGGAGGAGTTAAGCAGCTACGTGGACACGATTAGAAGGATGATTAGTCCCTAGAGTTTTTCGAAGAAAACCCCGTCAACCTTCTCAAAGCCTTCACCCGGAGGCCTGAATGACAACTTAACCCTGTGCATCCTTGCTAAATCCTGCTCCAGAGGCTTCAACCTCTCTGAGACATAAACCCTGTAGCCGATTTCCTTGTTCAGAGAAACGCCTAGCTTTTTCTTAAACTTCCAAACGGCTGAGTTGACATTCATGAAGAGCACCGCTACCTCGCTTTCAACAGGCTCTACGTCTCCCAGCACTGGGAAAGACTTGCAGGTAACTGGCTCTCCATAAATGTTTCTGAACAAGTAGTCTGTTATGAAGGGTATAATGGGTGAGAGACCTATTAGACAGGCTCTCAGAACCCTGTGAAGAGTATACCAGGCTGACTCAGCCTCCTCCCTACTACCCTGCAGGTAGACCCTTGGCTTAACAGCCTCCAAGTAATGGTCTGCGAAAAAGTTCCACATATAGTTTCTCAATAGGTTTGAGGGACCGTAGAAGTCTAGAGAATCATAATCCTTCTTGATCTCTTCAAAAACCCTTTTAAGCTCGCTTAATGCAAGCTTGTCCAAGAAACACAGTTCCCCCGGCTTCCTATGCACGTATTCGAAGGAGGATATGAACCGTCCTATGTTCCACAGCTTGGTTAGGAAGAGCCCGGCACCCTTAACCCTTTCCTCCGAGAAACGATAGTTCGAGCCCAGCTTAGCCTCTGAGGCAGCCCAGAACCTGAACGCGTCAGCCCCATACTTCTTAAGATACTCATCGGGGAAAACCACATTCCCCTTAGACTTGTGCATCGCCTCCCCCTTCTCATCCAGCCCTAGGCCACTTATCCTAACTTCTTTGAATGGAGGAGTGTTGAGGAGTTGAACAGTCCTAAGAATAGAGTAGTACAGCCATGTCCTTATTATCTCGTAGCCCTGCGGCCTCAGTGAACACACCCAGGATCTTTTGAAAAGCGTCTCGTTCCTCCTGTAGCCTGTTACGAAGAGCTGAGATATGCTTGAATCCATCCAAGTGTCAAGAACCCGAGCATCTCCCTTGAAAACAGTTCCACCGCATTTAACGCATTTAGCGTCTCCACTAGGCGGATCCCTCCAAGGCCTGTAATATTTCCCCGGCTCAGGAACATAGGGTTCACCACACCTACTGCAGTACCATAGTGGAACCTCAGTAGCATAATGTCTCCTCCTAGAGATAGGCCAATCACCCCTCACGCTGTTAATCCAGTCTAAGAGTATCTGCCTCATCGACCCAGGATGAAAAACCATTTTGCCTGAGGCTTCTCTCACCCTATCTATGAACTCCTCCTGTTTAAGGTATAGCTCGCTCATCTCTACAAACTCAAGATGAGTGTGACACCTCCAGCAGACAGGTATTCTTTGAACAATCTCCTCAGACTTTGCAAGCAACCCTCTTCTCGAAAGCTCCTCGACAATTCTCCCCCGAGCCTCATTAACCTTCAGACCTTTAAACAATCCAGCCTCCTCAGTCAGAACAGCGTTCTCGTCAATCACCCTCGTAGGCTTTAAACCGAGCTCTCTAAACAGCCTTATGTCAGAGGTATCGCCATAGCTACATATCATCACAAGACCAGTCCCGAATTCAGGCTTCGCATAACTGTTAGGAATTACTCTAACCTCCTTATCGTATATTGGTACCATGATAGTCTTACCTTCAAGCTTCAGATATCTCTCATCTGAAGGATTAAATATCACAGCGTCACAGCCAGCAAGAAGCTCAGGCCTAGTGGTAGCTATCTGAACATCTTCACCAGTCTCCCTAACCTTGAAAAGCAAGTAGTAAAGCTTCGAAGGAGCCTCTATGTACTCCACCTCAGCATCCGCTATTGCTGTACCGCACCTTGGACACCAGTTAGTAGGCCTCGTCGCCTCATATATGAGACCCTGCTTCCACAGTTCTATGAACGTCTCCTGAGTTAAGCTCCTGTACTCGGGGGAGTCAGTCCTATACATGTTTTCGAAGTCGCTGCTCAACCCGAGTCTTTTAGCCTGATCAATGACCTCTGCCTCAACATTGTCAAGGGTATTTTTACAAAGATCAATGAAGTATTCTCTGCCAACCTCCTTAGCCATTATATTGAACTGCCTCTCAACCATGACTTCGACAGGCAGACCGTTTCTATCCCAACCTATTGGAAAGTGAACATTATAGCCCAGAAGCCTCTTGTACCGGGCAACCATGTCAATACCAACGTAATGTGCAGCTCCTCCAACATGCCATTTTGCCGAGATGTATGGAGGGGGAGTATCTATGGTGTAGATATCGCCGGGTTTGTCAGGATCGAACCTGTACAGGCCCTCCTTCTCCCAAATCTTCAGCAGCTCTTCCTCAAGCTCTGGAGACCATCGTTTCTCCTGTATCTTGGGTTTCGCCTTCATGCTCATGAGCAAGTTTTAGGGAATATTTAGGTAGTTTAAATGTTTCGATTTCTCAGTAAAGCCGATAGCTTTTTTAGAAACTTGCTTGACCCCTTATAAACGTCAGCTTTTCGCATAGGGCTTAATAAGAGTTGTTGACCGTCTAGCAAGAACGATGGAGCGCGCGCTACGGAGCTTCAGAACCAGGGAAAAACACCATCAGTTTCCTCGCTTAAATGATCCTTGCGATTTCTTGAAACCCCTTTCTCAGAGGTCTTTTCAACTCCGCTTCCATCTGCTTACTTGAAAGACTGCTGACAGCTTTACGAGAATGCTTCCCAATTACGATTAGGGTAATCAGAATATCCTCCTCCGGGATTCCCAGAGCCTTCTTAGCCTTATCTTGGTCGTATCCTGCGATGGGATGGGCAACTAATCCAAGCTCCGTCGCCCTCAGAATCATCAGGGCTACCGCCATACCTGTATCGAAAAGATAGTATTCACGCTCCTTAACGACACAATCATAATCCTTCCTGGAGTAAACAGCCACGATTAACGAAGCTGTTTTCGCCCAATTGTTTCCGCTCGATAACGCGCTATATAACTCCTCAAGCTTTTCACGTCTCTTCGCAAATACAAACCTCCAAGGCTGGTTGTTGAAACAAGAGGGGGCTAGAGAAGCATGATAAGTCAAATCCTTAATCAGTTCATCGGTGGCTTCTACCGGCTCGATAGCACGGTAGGCTCTCCTGCTTTCTATTGCTTCACGAACATCCATGAATAATCCGCTTCCTCGATCCTTTTTAGTTTTTCTTTAAAAATTTTTGTAACAGTTTTTTCGGGAAACGCTTAAA
>CAYQCW010000003.1:0-134317 GCA_964416155.1 uncultured Nitrososphaerota archaeon
CTAGCCTCATAGTTTGCAGTGCTTACAACACCGCTATTCTCGCTCCGCCCAGAGTAGACGCATACAACCACAGGCTTATTTCTTAACGATGGGTTTCTAGCCTCCTCACACTGGGCGAAGAAATAGTCTAGGTCAACCAGCATTATGACCCTCCGCGGAGACGCCTGTTTTTCAGACAGGGGCTTCATTAAACCTATTCCTCCACTGTAGGGGACTGTTGAGTCTCCATTCTATTTAACTACCGAAGGCTATTTTAACAGCACCTATTTTGAACCTAGGCTTTTTAAATCCAGCAGGCATTTTTCGGCATGTTCCTCCGGCTTAATGTCCTTATAGATTTTCCTTATTTTTCCTTCCTCGTCAATAAGGAAGGTTGTTCTAACTATACCCATAACAGACTTGCCGTAAAGATTCTTCTCTCCCCATACTCCGTATTTCTTAATAACTTTCGCCTCCGGGTCGCTTAAGAGTGTGAAAGCCAGACCATTATCCTTTTTAAACTTCTTATGTGATTCAACACTATCCCTACTTACCCCTATAATCACAACGTTCTCCCTGCTGAAATCTTCAGCCAAATCCCTGAATCTTCTTGCTTCCTGGGTGCATCCTGGAGTACCGTCCTTAGGATAAAAATAGAGCACTACCCTTCTCCCCCTATAATCCTTTAGAGATACTTTCCTCCCTTCATCAGATTGAAGAGTAAAATCCGGAGCACTATCACCCTCTTTAAAAACCATCTTCACCACCTGGGTTAGCAAGCAGTTCAGCCTGTTAATAAGCTTAATACGAAAAACTGGCCTATGGGAGAACATTTTTAATCAACCTTAGCTAATTCATTCAAATATGAGAAGCAGTGCAGCTTTTAAAAAAGAATGCTTAATGTCTGGGATAATAATTGGAATCATAATTGGGTATATGCTGAGCTTTATAATTAGAGAAAGAGAAGTAGACGAGTTGCGAAATCAGGTTTCGAGGCTCAGGACTGAAATAGAACAGTTAAGAGGAGCAGTACCGCCCTTAAAGACACTCGCCGAGAAACATGGTGTCTATATTGGTGCAGCAGTGGGCGCCGACCAGCTTAGAATCAAGGAGTATGCAGAGATACTTAGCAGGGAATTCAACATTTTAACTACGGAAAACGCTTTAAAGTTTGAGAGGGTCCATCCTGAACGTAATGTTTATTCCTTTGCTGAGGCGGATGCGATAATCAGTTTTGCAGAGGCCAACGGGATGAGGGTGCGTGGCCACACGCTTGTCTGGCATTACCAGCTTCCCGAATGGATTACGCGTGGAAACTATAGCCGCGAGGAATGGATAAGCATCCTGCATGATCATATTACTACGGTAGTTAGCCATTATAGGGGAAGAGTTTACGCTTGGGATGTGGTTAACGAGGCAGTAGATGATGACGGCTCGTTGAGAAAAACTATTTGGCTGGAAAACATTGGACCCGAGTACATCGAGCTGGCATTCAAGTGGGCTCATGAAGCAGATCCTCAGGCACTTCTCTTCTATAATGATTACGGCGCTGAAGGCCTAGGTGTAAAATCGGATGCTGTTTACAACTTAGTTAAAAACCTCTTGGAAAAAGGCGTGCCAATACACGGAGTCGGTCTGCAGATGCACGTCAGCACAGAGTATTATCCGGCACCACAAGATATTGCCGCTAACATTAAACGCCTCAGTGATCTGGGCTTGGAGATCCATATTACCGAAATGGATGTTCGTGTAAGGCTGCCTGCGAAATCTGCAGACTTAGTTAGACAAGCAGAAATATACCGCGACGTGCTTATGGTTTGTCTTTCTTCAGAAAAATTCACTGCGTTCGTGATGTGGGGTTTCACAGACCGCTATTCCTGGATTCCAGGATTTTTCAGCGGGTATGGTTCAGCCCTGATCTTCGACGAGAACTATCATCCTAAGCCAGCATACTATTATATTCTTAAAAGCCTGATGCAGCCTTAGCTGAGGGTCAACGCAACGTGCACACGACCTCTCGCATTAACGTTTAAATAATAAAAATCTAATGCGAGCCTCTATAAATATGCTTCAGACACATACCTATGCATCATCCTATGGCTGTTAAAATAAGACGCTACTTTTCCTATAGATTTTTTCATCATTTCCTTCCACTCACCTCTTCGCTTATAATACAGTGGAATTATCACGTACTCCAATTTTCCATAGAGATCATCAAGCTCCCTGGTTTTTCGCTCTTCTGACGACACTTGTTCTTCAGGAGCCGGGCCGATTGCCCATCCTGTAATGCCTTCTACCCAGCCTTCAGCCCACCAGCCTTCTAAGACGCTGAAATTCATCACACCGTTGTGTGCAGCCTTCATCCCGCTTGTACCCGAAGCCTCCATGGGAGGTAAAGGCGTGTTTAGCCAAACGTCAACCCCAGAAACAAGTTTAGCTGCCATATTTACGTCGTAATTTTCTAAGTAGGTCATTTTTATCTCGTTCTTAAACATTTCTTTATAGCTAAACAGTTCTTCGATCATCTTCTTCCCTTGGTAGTCTTTTGGATGGGCTTTTCCAGCAAAGATGAGTTGGATACTTCCTCGTCTGCCTGCCTTCCGCAGCCTTTCAGGGTCTGAAAACATTAGCGTATGCCTTTTATATTCTGTAGCTCTTCGAGCAAACCCTATTGTTAAAGTTTCATAGTCCATACCAATATGCGTATTCTCATTAACATAGTCTATCAGGGATTTCTTCGCAGCCATGTGAGACCGCCATATTTCATCGTCTGGAACCACATCTATTCTCACAAGCAGCTCAGGCTCATGAGCCCATCCTGGAAGATATTTGTCATACAGTATCTTAAAGCTTTCACAAGTCCATGTATGAGAGTGGACGCCGTTTGTTATCGCGTGAATCTCATAGCTTGGGAACATCTCTCTGGAAACTATTCTATGCCTTTTCGCCACCCCATTAACATAATTGCTTAGGTTAAGTGCAAGAAGAGTCATGTTTAACCTATTCTCGCCGCCTAAGTTCTTCAATATATTTAGCGGGACAAATTCCCCCAAAATTTCTCGAACAAGCTCGTATGAAAATTTATCATGTGCAGCTTCAACGGGCGTATGTGTTGTGAATACGCATAGGTTTCTAACTTTACCTATGTTCATCTCAGATTTACGCAGCAATTCAAGACCAAGGAAGCTGGAATGACCCTCATTCATATGGTATTTACGAGCAACAATGCCAAGCTTTTCTAACATTCTGACGCCCCCCACTCCTAGAACAATCTCTTGCTTCAAACGGTATTCCTCGTCACCTCCGTATAAAAATGAAGTTATTTCCCTGTCCTCAGGACGGTTTCCATCAACATCAGTATCCAGAAAATACACTGGAACCTCCCAGCCCGATGCGCTTTTCGCAGTGTACAACCAAGCTTTTATTTGGACATCTCTACCTTGGATTTTAACCGCAACTTCTTCAGGTAATTGTTGCATGAATTGTGAAGGATTCCAAGGGTCGGGATGTTCTATTTGCCTTCCTTCACGAGTTAGTTCCTGTCTGAAGTATCCTTTTTTACTAATCAACGTGACAGCCACTAGGGGAATGTTAAGATCTACACTTGACCTTACTACATCACCCGCGAGAACCCCTAGGCCTCCGCTGTAAGTGTGAATTTCGTTTGCCAACGCGATCTCCATTGAAAAGTAAGCAATTTTCTGTTTTTCTACTCTTAATTGGGCCATTAGCACACGCTACAGGGCACGTTAAGCAATATAACTCTTTTTGATATATACTCGAATCAGCGTTCATTGTTTTTATAGCCTATAATCCTAAAATTTCCCTTACAGCGTTATGGCTTTGTTGAATGGGTGCAGCAGTATTTACAATGTAGGCTTCCAGGTAATTAAACAATTCTTTAAAGAACTTTCTTCTTAAACCAGTCTTTCTTTCGTCTTTTACGAGCATATGGGGATTGCAGAATTCAACAGACTCGATATAGCGGGACGCTTCCTCTGGAGAGAGCCTGCTGAAAACCATCTCATCCCCCGGATCACGCTTAAGCAAAATGGCTTTTTTCAAAGTAGTCATCGGCAAAATTTTCCCCTTGCCGACAACCCATCTCACGTTCACTACCGCCCTGCCCTTAGAATCGAATTCGGCTTTCTCAACGAGTTTTTGATACTCACCCCAGTTGTCTGCAATATCTGCCTGAATATAGAAATTTTTCTCCGAGGCAAACGCGATGGCTTGCTCTCCAATTAAGCGGACGAAAAACCAGTCGTCAGACACGACCCGTATTCCTTTAAGCCTGAGAAGACCATATGTATGAGTGGTTTTTCCTGTTCCAGAAGGAGCGATTAGACACGCTCCTTTACCATCTACGTCTACGCACGCACCGTGGACAGAATTTATTCCATGACTATCTTCAAGAATATCGCTTGCAACACTCAAGGCTATGGATTTCACCCAGCCGTAATAATCTATGTTGATTAGGAAGGCTGTTTTCGAAAGCGGGTCGTAGAACACTTTTTGTTCCTCTCCCCTCTCGTTTGTCACAATCAGTCTTCCATGAGAGCGAACATGCGATGACATAGGATAGAAGCTTTCCTCCCAGCGTTCCTTCACATACTTTAAATCGGTTAACAGTTTGATGCAACATCCATATATATCTGCCCTCTCTTCGTAGAGAAGGCGATCGCCATATTTATCCATTAGCCTCTCTTTTTCTTCGACAGATATTAGTTTGACTTCATATTTTGATGACAATGATACTGTATTTCAATCTTCCTTTAAAAGTTTTTATTAATCTCCTGCACGCTAGCCTACGAAGGAAGCTTGAAAAACTTGACGAGCTTCATTTATGGGGAAATCCGCCAGTATTTTTGATTGTTCCAGTATTGGAAATTGCCGATTATTCCAGATGCTTGGATATTCTTATTGTTCAAGTTCACCGCTGCAGGCTTGATTTATACCTAAAGAAGCCGTGGCAAGATATATGGGTAGGGGAAAAGCCGTGGGATATGGGCTGGCTCTTGAAGGGTTTCCTTCCTAACGGTTTGTTAACGCACAATGGTTCCGCTTTTCAGCGGGGTTCTATATGCTGTGCCGGGATAGGCCCGGCAATCACTTTCCTTCTGACGGCTCCTGCTGCAAACACTATGAGAATCCTACTTACCGGCGAGATGATTTCCTGGAAGGTTGCTGGTGTACTAGTAGCATCAGCGTTAGTAGCTTTCTCAGGCTTAACAACCTCCAAGATGCCGCGGGGCAAGGCTGTTAAAAAAGAATATCAAGCGACTAATGCCGCTTCAGCGAAAATTGATATTCTCAAGCTCCGTTGGATGAAAGACTTTTAGCCTCGCTGAAATTCGCCGGCTATTTAGCCAGACAGATTTAATTCTTCATCGTAGGGCTTATAGCAGTAGGGTATCTTTCAGCATTCATTACTGAAGATATCGTTGAAACACACTTAAGAGGCCCGTTAGAGTGTTGATAGCTTCTCGGCGGCCACTTTACACACCTACTCTCGAAGTTGCACTGGGGCAGGAATTGTGGAGCAAGGGCATGTCGAAAGACGCGTTGCTAAGCTGGCTCATGGGGCAACACTATGACATGGCCAACGCCCTAGCTGTTTTCACGAACAGCGAAATGGAGAGTCGTCCCAACATGTATGCTCATGGCTTGGGCGTGAAGCGTGCTTTTCGGACTGTTTCACGGTATGCTGAGCGGATCGCTTTGGCAAGCAGGGGAAGTCGAGTAACGCGCTATAAGGTTCTAGTATTGTTAATCTGAAAAATGATGCGGAGGGTGGGATTTGAACCCACGAACCCCTACGGGACGAGGTCCTAAGCCTCGCGCCTTTAGTGAAAAATGTATTTCGTAGAAGCTTTTAAATTCAAATAGGAATAAATAATAGTGATCCTGCTGTGAGAAGAGGGTGGTGCGGGTTTGACGGTTGCAAGGATTGCTATTATTTTGCTTCGAGGCTTTGCCGTGGTTGCTCTCTTAAGATGTGTCTCGTGGCCCAATGCCAGAGGGGTTTCCAATATACTGGCATAACCTCTCCAAGGGCCTTCTGCAGGCTCAGGCTATATTGTCCGATTAAAACTAAGGAGAGAACGCCAGTTCAGATTCCATCTTTAAGCAGGAAACCCTTAGCTAAGATCGGTTTTCAAGGATTCGTACCTGAGATAGACGTTGCTAATGATAGGTCGTGGTTTTGGAGGCATGGTATTGATTTGCCGGAGATCTTCGTTCCCCTGTGGGAGGTGTTGGCTAATGAGGAAATTCTAAGGAAGGCCTCTTCCGAAGGCTTGCATGATTTTCTAGGTTTTAACGGAAGGATTTTCCTATCTATGGTTATGCCTGATGAGCTCATTGATAAGCTTAGGTTAGAGAATTACTTCAGGCTGATTAATGAGCTTAGGCCAGACGCTACGATGATTCCTGACAACTATACTTACGTGGATGACCCGCTTTTTCTATCATGGTCTCAGACGGGTAAACTTGTTTCCCTCGCCAACGACTTCCTTAAGCTGGATATCCCGTTAATCGGCCTTGTTAAGGGCGCTAACCATCTTCAAATCGACTGGGCCATTAGGAAGCAGGCTGAAATGGGCTATGTTTCATTCGCTATGCCTGCGAGGGAACTATTGGAGGATAATCTGCTCGGCGACCTTTTACCTGGAGCCGTTATGAGCCTTGAATGGGTTTCAAAGAGGACTAAGACTGCATTCGAGCTTTTAATCTACGGCGTAGGCCGTATGCTGAAATATAGGGGGCTTAGCTACAGCAACCTTTCCTGGTTCCTGGAGGCTAAGCATGGATGCTATTTTAAGGATGGCTGGTCTTATGACCTTAGGGACCCTGAAATCAGGTTTGAAGAATGCAGCTGCGAGGTCTGCAAAGGGTTAATGCCTCAGGAGATAATTGACGTAATGCTCAGCAATAAGGAGCTTGGCCTTAAGACGCTTATTCTTCACAACCTGCTTGATATGAAGTCTTTGACGGAAGGAAGATAGTTGGGCAGCGGCTCGAGGATAAAGCAGTATGGGAGAAGGTTTTTTGAGGGAGAGCAGGCTCGGGAAAAGAGGGAGGATGAAGCCTTCCATGTTGTGAAAATCTTTGGAAAATACGAGGTTCATGAGGCTGAGAGTGGTGGATATGAGCTTCTTAAAGGAGGTGAAGTAATAGGAACGTTCTCTCAGGCAAGAATAGAAGAGGAGAGGGTAATCTTCAAACTGAGCCATGGGATGAACTTGGAGCTTTCAGAGAAGGGGATTCGAGAAACGCTTGCCTTAGAGAAAGCAAAACTATGCGGCCTAATGGGTTCGGATGGTTGTGTTTGTAAGCATAAAGGAAAAGAGGGAAGTGGTGTTGGATACGAGGTTTCCCTAACCACTATAGACCACGAGCTCGTTGGAGTTTTTAAGGAACTGAGCGAAAATATTTATAGTATGACTTCCCATGAACATATCAAGTATCATAAGACGAAGCAGGGAGAGAAAGAGCATTACTACGTAGCAATATACAGTAAGAGGGTAGCTTATGACTTGTGGGATCTTGGGATTAAGGGACCTGGGCCTTACGAGTTCCATCCGCCCACAAGATACCTCGATGATGAGGGTAAGAGAGCATATTTGAGAGGTTTCTTCTCCGGAGATGGGAATGTTTCTATGTGGGAAAAGGGGCATCATATTCGAATCTATTCAAAGTGTAAAGAAGGATTAGAAGAACTTAAGAGGATGCTTATAGACTTGGATTTTCACCCTAGCGAAATTCATACCCGTGATAGAGGAATGATTCCGGGAAAGTTCTCAGGTCCTGAGCATCATTTTTCCATTCCTGAAGAAGACCATTTAAAATTTATAGAGGAGATAGGATCTGAAAAGGAGGAACATAAAAGGAGATTCCAACTAATAAGACAAGTGGACAAGGAAAAAGAAAGGAGGAGAGTAAGATGACAGCTAAGGTTGCTACCGTCTGGGGGTGGGGCGACAGATTCGAAGATGTTAGAACGAATTGTGAGAAGTATGTTAGTAATAGGTGGAGGGAAACAACGAAGGAGTGTCTCATATACTTTTCAGGCAGGGAGAGAGACGAGGGCATCGGTCTGGATGTAGCCATATACGTTAGCGATAAAGGAAAAGTTGGGGATTTGGCTGAACGCTTGTTTTATTCAATGGTCTTCGCCGGAAACGCTAAGGTGTATTCGATTTCGATCCAATTGTTTGAAGACATTTTCTCTAATAACGAGATATGTCGGAATTCAATCGAGGAAGTAGAAAGAGAGCTTGAAGAACGGGAAAAAATCATTGCAAAAAGGTTTCTCGATGATCCCAAGGTGAAGCAGGTAGCTAAGGGGAGAAAAGTAACTTTCATTCCTCAGATCAACTTATTATGTGAAATGGAATCAGAATTTAGTAACAAAATAGTGATGGAACTAATTCATGAGGACTTTAATAAGATCAGGAACCTGCTAAAAAATCTGAGCGAGGAGTTAATCGAGAAGGGTTTAGCAAAACACGTCTTGGGCTACAAACTTGGGAGAAGCGTTGACGAGTTGAAGGTAGGCGATGTTGATTTTTGGGGAGATGATGTCCTGGTATGGTTAATCTGAAAAATGATGCGGAGGGTGGGATTTGAACCCACGAACCCCTACGGGACGAGGTCCTAAGCCTCGCGCGATTGGCCAGGCTACGCGACCTCCGCTTAGTAACGCTTCTTCGCGTTTCCGGATATAAGTGTTTTTCCGCAAGTTTTAATTCCTATTGAATGTTTCTTTAGATGGGATGAGGAGCATATTCTTTAGGAACAGGGTGGTTTACGCGCTTGATTCTTCTAAACTGCCTTACAGGGAGAGTTGGCTTAGGCTTACGAGTTCTCGTCAAGTGGTTTCTGCGATAAGGAAAATGCAGATCAGGGGTGCCCCCTTAATCGGGGTTGCCGCAGCCTACGGTCTTGCTCTGGAAGCTTTAAGGTACAGGGGGAGTGACGTTGAGAAGCTGAAAAACAGGATATTGAAGGCCTCGGAGGAGCTTAGGCTTGCTAGGCCTACCGGGAGGAACCTGGGCTGGGCGATAGACAGGTGTCTTCGGGTATTGGGGGAAGCTAGAACGGTGAAGGATTTAAAGAAGAGGCTTCTCGATGAGGCTGGCAGGATTGCTGACGAGGATGTTGAGACAAACCTCAGGATCGCTAGGAACGGTTTAGAACTGGTCAGGGATGGCGATAGGATACTTACACATTGCAACACTGGCGGCCTTGGCACTGTGGAGTATGGTACTGCCCTCGGAATAATAAGGCTCGCATGGGAGAAGGGGAGGAGGATTTCAGTCTTGGCAACTGAAACCAGGCCTTTGCTCCAGGGTGCGAGGCTCACCGCTTGGGAACTTAAGAAATACGGTGTCCCGTTTAAGCTGATCTGCGACTCCATGGCTGGGCACGTTATGTCAAGAGGAATGGTTGACAAGGTTCTCGTGGGCGCTGACAGGGTTCTTGCAACAGGACATGTTGCGAACAAAATTGGAACACTGACGTTGGCGGTTCTGGCGAAGCATTACGACGTGCCTTTTTACGTTGTAGCACCCTTGTCAACCTTTGACCTTACGACGAAGCCCGGAGAAATTCCTATTGAGGAGAGAGATCCTGCAGAGGTCACGCATTTCCTCGGCAGGCTTGTCACCGTGGAGGGAGTTGAGGTTATGACCCCTGCTTTCGACGTTACCCCGCCGGAGCTTATCTCTGGAATAGTTACTGAGAAAGGAGTGGTCCAGCCGCCGTACGAAACCAGTATTCCTAAAAATTTCTTGGAAAAAAGCGGTTAGCACCTTACGCTTGCTTCTCGAGAAGCTGGAAAAAGGGCTTTAGATGCGGATAGAGGGAAACGTATAGGCGGTACTGTTTATCATAGAGTTTTGAAGCCCAGGGATCAGGGTTCGACGAATCACCGTATCTAACTGTCTCAGCACAGGCCTGGTTCAAGTCTCTCCACAGGCCACAGGCAGTCCCAGCTAGCAGGCAGGAGCCGAAGGAAACATCGTTTAGCTGAGCAGTACTAACAACGGTTTCCAAGAGAACGTTGGCCAGTATTTCTCTCCAGAGCCTGCTCCTCGAGCCTCCTCCTCTAAAAACCAGTTTCCCAGGCTTCAACCCGAGCCCTGTTAAAACCTCTTTACAATCTCTGAATGCGAACGCCACGCCTTCTAAGACGGCCCTAACCATGTGTGCCTTATCGTGTGAAAGGCTAAGGCCGAAGAAAACACCTCTTGCGGTAGGATCGTTGTGAGGAGTCCTCTCCCCTATGAGGTATGGTAGGAAAACAAGGCCTTTTGAACCCGGGGACGCCTTAGCAGCCTCCAGGGTTAAAACATCGTAAACATCTATTCCACAGGCTTCTGAGAGGCGTTTCTCCTCCCTTCCAAAAATGTCTCTAAACCATCTTAGGGATAAGCCTGCTGAAAGCGTTGAGCCTTGGACAACCCACATGTCTGGAGCAGCGTGGCAGAAAGTATTCGTCCGACCCATTCTGTCCACCACTGGTTTAACCGTCGGGCTTAGAACTTGGCCTCCGGTACCTATGTTTACCGACCATACACCTTCAGGTATTACGCCGCAACCCAGTGCTCCGACCATTGAGTCTCCGCCGCCTGTTGCAACAATCGTAGCGGGCCTTAATCCCAGCGCCTCCGCAGCCTGTCTGCTAAGTTCTCCAGCAGCCTCATGCGAGCACCTGATCTCTGGAAGCGCATCTAGCCCTATGCCTACGACGGAAGCCATCTCCTGGGACCATTGTCTTCTACGTATGTCGAGAAGCAGAGATCCTGAAGCGTCACTGAAATCTGTGCAGACAACGTCCGTCAGCCTCATCCTAATATAATCCTTTGGAAACAGCAGTGTTTTCACAGACTCCGCGATCTTCGGCTCATTCTGCCTAACCCATAGGAAGCTTACAGCAGCGAAGCCCGTGGCCGCCCTGTTTCCAGATATTTCTATCAACGCCTCTACTCCAAGCTCATTCTCAATCTGCATGCGTTGACTCCTACTCCTATTGTCAGACCATATTATGGCAGGCCTCAAAACCTCTCTGGAACCGTTTAGAAGAATCATTCCATGCATCTGGCCGGAGACACAGACGCTTGAAACAAAGTCACCGCTGAACCCGGTTTTACTGAGAAGCTCTTGAACAGACTCCTTAACGCTCTGCCACCATACAGCTGGATCCTGCTCGCACCATCCCGGAATGGGCGACTCAATCGTGTATGACCTGCTGGTGCTTAACAATACCGTGCCCTTGCTGTCAACCAGCATCGCCTTAACGCTTGATGTTCCAAGATCCAGTCCAAGCATAAGAGGATGCTCTGCCCGTACCACCATTTTCATTAATGACACCTATAATAGTCTTATAAAGCTAGCAATTTGTTGTAGACCAACCGGTTATTATAAACTCATCAGAAACCATTAGTCAAAAGGTTGACAAAATCGAAGCGGCTAGCAACATCGCCTTAAGGGCTACACGTAAGCCTGATCCTTTAAACTGATACGGGAAAAGCGATGAATGGGCCGAGCCGGACTCGAACCGGCAACCTCCTGCGCGTCAGGCAGGTGTCCTAGCCATTTAGACGATCGGCCCTATATCTTAATCCGGTTATTGACATAGGACTCGTGTTTTAAAGTTTTCTCGTGGGAAGCGTAGATTTTAAGAGATTGTTGATAAATCCGGCACGCGCTAGTTCAATCGACTAAATTCCGAAACCGCTATTTTGAGCCTTCCGGTGCATTTGCTTAAATCTTGGAGGCGTTTAAAAAAATTGTTGAGGAGAGGCAGGTGTGGGTTTAACTGTGAAAGTTGTTCTATTTTAAGAAGCCCTTTATTGGCTGCGTGATTGAGGCCTGTTTGGTGGATAAGTGTATTAAGGGTACCTCTTAGACTGGGATAACGCACCCAAGAGTTTATCCGGGCTTAGACTGTATGTCCATTTATACATTGAGAGAGAAGAAGTGTGTCTGCTACTCGCCCTTCTCCACCAAGCTATGCAAAAATGGGGGGCATAGAGGTTCGAATTCTTAATTCCAAGCATCTTTCTAATCATAGAATTGATGCGAGTTTAGTTTTCAAAAAAGCCTACGTTAGCAGGCGGGCTTAGAGGGCCGTAAGATAGCAAATTTTCTGGCAAAAGGCTTTCAATTTTAAGTTTCTTTTATTCTACTCATAATCAAAGAGCGTACAGCCATAACGCGTGCCCTGCTTGACCTGCTTAACCATAACATTTAATTTATTAACCGGTCTAGCAGCACTTGACCTTGACGATGAGCAAAGAAATAAAGGTTGGGATAATAGGAAGCGGAGGAATAGCCAGAGTACATGCAATGGCGTACTTAAAAATAGACTTAGTTAAAATTGTAGCGGTTTCCGATATCGTAAAAGAGCGGGCCGAATCGTTGTCTAAAGAATTTAATGCAAAGGCCTACACGAGCCATGAAGATATGATAAAAGAAAATGATCTAGATTTAATAAGCGTTTGTACTCCTCCTTTTACTCATAGAGATATAACTTTGGATATTATTAAGTCAAACATAAATGTTTTCTGCGAAAAGCCCCTAGCATTAAACTCGAAGGAAGCAAAAGAAATGGTTAACGAAGCCCAAAAAAGAGGCTTATATTTTGGGGTAGACTTTCAAAATAGATTTCTGCCTCAGCATGTTAAGGCAAAAGAACTGTTAAACGATGGTGCAATAGGTAAACTTATTCAAGCAAGATTTAGAGTCGGTTATGACATCTTAGAGGCCGTTCCTCCTTCAGCCCCTATGAGAGAGTGGCTGTTTGACAAGGAAAAATCCGGAGGTGGGGTGCTAATGGATATAGGCTCGCATTGGATAGATCTTTCAAGAATGTTCGTTGGCGCAGAAGCCAAAAGCGTTTCCGCTGAAATAAGCAAAAACACAGAAAGCATAGAGGTTGAGGATAATGCGATGATTTTAATTCTGTTTGAGAATTCTGTTCATGCGCTTGTGGATGTTAGCTGGACTCAGCAAAATGAACAATGGCCTGTTGAGCTATATGGTGATCAGGGAACCATATTATGCAATCTTGCGGAAAAGAAGATAGTTTTATACACAAGAAATAGAAGATATTCGAACGATGGTAAAATCAGGATCATTGCTCCTCCGCTGCCGGAGATAGGCGAGCCGCATGAATACTTGATAAGAATGTTTATTAACTCTATTGTTAACAAAAAACAGCCGCCAGTTTCTGGTTACGACGGCTATAAGGCTCAGGAAATAATAGACGCTGCCTATAGATCAGCAAACGAGAAGGTGAAAGTCATACTTTAACATATTTCTAACTAAAACCTTCCACTTTTTCTGGCATAAGTTCAAACATTTAGACGGTGACAGTATCCGGCACTGCTAGGAAGCCGTTACTCGAAAAGTGCGCCCAGCCCGGCCATTTCTTCGGCCGGTTTCTCTTCTTTCTTCTCCTCCTTTTTCTCGGCCGGCGCCTGCTGGGCTGCTGGCGCAGCCGGTGCCATTGGACCTATTGCCAGCGGCGCCGACAATACTTCGTCAATGTTCACTTTTGAAAGCGAGGAGACGAGTACTTTTATCCTGGCTTCATCCGGCTCTAGGCCTGCCGCCCTCATTATGGCTTTTATCCTGTCTTCTGTAATCTCCTGCTTCGCGGAGTGTAGGAGCAGTGCCGCATGGATGTACTCAGACATCAGCATCCACCTCAGAATTTTCTGAGCATTCTTACACGGGGTGTTTTTAAGCTTTTATCCGCTCTTCCAAAGCATCTTTTAAGCCTGCTAAAACCTCTTTAAGCATTAAATTGGTCGAAGCGTAACCCTAGCCGCGTCATTATAGACTCAGGTTTTTTCAAGCATGGCTTCAAGCCGACTTGCCTCGGCTCTCGCCGTCTGCAGCAGTATTTTAACCGTGTTCTCATCGCAGTACTGTGCTTTAAGGCTTAGCGCAATAGCCTTGGAGAAGGCTTCCCTAAGCATTATTCCAAGGTTTTCAGGTGTCGGGAAGAATGCTGCAACAGATAGCTTGAACGCTTTTTCAACACTCCTAGCGAGCTCCTTCACAACATCCTCGAAGGTTATTGCGAGAACCTCCTCGCCGTATACTATGCTGTTGTGAATCGCAGTGTAGGATTTTATGAACGCTTCAACCGGCCTTATGTTAAGCTTCGAGAGAACAGAAGCCAGTTGAGGAGTAACCACGTCCCCAGGCTTCGCGACAACGGTGTCCCTGGTTATCCATATGCTTCCGGTTTCAATCCTTGTCGGCAGGCCGACCTCGTTCAGAGAAGAGATAACTGGGCCGGCTGGAAGACCAGTGTTTCCAGCGGGGACAACTATCTCTCTGTCTACAACATCGCCTGCGTTAAGAGGCAGCCTTATTGAATATTTCTTAAGCTCCTGCTGAAGCCTATAAGGGTCTTCGTTTGAAACTATCAGCATCACTGAGCCTTTTGAAGCATACTTCTTTAAGAATTCCCTTAACACTTGCGAGCCTGTTTTCTCAGCAGCCTTCTGTAGAAGCGTTGTCTTAACATGTCTCAGAATAGCTCTCCCCCTAAGCCTCTTCCTAGCCTCGTTTATCGTTATGGACTTAACCCTGAGAGTGTTGACGAGCATCACCGTCCTGCTTGACTCTATCAGGCGGAGAATGTCGCCCACAACCCTTGCTTTAAGAACCTGTTGGCTCAAGCCTTAGCCTCCCTCGATGCTTTAACAATCCTGCCCATGGTTGTTTTAAACCCTACGTATCTCACCGACCCTGATCTAGAGAGCCTTCTCTCAACCGCCGACAGGACTGCGCCAGCGTTCTCCAGAAGCTGCTGAACAGGCATTTCCTCATGCCCTATTTTACATGAGACAGCGAGGCTGGATTTAAGCACGAGCCTCACGCTCCTCCTAAGTCTTTCAACAATAGGCGTTATTGACGAGGCGGGTGGAACTGGCGTAGGCATCTTGTTCTTAGGCCCGAGGAACTGGCCGAGCACCCTGCCGACCAGCGGCATGAGCGGCGCCTCAGCGATGAAGAAATCATAGGACTGTGCGATTTTCCTGCAGTTCTTCTTCTTACCAGCCATGCTGCTTAAAGCGTCTCTCGAAAGAACATCCAGTCCAAGGCTCTTCGCTTCAGTAGTCAAGGAGCCGTCTGTGAAAACGCATATTTTAGGCGGCGGCCTGTGGGGGCTGTGCGGAAGCTCCACGAGTTCCGTGAACCTTTGATCCGGCTTAGACAGGTCTACCCCGGTTAGGCATACAGCCATTTCAACACTCTGCGGAAACTTCCTAGGTCTACTGTACTCTGGGGAAACCGCTTTCCTTAAAGCATCCTCCAGCGAACTCTTGCTGACTGAAAGCGGCACCGACATTCTACGCACCCTCCCTGCTTAAAGTCTCGTCGTACTCCCCCTTCTCAAGCATCCTGATAACCTCCTTCGGCGGCTTAGAGTCAACCGTCACACCCATGCTTTGGCAAGTCCCCAAGACCTCCTTAACCACCCCTTTAAGCGTCTTAGAATAGGTGTCGTTCATCTTCATCCCGGCTATTTTAACAACCGTCTGGAAGCTCAGGTTTCCCTTAGCCTCCTTGCCGGGTGTTCCAGACCCCTTATCTATCCCAGCCTCCTTGGCTATCAGAGCCGAGGTTGTGGGGGTTTTAAGGGTGACTGTGAACTGCTTCGTATCAGTATCCACCTCAAGCTCAACAGGGACCTTCATCCCCTTGAACTCTTTCGTAACCTCGTTTATCTTAGCCACTACTGCCCCAACGTTAATACCTAGGGGGCCTATGGCTGGACCTAGGGGTGGCCCTGGTGAAGCATTACCGCCCTCCACTATCAGGCTGAGAGTCTTCTTAGCCAGTTTTACACACCTTTTAGACGTGAGGCTTCCTGCAAGCCTTAAAAAGATTTCCTAAGTAACCCCGGCCCCTGGGAAATCGGTTTAAAGCTTGCCTTGACCCTCTTCAACAACCTTTACGCTGTCCATTTTAAGCGTTATCGGAAACGGTGCCACAGCGCCGTCAAGCTCCACCGTAACCTCGTTCCTCTCAGGATTAACCTCAAGGACTCTTGCACGATTCTTCTTAAGCAGGCCCCCGACTATCTCAACAATATCACCTACTTTAATCTCTGTAGCAACGGGTTTCTCCTCGAAATACCTTTTCAGGTCGTTAATGCTGAGGCTGCCCTGAACCCGCCTCTTAACATGCTTAATATCTCTTATCGCCTCCTCAACCGGGAATGGTGAGTCGGCCTCAATGTAGATATAGCCCTTTAAACCAGGCAGGACTATTATGGAGTGAATCGGAAGACCCTCGGCTTCACACCTGTTCTTGATCACGAGGGCTGAAGAAATCTCTTGGCCTATGGAGGTTCTCACGAGGAAAAACTTTGGCTCAGCAGCCTTATCCCTACTCATCCTGTTCCCCAACCTCTTATCCGAGCTTCACACCCGTCAGCTGGAGGAGCGAGGCGACAATATGTATTACGAAAGCCATCCCTCCGACTATGAGGATTCCGATTAGAAAGATCTTCAGCGACAGCTTTAGGTCTGACCCATCAGGCTTCTCGCTGAGCTTCAATACCCTGACCATGGTTCTAACTCTTTCCGTAAATCCCATGCCGGTTTAAATTAGGAAGCGAGAATATATTCTTTTCCCCGAGGATTAAACGAGTGACAGGAGGCTGTTGACATACTCCTTAGGGTTGAACTTTTTAAGATCGGAGTATTTCTGCCCGATTCCAACGTATATGACGGGCCTCTCGGATATGAAGGATACTGAGAGTGCAGCCCCTCCCTTAACGTCAGCGTCGAACTTGGCCAGTATTACCGCGTCGAAGCCGACATGACTGTTGAAGTCGGCAGCCTGGTTCCAAGCATCGTTCCCCGTTAAAGCATCCACGACGAGTATAGTGTACGATGGTTCTACGACCCTCTTAATCTTCTTAAGCTCATCCATGAGGTTTATGTCGGTATGCATTCTCCCAGCAGTGTCTATAAGAACAGCTTCCACTCCTCTTCTAGAGGCTTGGTGAACAGCTTCGAAGCCTACGCTCGCGGGGTCTGAACCATACTCTTTGAAAACCATCGGCAGTCCAAGCGCCTTAGCATGCTGGCCGAGCTGCTCAATCGCCCCGGCCCTGAAAGTGTCGCTGCAAGCCAGGAGGACGCTTAAACCGCTCTCCTTAAGCATGTGCGCAACCTTGGCGATGGTCGTGGTTTTCCCAACACCGTTGACGCCTATGAAAAGAAGCTTAAAGGGTTTAGGTGATTTCCGTGCCTCTTCAACAAGGTCAATCTGAGTATCGCCCAGCGTTTTCAAGAGGAAGAGCGTCAATTCCTGTTCGACGAGTTTCTTCACAGCATCCCTGTTGAAAAGAGGGGTCCTCCGACACTTGAGGGTTTCAGCAAGCGTCTTCTTCAATTCGTCGACGAGAGGGAGGGCTACGTCGCAGAGGACGAGTTTAAGCCCATAGTCGTCAAGAACCTCTTCAATCTTCTCCCGGCTAAGGGGCCTTGTTGAAACAGCCTCCACGAGAGATTTGAAAAGCTCGCCTACCTTCATAAGGAGCACTATTTCTTAAGCTTCCCGTAGAGCAGTTGAATCCTGCTCCTGCTCTCCTCTATCCTGGCCTGGAGGCTGCTAATCTGCGTCTCTATGGATCCGCGCGCATCGTTCAGCTCGCTCAGTCTTTTCTCAACCGTTTTAAGAGTCTCCTCCAGGCTTCTCTCAATAAGTATTCCTGAGCCGGTGTTTACGAGAAACCTGTTAGTGTCTTTCAAAACCGCCTTACCGTAGACCCCTCCACCTATGTCTAGAAAAAGCTCAACACCCTCACCGGCCTTAGAAATCTCTTCAAGCGCAGACTTGGAAACCTGAAGGTCGTTTATAGTCGCAACCACAAGCTGGTACCTCGACCTAAGCTCCTCCATAATGGTTTCGAACGACCTGAGCTCTGTTATGGCTTTCCTAAGCTCTTCTTCGCTCATCGGTTTCAAGCTTAACCTCCTCTAAGCTAAGTATTTTAATATTCTCCCTTTTAACGCGGTGCCTACTCCCTATCAGGGAATAGGCCTTCTCCAGTGCAATCTTCTCTGAAGAAGCCTCCACGCTTATGTAGAAAGGAACCTTCCTCAGAGGCTTTCTGAACACGCCTTTCACTTTGAACAGGGGCATGCCTGAGCTTGGAGACAGGGGTTATTAAAAATTTTTCAACGCTAGGGATATGTTCATAAGCTCAGCCCCGGTTGTAGACTCTCCCACAAGCACCCCATATGGGCTTGTGAGCATGCCGAGCCTTATGAAAGACAGCCCGTCGTTCACCGTCACCGCGTAAACCCTGAGCTTCAAAACATCTTCCAGAAGCCTCCTATCCTGCTCTGACAGAAGCTTGGAAGCGAAGCAGAGCCCCTCGCCGGGTACTGCTAGAGCCCCTATTGCAACATAGTTAGCAAGGCTTGCGAAATCATAGTCGACCCCAAGGAAGTCAGCTATCGCTCTAGCCTCATTCCTGGGAACCCTTGTCGAGAAAAGCACACCCTTATCTGAGAGAATCATCATGTTCCCCCACGCTTTAAGCCTGCTTTCAACCCTCATGATCTCCTTCCCGAGTGCCTCCAGCTCCCTCAGCTCCTCATCCTCAACAGTGTCTGGGGCAATTATGAAGTTCGAATTCGCCGCTATCATCGACGAAACCGCGTGAACACCGCCTATGTTTGTCAACGCTATTAAGCCAACCCTTAGAAAATCCCTGAGCCTCCTCAGGAAGCCCTGGGGAGCATTCTTGTTGACCACAGCATTAACCCCGAAGACTTTTGAGTAGGCTCCTATGAAAGGAGTCTTCCAGATCGAGGCTCTGGCTACTTCCATGATTTATCGCTGCTCTGAACCCGGGAGCCTTAGGAGAACCTCGTCCTCCTCGACAACGGCTAGAATCTTCAGACGACCCTTCAAAACCTTCCCAGGGTTGGAGTGAACATACTCGTTCAAATCACTCCCTATGACTATTCTCTTACCCTTGAAAGCCTTGGAAGCCTTCTCCCGGATCTTCCGGATGGCGACCTCACGCCTATCTTGGAAAGGCGCATTCTTGACTCTTGAAAGATTTATTGAGAAAACAGTCTCCTCAGGCTTACTGCTCATCAGCCAACCACCTTAAAGCTTGATCCTGCTTCTTCTCCAGTTTCTCCAACGGTGTGTAAACCTGACTTTCCCCCGTGTCTTAGCCACGACCCATGTTGGCACAGCGTACGATCTCTTCAACTCAGCCTGCAGGCGAAGCTTCTTACCAACCGTCTTGCTCCTAGCCAGTTCTCCTCACCCCATTCCTCTCCTTGAAGACAAGTATATTCTCTCCAGGATCTCCTTCAGATACTCGTCTTCAACCGGTATTTTAAGCTTGCCCTGCTGCGCCAGGGCTATAAGGTATTTCTCAACCTGCTCTGCAAGCTGGGGCTTAACCAGCCTGAGATTGTTCAAACGATTCCTCGCCTCCGGCGTGAAAACAATCCTGCTTAAAGTCTTTATGACCGCCTGCTCCTCCTGCCTGCGCTTGCTTTCCTCAAGATCCTTCTCCATCTGCCTGCGCCGCTGTTCAAGTATTTTTGCAATCTCCTCGTCCTCACTCATTTCTCCCAACTACCCTTTTCCAGCAACCTCGCGGGACAGCCTGTCTAGGAGAGAGACGCCCTTCGGCGTTAGCCACCTACCCTTGTTCGACTTACCTACGAGGCCTGCTTCCTCAAGCTGCTGAAGAATCCTTCTGATTATTGCCCCGCCGGCCCTAACCTTATGTGCCCTCCTCATCGGGTATTTCTCCCTACCCCCGTATGCTTTCCTGAGCCTTGAAACACCCATTGGTCCTTTCACGTACAGCCTCCTGAGTATTGAAGCAGCCCTTACGTGCCACCAGTCTAAACGATCCGGGGGCCTCTCCCTGTGGCTGCCGGTTTTAACGAAAAGAGCCCACTTAGGGGGGTTTACTTCCTTAACATTCTCCCTAAGGTATTCTGCAATCCTCTCTATAAGCATGTCCGCCGGAACCGCTTTAACGTGCACAGCCTCCAACAGTCTTCAGTCTCACTCTGGAAGCAAAGGTTTTATAAGGTTTAGCAGGGGGCAGGCCTAGGGATGAAGAGCCTCATGCTTTTTCGACTCTAGCCTTGTTCCCAGAGAGCCAGCCACCCATCCGCAGATAGTTAAAAATGCGATTAAAAAGGGGAAAACCCTTGGAAACAGTGCTTGGAAGAAGCGTCCACCATAAGGCTATTCTGAGGCTTGAAAACAGTGAGAAAAGAGGCCGGCCGGATATTTTGCACACCTGTCTTAAAATAGTGTCAGACTCCCCCGTCTACAGGTCGGAAACTAGGCGTGATAGTGCACACCGTAGACGGAAAATGGATTATCCCGAGGGGAGAATAAGGTTTCCAGTGACTATGGTAACTTCATAGGACTGATGGAAAAACTTCTCTCAAAAGACAGAATCCTAGACCCGGATGGAAAAAATCCTCATGGAAACAGCGTCGAAAAAGGATGCTTTAAGGCTTTTAGACACGTATGCTCGTAGAATACTCTTCACCCACGTTGACAGGAGGGTTGAAATCCGAGACTACGTTAAGAGTGTTCCAGAAGAAAGCGTGTCCGTGTGCTTCCTCATTGGGGCATATCTGAAGGGAAGACCCTCGAGGAAATATGGAGCATGACGGGGGAGAAGGTTTCAGTTTACGACGAGGTTTTAGCAGCCTGGACTGTCACAGCCTGGCTGACCTACGAGATATTCCGGCTAAACCCGTGTCAGCATATGAATACTCTTGACGCAATAACCCTGTCGTAAACCTCGTCTGACTCCCTTACTTCTGAGAATAATCCTGAAAGCTCAGCGATCCTCTGCGCCAGAAGATGGTAGCAAGCATACGCCTCCCCAGTCATCACATAGAAGAAGAAATCCTTGCAGGAACAATACTTCACCAGTGGGATCACAAGGTACTCCTCCTCTCTACCGACGATAATCCACCTAACCCTGTTTGAAGGCTGCAGAACATACTTCTTAACCCTTCTCGAGACAACTGTCTTTAAGGCTCTCCTGCCTCTTTCGCCGAAAGCGCTGATGATCCTATCTTCACACTCACGCGTCACACCTTGATTTTTAAGAAGCCCAGCTATCTCCTCAGGTATCCTGTCAGCGCTATCCTTATCTTCAATCATCCCGCTTGTTACCACTGAAGCTTGAACACGGGAACAAGATTTAAGCTTATTAAAGGAGAGCCGGCTCTGCTAGCTGGGGAAACCCTCGTCATCGCGGATACGCACATAGGCTACGAGGGGGAGATAAGGCTTAAGGGAATCAAGCTTCCAAGCCTAACCAAGAGGATCCTTACACGCGTCCTAAGCTTGGCGGAGAAAACGTCTGCCAGAAGGCTGCTTATCCTTGGAGACTTGAAACACACGGTCTATGGTCCTCGGGGGCTGGAGTGGATGGAGATCCCGGAGTTCATGCGCAGAATAGTTAACAGATTTGAATGGGTTGGGGTTGTTCCTGGGAATCACGACGGGGATCTTTACACTGTCCTGCCTGAGGGGGTTGAGCTGACGGATCCCGACGGAGTCTTGTCGAACGGTGTTCTCTTCACACACGGCCATAAGAGGATTGACATTATTCTCGACAAGAAAGGTTGGGGCAACGTTAGAATAGTCGTAGTCGGGCATTTCCACCCGGCTGTAGAGCTTCTCGACGATCTCGGTTACAGGTATGTGATACCTGTCTGGGTTAAGGGCTTGCTGAACAACACTGTTGAAATACTTTTAATGCCGGCTTTCAACGAAAACATTGGAAAGCTCATAGTTAACAATCCTGAGAGAATATCCGAGGAACTGAGGGGTTTCTTGAAAACAGGCTCGATAAACCTTCAGGAGGCTGAGGTTTACAGCTTGGATCTGGTCTTCCTCGGGAAGATCGGGGAACTGGAGAAATGACGCGTGTACTACGAGTTTCGCGCGATAATAGGATCTCGTAATTACAGCCTATTACACAATAAGGTTTTAAAAGTATTGAATACTTTAATGCGATTGGGAAAAATTTATATCGCGGCTTTAAACATAATTGAGTGGAATTTGAATGTCCCTGTTAAAAAAGCAGTGTTTATAGCTGGTTTAATATTGCTCACAGTTGGAATCCTCACCGCGATAATGGCTCCGGCGGATGTCGGCTGGAGGCTTAGAAGCCGAGTACTGATTAACGGAGAAACCCTGAACATTTCAGCGAGATGGAAAACAGACAGCAAGAAACTTGTTGAAGAAATTCTCAGAGTCGAAACCCACTTGAAATACGACGAATGCTGGGGAGCTGTGCCCCCCTTCTTCGGGGAGGAAAAC
Organism: uncultured Nitrososphaerota archaeon; assembly: GCA_964416155.1. GTDB lineage: Archaea > Thermoproteota > EX4484-205 > EX4484-205 > JAAOZP01 > JAAOZP01. The sequence continues at coordinate 22,360 of CAYQCW010000003.1, forward strand.
GACTTCGTGATAACCGGGAGCGCCATTGAACAATCATCCCCCCCGAAGCCTTTCAACTTCTACGTTTTCGACCGCGTCAACTTCGACCTGTGGAGGACAGGCTCATCCTACAGGGCTTACTATGAGGATAAGGGTAAAACTTCAGCAAGCTTCAGCTTCTCAATAGCCTCGAAGGAAAACTTGCCCGACGTGATCTATTTCGTAGTGGAGGAGCATGATCCAAGAGTAGAGCCAACGGTCCTTGTTAACTCAACGATCAGATGGACCGAGAAATCTTCGAGAACAGATTGTGCCGGATACATAGCGTCAACCCCTCAGGTTTTAATCGAAGAAGCAAAGGATTTCAGACTCATGGGCAACGCTACGGAGGTGAATGGAAACAGGTTCAACTTCTACATAATGAAGTATTCTGACTATTGGGATTGGCTCGCTGGCAAAAACTACACTGCCATACTTGAGCGAGAGAACGTCAACTCTTTAAGCTTCAACATCTCGCTAACAGAAGACCACGTGGGCTCAGCGTTCAGCGTGTGCTTCGTCGTTGAAAACCCTTTAAAAGACGTGGATGAGAAAATAATTATTAACGCGACACTAGAATGGCAGGAGAAAACAATCCTTTCAACCGCCTTCGGGGGGAAAATAATTGGCACCACCATGGCAAGCATAGGTCTCATCATGACAATCGCAGGAACTGCTTCACTAGTCTTTAAACCTAGGAAGGGGAAACATTTACCTGCCGATAGCGTGTAAACAACTTGGGCAATAAGCTCATGAAAAATATAAAGTGGACCCGGAACCGCCCATGGAATGATAGTATACGGGTGCCATGCAAACGTTTCCCTGTATCCGCCGTACAATCAGTACCACCACACACTTGTCGCAGGGAACCTAGGCAGTACTACAATAAGCTACACGGGACACGTGCAGTGGCAAAAAGTCTATGAGAACGAACCAGGCGGAGCCGGCATCGAAGGATAGGCACGTAGCAACACTACTAGGTCATTCATCTAAATCAGTTTCACCACTATCTTATTTCAACTGGCCACGCATAGCTCGTTAAGAAAGTCGCGAATCATCCTGCGGCGCTATGCAGACCCGTGTTCTTTTCTCCGAGCCTGGACGACGGTTTCCTCGAGGCTTTAAAGGGCGAAATGCCGTTTGAAAACGAGGTTGTTGCAATAAAGCTCCACATGGGTGAGCCCGGGAACAGGAACCATTTGAAGGATGAGGAGGTGAAGAGGTTTAGCGCGCGATATTCTTGCTGTCGAGAAAGCGACTTTTTAATTGTTAAAAAGGAAGGCAAGGATGTTTTCAAAGAGTTGAACAAGAAGTCTTTTAGAGAGCAGTTGAAGGCTGCTGAAAAATTTTCTTCTCAATAGAAATACTCTGGCTGCTTTCTCCTCTCGCTTAATTCCTGCTGTCTGGCTGCTTCCTCAATCAACCTTTCGAAGTCTCTACTGGTCTTTTCAATATCCTGAAGGTCAAGGTCTATTTTCAACATTTTAACCAGTTTCTCAAGAACCGCGTGAATGCTTTTAGGATATATGTTAGCAAAGGGCGGGGCATGCCCCCATAGGCTTATCACTTCGATGCCTCTTTTCTGACAGGCAAGCACGAGAAGCGAGTGGATGCCTACTGGTGCGAGCTGCCTACTGCTCCCGTATGTCACGTATCCTATCCCGTATTTTTTCAACTCGTCTTTCAACCCGGGATCTCCGACAACTGCCTCCACCTGCTGTTCCCCCGTGGGTGAAGCCTCTGGAACAATTACTCCGCCAATCACGTATATTCTCCTCACCTTGTAAAAGATTGCTAAATCAATAATTTCCTCAGCGTATTCGTTAGGCTTGAAATTAGGCTCGTCGGCAAGCAAGAGTATCAAATCATTTCCCCCAAGAGTATTCTTATAGTAGAATAATTCCGTGGAGGCCCACTCTATCCTTCTTATAATGCCCTCTTCAATCCATCCCAATGGTCGAGAGTTTTGAAGAATGTAGAAATCGTCTGGAACCATTTCGCCAAATCTTCTTGCTCCCAGTTTCCTCACCAGATAGCCTACGCACCCGCTTGATATTCTTCCAGCATCAGCCCACCCTCTGAAACCGAGTATGAACAGGGGTTCTCTAAGCTCAGGCTGCTCGTAAATAGTGAATCTCCCCCTCATCTTCCTCTCTCACACGTTTAAACAGAGCGGGGGATTTAAACCTACTATGACTAGAATGCTTGCTTTCAAAGCCCCTGGTTCTTGCTGATCCTTCCACTTGTCACGCTATATCCTCCAGTCTAGCAAGCAGATTGGGCTAGCCGCCTAGTCCTAAAACGTTAAGCGTGTTCAAAGGTTTCGCTTAGAGCTAGGCTTGAAAAACAGGGTTTAAAAGCATTGCTGGAGAGTTTTTTCTGAAAATGATCGCGTACAGCGATAGGTTTCTGGCTCTCACAGGGGGCCGTTTCGGAAGACCTAAGCGTGTCCCGCACTGGGAGCATTGGTCCTGCCCTGATGCTGAAACATATATTACTGGCATAGACTACTATGAGCATCCTCGTCTCTGCCGTTTGAAGATGGCTGAGCTCTACCCGCAGCTTGAGCTCCCGGTTCCCCAGAGGGACGAGCCGATTCCCCGTCCAGAGAGCTTGATGAACGGTAGGAGCTCGTATGTTGACGAGCATGGTCGTAGGCATGTCCGCTGGGGTGATTCTCTCAGCAACCATTGGGACTGGGGGGAGCTTTTCAAGACGCCGGAGGACGTGTTCGCCTTCTCCCCGTTGAAGCATGGCGACTTCACTAATATTCCTGTGGTTGAGTCTCGCGACTACCGTGACCAGGATAAGCTTTACCGCGAGTATCGGGCCAGCTATCCTGTTGAGTGGGGTGATGAGGCTCCCGAGGGTTCAACGGCCTCGGTTTCTTTCTACAACACGATGTTCATGTGGCCGCTTCTCACCTTCGGGTGGAGGCTGTTTCTGAGAACCTGCCTAGATAAGCGTTTCGAAAGAATAATGGATGAGTTTGCCGAGCTCAACAGGCGTGTCTTCAGGGTTTTCGCAAGGCTGCCTGTCAACTTTGTGGTCTGCCATGATGATATTGCTACTTCCAGCGGGCCTATTGTCTCCCCGGCTTGGATGCGGAGACACGTGTTTCCACGTTACAGAGAGTTCTGGGGTATCCTGAGGGACGCTGGTAAGACGGTTATCTTCATGTCGGACGGGTGTATTGATGTTTTTGCAGAAGACGTTTTCGCATGCGGTGCCCAGGGAATAATTACTGAGCCCTACACGAGCATTCAGACTATAGCGCGTAAGCATCCGGATGTTTTCCTAGCTGGCGAGGGAGACTGCCGCATACTCTTGGGTAAAGAACCGGTTGAGATAGAGAAAATGGTGCGGAGAATGGTGAAGACCGCTAAAATAGCAGGGGGCTACGCCTTCTGCATCGGGAACCATATTCCTTGGAATACTCCTCCGCAGGCTGTAAAACTTTACCTGGATCTTTGCGCTGAACTTGGGCATCTGGATTAGGTTTCCAAGCCTCTTCAAAACCTGTAATCAGGCTCTGCTCCAAATCGGCGGGGCCACTGATGCTTTGTTCAAGGCTTTTTCAAGCCTCTTTCTCTGTGTGTTAAACTATGTTTATGGGAAAAGGGTTATATAGCCTTGCTCGCCAAATGGTTGAGGATGTCTACGGTTCAAACCTATCGGGGAAGGACGTTGGAGGAGCTGAACAGCATGTCGATGAACGAGTTGATGAAGCTCCTTCCAGCCAGGATTAGGAGGAGCCTCGTGAGAGGTCTTCACCCCGAGACGCGGAAGCTTCTTGAAAAGATTAGGAGGGTTAAGGCTGAGATGGCTCGGACTGGGGTTCAGCCTAAGAGAATAAGGACGCACAGGAGGGATACGCCTATTCTCCCGGAGATGGTTGGATTAACAATTGAGGTTCACAATGGTAAGGACTTTATACCTGTTGAAATTACTCTTGACAAGGTTGGGCACTATCTGGGCGAGTTTGCAATAACCAATAAGAGGGTTGTTCACGGCAAGCCTGGAGTTGGAGCCAGCAAGGCTTCCACTTACGTCCCGTTGAAATAAGAAAAAATGGAAATTGAGGTAAGTGGCCTGATTACTTCTTAGGCTGCTCTTTCCAAACGTATGTTATCCTGTCGTCTATAACCAAGTATTCTCCACTGTCCTTGACTGAAACCATGGGTTTCTTCAATATTGTAGCGATTTTTCGGAGTCCTTCAAGCGACTTGACGTGTGCAACATATCCTTCAGGAGTCTTCTCCAGCTTATCCACGTTCACTGCTCTGCGTATGCTGGGCTCAGCTTCAGCTGCCTCCTTGCTCATTTTCTATCGCTAATGCTACTTTACTCTAGGATTTAAGCATTGCCTATAACGGGCAAAATATTTAATAATTGGTACATATTCCTGTCCTGCTCCCGCGAGCCAAAGGGTGTTGAGTTTGCCAAGCTTCAAGTACAGTCTGGTGGAGACGGATAGGGCCCGTTCGGCTAAGGCCAGCCTCAGAGAGGTTAGAGTATCCCCTAAACACTCGGTTGAACTGGCCAGGTTTATAAAGGGTTTAAGGATCCCTGAGGCCAGGGAGAGGCTGGAGGCAGTTGCGGAGAAAAGGCTCCCCGTCCCGTTTAAAAGGTACAGGAAGAAGGTTCCGCACAGACGGGGGGTTTTAAAAACTGATTCCGGGAGATACCCTGTGAAGGCAGCCATGTTCTTCCTCAGACTGTTGTCGCAGCTCGAGGCTAATGCTGAGTTAAAAGGATTGTCGCCGGAAAGGATGAGGATAACCGGCGTCGTTGTACACCGCGGTAGGAAGCTGAAACGATATACGCCCAGGGCCTTCGGAAGAGCTACGCCAAGGTTTGAAACCCTTACTCACGTTGAGGCTATGGCTGTGGAGGAGGCTGGTTGAAATGTCAGCCCGGCGGAAAGCGATTTTCTACAGGAGGGTTCTCGAGTTCGGGAAGCTACACCAGAAGATCGACGATTTCCTAAGGGAGTATTTGAAAGAAGCCGGTTATAATGGTGTTAAGCTGATGAATGTACCAATGGGCCTAGTGGTAACAATATACACTAGTAAGCCGGGTGCCGTGATAGGGCCGGATGGGAGGAGTATACGGGAGCTTCAAAACGCCCTCCAGAAGAATTTTGGGCTTGAGAACCCTCAGGTTAACGTGGCTGAGGTTGAGAACCCTGATCTTGAGCCCCAGCTGGTTGCGCAAATGATATGCAGGGCTTTGGAGCGGGGTGTTAAGTACCGTAGGGCTGCTAGGGTTGCTCTACGCCGGATAGTTGCAGCGGGGGCCGTCGGGTGCGAAATAAGGATAGCCGGTAAGCTGGCGACTGACAGGAGCAGGTTTGAAAAGTTTACATACGGCTATCTGCCTGCAGCGGGAGACCCTGCTATGGAACATGTTAAAACCGGGAAGGCGAGCGTTCTTTTGCCGCAGGGCCTGATAGGGGTTAAGACAAAGATTCTCCGTAAAGCATCCTTCCCGGATGAGGTTCAGATGATAGAGGCTCCGAAGGAGGTCAGTGGGGTTGGCGAGGCTAAAGGCGAGTGAAATAAGGTCGATGTCTAGAGAGGAACGGCTTAAGAGGCTCCAGGAGCTTAGGAGCGAGCTTATGCTGGTGAGGATGAGGACTGCTTCAGGGCTGGAGGAGAACACTAGGATGGTTAGAGAGCTGAAGCGCGCGATCGCGAGAATACTTACTGTTGAGAAGGAGGAGGGGGCAAGTGAGGACTCCAGGTAACCTTGCTTACCATGAGCTGAATGGTCTGCAGGTTAGGGTCGTGGATTTGAGCAGCGGCTCCACCGTTGCCTCAGGAAGGGTTGCCTGGGAGACGAAGAATACTTTCACTATAATATCTGGAAGAGGCAGGCGTCTGACGATACCTAAGCATAATAAGAGGTTCTTTTTCAAACTTAGCGGCACGGTGGTTGCTATTAATGGGGACTCGATTGTTTTCAGGCCCGAGGAAAGAACTGGTAGGGTTGACCCATGAGTTTTCTCAAGGATTATAAAGTTTCTCCTCCTGAGACCAAGTGCAGCGACAAGAAGTGTCCGTTCCACGGCGACGTGAGGATTAGGGGGAGTGTTTTCGAGGGTGTTGTTGTCTCCGACAGGATGAGGAACACGGTGATTGTCATGAGGGAGTATCTCCACTATGTTCCGAAGTATAAGCGTTACATGAAGAAGAGAAGCAGAATACCTTCTCATAATCCTCCATGCATCGCTGCGAGGACGGGGGATAGAGTTATGATAGGTGAGAGCATGCCTTTAAGCAAAACCGTGCACTTCGTGGTGCTGGGCAAGGTGAAGTAGCATGGCTGTGAAGAAATCCAGAGCGGTTTCCGCAAGAGGTATCTTAGAGTATAGACTAAGGGGGTCCAGAGGTCTTCCCGTTGGTGCGAACCTTGTCTGTGCGGACAACTCTGGCGCTAAGCTTCTCAGGATTGTTCAAGTGGCTAAGTCTGGGGGACGGCTTAGGCGTTTACCATCAGCTAAGGTTGGCGACCTGGTTACGGTCTCTGTTAAAAAGGGGACTCCTGACCTTAAGAACAAGCTTATGAAGGCGATAATAGTCAGGCAGCGTTTCCCGATTCGGAGGAGAGACGGGTTAAGGGTTGTTTTCGAGGATAATGCTGCTGTGCTTATGACGCCTGAAGGAGACCTGAAGGGTACAGAGGTTAAGGGCCCGGTTGCAAAGGAGGCTGTGGACCTGTGGCCTAAGCTTTCAGCACTAGCTTCATCGGTGGTGTAGTGGAGAATGAACGAGAAACACTTGGCATACAGGTCTTCCTCTGTTCACCTGAGTCGTGAGCTTAGGGGTAAGTATGGTTTCAGAAGCCTGCGTGTTAGAGCTGGAGACAGGGTCCTGATAATCAGGGGGGACTATAAGGGTGTTGAGGGTGATGTGAATAGGGTTGACAGGGTGAGGAGCCGTGTCTACGTTTCAGGAGTATACCGTGAAAATGCTCGCGGCGAGCAGCGCTTAATACCCATACCGTTAAGCTCAGTAATACTCGTGAAGATTGAAGACAAGGATGAGTGGAGGCGGCGCACGATAGAGAGGAAGCGTAGACAAGTTAAGGGGGAGTCGAAAAATGGCTCGTAAAGGAGGCTCTAAGAGTTTAAAGAGGTATGCTGCGCCGCCTGTCATGCAGGTTTCCAGCGTTAAGGAGAAGAAGTTCGCCACCAGACCAGAGCCTGGTCCACACCATCTCGAAATGTCCCTACCGTTACAGGTTCTCGTCAGAGACATTTTGAAAATGGCTGAGACAGGTAGGGAGGCGAAGTATGTGATAAGCCATTCAATGGTTCTCGTAGACGGGGTTGTGAGGACTTCCCACAAGTTTCCAGTCGGCCTTATGGATGTTGTCAGCGTGAAAGAGCCGGGTAAACACTATCGGGTCCTCGTTAACGAGAAGGGTAGGCTTATCCCGATTGAAATCCCGCAGGAGGAGGCTTCCATGAAGATATGCAGGATTAACAATAAGTATCTTTACAGGGGTAGGCTGAGGCTTGCAACCGAAGATGGGCGAACCTTTGAAACGGAAGACTGGTCTCTGAACGTAGGAGGCTCGCTTCTTGTAAAGGTTCCGGAAGGAACTATTCTAGACAAGGCGCCTCTCTCGGAGGGGGTTCTTGGATATGTTTTCATGGGTAAGCATACTGGTGCCATGGGTACTGTTAGAAAAATCTCTGAGTCAAGCCTGCTGAGGGATAGTGATGTCACGCTGATCCTTGGAGACGGGAGTGAGATAAGCACGGTTAGGGATTACGTTATGGTTGTTGGGAGGGATAAACCTTGGCTGAAACTGTTCTAAAGGAGAAGAGAGTACAAGGGAATCCTATGAGAAGAATAATGATTGAGAAGGTTGTGGTGAACATTTCTCCGGGGAAGCCGGGTGAACCGTTGGAGAAGGCTAAGCAAGTGTTGACGCTCCTAACCGGTATGAAGCCGGTTGAAAGAAGGGCTAGGAAAACAATAAAGGAGTTCGGCGTTAGGAGGCGTGAAGCCATTGCTGCAATAGTGACCCTCAGAGGAAGTAGGGCTGAGGAGTTTCTCGAGAGGGCTTTCACCGCCGTCGGCAAAAAGGTGAAAGCATCCAGCTTCCAGAACGGGGTCTTCAGCTTCGGCGTAAAAGAGCATATTCAGTTTCCAGGGGTTAAGTATGATCCTAAGATAGGTGTGCTAGGTATGGATATATGTGTTAAGCTTTGTAGGCCAGGGTTCCGTGTGATTTACAGGAGGCGCCTGAGAAGCGCCGTGGGCAGGTCTCACAGGATAACTAAGGAGGAGGCGATTAACTTTATGAGCAGGCGGTTTGGCCTGGAGGTTGTCTGAAATGGCTCGTCAAACCCCTAAGAAGAGGGCATTCGGCAAGGGCTCTAGGCCCTGCGTGAGGTGCGGCTCATACGGGCCGATAATCAGACAGTATGGCTTGAACTATTGTAGACATTGTTTCAGAGAGGTTGCCCCCCTATTGGGCTTCAAGAAGTATAATTAGGGTGTTGAATGAATGACTCTTAATGATCCTTTGGCAAACGCGTTAACAGCTCTTCAAAACGCTGACCTACGGAGGAAGAGGGGGTGCGTAATCTCTCCTGCTTCAAACCTTATAGGCCACGTGTTGAAGATACTTCAGCAATCCGGATACATAGGCGAGTTTGAGTTTATAGATGACGGTAAGGCGGGCTTCTTCAGGGTTCAGCTTGTAGGGAGGATTAACAAGTGTAGGGCAATTAAGCCAAGGTTCCCAGCATCCTACCGGGATATTGAGAAGTTTGAGAAAATGTTTCTCCCGGCTTACAACGTTGGGCTTCTAATCGTTTCAACACCCCAAGGCTTAATGACGCATTCGGAGGCTAAGACTAGGAAGGTCGGAGGAAGGTTGATTGCGTATGTCTACTAGCTCTCTCGAGACAGCTGCGCATGTTGCAACCGTAGAAATCCCTGACGGTGTGAAAATCAGCCTGCAGTATTCAACAGTCAATGTTGAAGGGCCTCTTGGGAAGCTTACCAGAGACTTTTCCCACACGGGTTTGAAGCTTTCTCTGGAAGGAAACGTTCTTAACATTTTCAGCGTCAACAAAGGTAAGAGGTTTAAGGCGAGGGCTGGGACTGTTGCAAAACTGATTAGGAACATGATTGAAGGTGTTCTCCACGGGTACATCGTCAGGCTGAAGGTTGTCTACTCTCATTTTCCTGTCACGGTTAAGTATGACAAGTCTACTGGAACAGTTTCCATACATAACTTCATGGGTGAGAAGTCTCCAAGGCTCTTCAAAATACCTTTTCCAATCGTTGACATTCAGGTTTCAGGTCAAGACATCACCATCACAGGATTGGACAAGAACGAGGTCACTCAGGTTGCAGCAATGTTCGAATTAGCCACCAAGATTAAGGATAAGGATCCAAAGGTCTACGTTGACGGCATATATATTGTGGAGAAAGGATTATGGAGGAAGTGAAGATGACTGCTGAAGCCAGGAAGCTGCTCTCTGCGAGGAGGAGGCGGAGGGAAACAAAGCCCGGGTTCGTCAGGCAGGAGAGCTGGAGGTATACTAGGCTTAGTGAAAACTGGCGTAGGCCAAGGGGGAAGGACAGTAAGATGAGGCTTAGCGTAAAGGGCTGGCCCAAGACGGTCAACATCGGTTACGGCACACTGAGGCGGGCTAGGGGCCTCCATCCTTCAGGGTTAAAACCCGTCCTAATATCCTCTGGACGCGACTTGGAGAAAGCGGGTTCTCCTGAGGGTAAGATACTGGTCTTCTCCTCTAGGCTAGGCAGAAGGAGGAGGGAGGCTCTTGCCAAGGAGGCTTCCTCCAAGGGCTTCGCCATAGCGAACTACGAGAGGAGGGTTATTGAGAAGGCTGAGGAGGGTTAGGGTTGAGCATTAAGACTGTTAAGAGACTGGCTGCCGACATCCTGAAGGTCGGGGAGTCAAGAATCCTGATAGACCCGGCTAGGATTGAAGAGGTTGAGGATGCTGTCACAAGGGCTGACGTAAGGAGGCTTATTAAAAGCGGCGTGATAAGGGAGAGGCCTCCTTCAACCCCAAGCAGGGGGAGAGCTAGGGCAAGAAACAGGAGAAGAGGCCCGGGAAGCAGGAAGGGTGCGAAGGGTGCTCGGATGACGGTTACATGGGTTGAGAAAGTGAGGGCTCAGAGAAGGCTTCTCAAACAGCTTAGGGACAGAGGGGTTGTTTCAAGAAGCCTCTACAGGAGGCTCTACCTGATGGTTAAGGGGGGTTCTTTCTCCAGCAGGAGGGTTTTGATGAACTATATAGCTACGCTTAAGGAGAAGGGGAGGCTGCTTAATGGCTAAGTCAGCATCCTACAGGGTGAAGTTTAAGCGTCGCAGGAAGGGTTTTACAGACTACTATCCGAGAACGAGGCTTCTCAAGTCGGGCCTACCCAGGGTCGTCGTAAGGGTTTCTAACAAGCATGTGCGCGTAGCTGTTGTTTCAAGCAAGCCGAGTGGAGACTTTGTTGTTGCTTCCGCCTTTTCCCGGGAGCTTAAAAGATTTGGCTGGCCCTTCAGCTTCAACAATACTCCTGCAGCCCACCTGACGGCGTACTTGGCTGGCTTAAGATGCTTGAAGAAAAATGTTTCAGAAGGGATTCTAGACGCGGGGCTTCATAAGCCGACTAGGGGCGGAAGGATATATGCTGCTTGCAGCGGGCTTCTAGACGCGGGCTTCAAGGTAAGGGTTGACCCGTCGATGCTTCCAGATAAGAGCAGAATAGCGGGGGAGCACATAGCCAGCTTTTTCAAAGAATCTGGAGGAGAAGGTTTTTCAAGATACGTAGAAGCCGGTTTGAAGGTGGAGGAGATGCCGAGGATGATGGAGGAGGTTAAAAGCAGGCTGAGGGAGGCTGTTGTAAATGGCTGAGGGTGAGGTAGGGGAGCCTGAGGAGGCAGCCAGAGAGATAACCGTCGAAACACCTTTAATAATGATGATTAAAGAGGGCAGGGTTTCATCGGTTGAAGAAGTTTTCGACATGGGTCTTAAGATAAGGGAGCCTGAGGCAATAGACCTTCTGCTTCGCAAGATAAGGGAGGAAGTCATATCGATGAGCCCTGTTCAAAAGCAGAGCGACGCTGGTGAGAAGACTCGTTTCAGAGCACTCGTGGTCGTGGGGGATGAGGACGGTCACGTCGGCATAGGCTCAGCCAAGGCTAAGCAGGTCAGGGATGCGATAGAGAAGGCTGCTAGGAAGGCTAGGCTGAACATAATACCGGTTCCTAGAGGATGCGGCTCATGGGAGTGTAAATGCGGAGAGCCCCACTCAATACCTTCTAAAACATTTGGGAAGACTGGGAGCGTCTATATTGCTCTTTTCCCCGGGCCCAAGGGTCTCGGTCTGGTTGTTGGTGATGCTGCGAAGCCTCTTTTCAGGCTTGCCGGAATAAGGGACGTGTGGTCTAAGACTAAGGGCTCAACCTCCACCAGCCACTCATTCGTAACCGCTGCCTACTTTGCTCTGAAAAGGCTTTACACGACTAGTTTTCTGGCTTCGGAGGCTGCTCGTGTTGAAGGCTGAGGAAAACCTTCCGCCGCTAGCAGTAGTCGTCAGGGTAAGGGGTTCCGTTAACGTTACTAGAGATGTTTCGGCTACGCTGAGGAAGTTTAGGCTTCTCAGGGTGAACTCGTCTACGCTCGTCAGGCTAACTCCTTCGGTTGAAGGCATGTTGAGAAAAGCGAAGGACTATGTTTTCTGGGGAAGGGTGGATAAAAACATGCTTCACCTACTGCTGTTGAAAAGAGGCAGGCTTCCGGGAAACAGGCGTTTAAGCGATGAAAATGTTTTAAAATACACTGGGTACGGGACGCTGGATGAACTGGTTGAAGCAGTCTGGCTGAGCAGCTCCCCGGCTGAAGCCATTAAGCCTGTTAAGCCTGTTTTCAGGCTAACTCCGCCCAAAGGCGGGTTTAAGAGAAGCATTAAGAAGCCTGTTAAGAAGGGCGGTATACTGGGCGACTGGGGCGACAGAGTAGGCTGGATTCTGCGGAGAATGATATAGAAGTCTTTTTAAACCCCCTTGATCAGCAGGGGCCTAGGGTGGAAAACCGGTTTAAGACTTACATTGGGCCCAACGGTAAGGGTTAAAAAGTCCAGAATGCTCTTCTCGCGGAGAAGTTGCCGACTAGGTTGAGAAAAGTGAGGAAGATGCGGGGCAGCAGAACCCACGGCTGGGGCCAGGTAGGCCAGCACCGTAAATCAGGATCGCGAGGTGGTGTTGGCAGGGCTGGCAGCATGGGGCACAAGTTTCTAGCGTTCTACAAGGAAGAGAAGGAGAAGGGTTTCATAAGGAAGGTTCCAAGGGTTGAAGGGGAAAAGATAAACGTCGGGGAGCTGGATGAGCTTTACAGGAGGACATGCCAGGCTTCAGAGAGTGAGAAAACACTGGATCTCGCTGCGCTAGGCTATTCTAAGCTTCTGGGTTCAGGGAGCGTTTCCAAGGCTTACGTGGTTAAGGTTGCCTCCTACAGCGAGAAGGCGAGGATGAAGATAGAGGCTAAGGGCGGCAGGATTGTTAAGCTTGGTGAATTCTGATGGGCTTCCTAGAGGCCATGGAGAGTATTGAGCCGTATGTTCCCCAGATAGAGGCGCCGACGAGGAAGGTCGGCTTCACCAATAGGCTGATATGGACAGGGCTTATCCTAGCACTCTACTTGGTGATGGGATATATTCCTCTCTATGGGGTTGCAACCCAAGGGGCTGACCCTTGGGCGTCGTACAGGATCATAATAGGGGGGCAGCAGGGTTCACTCCTCCACCTTGGCATCGGGCCGCTTGTGACAGGAAGCCTCGTGGTGCAGCTTTTAGCGGGCTCCGGCTTAATCAGGTTCGACCCCGGTTCAGAGTATGACAGAAGGATGCTGCAGGTTGTCACGAAGCTGGCTACCCTGCTGCTAATCCTTTTCTCAGCTGGCTCGACTGTTTTCAGCGGGTCACTGGGGGCACTGAGTCTGCATGCTCAAATCATAGCTATGGCGCAGCTTTCAGTAGCCTCAGTTCTCCTTCTCTTCTTGGACGAGACTCTTCAAAAAGGCTGGGGGCTAGGCAGCGGAATAAGCCTGTTCATCCTCGCCGGTGTCGCTAAGGAGATATGGCTGGGCTGCTTAAACCCTCTTCCGGCACCCGACGGCTACATGTGGGGTGTGCTGCTCTTCTTCTTCCAAAAGGCTTTCTCTCTTCAAAGCCCTCTGGCAGACTTTTTCTATAGGGGTGCTCCCGCGGTTCCCACGCTTTTCCAGCTGACTGTAACCGTGGTCTTCATACTTGTGCTCATCTACCTTGAAAACGTTAGGATTAACGTTCCGATTTCCCACGGCCGTTTCAGGGGCTTCTCAAGAGGCTTCCCAATCAGGCTGCTTTATGTTTCGAACATACCGGTCATTCTTGCGGCTGCAGTCTTTTCAAACATACAGCTGATGGCTAACTTTGCGAGTGGAACCTGGCTGGCTAACACTCCTGTGGCTGACTTCATAGGCAGGGTTGAAGTGGTTAACAACACGTATGTTCCTGTTTCAGGCTTAGCCTGGCTGGTGAATCCTCCGAGGGGCATCACGCATGTTGCTGCGGAGCCTCTTCACGCAGTAGGCTACGTGCTGTTGCTCACCCTCCTAAGTCTAGGCTTGTCAATGGTTTGGCTCTCTGTTTCAGGCATGGACGCTAAATCGGTTTCCTCGCAGCTGGTTGATTCAGACGTTTTTCTAAGAGGCTTCAGATCTACTCCTGGAGTAATCGAGAGTAAAATAGCCCCCTACATAAACACGGTTGCGCTCCTAGGTGGTTTATCGATTGGACTTATCGCCGGCGTTGGGGATGTGCTCGCCGTCATAGGCGGGGGAATGGGTGTCCTGCTGGCGGTAGACATAATTCAGCAGTACTACCAGTTAATAATGGAGGAAACTATTGAAACCCATCCTGGCCTGCTTAGAGTGCTGGGTGAATAGCCAGAAACATTTATTTAACATCTTTTTTTCCGATGATTAAGCATGACGCGTAGTGTTGAGCAGCCGAATGCGAATGGTTTAAACCCGTTTACCGCGGAGGATGATGCGATTGTCTGCTAGCGGAGTACTCACGGTAACGCTGGTCTCAGCAGCCGTCTCGCTCCTAGGCCACTTGGTTTTGAAATTCGTCCTCCACCCTGAAAGGATAAGGTTGAAGACTGAGGAGTTGAAAGCATACAGATTGGAGCGTACTGCCGCAATCAAGCTTAAGGACCAGAAGCTTCTTAAAAAGCTCGACAAGCAGAAGGTCTACATGTCTCAAGTCGAGCAAGAGGTCTCCTCATTCCAGCTTAAAACAATGCTCGTGAACATGGGCATCATGCTTTCAGCATTCTACTTTCTATGGTTCACACTACCTATGGGGGATGTAGCCGGCCGTTTCTCAGCATCGCTACATGGTGGAAACGAGGAGATACAGTTGAACTACGGCTTCTGGTACTTCATATCCCTTTCATTCTTCCTGCAGGTCTTCAGGAAAGCGTTTGGGGTGAGTGGCTGAGATGGCTGGGTTGAAGCGGTCGAGAAACCCGATAATAATAATAACTGGTCTACACGGGGTCGGGAAATCGACTTTTGCAGCTCCTCTTGCGAGGGAGTTCAACCTTAGATATGTTTCAACAGGCTCAGTGTTCCGTTCAATAGCTGAGAAGAAGGGGTTGACTCTTGCCCAGCTCTCAGAGCTCTGTAAGAAATCACCCGATTTCGACAGGGAGATAGACAGCGTCACTCTCTCACTGCTTGACTCCGGTGGGGTTGTTCTAGACAGTCTTCTCGCAGGATGGTTCGCCAGGAATGTCGAATCCTTCAAAATATATTTGAAGGCTCCTTTCGAAGAAAGGTGCAGGAGGATCGCTGCCAGAGAGAAACGGCCTTTTGAAGAAGTAGTTTCTGAAACACTTACTAGAGAGGATTCTGAGAGGAAAAGGTTTGTTGAGTACTATGGGTTTAACATCGATGATTTAAGCATCTACGACATCGTTATCGACACTGGGAGTCTTTCCCAAGAATCAGTCGATAGAATACTTAAGTTAGCCGTGTCAACCTATTTGAAGGAGAAATGGTGATGGGAAATGCGTAGGGAAGTGTTGCGGCCAGGGAGAATATGCGTGATAACCCGCGGCAGGAACAGGGGGAAGAAATGCGTTGTAGTAGGCAGTATTGACGATACGAGTATTCTCGTAACTGGCCCGAAGGAGTTGAACGGTGTTAAGAGGGGTAGGAAGAACATCCTCCACCTTCTGCCTCTTGCTGAAACCGTAAGAATAAGGGTGAACTCTAAGGATGAGACTGTTATGGCAGTCCTGGAGAAAAGCGGTTTGAAAGAGTTCATGAGGGAGAGCGTGAAGGTTGAGGACGCTTGTTGACTTCGTGAAGTTGCGGACGCTGGTGAAAGAGGAGTGTGAAACCGACGAGAAATACGGGGAGCACCCTGATAAGAGAAGCATGTCTAGGCTTCTGCAGCTGGGGGTTGTGAACCTGGATAAGCCTCCAGGACCCTCAAGCCACGACGTGTCTTCAACAGTTAAAAGAATCCTCAACGCTGAGAAAGCTGGGCACGCCGGGACCCTTGAAGCGATGGGGAAATCCCGGTGTCTCCGGTGTTCTACCCGTATGCCTTAACGACGCTACTAAAACCATAGAGTACTTGCATATGATGAGTAAAGAGTATGTAGGGGTGTGCGAGATCCACGGGGTTTTTGACGAGAAGGCTTTGCGAAGATGGGTTGAGAAAATGACTAGTCCAATATACCAGCGGCCGCCGGTGAAATCATCCGTTAAAAGGTCGCTGAGACGGAGAATTATTGTAAGGTTTACAGTGGAGGATGTTTCAGAAAGGAGGTTTGTTTTCAGAGTTGTCACTGAACCAGGCACGTATATTAGGAAGCTTATCCACGACCTAGGCCTGCTTTTAGGAACAGGTGCACACATGGTTGAGCTCAGAAGGGTTAGGGACGGTTTTCTCAACGAGGATTCCTCAACAACCCTTCTCGAGCTCTACGCTGCTTGGCAGCTCTACTCTAAGAAGGGTGACGAGACCCTTATCAGAAGATTTGTCAAGCCTGTTGAAGACGCTTTCAAAGGATTCCCTTCAGTCTACATTAAGGACAATGCTGTTGCAGCGGTTGCCCACGGCGCCCCCCTCGCCTCCAGAGGGGTTTCTAAAATAGACCACCCGCTTTCCAAGGGCGACGTAATATGCATAAAAACCCTGAAGGGAGAGTGCGTCGGCTTCGGAGCTCTCACCATGAGTTCAGACGAGGTTCTGCAGGCCAAGAGCGGAATGGTTGTTTCGGTGGAAAGAGTTGTGATGAGCAGAGACTTATATCCTAAAATGTGGAGAAGTCACTGAATCATCTTTTTCCCATCATCAGGACGCATACTAAACTCTTTCTTAATCTCCTCAAATTTCTCTATCGTCCGTAGCGCGTGCCATTTTCTTTTTTGATATTTTTACTTCGACGATACTGTTTACTTTTTCAAATTAGCCAAATAAGTAAGAATGGAATATGAATGAGGTTAGATCTACGATATACCCGAATCTATTTTAAATTACTGGATTTTTGTAAGCGTTATGCTTAAAAGCTTAACTTCACGGTTGGTCGGCAGGATGGTGAATCCTGAGCTTAGAAAGCGACTCGTGAATTCGATAGAAAGCTTTAAGGTTTAACGGGATGCTTCAGCATGCCTCTCCAGTTCTATCTTCCTGGAGACTGCGAAGCTTGCTTCACTGTTGCTCGCGGCGTTTATGATTTCCTCAGCGAGGCTTTCTGCCATGCTTTTTCTAGTCTTGAAGCTTTTTCTTTTCGCCCCGTCAACTATGTTTCTTATCGCTAGGTCAACTCTCCTACCGGGTGAGATGTCTACAGACTGGTAGTAGACTATTCCGCCGTAGCTGACTCTGGTCGTGTCCTCCCTGGGCGCTGAGTTTACGAGGGCGTCCACGAAGACTTCAACAGGGTTTCTTCCTGTTTGGAGGCTTATTATTTCAAAGACGTTTTTAACTATGTTTATGGCTTTGGTTTTTCTCCCGCCTGCTCTGGCTGTTTGAGCAACCCTGTTAACCAGGTGTTCAACAATGTTTACGCTGTACTTCCAGAATTTCCTCTTCTCATGTCTCCCCCCGGAGTGCGGGATGACCACGGGCCTGAGGCTGATTACCTGTGCCAGCCCCGGGTCTCTAACCTGTATTCCGCTGAGATCCCACTTGTCGAACAGCCGGCATTCTACACTTGTCTTAGCCAAGAGTCGTGTTTTAAACGGCCCGTGATAGTTTATATAAAGCTTACCTTGTCGGCTTCTGCTTCTTACCCTTTAAAAGGGCGTCTAGGGAAACCCCGTTTACGTTTATAACCTTGTATCTTACTCCCGGAATGTCTCCCATGGATCTACCCAACGTGCCCCCGATTCCTGCAACAATCACCTCGTCCCTCTCGTTTATGAAGTTTAAGCCGCCGTCTTTAGGTACGAATGCCGTTATCTCCTTCCCGTTCTTTATAAGCTGGACCCTGACGCATTTCCTGACAGCACTGTTAGGCTGCTTGCTTGCTATCCCGACTTTCTCCAAGACGACGCCCCTCGCCATGGGTGCTCCTTCAAGCGGGTCGTACAGCTCCTTGAGCCTTAGCACCCTCTTAGTATAATATTTATAGCTCCACCTGAACTTTCTCCGAATTTTTATCAAGCTTCTGGCTGCGAATTCTCCTTTACCCAAACCCTAGAATGCTGCGAAACAGGGTCTTATTAAGTTTCCGACGCCTATCTTATTTTAACGTCGCTAAGGCCGAAGTGCCTCCTAGCTATTTCCCTTATTCCCTGTATTCTGAACCCGTTTCTACCTATTGCCCTGCCCTTATCCGCGTCGTCGACCGTTAAGTATGCTATTCTCCCCCCTTTAATCCCGTTTTCAAGTCGTATTTCAAGCACCTTAACAGGGTGGAGGGCTCTTTTCAAGAATGTTTCAACATCCTCATGGTACTCCACTATCTGAACCTCCCTCCCTATTCTCCTTGAAAAATGCTGGAGCAGAATCCTGTAGCTACGCCTGATTCTTTCAGCATCCTCAGGCTTGAGAAGGAAGAACACTGTCTTATCACCGTTAGCCATCATGCAGTCTATCGCCCGGGTGGCGGTCGCACTCTCAAAGAAGCCTATGATGCTCAGCTCCTGGTTAGACCAGCTTATTCTTGCTTCATCCCTGCTTGTCATTCTGCTTGGCTTCCTCCAGTATTTCTGACTCCCCCTGGTTCAATATTCCTATAATGGAGGCGGGGTGTTTTAAGTTTAACGCTTTACCCAAGACTACGCGGGATCCCTCGTAGACTATCGCGGGCGTTTTAGAAAGCTCTATCGCGTTGCGAAGCCTGCTAAGCAATGGTTGCGGTAGGCTTGAAACATAGATTACGCCCTCCAGCTTACCCTGGAGCAGGAGCCTGTAGACTTCATTGAACCCGGCTACGAAAGAGCCTGTTTTAGCAAGCAGTTCAAGCCTGCTGCTCAGCGACACTCTCTCCACCATCGTTGTTCTCACTCCTGCTTAAGCCCCCTATATCAACATATACTTTAACCATTCCGGTGCCTGCGAAAATCTCTGAACCCGCTAGAACCCGCTCCGTCATCCCGAGCAGCCTGTCCTCAGCGCCTGAGACCGCCCCTTCAACAAGAACCTGAACAGCCCTTTCGAAAGCAGCCTTGGCGAGCACGCTCTGCTTTCTCCCGCTTACACCATGTCTGCCTATCTGCTTTATCTCCCCGTCCTGTGTCATTGCGCTTGCAACAAGTGAAAGATGCCTCCAGTCAACGTCCAGCCCCTGCTCGTTAAGCGTCCTCCACATCTCGTTTATCAGGGCTGTCCTGGCAGCCTCAATGCCTAGCACGTTGGCGATCTCATGAACGTCGTTGCTTATTGTTCTCGAATGATCCACCTCAGAAATGTTGAAAACCTCAGCCAGGTTGCTTCCCTCCGTTATTATGCAGTACTCACCACCCTCCTCCTTCAAGAGGACCCCTTTAACCTTTGTTACTCCGCTGACCGGCGTCTTCCTTATCTTGGACTCGAACTTCTGCGGGTCTGCCTTAATAGGTATCTCAAAACTCCCGTCATTCTTAACGTTGAACTTCAAGCCGAGTGTTTCAAGAACTTTTTCAACATCCTTCTCCGAAAGCCCTCTTTCGCTGAGCCATTCTTTAACCGGGTGTATAACAAGATAGTCGTAAGCCGTTGTGGATTTCAAGCTTATCCTAGAAACGTCCTCAATAGTCGTGTAGACGAGTTTTCTAGCAACCCTCAGAGCCCTAGCGTAATCCTTGTTATACGGGCTTTTAAGGTAAACGGTCATCATGGGCGTCTTAGGCGTTTTCCTAGCGTCGAGCAACTCGATCAGCCTAGGCAGGCCGAGGGTCACGTTTGCCTCTCTAACCCCAGCGTAGTGGAACGTCCTAAGCGTCATCTGCGTTCCAGGCTCGCCTATGGATTGGGCTGCAACAACCCCGACGCTTTCACCAGCCTCCACAAGCGCACGACGATACTCCCTCAATATCTGCTCAACCACTTTTCTAGCAGCCGGCTTCGATAATCCTTTGGAAACTATCGCGTGGAAAGCCTCCCTCTGAATGTTGACTGGTAGAAGCCTCCCGTACTCCTCGATTATTCTCTTGACTGTCTGCCTGTCCGCTGGCGTACCCTTCTTAACTGCCGAAAGCACGTATTCCTCCACTATTCTTTTCGCGTCGACGGACTTACCGTGGTCGCTTTTAGACGGATCAACCCCGTCCTCGCCATATATCACGTCAACAATGTTCCCATAGGAGTCTCTGACGGTACCATCATATTCAACCCTAAGCGACTCCAGTGCGTGGATGAGCCTACGTTGGAGATACCCGCTCTGCTGCGTTCTGACGGCGGTGTCGACGAGGGACTCACGCCCACTCATGGAGTGGTAGAATAGCTCAACTGGAGATAGGCCAGCATAATAGTTAGACTTTACGAACCCTCTGGCAACTGGGCTGAGGTCGCCTTTGCGGAAGTGTGGCAACGGTCTTCCAACGTAACCCTTAAAGATTCTCTTGCCTCGGAGCGCTTGCTGGCCTAGGCATCCGGATATCTGGCCCACGTTGAGGTCTGAGCCCCTTGCACCCGTTTTAGTCATTATGACCATGTTGTTATCCAGCCCGAGTGAGGAGGATACTAGGCTGCCTACCTTGCTCCTGACTTTCGAGAGAGCATCCATTATGTATGCTTCCAAGCTCTCCTCCTCGCTCATCCCAGGTATCCTCTTAATCCTCCCCTTGCTCCAGTCCTCCAGAAGACTGTTCACTTCAACGTCAGCCTGGTTGGCTTCTTTCTCAACCTGTTCCTGAACATCTTTTGGAAGGCTCACATCCCTGTAGCCGAAGCTGAATCCTCTTAGGAGCAGGAACTCCCTAACCATTTTCTGGAAGGAGGATATGAACCTGTGCCCCTCCTCAGCCCCATACTTCTTAATAATCCTGTGGAGAATCGTGTCAGCCTTCTCAGCCCCTATCGACGCCTTGTCTATTACTCCGGAAACCAGTTTCCCGTTTTTCACGATTATCTCAGCATCGTCTCTAGACGGGCCGCCTACGCTAGTCTTGTCAACATAGTTGAAATCTTCTTTGAAAAGAAGGCTGACCGCCTGTCTGCCTGACCACAGTGACACCGGCTTCTTAACCTCTGGCTCAGGAAGCTTACCCTCGTACCCCGCAGCGTAGACGATTCTCGCGAACTCCTCCTTAGTGAGATACGTGTCCTTTCTGGTTAGCAGGTAAGCCCCGGTTATGAAATCCCTTATGGCGCCCATTATGGGTGCGCCGTATCGCGGCGTCAAATAGTGTTTCTTGACTCCGAGAAGCATGCTCGTCTCAACATGAGCCTCGATGCTCTGTGGAACATGCAGGTTCATCTCGTCACCGTCGAAGTCAGCATTGTAAGGCGGGCAGACACTCGGATGCAGCCTGAAGGTTTTACCCGGGAGAACTTTCACCCTGTGCCCAAGCATTGAGAGACGGTGGAGCGAGGGCTGCCTGTTGAAGATTACGAAGTCCCCGTCGAGAAGGTGTCTTTCAACAATAAACCCTATGTCAAGAGCCTCTGCGAGAGAATCCCTGTTCTCGACGAATTGAAGCTTATGCCTGGCACCGCTAGGCCTCACAACGTATTCTGAACCGGGATGTATGAAAGGCCCGTTTCTAACAAGCTGAACCAACCAGTCTCTATTCCAATATGTAACCCTCTCCGGAACAGTAAGGATCTTAGCGACCTCCTCCGGAACCCCGACCTCGTCGATGCTCAGATATGGGTCTGGAGATATGACTGTCCTAGCTGAGAAGTCAACCCTCTTGCCGGAGAGGTTCTTCCTGAAGCGTCCCTCCTTACCTTTCAGCCTCTGGGCGAGAGTTTTCAGGGTTTTACGTGTCCTGTGCTGAGCTGGAAGAATACCTACAGCCTCGTTGTCGAAATAGGTTGTAACATGGTATTGTAGAAGATCCTCGTGATCCTGTATTATGAGCGGAGACGCACCGGACTCTATATACTCCCGTATCCTGCGCGCAGTCCTAACTATGTCTACAAGCTTATGCGTCAAATCATCCTCAGATCTCTCCCCAGTTTCAAGTATTATTGAGGGCCTCACTTGGATAGGCGGCACCGGCAGAACCTCTATCACGTACCAAGCCGGATGGGCAACCTCAGGATCAATGTTTAGAAGCCTAAGGTCATCGTCAGGGATCCTGTTCAAACGCTCCCTTATGATCCTTGTGTTTAAAAGCCGTAGGACGCCATCAGGATCCCTCTCGTAAAACCTGGTTGGCCGTTCCAGCTTAACCTGGTACTTGTCAGCACCGCAGTGGGAACACCTGTTGGATCTTCTCACCTCATCCTTTATCTGATCGAAAATCTGGTCGGGAACAATGCCATAGTTCTCATCAAACTCCCTTATCTTCTCCCTGTAGTGGTTTATCCTCTCGTTAGGCAGGAGGATCCTGCCGCACTGCCTGCACGTGGACTGGAGAACCCTCTCTATCTCCCTTGCGAAAGAAACATGTATGACTGGAACCGGTAGCTCAATATGGCCGAAGTGCCCGGGACACTTGTCCGGAAGGTTTCCGCATGTCTTACACCTCTGTCTAGGCTCTATCGTGCCGAGCCTAGTGTCCATAACCCCCCCGGGGACGGATAGACCATCCTGATCGTAAGTCTCATCCGTAGTGACCTCCATTACCGAGAGTCTTCTGATCTCCGCCGGGGAAAGAACCCCGAACTTTATCGAGTCTACCTGCTTTATCTCAACCTCCTGGCTCATTCCTAAACCCTCTCCCTAACCTTGAGCCTCGGGAAAATCCCTAGACTCATCAACTCTTGAAGTAGAAGCTTGAACGCGTATGATATTTCGATCCCGCTTACGTCTTTCCCCTTCTCGCAGAGCGGGCACACGTATTTCTTCTGCCTAGCGTCGTAATAGGCGAATGTCCCGCACTTCTCGCAGACATGCACGATCGTCCTGTCGGACTCTTCGAGAAGCCTGTCTTGAAGCAGCCTGGCAGCACCATGCCCGACGAGACAGTCTCTTTCCATTTCTCCGAACCTTAAGCCTCCTCCTCTAGATCTTCCCTCAGTAGGCTGGTGAGTAAGCATCTGAACCTGCCCCCTGGCTCTAGCATGCATCTTATCCTTAACCATGTGGTGAAGCCTCTGGTAATACACTATGCCCATGAAAACCTTCGCCTTAAACCGTTTCCCAGTGACACCGTCTATGAAGTTGAACTCGCCGTATGGTGAGAAGCCGTGTGCCTCCAGAATCCTCTGAACCTCCTGCTCGGGAGCATGTATGAACGTCGTCCCATCCATCTGTCTGCCCTCCAAGGCTGCGGCAGTGCCGAAGAGAGACTCAAGGAAGTGGCTTATAGTCATTCTGGAGGGTATTGCATGGGGATTTATCAAAGCGTCCGGAACCAAGCCGTCTTCCGTGAAAGGCATGTCGGGCTGCGGGACCAGCATCCCCACAACACCTTTCTGTCCAGATCTAGACGCAAACTTGTCTCCTATTTCGGAAATCCTGTGGCTTCTCATCCTCACTTTTATCAGCTTATTGTTTTCAAGATCCTCGGTTATGAGAACACTGTCGACAAAGCCGCTTTCAGA
This sequence comes from uncultured Nitrososphaerota archaeon, assembly GCA_964416155.1. Lineage (GTDB taxonomy): Archaea > Thermoproteota > EX4484-205 > EX4484-205 > JAAOZP01 > JAAOZP01. Next base: position 45,566 of record CAYQCW010000003.1, read on the forward strand.
AGGCTTGAGCGCCACTGAGGAGTCTCTCCTAGCCGGAGCCTGGAAAACAAGCTCCTTATATTCTTCAAAGAACCTTGGTGGGCTTGACCTTCCAACTATAACGTCCCCACCTTTAACCTCGGCTTCAACAGACACTATTCCGTCTTCCTCGATCTTCGCATACGCTTCGTCACCCCTGTATCCCCTAACCTGGGAGTCAGGCTTCTCTATCCTGTCAACCTCCCCCATTGGATACCTCCTTGCTTCAACCTCGTACGACCTGTATGTGGTTGACCTTGCAAGCCCACGCTGGACTGAGGCGGCGTTCAAAACTATAGCGTCCTCCATGTTGTACGGATGCGACATCACTGCCACTAGGAAGTTTTGGCCTATAGGCCTCCTATCTAGACCTATGATCCTGTCGACCTTTGAAGCCACAAGCGGGAGCTGCGGGTAAGTAGTAACGTGGAAAGTAGTGTAGAACGAGTTGCTGATGTTGGTGAAAGGAAGCCCGAGGGCCTGCTTAGCCATAGCAGCCTCGTAAGTGTTTCTTGGAGAATGGTTGTGCTCCGCAAACGGGACTGAGGCGGAGACAACGCCGAAAACAAGGAGCGGAGATATTTCTAGATGAGTTGTATCCTCCCTAATATCTCTAACGGATGCTGCTATGACAGCGTTCTCCTCCTCGTCAGCATCCAGAAAATCTATTATACCGTTGCCCACAAGGTCGTCGAAGGTTATCTTGCCCAATGCAAGCTTAGAAACATGATCCTTCGTAAGCTTCACCAAGCCGTCTTCCACAACTATTAAAGGCCTCCTGACCCTCCCAGCGTCAGCATTAATATAGATCTCTTTAACAACCCTACCTCCATAGTTGAACTCGTAATATGCAACGTTTATCTCTGAAGGCAGCAGCCCCCTCCTCCTCAGGCTCCTAATCTCCCTGACAAGGGCTTCGCCGGAGTAAGAATAGCCGACCAGGATGCCGTCTAAAAATATTTTGGCAGCTGATGAACGTTCATCCGGACCAGCTTTATCAATGGTTACTAGGCCAAATTTTAAGAGTATTTTCTCAACAGCAGATTTATCTACGGAAACAGATATTTGCGCACCTATGCTCATGTTCTTAACAAGCCCACAATTCACTCCCTCAGGCGTCTCATTTGGGTCAAGCTTACCCCATTGCGTCGGATGCAAATCCCTAGCGTCAAAGTTCGACTGGCTCCTGCTCAGGGGCGACTGGACTCTGCGCAGATGGCTCAGGACAGACAGGTAGTTCGTCCTGTCTAGGAGTTGAGTAACCCCAACCAGCCTCTTACCCCAGTTACCGGTAGCCATAGCCTGGTTTATGGAGTCGGTTATCAGGCTTGTCGTGATCAGGTTTGAAAAAGAGTGGACGATTCTATGCCTCAAGCTGGATTTTTCAAGCTGGTATCTGAAGTCTCTAACCATTCTTCGGAAGGCTGTTCTGAAGAGCTCTGCCAAGAGGCCTCCTGCAAGCCTAATCCTCTTATTCCTGTAGTGATCCTTGTCGTCAGGCGGCCGCCACCCTAGTTTCATAGCGAGAACCCTCTCAGCCATCTCGCACAGGAAAAGAGCCTTCGCATGCCTAAAATTCTCATCCAGCCCCACGTGTGGCAGGAGAATCTTATCCAAAACATTCTGAGTCTTGTTTAAACGAACCTTGTCCGACTGGCCGTAGGCAACCCTGTTTCCAATATACATTATAGCGTCCTCCTTGCTCAAGATATTCTGAGCAGCGTCGAAAGAAGGTGCTAAAAGCTCCTGTATTTCTGGGAATGGTGAAACACGCTCAGCAATCTCCCTGTCAGACTCCATTCCAAGGGCTTTCAGCATTATGATGAAGGGAACCTCCTGTCCGACGCCTGGAAGATACACTTTCAACTCGTTGCTCTGACCTTTCAGCCTGACTTCAACCCTAGTTCTGTAGCCGACGGTTGTTGAGAAAACACGTGCAATGTAGAAGGAGTATGGGCCTATCTTCTTCTCCTCGAGAATTATCCTGTTTGGAGCAAGATCCTCAACGCCGACTATAACCCTTTCTGAACCGTTAATTATGAAGTAGCCTCCCGGGTCGTAAGGGTCTTCTCCGAGCTTAACCCTGACTGCTTGGTCTACACCGGCGAGCACGCAATACCTGGAGTTAACCATTATCGGCATCTCTCCTATTAAAACCTCCTGTCTAATCTCCCGGCCGTCCTTCAGCTCCTTAACCTCCATGAAGATTTGGGCGGCGTAAGTGAAGTTCCTAACCCTAGCTTCCATCGGGTAAATGTTTCTAACTGCGCCGCTGGGTTCAACAATCCTCGGCGCGCCAACCCACACTCTACCGAGCTCTATTCTGATAACCTTATCTTCAACAGTAACCTCAATTTTCTTAACCTCGTCCACGATCTTCTGCATATCCTTATCGATAAACTCGTTGAAAGAATCTATGTGGTGTCTAGCCAGCCCGATGCTCCTAACATAGTTCTCCGCAACTATCCAGAGGTCCTCGTTACTAAGCTCCTCAGCCATGCTGTTCAAACCGCCTAATCCTCCACCACGATGCGGTAAGCCAGGGTTGCTCCGGCAACCGGGCTCTTTCTGGTTATTTCAAGAATGTCTCCCGGCTTAGCGCCGATTGCAACCGCCACAGGGTCGCTGGCGAGGATCTTGGGAAGTTGGGAAGGCTTTATGTTGTACTTTCTGAGGAACATCTCCCTTTCTTCGCTTGACAAAACCTTGTGAGAAGGCACTAAAACATGTTCGAGTATGTTCACTTTACTAATGTTTTTCTTACTAACCAAGCGATTTCGTCAGGATACCGAAAAAGGGGGGTAATAAACGTTTCCCCGGGTGCTTCGCGTGTTAAGCCGGCGGGGCCAGGCCTTGGGAAAACCTTTTTAGAAGGTCCTTTAGGCCACCTGACGCGGAAAGTGGAAAAAGTTAAAAAACACCCTTATGCAGGAGAATCCGGCCCCGCGGTAGCTCAGCCTGGTAGGGTAGCTTAGCATGCTGCGCCGAAAGCTTCCGGCTGTAGTCCTCCACCTCGAGTGGAGGCGTCTCAGCCTACCGGGCGAACAGAAACCGGAGTGTCGCTGGTTCAAATCCAGCCCGCGGGATTTTTCACAGGGGCCTCAAGTATTCTTAAAGCCTAGCACGCGCTAGTGGCAGGAGTCTGTTTAACGGCCATATGAGGCTAACGTTAATGCTTAAATACTGTTATGAACAACGCTCCCAGAGATGACACGAACCGGAAAGACTCAAGAAGTGTTCAAGGCAAGGATTTTCGAAGCATTTAGTGATCCAGCTAGGCTGAAGATAATCGACTTTCTGAGAGATGGCGGGAAGTGCGTCAGTGAGATCGCTGGGAAAACAGGGATCCTTCAGCCATCGGTTTCCCGGCATTTAAAGATTCTGAAAGGGTGTGGAATAGTTAAGGAGAGTAAGCTCGGGAGTAAGAGGGTCTACAGGATTACTGATCCCAGAATATTCAGAATCGTCGATTCCTTAGACTCACGCCTAGAGGAGAGCTTGAAAAAGCAGATTTACGAGAGCATTATTTGAATCCGGTACATCGCGACAGCCTCGTGTTGTAAAACCTTAAAGGCCTTATTTTCCACTTCCACCTTCAACCTCTCAGATTTTCAAACCGGGAGCGTAATTCAATCCTTCTCCATCCGATAGATGTTGAGCCAGCCCCTGTTCTCATCTCGTGGGAACAGGAAGCATAGACGGCCTACCTTCAGCAATATGGGACGCTGAATAATAGGGGGGAAAGAGATCCGTCGTAAACTTAAATAAAAAATCTCCATTATGCTTTCCACCATTTTGAAACCAAGTATTTAACACTGTTCCCATCTGGGTCTGAGATCGCGAAGACGAATAGTTTTTTAACAGAGGTCGCGAGCCTTCCTGCTCTGACGAAGTCCGGAGCATCTATCTTGTCCCCCTTCCTCTTAACCTCCAGTATTGCGGGCGCATGGTCTATCCCTGGGCCGTGCTCGTAGATCGCGAAGTCACATCCGAATTTAATGCCAGGCGTAACTATGAATCCTCTGTTCCTAAGATCCCTGTAAACTATAAACTTGCTTTTAAAATCCTCGTGAATCCTCGAGGCTACCCTAAGCAGCTGTTCGAAGGAAACCTCCTGGTCATCCCTGTCCACAACTCTTATAATTCCTTTCTCCAAAAGATACAATCCCTCGAAAAGATCGAGGGTAAGGGGAGCGTTGAAGTCCGAGTCCTTCGGCTTAGGTATTCCCACCGGTTTCCCGAAAAACCCCGCACGGTAGACTTCTCGAGAATGTTCGATGTTCCATATTATCAGGCGGTCGCCAACGAGTTCAGCAGTTATCTTCGCCTGTTCACCTTCCAATCCTCAAACCCCTTCCTAGAAGACGCTTAGAGAAAGTACTCTCGCAGCGTCAGCAGCGTCAGCAGACCTGTCCGCAATCTCCTCGATAAGGTTTGCAACATCCTTAAGGAGAAGAATTGTTGAAACATCGGTCTTTGAAAATATTATTTTTATCTCTAGGGCTCTGAACAGGCTGTCTATCTCCTTCTCATACGCTTCAACGTTCCTGGCGAACTCCTCTATTTTCGAGGTTTCGAAACCCAGCGTGAAAATAACTTCCCTAAGCCTCATAACGGTTTCAAGAGTTTTTGCAACCAGTTCTTTAAACCCTTCTCTAAGACCCTTCTCAATAGGCTTCTTCCTAAGGAAGAATTCTCTAAGCCTGAACACGACCCCCTCACATAGATCAGGTATCCCTGTTAACGGAGCTGCTAGCCTCAGGAAATCCTCCCTGCTAGCCATTATGGCTCCCGCTTCAACAAGCTCGTTAGCCAGTGTTCTCTCCGCCTCTATCGACTTGTTCTTAAGAATGCTTATGTTCGTTAAGGCCTCGTCGAGCCTCGAAGTATCGTCGTCGAGACAAGCTGTAACAAGGTTATTGACCTCTCTAACAGAATCAACAGCGTATCTGGCCAGCTCCTGGCACGTTTGAAGGAGCTGCCTCTTAAGCCTAAGGGTTGTCTCAGTAGGGTACATCTTTCAGACTATCCTGTCCTACCTAATACTGTCTTCCAGAGTTTTAAGCTTTTTCAAGCCTATTCCAACCCACGTGATTTTTACAGCTGTTAACCATCTTTCACGGGTTAAATATCCGGCTTAGGGGGGGAAAGCAGCTTGGAAAGCTCTGCGTGAAGACTCCCTATTCCCACTCTCCTCTGCTCCCTAGTATCCCTGAACCTAAGGGTTACACTGTCGTCCGAGAAAGTCTGGTGATCAACAGTGACGGCGAACGGTATGCCTATCTCATCCGACCTCGCATACCTGCGACCTATGCTTCCAGAATCGTCGAAGTTAACCTTGAAATCCCCAAGCATCCTTGCAACCTCCGCAGCCTTATTCACGAAATCCGGCTTAGAAAGCAAGGGGAAAACTGAAACGTCGAAAGGTGAGAGGCATGGAGGGGTTGAGAGGCATATGCGCCCGTCCTCTTCAATCCTCAAACCATATTCGAGGAGAGCGTAGAGAAGCCTTTCAGCCCCAAAGCTGGGCTCAACCACGTGAGGCACTATCCTCCTGCCTGAGGAAGAGATGTAAACGTTCATTTCCTCGCCGCTCACCCTCATGTGGCCCGAGAGATCGTAGTCAGTACGGTATGCGAATCCAGCGACCTCAGTCCACCCCCATGACTCCAGCAGTACTTCACAGTCGAAGAGCTGTTTAGCGTAGTGCGCCCTCTCGCTGGGAAGCTTCTCCCTGAACCTGAAGGCATCTTCAGGGATCTTAAGCGCCTCCAGAAACCTTTTGGTTAAAACAAGGAAGAATGGAAGCCAATTGCTGCTGAATAAACCGTTTTCAACTCCGTCTTTAACCCTTATTTTTCTAAAGCCCGTTACACCCTTATCCTGATCCTCCGCAGTGAGAACAGGGATTTCATGCTCCAAATAGTTTTCCTCAGAAGGCCCAGGATTAGAATCTGGGTCGAAGAAGAACTCCACCTCCATTATCGTGAACTCCCTAAGCCTTATGGGTCCCTGTCTGGGTGAAACCTCGTTTCTGAAAACCCGGCCCACCTGGGCAACCCCCATGGGTAGGCTCGACCTTCCGTGAACGTAAAGCCTCTTGAACTCTGTGAATATTCCTTGTGCAGTCTCAGGGCGAAGATAACCTATCTCTCCGGATCCCGCACCTATCTCAGTCTTAAACATCAGCAGCCACTGGAATGCTTTAGAAAAATCACCCTTACAATTTGGACATTTAACACCCCTTGTGGAAATAATCTCATCGATCTGCTGCAGCAAGGCTCCTTCAGGAATGGGGAGTCCCGCCTCGCTAAGAAGATGGTCTGCTCTGTAAACAGCACCGCACTTCTCGCACTTTAAAGCCTTATCCGTGAACTGGGACTCATGTCCTGATGCAACGTAGACAGGCCTAGGCCCTATTACTGGAGACTCTATTATCTGAAAGTTTCTGGAGTAGACGAAGTATTTTATCCACAGGTTTTCCAAGCGCCTCTTAATCTCGAAGCCAATATTGCCGAGGGTCAGCAGCCCTCTAACCCCGCCGTATATCTCGTATGAGGGCCAGAATATCCCCCGGCGCTTCGCCAGTTCCATCAGAACATCCGACTTTCTCTGCTGCTTTACTGCTGGCAAACCATTTCCCCGAAAAGACTTAACGCTTAATAAACCTTAATGTTCAAAAACCCTTAAAAAAGAGGCAGGCCCCCAGTAACCCTGTTTATCAACTCCTCGGGAGCAGGCCCCAGCCCCAGACAGGTCACCGTGCCCGGCTCAAGCTCTGTAAGACCCATGTCTGAAACCAGGCAAGCAGGTATGCCCTCGTTCGAAGCCGCTTCCTTTAGCCTGATCAACTCTTCAAGAGACCCGGTTTTCAAGACGACCTTCTTCTGACCTTCTTCAAGCCACTCCCTGAGCCACTCAGGCTTAAAGCGCCGAGCCTCCTCGGCAGCTGAAACCGCTGCATGAGCCACTTGAACACATGTTTTTCCGCATGACATTTTAAGATCCATCCTGACCACTATGCATTGTTTAAACTTGAAGCTTTTCATGCTTTAAAAGAACCTGGAGGGCGGGATAAAAAGGTTGCATATATCGAGGAACCGCTAAACTTATTAACCGGCTTCCCGCGCAGCCCTCACCATGGTTACATGCATGTCCTGCGGCAGGCCTATAGACCCCTATGAGAGATACGTGAAGTTCACATGCTTCAACTGTGGCGAAGTAACCTTATGGCGGTGCGAGAAATGCAGGACTTTCGCGAGAGAGCTTAAATGCCCTAAATGCGGCTACGTTATGCCTTAAGCCAGATTGTTTTATATTTTTGATTAGAATAGTGGTTGAGAAAACTTTATATATGGAGTTGGAAACACTGAGCCGAAAACCTGTTGCCGTATGAGATAACAATTAGGCTTATAACCCGGCTACCCTGGAAAGAGGTGGTTGAAAAATGAAGCAGATAGTTTACACTTTAAGAGTATTCCCCGGGGAGGATGTAACTGACCTAGAACAGCTTCCGACGAGAATAGGCGAGAACCTTAAGAGCGGAAGGATCATTTCCTCCCAGACTGCAGACTTCTTCTTCGGAATGAAGGTTCTCCTCATGAACGTGGAGGCCCCTGAGGTTGACGGAATATCCGACAGGATTGAAAGCGAGATTAAAAGCACCCCTGGTGTTTCAGATATGGAGATACTGATGGTGAGCAGGAAGATAGAGGTTTGGAGAGAAGATGGTTAGAGCATCAAGCAGCGAGGACAGAAGGATAATACCTTTAAGAAACTATATTTTCGACATTCTTGAGAAGAAGCGGAGCATGACTCTTTCAGAGTTGCTCAGAGGCTTAGAGAAGGATGTTGGCAGGGTGAGCCTGTCTGAGGTTGAGAAGGAGCTCATGGCTATGGAAATAAGGGGAGTTATAAGGGTGTTCGCCTCCGGAAGGAAGGACCAGAGGCTAGAGTTTATAGGTCTAACAGCATAATTCCCCATGTGAAAGAAACGTATAACCAGCATCTTGAGCCACTGATTTATTTTAAACATTAAGGTTTAAGAATATTGCCCGGCGCATGATTACAGATGGGTGTTCAGCTGGGCGACATAATTCCGGCTAGGGAAATCAAGTTGGAGAGCCTCGCCAATAAAAGAATAGCGATAGACATGTATAACACGCTATACCAGTTTCTAACGATAATAAGAGGGGTTGACGGAAGACCCTTAATGGATTCGAAGAACAGGATTACCAGCCATCTCTCAGGACTATTCTACAGGACTTGCAACTTCCTCTCCGCAGGCTTAAAACCAATATACGTCTTCGACGGTGAGCCGCCTAGTATTAAGAGGGAGGAGGCTGAGAGAAGGAGAGCAGTACGCATGGAGGCCTCTAGAAAATACGAGAAGGCATTGTCAACAGGCAGGCTTGAGGAGGCCCGTAAGTATGCTCAGATGTCGGCAACGCTCGACGAGTATCTTTTAAAGTCTGCAGAAGAGCTTGTGAGGCTCATGGGTGTGCCCGTGGTGCACGCGCCTTCCGAGGGGGAGGCTCAGGCTGCACACATGGTTGCCACTGGTGTCGCAGACTATGTTGGCAGCCAGGATTTCGACTCGCTTCTCTTCGGCGGCAGGATGCTTGTGAGAAACCTTGCGATAACTGGGAGGAGGAAGCTTCCCGGTAAGAAGGCTTATGTTGAGGTGAGCCTTGATGAGATTTCTCTTGAGGAAACTCTGAAAAGCCTTTCGATAACAAGGGAGCAGTTGATAGACATAGCCCTGCTCGTCGGCACCGATTACACGGAGGGCGTGAAGGGAATAGGGCCTAAAAGGGCCTTGGAGCTTATTAGAAAGGAGATGAGCCTTGAAAAAATCCTGAGTAGACAAGGTGAAGACCCTGCGAAGCTTCAAACATACTATGAGGCTAAGGATTTCTTCCTCAACCCCAGGGTTAAGGATGTTGGAGAATTGGAGTGGAGAGACATAGATCAAGAAGGGGTCTTGAGGTTTCTACATGATGAGCACGACTTCTCGCTAGACAGGATTGTTAAAGCCGTTGAGGAGGTTAAGAAGCGTCCAGCTGGGGTATTGTCAAAATGGTTTTAAACTAGAAACCGTAGTCTCCCCTTAAAGGCACAAAGATCACGGGCCCAGCATTGCTTTTCCTCGCCCTGCCTTCAATGTCTTTCTCCACAAGAATCAGGTTCTGCTCGAAAAACCTTGATTGAACCGGTATAACCATCCTACCGCCTGGCTTCAACTGCTCTATGAGCGGCGGTGGGATCTTGGGTGCTGCGGCTGTAACAAGGATGCGATCGTAAGGCGAAGCCTCCGGATACCCTTTAGAGCCGTCTCCCTCAATAACCCTGATGACCCTGTTGAAACCGAGCCTTATGAAGTTGGACTCGGCGAACTTCACAAGACCACTGTTTATCTCAACAGTGTAAACCAACGGGCTGGGTGAGTCTAGGCTTGGACAGGTTAACACGGCGAGCGTAGCCGCATGGTAGCCGCTTCCCGTGCCAACCTCCAGAATCCTGTCCCCTATTTGAACTTCGAGAAGCTCGTTCATGATGGCAACCATGTGGGGTGCTGAAATCGTCTGACCCGTGTCTCCAAGAGGGAGAGGAGTGTCGCCGTAAGCACACTCTAGCAGGTTTGGCCAGACGAACTCGTGTCTAGGAACCCTGAGCATCGCGTCCCTCACCCTCTCAGTCTTAACAACGCCTTCTGCGACAAGTCGTTCAACAAGCCTCCTTCTCTTCTCCAGAAAAGGGTCTCGTCCGACTGTTTCTCCCATCTTCGGAACAGTTTTTATTAAACCCTTGGATAAAACGTTTTCAGGAGAAATGAGTAGAATCGTTGAAAAGGTGCGTGGAAAAGGCCATCCGAACATAAGGGCTACTCACCCAACTACACTCGCAGCCACTGTTGATCCCGAGATCAGCGTGGCTGGCGACTGCTTCCTGATGGTTTCCGCAGACAAGTCTCCCTCAACCCTCTCGGAAGACTTTAAGAACGCTGTCCGGAGGCGTGTAAAGATGAGGGGCAGGATAATCGTAGGAGGCCTTGAAGATTTGTTCGAATGCTACGGTGACCCGAGCCTCTCCTTCGAAGACACGCGTACAATGATTTTCAGGAAAAGCAGGTATGTTTGCAGCAAAACAGTGGGAGTTGAAAGCAGCAAGAGCGCGAGAGACATAGACCGGAGAATCGTTGAAACGCTCCGGAAGGAGGCTGAAGCCCTTATTGAGCTAACAGTCTTAGAATAAAACGCATTGGGAAAAGCTGTTTTTAAACTATCTTTCACACTCCCCTCGGGCGAACTCTATGAACTTCCGCTTAGCCTCCTCATAGGGCATTTGAACAGGAGGATGCTTGAAGCAGTATGCTGAAACACTGATCAAGGGGCCGCTGACACCTCTGTCTAAAGCAATCTTAACGCCTCTTAAAGCATCTATTATTACCCCGGCACTATTAGGAGAGTCTATTACTGAAAGCTTAAGATCAATGGTTAAGGGGGCACCGCCGAAATACCTGCCTTTAACCCATATGTAGCATATTTTCTCGTTCTCCAGGAAAGGAACATAGTCACTCGGCCCTATGCGAAGCGGCATCTCGTAGGGGGACATCGCCCTGACGGCCGAGGTCTTGCTCTCCCTCTTGGAGGCAAGCCTCTGCTGCTCCAGCATGTTCAGAAAATCAGTGTCCCCGCCTATGTTCAGTTGGTAGGACTCGTCTACTTTAACACCCCTGTCGACAAGAAGCTTGACCAGCGTCTTATGGAGAACAGTCGCGCCAAGCTGACTCATAACGTCGTCACCCGCTATCGGCAATCCTTTTTCAGCAAACCTTGTCTGCCACTCGGTTGAGGAAGCTATGAACGTAGGCATGGCGTTCACAAAGGCGACGCCGGCCTCCAGCGCCGACTTAGCGTAGAAGCGGCTACCATTCTCGCTGCCGACAGGAAGATAGTTCACCAGAATATCTGCCTTAGATGATTTCAACTCCTCAACCACATCCACCTCCCTCTCGTCTGAGAACTCTATTACTTCCTTCAGATACCTGCCGACACCGTCTAGGACAGGCCCCTTCTTAACAGGGACACCTGTCTTAGGAACATTCTGAAACCTAATGGTGTTGTTCGGCTTCTCGAATATTGCTTCACCCAAATCCTTACCAATCTTCCTCCTGTCGATGTCGAAAGCGGCTACAAACTCTATGTCCCCGGGCCCGTATCCCCCGACCTCCGGATGTGCTAAGCCGACTGAGTCTCCCTTCTCCTGGTAATAGTATACTCCTTGGACAAGCGCGGAGGCACAGTTTCCGACACCAGCTATTGCTACTCTGATTCTCCTCATGGCAAAAAATACGTATTTTACCTTTATAAAATTAACTAGCGGCTCAAACCCATTAAACCGTAGGCTACTTCAGCTTCAAACCGCATTTCCTGCAGTAGCGCATCCCTTCAGAAACCGGGGCGCCACATCTGGGGCAGAAGCCAATTATTTCACCAATCTTCTCAGGCTTCTCCTCCTTTTCCAAGCCTTCCTCCTTAATAGGCTCATAAGATTCCTCGGTCGGAGCCTCCTCGTATGCCTGCTCTAAACCCGCTTCGTCTTTTTCAACAGTCTCAACCTCTTCCCCACTGTGAGCAGCCTCAACCCCCGCCCCGCCGTAGGCAGCCTCCTTCTGACTGCTTTCTTCAACAGCCTCGCTTCGAGCAGCCTCAACTGGAGCGATTATTCTTCTCCTCGGCCTAATTAAAATCGAACCCACCACGACTATTATCCCCAACCAGAAGACGCCGGTCATCAAGTACTTATAAGTTGCGTCACTCATCTCCCCGAAAGGATTTTGTATCGTTTGAAAATAAAGGCCTACGGCTATCAGCAGTACGCCGGCAGCCAGCACATTAGCCTTGTTCAACCCAATGTTTTACACTATTAGCAGGTAATTAACTTTTTCGACACCCGATAAAACACGAGGCTGACATTCGCCTTAAAATAATCCTGAAGACCTTTTTAAAACAGCTATAACGGTGAGAATGATGCAGACTATGCTTAGAGCCAGCTCCACTGGGGAAACCAGGCCTTGGACTGCTGAGAAGTATAATGGCGGTGAAACCCCTGCGACTCCGATGACAATACCCACTATGAAAGCGTAGCGGACAATTCTCCTAAGCCTCGGGCCAAGCATCAACCCTGCTATGGATGAGCAAATTATCAGGATTCCTGCAATAACCAGATTGTATGTTTCACCCCCAGATATGGCTGGGGAAAGTAGGTAGAGTATTGAGAGGATAAGCATAGGCCAGAGGCTGAGAAGCCTACTGCTAAGTCTAGCCTCCCCCTGCGAAACTGTTCCTCCAGTATTCTCCCTCCCACTCAACATTAAGCTTCCCCCTTTACAGTTTTTTAAAAAGATTGCGTGCCTATATTGACAACGTTGCCTGTTTCAGACGATTTGAAGCTTGATTCAACAATCTCCAAGGCTTTAACAGCATCCTCTTCCCCAGGGCCGGGTTTTACACTGTTAACAATGCATTCTAGGAAGTGTTTCAACTCGTGTCTAAGCGGCTCGCTCCACTCCGAGAACGGTGTTATCCTATCGTCTTTAGAGCTCAGCGTCACTTGCTGAGAAACCAGGTCTGCCTCAATCACTCCCTCCGAACCTATTATCTCGAGGTTCCTTATCTTGAAGGGTGTCAACCAGTTAGCCTGTATTATAGCCATTTTCTCAGCCTTAAAAGTCAAGATTAGAGTGGCATAATCCTCATGAACCCTGTGCATCGATCTTCCCATCTTTGCATAAACCTTCAAAGGGTCTTCTGAGAAAACATGTCTCATCAAGTCTATGTCGTGTATCGCGGTGTCCAGCAGCACTCCTAAATCAGTTATTCTCTCAGGCCATCTTCTGACACGTGTCGCTGAAGCCATTATTATCTCCCCAACCGCCCCTTCGGCAACATAATTCTTAACCATGCTCACCGCCGGGTTAAACCTTTCAATGAACCCTACCATGAGCTTTACGCGCTCCCTCCTAGCCTGGTTGATGATTTCAAAGGCTTCTCTCAGATTCGGGGTGAACGGTTTTTCAATAAGCAGATACTTGAAGTTCTTAAGGATAAGCTGCAAAGCCACCTCCTTATGCGTTGAAGTTGGCGTTGAGACTACTGCACCGTCGTAAACGTTCTCAGGTATTTCTGAGACGCTGGAATAATAGGGCACGTTGTAAAGCCTGCCGTAGGTGCTGGCCTTCTCAACGTCTATGTCGCACACTCCTCCGAGCCCACCGAGCTCAGCGAGAACCCTGACATGGTTTTTCCCGAAGCCGCCTGTCCCGACGACGATTACCTTAGGCTTCTCCCTGCTCAGGTTCAACAGTCCCCATGCTTCACATGAAGTCTTTAAGCTTTAGGCTCCTCCTGGGCGGCTCGATCTCTATGCCCAGCGGGTCGAGAACCTGCTCGAAAGTAGCCCTCATAACGCTCAAGTACTTCTCTAAGTCTATCTCCTCTATTCTAGCCATTTTAACCGGCTTAACCCCTGTTTTAACCTTGACGTAAGATATTATGTCCCCGGCTCTCGCCTTGACGCCGAGCCCCCTTTCAAGCTGCTTAGCAGCCTTAACGTGTTGAGGAGTATTCTTATCATAGTTGTCCACCGGCTTACTCAGCATAACGTCGAAAGCAAGCTCCTCAAGGCTAAGCTGCCTGTTCATAAGCTTCTCAACGTAGTCGTTCATCATGCTTTTTATGCTGGCCACAGCGGAGTTAAACTCCTCCTCGTTCCTAACCTTGCTGAGAATGCTCACCATGTCGTGGAAAGCCTGTTTCACGAATTTCGGGGTTGAGCTTTTCTTACCCACTAGGCCCTTTATGTCAACGTTACCGTCCTCAGTCACACCCAAGTAGTTCTTCTTACGCTGGCTGAAAACCCCGTAGCGGTAAACCTTGTCAATGTTAAGCTCAATACTGTACTTGTTCCTGACTAACTCGATGAGTTTCTCCACTTCCTCCGGCTTAGGGTTTCTCAGAAATATTGAGTCAGTGTCTCCGTAAACAACCTCTATTCCTAGGGCTTTAGCGGTTTCAACAAGCTCCGTGAAAATGCCTCTGCCTATCCATGTTACTGTTTCAGCTGCGCAGGGTGCGTAGAAGTGGAAGGAATCAGCCCCCATGACCCCGTAGCTAGCGTTTATAAACACTTTTATTGCTCTCTGCACAACATCGTAGAAAGACCATTTCTCCTCATCCCTTGTTTTCTTTGCAAGAGGCTGATAGTATTTGACGCGCAGCTCCCTGAGGGCGCCTATCACGGAGCTTTCAACACCCCTTCTCTTCCTGCAGATCCAATGCGGGGAATTCATCGGCGTGTTGCTTCCACACTCGTCGTGCCCACACCTAACTGTTTCATAGCTTATGTTGAAATTCATTATTATGCTTGGATACAGCGAGGCGAAGTCGAGCACAACCAAGTTGAAATATAGACCCGGCTTCGGCTCAAGCACTATAGCACCTCTGTACTTCTTACCCTTTATTATTGCTTCAGACACCCTTGCGCTTTTAAACTGGAGAATATCCTCCTGCCGAGGTATCAGGTAATTACTCCTTCTATGTATGCTTAGAAGCATGCTTTTAATCCATGTTGAAACACCATGCCTAACCACATCCTCCAAGGGGAGTCTACTTATCCTCATGAAAAGGATGAGCAGCTTAAGAAGGAGATAGTTCTTGTTCGCAACCAGGTCGAAAGTTATCTCAGCATCTCTGAAACAGTATTCAGCAAGCTCCCTAGGCTTAAGCATCCCAATGTCTTCCTCTAAAGCTATCTTACCCTTGCCGACCAGCGCTTTTCCAATAGCGTCGAGCGTAGCCTCCTTGTAAACCCCGCCGTAAGCATAGTTCTGAATAGACTTGTTGAAGAAAACCCTGTAAAGATCTATGTGAACCCCGTAAACCAGATCCACATAGTCACGCCCCCTCTGCAGCGGCATTTCCCCCTCGACGGAGAGCCTGCTCGCCCTGTTGTAAAGATACAGGAGGTCAAACTTGTCCCCGTTGAAAGTAACTATTACAGGGTGCTTTCGAATCTCCTTTAAAACCTCTGAAAGCAGCCTCTTCTCGTCGGACACGTGGATAATCTTCTTAACCCCATCGTCCTCCTCACCGTCAAAACCATCCAAGACATAAACTTTCTGAGTCCCAATGTTAGGCTTGAATGCAACGGCCGTCACAGGGTCCTCAGCCTTGTTAGCGTCAGGCACATGGTTTGGCCCCGGTGGCTTAACCTCTATATCTATGGATGATAGTTTCACGAATGGTATTGGCTGGTTGAGCGTCTCAACAAGCTCTTTAATCTCCGGGTAATTGGATACAGGCGGCTTAACAGCATCCTCCAAGACTGCTTCAACAGGCTGCTCAACCAGCCTGCCGTCAACAATAGAGTAGTAAAGCCCAGGCTTCTTCCCAGTGTCGTAAACATAGCACCAAACATAATGGATATCAGCCTCCCATGCTCTGCCAACAATCTCTCTTATGGATGTTGCTGTCCCGCCTATTGACAGAGGGTCTTTAGCAATAATCTTCCTGAAAACCTTCTCCCTGTCGTCAAGCAAATCATACTTCTTAACCTCTTCAATCCTGTCGAAGCCAGGGTGGCCCACCAGCTGCGGATTGCTCATCAACTCCTCCATGCTCAGATCAGTCAACAAGTAGGGCTGGTGGTTTTCACCCGAGTGGAAAAGTACGATCTCCTGGGTTTCAGGATCATAGAGCTTCAAAACTATCCTCCTGCCTTCTCCGTCGTAAGAGGCGGAAACCAGCATAAGGTTTCTTCTCACACTCATACCGCGTTCCTTCACTCAATAAATGTCTTCCGCAACACTATATAGGTTTATTTCCTGCCTGGAAGCATTAGCATTAAGAGGCTAATGCCGGTTAAAGAGTACAGGGTTAGGTATCTGGTGGTTAAAACTGGAAACGTCCCCGCTGAAGACCGTAGGAGGCTTGTTGAACTCTTGAGGAACGAGTGTGAAAAACACCAGCCGGGCTTCCGTTTCAAAGTAGTCCGTGAAACAGGCGGGATTCTCGTCGTCAAGTGTCCACATAAAGTGGTACCTTCGGTCAGAAGCCTCTTAAACAGGCTTGCCGCAGACCAGCCCTCTTACAGCGTCCAGTTGATCGGTGTATCAGGCACCTTGAAGAAGGCTATCTGCAAGTTCTGCCGCGACACGGATGTAGATTAGGGCAAAGATTATAAAGGGATGGCCAACCCTTATCCCCGAGGAAGTAATGATACCCGGCTACGAAAGACTATACGGATTCTCACCCGACGGAAGAATCCTTCAAGTAGATTATGCTATGGTAATGGTTAATAATAGTCCGACTGCGTGGGGGATTCAGGTTGAGAAGGGTATTGCGCTGGCTGGTTTGGAGAAGAAGATTGATATGCTTCAGGATAGGACTTTCAGCCAGAAGCTGTTTCAGATTGACGAGCATATCGCTACGGTTGTGGCTGGTTTTAACTCTGATGCGAGACTTCTGGTGGAGTATGCTAGGAACGAGGCGCAGATTAACAGGCTTCTGTATGATGAGCCGATTGACGTGGAGTTTCTAGTCAGGAGGCTGAGCAATACTGTTCAGTCGTATACGCAGCATGCTGGAATGAGGCCTTTCGGCATCTCTATGCTTATTGGCGGTGTTGACATGGTTGGTGCCAGCCTGTATCAGCTTGACCCGACTGGGATATACTTTAAGTATTTCGCATCGGCTATCGGTGTGGGTAGAGAGGACATATTGAAATATTTCAGGGATAACTATTCTATCAGCGCGAGCCTTGACGAGGCGATAACGCTGGGCATACGGGGAAGCGTGGAGGTTTTGAAGGACGAGGTTGCTCCCGACAGGCTTAGAATCGGCGTAATCAGTACGGATGATAAGAAGTTCAGGGTTTTAAGCTTCGAAGAGACTAAGAAATATTACGAGAGGGCGAAGTAAGCAGAGTTGAGCAGGCCTTCAACAATAAGCCGGCTTACTCTTCACGGTGAGAAGTTTGAGATAATTGTTGCACCAGATCCTGCGCTCAGCTTCAAGCTGACGGGGAAGGGGGATGTGAGGAAGATTCTCCTGGTGGATGAGGTGTACTCTGACTCTAAAAAAGGGCTTCGCGTACCGTCTGAGAAGCTTAAAAAGTTCTTTGGAACAATAGACGTGTACACGATTGCTGAGAGAATACTTCGAGAGGGGGAATTGCAGCTCACCGGCGAGCAGAGACGTAGGATGATTGAGAGCAAGAGGCAGCAGATAGTGGTGATGCTTTCCAAGCTCCTGCTTGAGCCTTCGATGGGCAACCCTATTCCCTCCCTCAGGATTGAACAGTCCCTTAGCCAGTCCAGTGTCTCAATAGATCCTTTCAAGCCTCCTGAGGAACAAGTTAAGAACGTGGTTAAGGCTTTAAGACAGGTTCTCCAGTTTAAGGTTAACGAGGTTGTTTTAACGCTTACATGTCCCCAGACACTGTCTAACGATGTCTACGGGTTTGCGAACTCGATGGGAGAGGTTGACCAGACTAGGGTTCAGAAGGATAAGAGTGTTAAAATAGTCGTCAGAATGCCCTCTGTAACCATGTCCTATTTCCTAGAGGGCTTGGGCAAGAAGTATGGCGACCAGGTAAAAGTTGATATAGGGGTTTAAGCACCACCCTAGCAATAGGAAGGAGGCTAAGGTTTGTTGCGAAGCAACGAGCAGCAGAGACAAAGGCCCATAGTCGTTCCAGGGGAGTATGTTGGAGACAGTAGGTTCAATATACCAGGTTTAAACGTTTACAGGCTGTCGGACAGAATGCTTGCAACCACAGTTGGACTTGTTAGAACCGACGGGAAGCGTGTCGACGTTGTAGCTTTAAAATCTTTCTACCAGCCTAAAGTTGGCGACCTGGTTGTGGGGATTGTTAAAGAACCGGGTACAGCAGGCTGGACAGTTGACATAAACTCTCCCTTCCTAGCCTTCCTACCCTTGTCGGAATACCCCGAGAAAAGGATCCGCTTGTCGAGGGACAGTATTGGCAGGATTCTGGAGGCGGGAACGGTTCTCGTCGGGCTTATTAAAGACGCTTCGATCTTCTCATCACCCGTTTTAACGCTGAAGGGTAAGGGGCTTGGAGTTGTTTCAAACGGGTTCCTGCTTAGCATAACCGCGTCGAAAGTACCGCGTCTTATAGGGAAGAAAGGCTCAATGCTTTCCACCATAGAGAAGGGGGCTAACGTTAAGCTTACAGTCGGCCAGAACGGGCGTTTAATAGTTCATTCAGAAGACTTAGACAGAGTTATGAAGGTTAAGGGGGTTATCGGAATGATAGAGAAGGAGTCGCATGTCTATGGTTTAACTGAAAGAGTAGAAGCACTGCTCGCGGGAAGGAGGCCGTAGTATAAATGGGAGAAAAAATTGTCCTGTTTAGCGAAGACGGGAAGAGGTCTGACGGCAGGGGTCTAGACGAGCTTAGGCCTATCAGGATTAAAGTAGGAGTGCTGTCTAACGCTCAGGGCTCAGCCTACATTGAACAGGGCAAGAACAAGATTCTCGCAGCAGTCTACGGTCCTAAGGAAGCGTTGCCTAAACACATCTCGCTCCCCGACAGATGCGTCTTGAGATGCCGCTATCATATGGCGCCTTTCTCAACAACGGAGAGAAAAAGCCCTGCTCCAAGCAGGAGAGAAATAGAGCTCTCAATGGTTCTTCGAAACGCTCTTGAACCGCTTGTAATGACTTCACTCTTCCCCAGGACGGTTATAGATATTTTCATAGAGGTCCTGCAGGCTGACGGTGGCACTCGCTGCGCAGGCCTGACTGCAGCGGTATTAGCGCTGGCGGACGCGGGAATCCCGTTGAGGGGCTTGGCTGCAGCATGCGCCGTCGGTAAGGCTGATGGGAAGGTGATCGTGGATCTTAACGATCTTGAGGACAAGTATGGGGAGGCAGACATGCCTGTGGCTTACAACCCGACTTTAGACGGGATAACCCTTTTACAAATGGATGGGATTATGTCTAAAGAAGAGGTTGAGCAAGCATTGTCTCTAGCTATAACGGCTACGCAGAAAATGCACAAGATGCAGATGGATGCTCTTAGAGAAAGGTTTTCCGTTCAGAGGAGTGAGGTTTAAATGTCTATAACTGAGCAGCGGCCGATCATCTCTAAGCTTGAGCAGCAGGAGCTGCGGCGCCTCCTTGCTGAGAACAAGAGGATTGACGGCAGAAGCCCTCTTCAATACAGGAATATCAGCGTCCAGCTGGGGTATGTGGAGAAGGCTGAGGGCTCAGCCCTAGTCGAGCTCGGCAACACTAAGGTTCTGGCCGCTGTCAAAGTCGGGATCGCAGTGCCTTTTGCAGACACGCCTAACGAGGGTATTCTTATAGTGAACGCGGAGCTGGTTCCCTTGGCCTCGCCGACTTTCGAACCCGGCCCGCCCTCCGAGGAGTCAATATTCCTCTCGAGATACGTTGACAGAAGCATTAGAGAGTCTAAATCAATAGACCTCTCCTCGCTCTGCATAGTTCCCGGAAGATCCGTCTACTCGCTCTACGTAGACCTCTACATTCTCGACTACGATGGCAACCTTATTGACGCTTCAGTAATAGCAAGCGTAAACGCTCTAGGCATCACTAACACGCCTAAATACGTTGTAGAAGGGCAGGCTATTAAGAAGACCGGTGAATACTTTAAACTTGAGCTTAAGGATCACCCTGTCTCATTGACCTACGCTTTCCTAGAGGATAAGCATGTGGTTGACCCTTGCCTCAGCGAGGAGTATGCGTCAGACTTCACCGTCTCAATGACTGTTAAATCCGACGACAGGTTTTGTGCAATCCAGAAGAACGGTGGGGGAATGATTTCTCCGAGGAGAGTCATAGAGCTGCTCGACAGATCTGTGGAGCTGGGGAAAGAGTTAAGAACAGTTGCCTACGGGAAGCTTACCAGCGGAAATGGCTAGGAAGAAAGAGTCTGGGACACTGGGCGTTAAATACGGTTTCTCACTTAGAGAGAGGTATATTAAGGTTCTTAAGAGGAGGAGAGCGAGATACGATTGCCCAAAGTGCGGTACAGGCGTTCTCAAAAGGCTCAGCATAGGTGTTTGGAG
Source organism: uncultured Nitrososphaerota archaeon (assembly GCA_964416155.1). Classification (GTDB taxonomy): domain Archaea; phylum Thermoproteota; class EX4484-205; order EX4484-205; family JAAOZP01; genus JAAOZP01. The sequence continues at coordinate 65,703 of CAYQCW010000003.1, forward strand.
CTGCAGGAAGTGCGGCTACACTTTCGCCGGAGGCGCGTATGAGCCTGTTACGAAAACCGGTGAAACCGCGGCGAGAATCGTTAGCAGCGCGTCCAAGCCTAAGCTTTAACGATGTAAATGATAAGGGTTAAGATTATTCTAAACTATGGGGAACAACAAGAGGCGGAATACCTCTATTTAGCCTGTCTCAAAGAAGCAGTTTCAGAGCCTAGGTCTGGAGTGAGGGCTAGGGTGGATGGAAACAGGCTTTTGCTTTTCTTCGAAAGCAGCAGCCCGTCTAAAATCGCTGAGAGAATAAGAAGCGTTTTAAGCCTGCTTAACATGGCTCAGCAAGTTTACAGCATGCTGGGACCCCGGTGTCGGCGAGACCCCTCCTCTCAAGAAATATGTTTTTAAGCATGCGTCTAAAAGGTAAGACCTGATAATGTCCCAAGAGCTGCCTCTTCAACTGCAGGAGAAACTGTCACGGCTTCAGCAGCTTCAACAGACGCTGGAATCACTCTACATTCAGAAGGAGCAGGCTAAGCTGGAGGCAAGAGAGCTAGAGTCAGCCCTGGAAGCGCTTTCCTCGGTTGACGATAATACGCCGGTGTATCGGATAACTGGGAGAATACTAGTCAGGAAGAATAGGGCTGAGTTGATAAACGAGTTGAACGAGCAAAAGGAGCTTGTTAAAGTAAGGATAGGCGCGATCGAGAGGCAGGAAAGCAAGATTAGGGAGAGGGCTGTTGAGCTTGAAAACGAGTTGAAGAATGCTCTGGCAGCTGGCAGGGGAGCTCCCCCTGCTTAAATCACTGTCTGTTAGAATGTTTCCACTGCTCAGCCACCGGCTTAGGTTTTTATAACCCTTCCAGTAATCTCTGGCAAAACTAGAAATGGCAGCAGTGGAACTGAGAAAACTGTGTTTCCGATATGCAGGCTCTGAGAAACAGGCTTTGACCAATATTGACCTTACTATCGAGGAGGGGGAGAGTGTACTTATAACGGGCCCCTCAGGCTGTGGAAAATCCACCTTAGTAAGGGTCTTGATGGGTCTGATTCCGCACAGTTACCCGGGTGAGCTTGAGGGCGAGGCCTACGTGTTTGGAATGAATGTGAAAAACACGCCCGTAAGCAGGATAGCCACGCGCTGCGGGATAGTTTTCCAGAATCCTGACAACCAGCTTTTCACTTTCAGCGTTGAGGATGATGTTGCATTCGGACCTGAGAACCTTGCTCTCCCGCCTGACGAGATTGGAAGGAGGGTCGACGAGGCTCTGAGGCTTGTCGGAATAGAGCGTTTGAGACACTTGTCTCCCAACAACCTTTCAGGTGGAGAGCAACAGAAGGCTGCAATCGCCTCAATACTGTCTATGAGGCCTTCCCTACTGATATTTGACGAGCCGACCTCAATGCTTGATCCTTCCTCTTCAGCAAGCCTGATCCAGAGGATCTTCGAGCTTAAACGAAGCCTCGATGAAACCGGTAGAAAGATCACGGTGATAATCGTGGAGCATAGGATAGACCTGTTGCTCAAGCATCTCTCGAGAATGCTCGTGGTTTCTGAAGGCAGGGTGATTCTAGATGGGGATCCCCTGAGTGTTCTTGAAGACAGTTTTAGGAAAGGAGTTCCAATAAACATTCCTCCTCTTCTTCAAATATACTTTCGGATTAAAGATAAATGCGGGTTGAAAAACCCACCTGCCACTGTTAAAGAACTGGTCTCCATGCTGGGGGGCGGTGCATCAAACAATGGTTAAAATAGTTGTGGAGAACCTTTACTTCCGCTATCCTGAAGCCTCAGACTACGCGTTGCGAAACATCAGCTTCAGAATCGGAGAAGGGGAGAGCGTTGCGATTCTCGGCGAGAACGGCGCCGGAAAGACTACGCTCGCGAAAAACCTGAACGGTCTTCTTAAACCAACCGAGGGAAGCGTTAAGATAGACGATGTAGACATTAGGAGCCTGTCCGTCGCGAGAATCGCTAGGAAAATCGGCTTCGTCAACCATAATCCTGAACATCAGTTTTTCGCCGAGAAGGTTGAGGACGAAGTTAGGTTCGGACTCAGGAACTTTGGATTTTCAGAAGAGGCTGCGGATAAGACTATTCAAGAAGCCCTCAGTGTTTTCGGGCTGGAAGAGTATCGTGGTAAAAACCCGTTTCAACTCAGCGGCGGCGAGAAGAAAAGGCTTGCAATCGCCTCAATAATGGCTTGGCGTCCCGAGGCGCTGATTGTTGACGAGCCGACCATAGGCATGGATTATGCTCAGAAGTGGAATATTCGCAGAGTTTTGAGAAGCATCGTCTCGGAAGGAAGGTGCGTAATAGTTATAACGCACGACGTGGATTTCGCGGTAAGCATATGTGAAAGAGCCATAATCCTAAGCAGAGGGGAGGTAATCGGCGACGGGAGACTCAGGGATCTTCTTTCGGACGATAGGCTGGTTGAGAAGGCTTCTCTACGTAAACCCTTCATCATAGAGCTGGAGGAGGAGACTGGCCTCACCGGCTTAGAGGATTTCGACACCATCAGCAGCATCCTTATGAAGGTTTTCCAGAAATGTCGTTCCTAAGAGCCTTCAAGTATAGGAGGAAAGACACCGCAGTGCACAGGCTTGACCCTAGATCCAAGTTTCTGCTTTCAATAGTACTAATGGCGATTTCAATAGTGTTCACGGATATTCGTGTTCTACTCGCTCTTGTCTCCGGGCAGTTAATCCTGCTTTCCCTCGCGGAGTCCCTCAGAGAATGGCTCTCATCGTTAAGGGGCCTCCTATTCTTTTTCGCAGTAATATTCGTCACACAGCTATTGTTAGGAGGAACCTTTTACACGGGCGTCATACTCTCCCTCAGACTCCTAGCGCTCTCCTCATCAATGTCATGGTTCTTCCTTTCCTCAACCCCAGAGGACATTGGACGGGCCATGAGTGTTGCAGGCCTTCCGATAGAGCTGACGTTCTCCTTCACAATGGCCATCCGGTTCATACCTGTGATCTACGACGAGTTTCAATCAATATACGATACCCAGCGTTCAAGAGGGCTTGAACTCGAGAAAGGCGGTTTCAGAAACAGGATTAGGAACCTTATGCCGGTTTTAATCCCACTTCTAGTTGGGACGATAAGAAGAACGTATGAAATAGCTGACGCCATGGAGGTTAGAGCATTCGGGGCTTCTCCGAAAAGAACCACGTATAGGCCGCTGAGACTAAAGAGTGGAGACTACCTCGTATGCGTGGCTTCCATAATACTGGTTATTTTAGCTTTAACTTTGAAGCTAGTTTATAGAATCGAGTGATTATTTTAGTCGGAGACGCGCGACACGCGCCTATGTTCAGACAAAGCTTATTTCAGCGAAGGTTCCGTTTTTAAGCTCCAGTATGCCTGCAATATTAGGAGTAGGCACTATACCCATTTGCTCCTGATATTTTGTTCTCTCTTGCCATGTTCCACTGTTGACAAGCCTAATCCCCTTATAGACCCTGCTTCTGAAGACATGAACGTGACCCGTGTGAAAAACGTCTGGAACATCCTCCACAACAAGCTCGTCAACACCCTGAGTCAAAAGAGGTGTCCTGGAACCGTAAACCGGTGCAAGATGCCTGAGCTGGAGCATCAGCTCCATAGAGTTGTCCGGCTTATCGTAACTAGCGTTTTTAGAGAAGGTAGCAATATCCTCCATGCTAGTGCCATGGTAAACCATGAATCGAACACCGTGCAGCGACACCGTGCATGGATTGCTTAGAGATAGAAGGTTCCCGTTGGCCTCCGCCTTCATGTATTCTCTGAATATGGGGGGTTGCGGGAGCGCCCTTGGCGCCGCATCATGGTTACCAGGTATCACTATTATCTTTATGTAGTCAGGTATTTGGCTTAGGATTTCCAAAAGCATTTCATACTGTTTCCCCACATCCTTAACCTGAAGCTCCTTCTCCTGCTGAGGATAAACACCAACCCCGTCTACAAGGTCTCCAGCTATAATAATATACTTGATTTTGAAGGCTTGACTACGCTCCCTCTCGTTCAACCCTCCTCCTCTCAGCCACCTCACCATTCTCCTGAAGGCCTTTTCAGAGAACTTCTGGCTACCGAAATGAATATCCGAGATCATTAATACTGAAACATCCTCGTCGGCCATCCCGATCTTTTTCAGAGGAACATCCGGGAAAATCAGCGACTTGCAGAAAAGCTTTGAGCCTGAGACGCGGAAGGCTACTCCTACCACGGAATCCGGGACAAGCCTGGCAATCTTCTCCCTCAAATCCCTGCCGCAGTCTTTAGGAATCATTATCTTCGCAGTTGTCTCGGGATCCTCCACAGTCAGATAGTTTTCATGCTTCTCATAGAGCATCACTATCGTCTTACCTTCTGAACCGTCTGGAAGACTACGTGTCTTCCTTAAGGGATAGTATGGCGATAAGTCAGCCCGGCTTCTCAGTATTGAGGATATTTTGCGATACCTGTCGACGAAGTACTGTCTCCTAGCTTCAAGATCGTCTGAAAAAGGTTTGGCCTCATACGTCTTTAAGACTTCAACCTTCGCCTCAACATCCCTAGCCAAAACCTGAGGATGACCCCCTATTGACACTTCAGACCTCGCCCGGTTGCCTATGAGCTGCGCGACAATCTCCCCGGAGACTACGAGGCTGCTCCCCTGCTCCCCAACCCTACCCGCCAGCTTGTCGAGCAGGCCTTGAATAGAGGTTTCATCATAGTTTTCAACAAGCATTGAAAGCGCCTCAGGGTTTAAAAGCATCCCGCGGCGCGCAGCCTCCGTTAGGATTTTCCTCTTTACGGCTTCCTTATCTTGAGTCAACCAATCAAGGAATAATAGCGACGGTTAAGTTAAACCTTGCCTCCCCTGTTAGGCCCACAGGGCTACGGAAAGTTTATTTACTTTAGCTAGAGGCAGTTAACAGGCCTGCAATGTCTAAGAAGCGTTCGAAGAAGGATAGGCAGAGTTCACGCCTCCCGGCTGGAACAGCCGGGCTCCTCAGCACCCTGGGTGAAAAAGGAAAGGGTTTCCAGATTAAGCCAGTAGTAATCGTTATTCTTTCCGCAGCTCTGATAGTGGGGAGCATTCTAATACTATTGCTGAATATATAGGGATTGTCTTCCGCAGACTCTTCCCGCCACCTTAGGCTCCTTTTTTCATTCCCGTCTTTAAGCATTATTCTCCTCGCAAACCTTATGTTAGAATCACTTGTTTCACTAGCAATGCTTTCATTATTCTCATTTTTTAAAACGTTCCCGCAAACACTAGTTGTTTTTTTCACACCATCCGTGTTCTCGACATTAATACACCGTGTTTTTTTCAATCGAGACGCGGTTTTCACGCTAAGAAGGTTTTTCGCACTCCAACTAGTTCAAGAAGCGCTATACGCGTTTCTAGTGATCGCCGGGGCTCTAACCAGTGTCCTGCTCCCCGTTGAGCCAAGCCACGCCATCCCCTGTGCAACACTATTCGGAATCGCCGTCTCCTCCTTCATATCTTTCCTAGTCATAACAGGTTTCTCCAGGAGGAGTATGCCCAGCATTCTTACGGTCTCACTGCTGAACATGGTTCTACAATCGTTCCGTTGGATAGTTGCGAGCATTATTCTCTTTGAAAATCTGACGGAGGTTTTGGCAGTGATACTGTTGGCATTCTCAACAGGCATATTACTGCTTGTGACCCTGAGCCTTAAAAGGGTCAGGGGTAAAACCTCGCCTTTAACAGTATTCCAAGCATACCTGGATTACTATTTCAACAGAAACGGGGAGCCTCTTGAAAGGTTTTTTGAAGAGGCAAGCCGGGAGAACAGTCTGAGGCTTTCCACAGCCACTTTCACAACCATTGGGAAGCCACCCATATCCTTAATAGGTCTGAACATTCATTTCGGGCCCTTCGGAACACTTGGCAGCAGCACTCTGCCAAGCAGCCTAGTTGAGAAGATGGAGGGCGAGGGTGGGCGTCGAATAATGCTGTTACGCTCCCTTTCAGACCATAGTCTCAACCTTCCCTCGAAGAGAGAAGTTGAGAAAGCAGGCAGCATGATAATGGCCTGTTTGAATTCGGCTAGGAGGCTTGAAGATTTTCCGGTTGGCTTCTCCCAGAAGGAAGCTGAAGGATACTGTGTCACCGCGGCCCGCTTAGGCCCATACTGCATAGTCTTCCTGTCTTGCCCAGGCCACTCGGTTGAGGACCTTCCACCGGAATGGCTGCCGATGCTCTCAAGCGTGGTTGAGAAAAAAGGTTTAACCCCCCTCCTCATATGCGACGCGCACAACTCTATAGACCCTTCCAGCTGGAAGGTGAGCAGCCCAGACGAGAAGATTTTCGCAAGCCTGCTCGGAGAAGCGGTAAACGACTTGGAGAAAAACCCGAGGAAAACCTTGAAAATAGGTTTCCACAGGATTACGCCTAAGGGTCTTCCCAGTGAAGAAGTAGGCCCAAGCGGGGTTTCAGGCCTGGTTTTCAACGTGGACGGTGAGAACCACGTTATCATGGTGATCGACGGCAACAACATGGTCATTGGGGTTAGGAGCATCTTGGCTGAAAGCCTCAGGAGACGTTTCAACGTTTCAACGCTGGAGATAATCACTACGGACACGCATGTTTTAACCGGTTTGAAAAAGGCTGAGAAGGGGTATTTCCCAGTCGGGTTTAAGACGAGCGTTGAATCTCTGCTTGAAGCATGCGGGGAAACCTTGTCCCGAGCGTTGGAGGAAGCCTCACCATGCGGGCTGGAGGTTTATGTGGATGACGCTAAACCAGTCAGAGTTACGGGCGATATTTTCAGGGAGCTGGAGAGGATCGTGGAATACTCTGAGAAAACCATCATGCTACTGATGATACTGCTTTTCCTTTTAACTGGCTTCCTGCTCTACGTTCTCTAACTCATGTCGAATGAGGGTTTTTAAGAACTATTTCTATAACAGGAATTATCCTCGAGTTTTCAGCAGCATTAACATCCTCAACTATTCTGATCTCAAGAATCTGAGTCCCAGCCACGTTTCTGCGGAGAAGATTCGCCACGTCAACAGCCCTAGAAATGTTGCTACCCCTCCCTCGTATTGTTAGGGTTTTACTGCCGCTGTTGAAAACAGTGATGCAGGCAGTAACATAGTTCCACGGCTTCTTCTTCCCGACGACCACTATAGGGCTACTGCTCAACACCTATCTCCTCCACCTCACTGTCGCCAGTAACCTCTACACGTATCCCCCTAATACCCCTCTCCCTAACGTTACACCATTTTATCCTAACGCTTCTCCCAGGAGTCAACCACGATATTTTACCAGTGTTTTCACGCCAAGCCACTACCTCAACCAACCCAGTATCATCAACAAGATTGAAACGGCATGTTTTTATTCTTTCACCTGAGGCTGAAACAATCTCCTGCTCCTCAGGCTTGCTGGAGACAACCCCCTCCACGTGAATCCTTCTCAAGCCTGGTTCAAGCTCACTCACCCTGTAAACCTCCTCAGGAACCCTTAAGCCGGGCATGCCCTCCTCAACCCTGACTATCGTGGTCACTGAAGCGGTGCTCAGCAAAACCTGCCTCCCCCAGCGCTTTGGAACCAAGTTCAGGAAACACACTTTCTTACCCTCTCCTATCTGCTTAAGCCTGTCTACAAGACTGTTCCAAACTGTTAAAACAGTGTACGACTCCCCGTCTGAAACAATAACATCCATAAACCTTCTCAGTCTGCCGCCGACTGCAACAACATTCTCAGAGAACATTTTAAGAATGAAGAGCTTAAGGTTTACAGGCTTGCCCGAGCCTATTGTGGAGAGAGTAGCATAATCCACATCCTCCGCCCCGCCCACAACCTCTATGCAGCCGAGCGAGTCCAGTTCAAGCTCCAGGTTACCGCTTAAACCCCTTCTAACCCTTGCACCAGCAACCAGAACCGTGCTGAAAACATCCTTCTCAGAAATCTTCCCAGAATGCTCCTGCCAAAGGGTTAACGGCACCCTAACATCCTCCTCGGCCAAGACAATTCTTCTTACAGCACCCTCACCACCCCTAGGATCAGTGAAAGTCTTAAGCTCTGAGACACCGGCTACAGTCGCCTTAACGTTAACAATATTGTCTGAGTAACCTATGTTCCCAATCCTCTTGAAGAACAATTCTCTCGCAGGCATGTCTAAACTTTCCTCAGCCTTTGAAACACTCCCCATGTTGCCCAGGTGAATCTCGACGGTGCCGAGCCTACCCTCCTTGCTGTAGGCCCTGCTAACCCTGACAACGTCCCCCGGCTGGATGTTTAACTCCCTCAGCAGGCCAGCCTTCTCCCTCCACAAGTACAGGTAGCACCATCCCGAGGAGTCCCCCAGAATTACCCTTGTTATCGGAATCCTCTCACCGTTGGATTCAACCTCCTTAGGCTCGAGAATAGCAATAACCCTCCCACGCGTAGAAATGTTCGTCAAACCTGAGACTATATTCCCTATCTTAACCTCTTTCTCTAGCGAGACCTCCTCAAGCCTGACGCCCAGCTCGTTCGCTACGCTGAAAACAGCCCAAACCTCCCTGTAAGCCTCACTAACTCTGGCTTCCCTCTTCCTCTCCTCAATCATGCAAAGAAGATCCTCCCTAGTAATGTCTCTCCTCCTTTCAAGGATCGTTTCAACGTACCTGCGGATAAGCTCCTCTCTAGACACGCCTGCCCTCTCCCTTTTTCACATCCCTCTTTGAGAACCGCTTGGTGAGTATTTACACATAGCTCTACCTCTGAGCCTGACGCTTAACAGTCCTACTTGCGATAAAGTATATTAACACTATTAAAGCACCCACTGCCAACACTAGGGAAACTGTCTCCAGCATTTTTACGAAGTCGTTAACACTCATTACCAGAGGTAGTCAAGGTAAAGGTTAATAAGCTTTATTTACGACTGGAAACCAGTTGGTGGTACGGGTTGAGCGGAGAAGAAGGAGTGAAATTCCCCCTTTCAGAAGCCTTCTCGTTCAGTCTTGAAAGCATTAAACGCAGATTCGGAAGAGCACTCGTAACAATGGCTTCAATCGTCCTAGGAATATCCTTTCTAACCTTCCTCCTGACCACGGGCAGAATAGTCTCAGTCCTATACGGGGAGGGCTCCGGAGTAGCAGTACAGTTCTACCAGCTTTGGATGGCGGTAATAGCCCTCTTAATATGCTCCGTCGGAATAGTGAACAGCATGCTCATGAGCGTCACAGAAAGATACAAGGAGATAGGAACCATGAAGTGTCTGGGCGCGATGAACACGCACGTGCTCGAAATATTCCTAATAGAGGCTTTATTACTCGGCTTCATCGGCGGCCTCATCGGCGCCGTAGCAGGATGGATAATAGCAACAGTATGGCAAGCCTTCACGCAAGCCTCACCCGTAAACATATTCATGGTTTCCGCAAGCCTGTGGACAGAGTTCAACGTCAGCAACCCGCTACTCCTACTGGCAAACCCGCTGATAGCCATAGCTTTAAGCGTAGTCATAGCACTGCTAGCAGCACTGGCACCAGCATACATAGCTGCGAAACTAAGCCCGACGGAAGCCTTAAGATACGAGGTGTAGAAGGAGGATAGGGAAATGACTCTCAGATATGAGTACGCGGTTGAAACCGAGGACCTGGCGAAATACTACGTCATGGGGCCGGTGACGGTCAGAGCACTAGACGGGGTCAGCGTGAAAATCAGAAGATCAGAATACCTCTCAATAATGGGGCCCTCGGGAAGCGGCAAGACAACATTCTTCAACATGGTTGGAGGACTAGACAGGCCGACCAGAGGAAAAGTCTTCATCGACGAGGTTGACATAGCAAGCCTAGACGCCTACGAGCTCGCATGGCTCAGGGCAAAGAAAATAGGCTACATATTCCAAACGTTCAACCTAATACCCGTACTAACAGCCCTAGAAAACGTTACACTACCAATGGTGTTCACAGGCGTCGAAAGAGAAGAGAGGCTGAGAAGAGCAAGAGAAATGCTAACCAGAGTCGGCCTAGGAGAAAGACTAGACCACAAGCCCGGAGAACTCTCAGGAGGACAACAGCAAAGAGTAGCAATAGCAAGAGCACTAGTCAACGACCCAGTAATAGTCCTAGCAGACGAGCCCACAGGAAACCTCGACCTACACACAGGACTAGAAATAATCAACCTCCTGAAAACACTAAACACGGAGAAAAAGGTCACGATAATAAACGCCACCCACGACCTCAAAATGATCGACGTCAGCGACCGCATTTTTTGGTTACGTGATGGCAAGATTGAGAGGATTGAGACTAGGGCCGAGGTTGCTGTCAAAGAAGTAGAGTAATAGATATAAATACTATTTTTCTTTAATCTTTTTTAATTTTCTACAGAATAATATTATTGCAAATCGCACCCTTCTTTAAGATAAGAGAAAAAGAAATGGATTTTACCCCCTTAGCCTATGCTTACAAGCTCTGGCTGGGCACTGGTTAACTATCTAGCGGCGTCCAGCCTGTCCAACCATCTTCATGAATGTTGAACCATATTCGTAGCCATTCTCAAAACACTGCCTGAGCAATCTTTTCAGGCATCTGGGACAGTTGTTAAAACACCAGATACTGGTCTGCATTTCTCCTAGCGCGCGCTTAAGATAGCATCGGAATTCGAAAGAGTCCCTGAAAAAATACGAGTTGGAAATCATAAGGTCTGCGAGGATTGAGTTCGAGTACCTTAGAATTAAAAAACCTTAGGGAAGATAGAAAGATTAAGGATGTGATTTTAGAGGAAATCAGTTCTCAAAAATAAGGCCTGGCTGCATCAAAAATATGAACAGGACTTACCATAAAAGTTTGATGTAAAGTGGGATTTGCTAAGAACCGTTAGAGGATAATAAGCGTCTTAAAGCAAACAGAATTGCGTGTTAGGATCTTTGGAGCGGGACGCCTATTCTTGAAGAATCTGCGCAGAAAGTAGCTGCTTGCAAGAAGTATTGCGCCACATAAGGTTATGTTCCTCGGCCACTCAACTGAAGGGTAAACCACAAATGGTGAAAGGACCGTTATCAGGATAGCCTTATGGAGTTCATTCTTTAAAATTCCAGTTTCGTCCAATATTCCGATTAACGGGAAACAGAATAATGGTAAAAGTCTTATGAAAACCGAGATAATCCTGTTCCATAAGATAAAAACGCATTGCTATAGCAATACTTACAACAGATAATAGCATAAAGAGGCGCGCTCTGACAGTATGGAAACAATCTCTTCTTTCTTAAACGTCTTAAGTAGTTATCCAACCATGCTAGTTACAATTTTCCATGAACAGCCTGTTCTAAATATTCGAACAAAGTGTCCCAAAATCTAGGATAATTAAGCCGTAGGATTGACTATAGGTGGTGTAAACCCGGATGGCGAGAAGCAGTTTAATAAGAGGATTGGTTACAGCCCTTTCATTGATTCTGATTACCTCAACCTTCTTAACGGCTTTCATTGTCCAAATGAACGAGGAGAACAGTATTGGAGGTTTGAAGAGCTTCAACACATATGAGGAGATCAGGAGATTCGTAAAGGCTAGGGCTGTCGAGATTCTTTACGTTAACCGCTTGTTTTACCGTTTCTCCATCCCCCTCCTGGCGGATAGCGCATTCGGGGTTTCCAAGGGTGTCTTTGAGTACTCCCCAACTAATATTCAGGTCTCTGGCGTGGATGAGGCAGACACGGTTAAGACGGATGGCAGATACATCTACATGATTTCTGAAAACAGTGTTTTCATAGTTGAAGCCTACCCTCCTGAGAGCATGAGGAAGGCCTCCAAGATTACTGTAGACGGGTATCCCGTAGGATTGTTTGCTAACGATGACAGGCTTGCAGTAATAATGCATGAGGACCTCCTGCTGAAGGATGATTACTACGGGTCGTGGGGGGTCTCGTTGGCTATTTATGATGTTTCTGATGCTCAGAACCCTAGGCTCATTAGGAAAATCTCTGCTGAGGGAGGATACGTTAGCTCGAGAATGATTGGGAAGCATGTTTACATGGTTACAACTAAGCCGGCAGTCAGTCCTCTCGAGAAAGATGTTAAAGTCCTATTCCCCAGGATTATTGTAAACGGCGTCGTCGCCACAATCCCAGCTGATAAAATATTTTACTCGAACGGGACTGAAGCTCCGGAGAGCTACACGATCATAACCGCGACTGATGTTTCCGCTGAAGAAGGAGGGGTGGAGTCTAAAGCCGTGTTAACAGGTTACGCCTCCTGCATGTATGTTTCCTTGAGCAACATATATATCGCGATGCCCAGGTGGATCCGCGGCGGAGGGGAATCCACGGAGATACACAGGATCAGGATTAATGGCCTCGAGATAGAGTGTGAGGCGAGCGGCGAGGTCCCTGGAAGTGTTTTAAACCAGTTTTCAATGGACGAGTATCAAGGCTATTTCAGAATCGCCACAACCACGGGCCATGTTGCAAGGTTTCTCAGCGAGGCCACCAGCGCCAACCATGTTTACATATTAGACTCCAAGAACCTTGAGATTGTTGGCAGGCTTGAAAACCTTGCTCCCGGCGAGGAGATATACTCGGCCAGATTTATGGGTGCAAGATGCTACCTCGTAACGTTCAAAAAGGTCGATCCTCTTTTCACAATAGACCTCAGCAACCCTGCTGAGCCAAAGGTATTGGGCAAGCTTAAGATACCCGGCTATTCAGACTATCTTCACCCTTATGACGAGAACTATCTGATAGGAATAGGTAAGGAGACGGTTGAGGCGGAGGAGGGAGATTTCGCATGGTACCAAGGCTTGAAAATATCTTTGTTCGACGTTTCAAACGTTACCAGCCCTAGGGAGGTTGGGAAAATCATCGTTGGTGACAGGGGGACGGATTCGCCTGCCCTACGGGATCATCACGCACTGCTCTTCGACAAGAATAGGAATCTACTTGTAATACCGATTCTGGAGGCAAAGATTTTCCGCGAAAAATACTCCGGCAACATACCGCCAAACACTTACGGCGAATATGTTTTTCAAGGAGCATATGTATTCAGAGTTTCACCGGAAGAAGGGATTACGCTTAGAGGTAGAATAACGCATCTGGAAGATCAGGAGGAGCTTGATAAAAGCGGGTACTACTTCAGCTCGAAGTACACGGTGATGAGAAGCCTATACGTGGGTGACGTGATCTACACGGTTTCCAGTGGAAAGATCAAGGCTAACAGTCTGACAGACCTTTCAGAAATCTCTAAGGTCGAGCTGAATTAACCCAGTCATATTTTTCTAATTTTAAAGAACTCTTTTAATCCCAGTACCTCGTTTTCAAGCCTCTTTGCATACTCCTTATCTGAAAAAGGCTTTGAGACGCTTCACTGGTGTCGTAAGCGTCTATAACCTCCTCCTTTAGTGTTACAGAATATCTTGCGCCAGGATCTATCTCGTCAAGCATCTGGATGAGAACCTTTCTCTCCTCCTCAGGCATTATTCTTCTATCTATCATGGCAGCGGTCGACAGCATAGCCGGTTGCAATTCCTCTGTAAACAGGTACTGAATAGAAACCTGCGTACTTTCTTTCCAGACCCTCTGGCCCAGGCCTCGTCACAACACGCTCTGTCTCTTCAGTAAGCCTAATAGGGTCGAAAGGCTAAGCCCTGGACTAGAAACCTTTGATACTCCTCCATTTTCCACCCGATTGACATGAGGTAGAAGCCTAATAAACGGAGACGCGGCACGTAAAAAATCTCTTAGGACCTCCGACTAGCCTTTTTCCGCTACTTTGACAGAAATACTTGTAGGAGATTACCTAGCACGCGCTTGAGCTGGCAACAAAAGTGGACCGGGAGGGACTCGAACCCTCGACCCTTCGGGGTCGCCCATTCCGAGTGCGAGTCGGACATTCTACCACTGAACTACCGGCCCTAAGCAGGTTAAAAGTGCCCGCCTTTTTATACTTTAAGTTTTTCCACCTGCTTTTAAAGCTCGAAAAACGTTTATCAGAAAGACTGTTTTTACTTTAATGCGATATTAAGCTGGAAAGGAGCCGAGGGATGAGTGGCAGAATATTCTTGCTGAACTACGGTTGCGCTGTGAACAGGGTGGAGGGTGAGGCTATGGCTGGTGTGCTCGCCAGCTGGGGCTTCACCCTAGTGGATAGTGAGGATGAGGCTGACTTGGTTTTAGTCAACACTTGCGGGGTTAAGACTCCTACGGAGAACAAGATTCTCCACAGGTTGAAAACCATAGGTGGAGACAAGAAGATCGTGGTTGCCGGTTGCCTGCCTAAGATTATTGGAGTAAACAGGATTCTTGAAGCCGGGGACGTGAAGGGGGTTATTGGGCCGGCTGCAGGAGAGGAGGTTCTTAGGGCTGTTCAAACAGTTTTAAACGGTGGCAGGTATATTAGGCTTGATGGGGAAGGCTTCAACAATCTTCTCCCCTGCCTGAGGGAGAATCCTGTTATTAGGAAGATTGTGATTTCCCAAGGATGCGTGGGGGCATGCAGCTATTGTGCGACAAGGTTTGCAAGAGGGAGGCTTCGCAGCTATAGCATTGAAGAAATCGTTACGACAATAGGGAGAAGCGTTGAAGAGGGCATTAGAGAAGTGTGGCTTTCTTCGCAGGACAATTCTGTTTACGGTATGGATAATGGAAGCAGCATTGTCGAGCTTCTTGAAAAAATAGCTAGCGTTGAAGGCTTGTTCCTCGTAAGGATAGGCATGATGAATCCGAGAGGCGTTTTGAAGCATCTCGACGGCATTGTTGAAGCCCTCAGGAATAAGAGGTTCTTCAAGTTTATTCACATACCTTTGCAAAGCGGTAGCAACAGGGTTCTGGAAGACATGAATCGTGGCTATTCTGTTGAAGAAGTCACCGGGATTATCCTGAGGCTCAGGAGGGAGATACCCAGGATATCTGTCGAGACGGATGTGATAGTCGGTTATCCGACTGAAAGTCGGGAGGATTTTGCGAGAACCCTTGAAGCCGTAAGAACTGTGGAGCCTGATTTTCTTAACATTTCAAAGTTTTATACTAGGCCCGGAACCCCGGCGTCAAGGCTGCCGCAGCTGCCAACGAATATTGTTGCAGAGAGGAGTAGGATGCTCTCTAGGCTTGCGCTTGAGGTTAAGGAGAGGCGTTCCGCCTCCTGGGTTGGTTGGGAGGGTTTGGCTCTGGTCGATGAGAAGGGAGTAATCCCTGGGAGCTTCATAGCTAGAAACATGTTTTACAAGCCGATAGTTCTTACGCAGAATGTTAAAATAGGGAGCTTCATACGTGTGCGCGTAAACTCCCATAAGCCGAATTTCCTAATGGGGGAAGTGGTTGATAACCTTGACGAGGCGGAGGCCATTAGGCTTCTCGAAAAGGAGAACCGTGTATCAACAAGCCTTGCCTAGGCTATGTTTTCCAAGATGACAGGTATTCCTTCTGCTCGTCCGTCAACTCGTCTATCTCCACATCCATTGTTCTGAGCTTAGTCGAAGCAACCAACATATCTATATCTTCTGGAACAGGGTAAACGCCGGGGGTAAGCCCCTTATGCTTCGCTAAGTATTCTGAGACAAGCGCCTGGTTGGAGAAGCTCATGTCCATAACATCAGGAGGATGACCCTCAGCCAGAACCAGGTTGACAACCCTCCCCTTGGCAAGTAGGTAGACTCTTTTTCCGTTTGGGAGAACGATTTCCTCTACGAAGGGTTTCACCTCGTTGATGCTTTTCGCCTCCCTGTAGATGGTTGCAACATCTATTTCAACATCGAAATGCCCGACGTTCGCCAGTATTACACCGTTTTTCATCAAAGTTACTGCCTCGTACGGTATTGCTTTCACGTTGCCCGTGGCGGTTATGAAGATGTCTCCAACTTTAGCGGCTTCCCTACTAGGCATCACCGTGAACCCGTCCATAACAGCTTCAAGAGCTCTTATTGGAGACACTTCCGTCACTATCACGGAGGCCCCTAGGCCTCTAGCTCTGTTCGCCACACCTTTTCCAACCAGCCCATAACCGCACACGACAACTCTCTTACCTGCGAAAAGTATTGATGTTGCTCTTATAATCCCATCCACGCTGGACTGACCTGTCCCATAGCGGTTGTCGAAAAGCTTCTTAGACTGAGCCTCGTTAACGAAGAAGACTGGAATCATCAGCCTGCCGGCTTTCTCAAGCGCTCTAATCCTTATTACCCCAGTAGTTGTCTCCTCGAGAGCCCCGTAAATCCTGTTTTTCGACACGATGTTCTTCTCATGCACCCTGATTATCGAGTCGGCTCCGTCATCTATGAGTATGGAGGGGGAATGAGAGTGAGCCCAATCGATCGCCTCGAAATACTCGTCGATGCTCATACCTCTCCAGGCTCTGACTTCAATATCCTTAGACTTTAAGGCTTCAGCCACATCGTCGTCTGTTGAGAGGGGGTTTGCAGGTGTAAGGTAGACTTTCGCACCGCCGTCTCTTAGAGTTTCAACCAGGTTCGCCGTCTCCTTGGTGACGTGTAGCGTTACTGAGAAGACGATGCTTTCAAACGGCCGTTCCCTAGCGAACCGTTCTCTAACCTTGCCCAGAACTGGCATGAGCCTCCTAGCCCAATCTATCTTCTTAATTCCGAGCTCGATGTTTCCAGCCAACCCTTTAAACCCCCCCGCGTCTTTTAAAAAGTTTCCCTTAGGTGAACAGTTCTCTGTCGAAGAACCTGCGATAGAGACCCGCAAGCTCGTTGATGTTCAACATTCCCTCCTGCACACCCTCAACCCTCCATATTGAGAACGCTTCCAAAAGCCCTATTCTGCAGGATTCTTCCAGCGTCAACCCTTTTTGCAGACCAAACAAGATGCCTGCGGCAATGCCATCGCAACAGCCGATGGAGCTGCCTGTTTTCTCAGGCGGCACAGGGCCCACTCTGGAGAACTCGCCATCTCTATGGTGGATCTCGATTAGCCCCGTCATCTTATCTTCCAAGACTATTGCTTCAGGGTATTCGGACCCGGGTGTGAAGAACTCCCCTATGTTCTTAAGCCCAAGAAGATCAGCCGCCTGCTTAATCTCGTTATAGTTCCCAAGAATTATCTTTGAGTTTGGAACCATGGTTTCAACATAATCCTCAGTAACACCGTAGGACGCGATGTCCACAACCACGTCTATGCCTCTTCTCCTAGCTGCCAGAATAGAGCTTTTCATGAACAGGGTTTCAGACGATGTGACGAAAAGAACGCTTGCTGATTCAAACTCTGATTCAGGCACCGGACGGAATTTTTCAACACCACTTGCACCTTTAACATCATCTATTATGAAGAATTCGTTGTTCTCAACGTCTTTCACGCAAGTAATGGTTGAGGTTGTCTTATCCATGACGATCCATACGCCCGCGTCCAGAACATCCTTGCTTAGGAAGCGGGTTTTACTGCTGTCTTCAACAACAGCTGTTCTCATTTCAACATTGTTATTCACCAAATGACTGTAATATCCTCCGTTGAAAAACCCAGGATAAGGATGATCATAGTCTCTGCCGAAGGTTGTGATCAGCCTTACTCTGCCACCTAGACGTGCAACACCATAGGCCACGTGGGGAGCTCTCCCCCCGTAGCTATACTTTACGGGAGTCAGGCTGTTAGCCTCCAGCAAACCGTAAACCTTGTTACTATCCCATTCTGGCCCTAAGAGCTCGCTTATTCCAGAGATGGGAATAGTCTTTTTCAGAAAAGGGTGGAAAACCCTGGGCAGATTATAGAAGGAGCGTATTTTAAAGTGCTCATCCTTTCCAGAGCTCCCTACAACAATTATGTTACTCATACAGGATCGAGACAATAGAAAGCATTATTAAAGAGTTTCTATCTCATCCTTCTTAGAAAAGTGAAGGAAACAGGTAGCGAGGATAAATACTTAGAATGGCTGGATAGGGGGCTGAGTAGGGTGCCTAAAACGGTCAGCCGGGACAGGCTGAACGTTCCCAGTGTTGAATGCGTAGGCGAGAAGAATAAGACCATAGTTCAAAACCTTAATCAGATAGTGGACCTGCTTAACAGGGATGTGAAACACCTTTTAAAATATATGACTTTAAGACTCGCAGCCCCCTACTCGGAAATCGGCGAGGGACGCTATGTTTTCAAGGGTAGGATTCTTCCTAAGCAGCTGGACACGGTGATAGCTGACTACATAAAGGCTTATGTAGAATGCCCTGTTTGCAAAAGGCCAGATACAAAGCTGAGCAGGGAGAAGAGGGGTATTGTTCAACTCGTATGCTTAAGCTGCGGCGCTGTTTCGCCAGTTAAAAACCTTTGAAAAATGAGCAGGGAATTCTACATGAAGGAGCATTCGGTTGGCTCAACAAAGATAATAGGGGCGTGCGACAGGGAGCTTCTCGGGAAAACAATTAAGGATGAAACAGGGTTGGAAGTGAAGGTGGCTGAAAAGTTTTACGGCGGCAGGCTTGTAGACGAGGAGGAGCTTTTAAGAAGCATTCGGGACGCTTCCTCTGTGAACCTTGTTGGAAACATGGTTGTAAACACGGTTTTAGAAAGCGGTTTAGGCAGAGCGGATAACGCTAGGGAAATAGGTGGAGTAATGTTCATGATGATAATTCGCATCTAGCTTTCTCAAGCATATAGTTTATTAGGAGGAGGTTGGGGGCTTAGTAGAGCTTGGGAAAGAGAAAAGTTTACAGTGAGAGAGATATTTCCGAAACCTTAGTGACACCGGGAGAGGGGCAACTATTCGGAAGAGTAGATGGCCTTTCAGGCTCCAACTGGGCGGTGGTCCTCTGCTCTGACGGTAGAACTCGGCAGTGCAGGCTCAGGGGGAAGCTTAGGAGAAAAATATGGATTAAGCTGAATGATATTGTTCTAGTTGAGCCGTGGCCTTTTCAGCCTGATCGAGGGGAAATTTTACACAGGTATACTATTGGTCAAATAGACTACCTTGTTAAAAACGGGCTTCTCAACAAGGAGCTTGTTAAGGAAACGCAGGAGCAGGCTAGTGGGGCCGGTAGTTAATCTTAAAAAGAATGTGGGGCTCCACGTGTTTCAGGCAGTTGCACGAACATGACGCATGAAAAAGTCTTCAACACATTAGAGCTTAGGGAGAAGCTCATAGAGAAGCTTCAGAGGATGAAAGTTAAGAGAAGCGAGGACTTCGAGGTTTTCAGCGAGGTTTTCAATGTGGAGGTTTTAATGCAGCTTTACGACCTGTTGAGGAAAGGGATTTTGAAAGAGTTTAACGGCGAGATATCTTCAGGTAAAGAGTCGAAGGTATTCCATGCTGTTGCGAAGGGAAACGTGGAGGTTGCAGTTAAGATCTATTTAACTGTCAACACGGAGATAAGGCGTATGATGCTGAAGTATATTATTGGCGACAAACGGTTTGAAAAAGTGAAGAGCGACAGCCGGTCACTCGTTTATACTTGGGCGAGAAAGGAATATGCTAATTTAAGCACCATGCATGAGGCTGGGCTTCCCGTGCCGAAACCACTGCTTGTTCAGAAAAACATTTTAGTGATGAGCTTCATAGGAGAGAATGGCCAGAGGGCTCCTCTTTTAAAGGAGCTCCATGAGCTTAAGAACCCTCGTGAAACCTACATGGAGATAATCAACTTCATAGTTAAGAGCCGTGATAAAGCCGGTCTGATCCATGCGGACTTGAGCGAGTATAACGTTATGATTTGGAACGAGAAGCCTTTCATCATAGATTTGTCTCAAGCTGTCCCCATTACGCACCCCTTGGCAGGGGAATTTTTAAGAAGAGATGTTGAGAACATAAACAGGTTCTTCATGAAAAGAAGATGGATTGACGAAGCAATACCCGTTGAGGAGGTTGTCGGCAGAATTGGCTAACGTACTCTTCCTAAACATTCCGCAGGAAAGAGTAGGGGTTTTAATCGGGAAGAACGGTGAAGTAAAGAGGAAAATAGAGGAGGAAACCGGGGTTAAGATTCAAGTTCACCAGGATGGAACTATCAGAGTCGAGTATAATGCCGAAGACCCTGAAGCATATTTTAAAGTGAGGAGGATTGCGGATGCGATAGCAAGCGGGTTCTCAGGTGAAGATGCTTTAATGCTTCTGGATGACAATCTTGTACTAAAGATAATCGACTTAAGGGATTTCGCTGGCGAGTCGTCCTCCCGGATAAAAATAATAAAAGGAAGAATAATAGGGAAGGACGGGAAAGTTTGGAAGAAGATTGAGAAGCTTTCTGGTGCTAAACTTGCCCTTCATAATTATACTCTTGGAGTAATGGGAGAGGAGGAGAGCTGTGAAATAGCTTTCAAGACGATTCTAAAGATATTGAAGGGAGCTCAATTCAGCACCGCGTTTAAATATTTGGAGCGTCAAAGAAAGTCGTTGGAAAAAGGGATTTGGATGAGTAGAGAGGAGAAGGCTGTAGATGAGTTCTGAGGAGAAATTTAAAGAGATCAGCCCCGCAGACTTCTTCTACAGAAACAGGGATATCGCGGGTTTTTCAAACCCTGTTAGAGCACTGTACACGGCTGTCAGAGAGCTTGTCGAAAACTCTCTAGACGCTTGTGAAGCAAGAGGCATACTGCCGGACATAATACTTTTTCTAACTATTGAAGGCCAGGCGGATAGTGAGAGAAACATTGTAAGGATAAGGATTGTCGACAACGGCGGAGGCATACCGCCTGAACACATTCCAAACGCTTTTGGAAAAATACTTTTCGGTTCAAAGTATACCTTGATACAATCAAGAGGCACGTTTGGGCTAGGTGGAAAAATGGCATACCTATATGGCCAGATAACGACAAACAACCCCCTTGAAATCACTGTGGGCTATCGTAAAAAAATCTACTTCTTCAAGATAATGATAGACATTAAGAAGAACGCGCCCATAGTTTTAGAGAGGGAGGAGAAGAGTAATCCTAAGAAGTGGAGCGGCACTATTGTAAGCTTCACTCTCGAGGGAGACTACTTCAGAGCCTTTCCGAAGATACTTGAGTATATTAAGCTCAGCGCGCTTGTCGCACCATATGCGAACGTCATGCTAGTCGATGCTTATGGGAGACTAATCAGGTTTTCCAGGAGCACTGTTCAAATGCCTAATCCTCCTAAGGAAACATTGCCGCATCCTCATGGTGTTGACGTTGAAATGGTTAAGAGGCTTGTCGAGGAGAACCGTAAGAGGACGCTCATCTCGTTTCTCACTAGAAGCTTTCACAGAGTTGGGAAGGAGACGGCCAGCAGGATACTGGAGCAGCTGAGACTCTCGCCTAACACGGTTGTTGGAGAGCTGAGTTTAGACGAGATTGTAAGGCTTACACAGGCTTTTAAGAATTACGATGGTTTTCTCCCGCCGGACGCGAGCATTCTCTCCCCAATAGGCGAGACGCTTTTGAAGGAAGGGATTAAGAAGGAGCTTGAACCCGAGGTGCTCGCGGTTGAAAGCAGGAGGCCTCAAGCATATTCTGGACACCCTTTTATAGTGGAGGTTGGAATAGCTTACGGTGGGAAGATAACTCCGCCTGAAGACGGTAATGCGATAATCTATAGGTATGCTAACAGGATCCCCCTTCTGTACGATGAGGCTAATGATGTTTCTTATAAGGTTGTGAACAAGCTGATGAACTGGAAACGTTACAGGATAGACCCTCGGACAGACCCCGTTAGAATCATCGTGCATATCTGTTCGACGAAAATACCTTATAAAACGGTTGGGAAAGAGTATGTGGCAGATAGACCTGAAATAGAGAGGGAAATTTTAAACGGGCTTAGGAACGTCAGCAGAGAGATCTCGTTCTACCTTTCGAGAAAGAAAAGTATGGAGAGGGAGAAAAGAAGGCTTGATGTCTACCGTAAGTATTTGCCTATGATAATCAGGTTTGCAGAGGAGGCTGCGGGCGGAAGAGTAAAGGTAAGGGAGTCGAGTGTTAAAGTGCTTTTAAGCATAATGGATAAGTATCAGGTTCTTCATGAAGAGGCATCCTAAAAAGACAGCTGTCAGCATCCTGCTTATTGGTAGTTAAATAGGGTTTTAGCCTTTCTATAATTGGGACGGGGCATGAGAATATTAAGGCTTGCGGAAATGCTGACCATCCCGCTCTTAGGGGAAGAGGGAGAACAAGCTGCGAGCTCCGAGTGGTTTACAAAATTGCTTGAAAGCATTGTGAACGCAGTGGAGAAAACAGTTTCAGCGTTCTCGCAAATGGTGCTGCAAACATCTCTTCGTATCCTGTCTATGATTTATGCTCCAATGGCTGTAATCGGGGTCATACTCTATGCAACCAAGGTGAACAAGTATCTTGGAAGAGACTTGATATTTGGAGCACTACTACTCGCCTTCTTCAGCGAATTTGTGCTTCCAGTACTCCTCTAGCAAAACCTTAAATCATGCTTTAAAACATTTCTTGGAGGAAAATGGTTGAAGACGTGTTTAAAATAAAAAGGGTTCAAGGCAGAGAGATAATAGACTCCCGGGGGAACCCTACTGTTGAAGCAGTCGTCGAGCTGCAGGGAGGAACCGCGGGTCGATCAAGCGTTCCCTCAGGCGCCTCCACTGGGAAGTATGAGGCGGTTGAACTGAGGGATAGGGATGAAAAAAGATTCCATGGTTTAGGTGTTTTAAAGGTGGTTAGGAACATTAACGAGATGATCAGCCCAGCATTAACCGGTTTAGACGCTAGGCGTCAAAGCGAAGTTGACAAGAGGATGCTCGAGTTAGATGGTACTTCGAACAAGTCTAGGCTTGGGGCGAACTCGATCCTAGCTGTCTCTCTTGCCAACGCCATAGCTGCTTCCAACGCCAGTGGGATGGAGCTTTACGAGTATTTAGGAGGAGGAAAAGGCGTCACGCTTCCCGTCCCCCTTATGAACGTTATAAATGGGGGGAAACACGCGGGAAACAATCTTTCCATACAGGAGTTCATGATAATACCTGCAGGGTTTAACGATTTCCCTAGTGCTTTAAGAGCTGGTGTCGAGGTTTACCACACGCTTAGAAGTGTGATAGTAAAGAAATACGGAAAGTCTTCGATAAACGTAGGGGATGAAGGAGGCTTTGCGCCGCCTCTTAACCGCAGCGACCAAGCTCTGGAACTGTTATTGACTGCAATCGAGGAAACAGGCTACACTTCTTCGCAAGTATTGCTCGGAATAGATGCGGCGTCATCCTCGTTCTACGATCCTTCTTCAAACAAGTATAGGATAGACGGCAGGGAGCATGCGAGCGGCGAGCTTCTAGAAAACTATGCTAGACTGGTTTCAACTTTCAGACTGAAATCTATAGAAGATCCGTTTGAAGAAAACGATTTCGAATCCTTCGCAGAGATCACTAGGAGAATGGGTTCTCGAGTACAGATAGTTGGAGACGACATTTTCGTTACAAACAAGGAGAGGCTTCTCCAAGGTATAAGGAGGAGTGCTGCGAACGCGCTTCTTTTCAAGCTTAATCAATGTGGATCCTTAACCGAATCCCTAGAGACTTTCAACACGGCTGTTGAAAACAATTACAGAGTTATTGTAAGCCACAGGTCTGGAGAAACCGAGGACACTTATATTTCCGATGTTGCTGTTGCTTTCAACGCTGGACAGATAAAAACAGGAGCTCCCTGCAGAGGGGAGAGAACTGCTAAGTACAATAGGCTGCTCAGGATATGTGAAAAACTAGGGTCTAAAGCAAAGTATGGGGGACCAGAGGTTTTTAGCTTCTAGGAACCGCTAGAAGCACTTTCCTAGTCTCCCCGGTTCCAAACACGTTTTCTCTACGTATATTCAACACGACTGGAATATTACCAGTAACGTTTCCAAACGCTAGACACTTGCCGATGGGCAGAGTGGGTACAAGGCTGATTAGCGATTCGGCATCTATTTTAGACATTTTCGAAATATAGTTTAAATCGTTCTCGTTCACCAAGTTGAATATGAAACAGTTGTCAGCCTGCCTGTAAACGAAGTTCATGAGGCTATCCGGCTCATTAGTTATGAAAACAACAGATAACCCGATGTGCCTCATCCGCGTTATATAGTCCTCCCATGCTTTTTCATCCAAATATGACTGCGCCTCCTCTGCGAACAGGAAGAGCGGCTTTATCTCACCGTTATCCAGCATCCTAACCGTCTTATTGAGCACCGTTTCAACTATCAATTGCCTAAAGGATTTCGGCAGACCCTTCAGGTTTATTACAAGAGCCTTGTTCGACGCCTCTTTAAAAACCCTATCCAGGTCCGTCGCGTCGGAATCTCTGAATAATCCGCTTTCCCTCAACACCGTTATCCTCCTGAGAAGCGCTTCCTTAACAAGATCATTAATTCTTCCGCAAACTATTTCGTTCAAAAGATTCTTAAGGCTCAGCATATTCCTGTTCTCAAGACTGTCTAGTATTCGTCTCAGCTCCCAGACTGAGGAGGAAGGTAGCCCCATAATGGTTTCCATGAGATTTATGAAAAGCTCTTTCCCGAGCCCGGGTATGCTGAGAAACATGTTTTCACCAGATTTTAAGACTAGAAACCTGTCTCTCATTGCAACCGGCTCATACTCTCCGTTTATGTCGAAGACTACACAGCGCCCTCCGTGCTCCAGAATTCTCGCTATCAATGTTT
The DNA here is from genome assembly GCA_964416155.1 of uncultured Nitrososphaerota archaeon. Taxonomy (GTDB): domain Archaea; phylum Thermoproteota; class EX4484-205; order EX4484-205; family JAAOZP01; genus JAAOZP01. The sequence goes on from CAYQCW010000003.1 coordinate 90,140, forward strand.
TAGAAAGATTAGACTTGCCCGAGCCCTTCTTACCGATTATCAGGGTTAAACCTCCGTCTAAAGCGTTCAGATCCATCTCCACGTCGTCGCTGATCTTAACCGGTATCGCGTACTTGCTTGTAATCAGCTCGTTCAACTCCTCTGCGCTTGGCTCATAGATTCTTGATTTCAGCCTTGAGGGAGCCCATTGAAAATCTATAGCTACATCATCCAGCGAGAAGGCTGCACGAACCTTGCATATTAATATTCTGGAATCCATCAGCTCGTCAAGTATCTTCTTAAGATTTTCATCCTCTTCGAAAACCTGATAGGATTCCTCCCTCTTGCTTATCCGTATTATCTCCTCTATCTCACCGGGAATACTAAGATAGTTGACATCCATTATCTGGAGGAGAAGCTTCCTCCGAGTAACGTTGTCCAAGAGTATTAAGTAGCTTCCAACAATCCTATCCCTACCAGGAGTTTCCAGAAGCTCGTAAGTCACCCTGTTCTTTCGCAGAATCGTTATCAACTCCAGAATCCTCCTAGAAGTATCTTCCTATTGTCTATCTCCCTTAAAACCTCTATTCCAAACTTCTTCTGCAATATGCATTTCAGTGTCAACACTTCTACAGGAAGAATCTTAGAATATATGTGGGCGATTCTCAATGCTTCAGGATAACCGTAGTCAACACCGTCAATAAGGATGAGAGAAGCCAGTAAGCTTCTGACCTCCTTCAGCTCTACCTCCGGGTACACTTCAACCTTCAACAAGGGGCTTCCAAGTTTAAGCCTAACCAAGTATTCCCTTGGACTACTCCCGTTAAGAATCTCACATACGAATGAAGAACTATCAACATCCTCAGGTAAACGTATAAACGGGTCGACGAAGCCCTTGGAAATCGATATTAAAGTATTGCAAGTGGATGCGAGGAGCCCCGCGAGTCCGAGCGACTTGCTAGCGCTCACCATTTCTTTCAAATCCCCATCGAGCAGCATTAACGACCCCCTGACCGAACTAATGCGCTTCAGCTGCTCCTCCAGTTCAAAAGAAACCTGACTGTCGGATATTCCGCCGAAAACTATCATCGGCCTCGTTCTATTTATCTTAACCATTCCCCGCTCTTTTAAAACGGTTGAACCCCGGATGGCATAAACCTCACCCAGCCTGCTTACACCTATCTTAACAGTTGAAACGTCTACTGCAATAATGCTTCTAAATTGAGAGGATTCCTCGGGTTCTATGCTTAGAGTTCCGCCTAGTTTAAACCTGTTAGCTCGACATATCTTAAGCCTTATCTCCGTTTCCTCTAAAACATGCGTGTCTTGACGCTGCTTTAGATCAGACAGCGGGATTAGGCTTGTCGACGGTTTTTTCATCTTCAACACCTCCTGAAAGTAGCATAATGCTTTTAACCGATATTTCGAACATCCCCCTAGCCTGCCTCAATACAAGCCCCTTCTTAACAAGGTCGACCAGAGTGTTTTGAATAGTCTTCTTGGAAATGTTTGCAACCATCCTAACCATCTCTTCAACACTTATACTGCTCTTTTCACGCAATCCGAATCTTGAAGCAATGTAGCAGCCTGCAAGCAGGTAGAGGATTTTGCTCTCAGTAGTCTTCGCCTCTTCCTCAAGCAGGATTATCTCGCCGCTGCTTATCCTGACATGTGGAGATATTGCTGAAAGAAGAGCCTCAAGATCAGGTGTGTAAACTATCTTGTCGACGATGGTTAACCGGGGATAAACGTTTGAAAGAAACCTGAGCATTTCTCTTATTACCGTGTTCTCGTCGCCTGTAAACTCCACCTTAATATTCTTGTCAGGTATTTCCAGTCTTATTGAAGCCCTATTCATCTTAAAGACACCTCCTCAAGCCTCGTCGTTATCTCGTCGGCGATTATCTTACCCTTCTCGGTTAGAACATAATTGCCAAGCTCATTCCTAGTTACGATCCCCTCCCTAAGCATCTCGGAGAGCCTAGATGGGTAGCCTACTGACACGATGCCGCTCTTACTCAGCTGCTCCCCTATCTCGCTCGATTTAAGACCGTTCTCAGCAAACTTCAGGATTAGAATTATTGCTTCTCTGCTAGTTAAGAACTCTTCCCTGACGGAGAGTATTGGCTTACCATCCTCATCATACTTAACGAAGCCCGGTATAAGGCTCAGCGTAGATTTCAACTCGGCCAGCCTATCCTCAGTCTTTTCAAGCTCCAAGTAGATCTCTGGAATATACTTAATCATCTCCTTAACATCGTTAACATTGTCTCCAGTTATCTCAACCTCGCTTGAACCCTTCCTATAGACCACCCTAATCCCCTTCAACGTTTACTACTACGTTGACGTAAACGTAGTTTTTAAACTTTTCTGAAGCCGAATCAAACCATTAAAAATAGCCAAAACAGGCAGAAATGTCAGTGGACCATATCTAGTATACGTAGAGAAGCGAAGGGCTACAAGCGAATACCGGCTCGATTAGAATTGAATTGGCATTGCAACAGATCCAAAAGCTCCCAATGTTTTCCCACTCTTGTTCAGAGGCACGTCGCGTTTAAAAGTTGGAAGGCAAGGTGTGCGACCAGCCTTTTAAACACCAGAGGCAAGAACGAAGCCATGCTTCACTTAGCCCGGCAAAAGCTTTATATACTTGCAACTAAAAACTGCTAATCGGAACAGAACAATAGGCAAAAAAGAAATAAATATAAAAAAATATAGCGGGGTGGGCTAGCCAGGTCTATGCCGCAGGGCTCATAACCCTGAGATCGGTCGTTCAAATCGACCCCCCGCTACTCAAACATTCTGAGCTTAGTTTTCACCTTCAAGGATCCCCGTTCGAGCCACACTATAACTTCATGCTTTTCCACACTTAAGCGCGCGCTATGAGCATCTTCCTCAATTCCTCTAAACCCTCCTTGCGGGATGAATGCATACATATGTCGTGTTTACCAGGTGTGAGAGCGACGCTTCCATCACCAGAGAAGAAGCCCCTCAAATATGCCCTTTTTCCATCTTCATCAAGGTATTTTGTAGGCGGGTGGAATTCGTAATTTCCAGGCCTTTAATATTGAAGCTCTAAAGGTCATAAGCAATTTTCTTGCTGTACACCACCTCTTCGTAATGTTGTACCTCTTCTCCTCCAGCCTTATGATGACCTATGTAGAGGTGGAGAGTTACCCCATAGGTTTCCTCGAATAATCTATCAAAAACCTCAGCGAGCTCCGGATCATTTTTCAAGATATACTTTGTATATGATGCTTTTCCCCCTCCTTTTCATGGTAGTTGGAGATGCTTCCGTCTGCAGATATTAGTCCACAGAGTTCAGCTCTTCCAGGGTCAGCCAGCAATATCTATCTCCGGTATAAACCCGTGAAAACCAGTCTTAGCCATAGGTCTCCTGCTCAAAGATGGAATCTGAAGTGGAACTCGTTCTTCAGTTTTAACCGGACAGTAATGCCTGAGCCTGCAGAAAGAGCGAGGAGAGGTTATCCCAGTATAATGGAACCCCTCTGACATTGTGCTACGAGACACATTTTGAAGGAGTAGCCGCGACAGAGCCTTGAAGTAAAGTAAAAGCAACCCTTGCAACCGTCAAAACCCACACCAGCCTTTCCTGGGCAACGCTATTCTTTGAATGCTTTGACGTCCCTATAAGCACCTGGAGTAGAGCATCATTTCCGTTTCCGGCTTCCGATTATTAGGAGGTCGCTGTTAAACTCGGTCATTCTTATTGTGAAGCAGTTTTCCTCTCTTTCCACTTCCGGCTTGAAGATTCTTCTTGTTTCAAGATCTATTTCTTCCCATTTACTATATGCCCCATCAGTCTTTAGCTTTATATCCGTGTTAAAGGGTGTGTAAACCAGAATCTTGTCTTCCCCCTCAGAGACTCTTATTTCTGAAGTCTTGTTTGCAAGCCTCTCGTTAGCAGGCTTTATGTCGAAGAGATCGTATTTTTCAAATACCCATTTGGCGAAAGATACGTCGAACGCTCCTGGGAATCTTAGAGCAGTAAGCCAATAGTAGGGAGCACCGTAGATTGAAGCATAGTTTTTCGGATACTTTTTGTTTTCGCCTTCTTTTTGCCACGACCATATGCCATGTGCCCCGTATGTTACCCCTGCCTTAGCTCCTGAAAGAAGACTCTGCCACACAGCCTTTCTAACGTCGAAACCGCTGAACCTCCCATACTTGTTGAAGGATCCGATTGAACCAATTCCTTCGTAGCAGGGTTCACCGTTCACTATGGGTCTCTTAACCGGCATATTGTAAAACCTTTGAGCAAGCTCGTATGGAAGATGCTGATTTTCTCTCGTATGTCCTGATTGATACATGTAGAAGTCGTAGCTAGGCGATTTCATGAAGGCCTCAGGAACCTCCCATAATCCGCCCATCAAATGCATTGTTGTTAAAGAACCCGGAGACACTTTCTTAACTATCTGAAATGCAGCATCGTAATAATCTATGGACTCGTCGGTTTCAAAATTTGTGTCCCCACTTATTATGAAAATAGGATCATGCTTCCCATATCTTTCAGCTACATAACCCACGTACTCCTCCAATCTATCCCTCGGAATGATCTTAGATGGAGTCATTTTTGAACCCCATGTCCCCTTGACATAGTTGCACCACAACACTACTAGGGCCGGTGTGAAGCCCAAGTCAATCGCCATCTCAATCATCTTTTCCGCCCTGTCGAAGTATTTCTCGTTCCTCCGGCTAAAGTCCCATCTCTCATCGGGAAGCGTTTCAAAGGGGTCGATATAGTTTTCCGACGGGCTTCTATCATGCTGGGGGAGGATGTTTATTTGCAGGACGTTAAACCCCTGCATCCTCCTATATTTAAGATAATACTCCCATTCTTCGAAAGTGGGGTTAGTGAAAGCGCTCCAACAGGTATCTGCAAGATAGAAGAATTTCTCGCCATCTTTTAAGAAATGGTCTCGAGTTTCAGAAATAGTTATTTTACCCATCTTTTAGCACCTTAATACTATTGCTCAATAAATTTTAAAGTTTTTAGCGAGCAAAACGTTTCCGGGTTAATGGGTTTAGACATGGTTTAAAAACAGTATAAATGTAGGGTTAAGATCATTGAGCTAACAGCCGTATAAAGCTTCAATTACTCTCCTTTCGATTTATCGCACGAGATACTAGGCAACCGCCCTTAAACAGCTTTCTTTACACATGTTAATGTCCTGATCTCGGATTGTTTTTCCTTATTACAGCTTTATCCCATTTCCCGTACTTCACCCATAAGATTAGAATTGTTCCACCTACAACATTGCTCAAGGCTTTGCCCTATCATTATTGCTGTGGCCCCGCTTAGCCCGAAAAGCGCAGCGTCAACAATGTTCATTACTACGAAGCCTGTTGAAAAGGCGGTTGCAACAACTATGCTCAGCATGTTAATAAGCCTCTGCTGCAAGGTGAAGGCTAATCCGTTCAGCAGACCGAACGATAAAATGGGAAACTTATCTGTAGAACTAGCTTGACCCATTCGACATCTATTTCCCGTGTGAATTTCACTTTCAGCTCCGGATAGTTTCTTACAAGAATATAGGTTTGGCCGATGACTGACAGGATTTTCCCCACGACGTCTGTGAGAGAAGCACCAATGGCTTCCAAGCGTGGAAAGGGGCCTATGCCTAAAACAAGGAAGGGGTCATCACAATGTTTATTGCGACAGCCATTATGTTAATCATAGCCAGCCGCCTAGTATCCCCCACGCTTTGAAGCAAAGTGGCGAAAGAAAGTGGCGAAAGTAAAGGCTGTGGAGTTGAAGAACACGTCGAAGGCAGTTATGGCTGAAAAAGCCATGACCTCCTCGAAGATTTCAGGTGGAGTAAATATTAGCCATATGAAAATCTGGCTTCTAAGAGTTAGGAGCAGTATGTTTAACAGGGCTCTGCAGAGGAATGATACTGTGAAGAAGCGTGAAGCCTCGAGGCTCGCGTTTTTATAAGCTCTGGCTCCAATATACTGGGAAACAATGCTTAGGCAAGCAGCGTTCGTAGCCATTATAGCTGCTTGAAAAAGCATTATTACAGGCATAACTGTCTGGAGACAGATACTGTTAACTCACCATAGGAGCTCGGCCAGTAGGTGTCAGCAACGTTGTAGGCTACGAACACAAGCTGATTTAGAAGAGGAGGAATTCCAAGCCAGAGAAATGTACGGATTACCGGACCGTTAACAATCCTATCTCCATATCTGCTTATATCACGCGGCTCCGGGAGTTCCTCTAGTTCCTCAACCATCTTCCTCCACCTAACTTAGTCTTCCCTCTTCAAACATTGAGCGTGTTTGAAGCGACGCCAAATTTTTTCCGCTCAGCCTTATCATCGCGTTGGAAAACAGAAGTGATTAAATGATCTTTATAATGTTTTCTTGAGGGAACATAACATGCGGGTTTAACCCCAAATAACAACGTGGGGTAAATGCCTGTAAAACTCCTTTTTTCTCATATTCTTCAATCCACTGGCTGAACGGGAGGCTTAGGAATCTTTTTATCGCAGTTTTTAAACCATAAGTAAAAATGGGTCAACCTTCAACCTCAAATAACGTGTTCAGTTCGATGAGGGAAAGCTCGCTTCATTCAGCAATAAAAAAATGGTATTTTCTTGATGGAGATAAACTGGAAGTCCGTGTGGATGGTTTTATAGTGGATATAGTGCGTGAAGACTTACTGATTGAAATACAGATTGCTAATTTTTCAGCAATAAGGCTGAAGCTCCTACACCTACTCAATAATCATAAGGTTCGCTTAGTCTATCCTATACCCAGGGTGAAATGGATTGTTCATAAATCAGCAACCACTGGAGAAGCTTATGGTAGAAGAAGGTCTCCGAAGAAGGGTTGCCTGACCGACCTTTTCAACGAATTAGTGAGAATACCGGATCTGCTCTCGAAAAGTAATTTCAGCATCGAGATTTTGATGATTGAAATGGAAGAAACATGCTGTAACGATGGGAGGGGGAGCTGGAGGAGAAAAGGTGTAAGCATAGAGAATAGGAAGCTACTCCGCGTCTTAGAAAGAATAGTTTTCGAACGGAAAACAGATTTATTGAAAATACTGCCTGAAGACCTGCCCCGTCCTTTTACAAACAGAGATCTTGCCGAAAGACTTGGAGTATCGGTCAATCAGTCACGGAAAATAACCTACGTGCTCAGAAAAATTGGGGTAATAACCTGCGTCGGCAAGAATAGGAATCAAATGCTTTTCACATGCATCAGACTAAATGCGAGTTCAAGAAAACTTTAGCGCGCTATAGCTTGAAACAGACCTTGTTGAATATGGTTTAAATCAGAAGCTTCTTCTTTACGGCTATGTGTTTTTCGATTCGTAGACTGCTGCCAGAAGCAATGGTAGGGCTAGTGTGACATCTACATGGACGAGCGCGATGGCAGCGTTCTCCCTAATCTTGTTCCAGGTTATTGCTTCCTCGAGTCTCGCTCCCGAAAGGCTTCCGTCGAACTCGTATGCCGTCGTCAGCGACACCGCGTAGTCTAGCCCTCCTTTAAACTGGTTCCACCAGATAGTGTGGTGCTTACTTATTCCTCCCCCCAGTATTAGTGCGCCAGTTCTTTTCGATGAAAACACTATGTCTGAAAGCTCCTTCATGTCTTTCAAAAGGTTCAGAGTGAACTCGTTTGTCTGCGAGAATATGAAGAGTTGCGTGCCGAACGCTGAGTCAACCAGCCCAGGAGTGTAGACTGGCACTTTCCTCTCGTATGCTGCCCTTAATATTGAGTTCCTGTCTTTCAGCCTTTTCCCAACCTCCTCCGCAAGCTCCCTGCTGCTGAAAACCTTCTTCTCCCTTGTTATTTCACTAAGCAGAGGTATTATGAAGGATTCGATCGCTACCCCGTAGGAGCCCTGCGGTATCAGGATGTTTCCCAGCCTGTGGGTTTCCTTCTTCCTCAGATCCCTGTCGTTCATGATGAATTCCCCCCTGTAATACTTTCCCATGCTCTTTGCAATGTCATGGTCGAATGTTCCGCCGGTGGTTATTATGACGTCGCAAAGCCCTTTCTCAACCATTTCAGCAATGACCCCTCTCAAGCCTGTTGAAACAATGTTTGCAGTAAGGGATAGGAATTTGACGCATTCCTTATCTTTAACCATTTCAAGCATAATGTTATGGGCTTTCGCAAGTTGTGCTGCCTCAAACCCCCATCCCTGCCCCATTCTGCTCAGAAGCTCAGTGAAGGTTTTAACTCCCTCCAGCCTGTAGTCAACTACCTCCCTACTCATGCTGAAAAATGCTTCCAACCCTTGGTTAAAACTGTTTGGCCTCAAGATACGTTTATATCCGTAGGGATCGCCGTAGGAACCTGAATAATTTGACCACTGAATCCTGCGGCATGGAGGAGCAGCGTATTGCAGGCTTAGCTAGCCTCATCAGGGGTAAAGCAAGGATCCGCGGCTGGCTCTATGTTAAGAATACTATTGGCAAACTGGTTTTCCTAAGGATCCGCGACTCCACCGGCGTGGTGCAGGTTGTCGTCAAGAAGGATAAGGTTGGAGAGCAGGTTTTCGACCAGGTTAAGAAGCTTAGGAGAGAATCCTCACTAATGGTTGAAGGGCTGGTCAGAAAGGATGCGCGCGCCCCTGGGGGTGTTGAGCTTCAGGCTGAAACCGTCAGGGTAATATCCCCCTCTCTTGAAGACCCTCCTTTAAGAAGGAACGTGTCCTCGGAAGCCGTGTGGAAGTATCGTCATCTTTTCGTACGCAGCAGGACTATGAACACTGTTTTAAAGCTGAGGTCTTCTCTTTTAACATTGTTTAGGCAATGGCTTCTGGATCATGGTTACTACGAGATAAGCGCGCCCTCGATAGTTACTGCTGCAACGGAGGGTGGTGCGAAAATGTTTGAAGTTAAGTATTTCGATAAGAAGGCTTTCCTAACTCAGAGCTCACAGTTCTATCTTGAGGGAGTGATCTTCTCTCTTGAAAAAGTCTTCTGCTTCCAGCCGAGCTTCAGAGCTGAGGAGTCGAAGACAAGGAGGCATCTCTCAGAATACTGGCATCTCGAGGTTGAAGCATGTCACATGGATTTCAACCAGTTGCTCCAGTTTGAAGAGAACATGCTTACGGAGGTTGTTGGAAGATTCTACGAGAAGCATAGGGAAGATGTTGAAAGGTTCAACCCTAGCTTCAAGCCTTTCGAAAAACCCTTCAGGAAAATAACCTACACGCAGGCTGTTGAATTCTTGAAGAACAACGGTGCAGAAATAGAGTGGGGCAGGGATCTTGGCGTAAGGGAGGAGAAGATTATCGCCACCAGGGTTGGTCAACCGGTTTTCGTGACTCATTATCCTAAAGAGACTAGAGCTTTCTACCATATGCCTGACCCTAGAGACCCTAAGGTTGTGCTTGCAGCAGACCTGTTGGTCTGGCCCTACGGTGAGATAACCGGAGGCGGGCAGAGGATCGACGAGTATAATGTTCTAATGAATAGAATAGTTGAGTCAGGGTATAATCCTGAAGATTATGCTTGGTATCTCGACCTCAGGAAATACGGCTCGGTTCCGCATTCAGGCTTCGGCCTAGGGTTTGAAAGGCTACTAGCCCATATTCTGCGGCTGCCTAGCATAAAGTACGCGGTTCCCTACCCCCGGACGCAGACAATCGTTTACCCCTGAGGCGGAAATGAGCCTGCCAAACTATTATATTCCGCTTAAGAAGGCTGTTGACGACTATCTTAAGGAGCAGGGTTTGACACTGTCGGACGTGGTGGCAGTTATGGATGAAGACAAAGAGAGCATTGCCGAGAGCCTTAGGAAAAGATGCTTAATATCCTTAAAAACAGAGAGGCTGCTTCTCGAAAGGCTAACAAGTAGACAGCTTAACATGCTGATATTCGTAATACAGGTTTTCTACATTATAAACATAGGAGGAATATACAAGGGGTTAATCATTTACCCTGAAAGAAGCAGCGTTGTATCCGGCCAGAAGGTTACTGAAGAAGGGTTGAGGCTCGTTTTGAAGGCACTCGGGTTCCCCAGCCTAGAGCAAGCCTAGGTACAAGTGGAAGCTAAAACATGCAGACTCTCACCACCATGACAAAAGGAAATTTGGATCTTCCGATTTGTTTAAAGAGGATGGGGGCGCCCGGATTTGAACCGGGATCGCATGGGCCCAAGCCATCTGGCTGTTTTCCTCTGAAGCCTACCAAGCTAGCCGGTTTTCACCCTTTAGCCCACGCCCCCTCACAGCTTGCCTAAGCCTGTATGTTTAAAAAGATTTTGTCAGCCAGTATTTTTTCATCATCTACTAGGAGTTGCCCTGCTGACGAGAACACGCAACAGGCAGCTTGATTTAGAGTGCCGGAGGCGGGTCTCGATCCCGCGACCTCCAGATTATGAGTTTCATCAACCCCTTAGGGTTCTGGCGCTTTAGCCTCCCAAGGTCTAGCCATCTGAGCTACTCCGGCCTCTTTTTATCCAACGCAAAGCCGAGTTTTAAATTTTTATTGGAAACACTCTGGCTCTAAGCGTTTCAACACAGGGGAACAATACCTAGAAGTGCCCGTTGGGTTTTGCTCATCCTGCTTGATCGAACAGTGTTTCGAAAAAGTTCTCCAGCAAAAGGTTGCGAAGGGTGAAGAGATAAGGCATTATGTTAAAAAAAGTTTTAAAAGAGGATGGGGGCGCCCGGATTTGAACCGGGATCGCATGGGCCCGAGCCATCTGGCTGTTTTCCTCTGAAGCCTACCAAGCTAGCCGGTTTTCACCCTTTAGCCCACGCCCCCTCACAGCTTGCCTAAGCCCAGCGTCTTTAAAAGCGTTTCGTGATAGACGACTCAGTTCTCCGAATTCCCCCGAGCTATTGGGATGTGTGTTAAGACCAGTTATTAGATTAAAACTATTCTCGTAGAAAACCATGAGGCTCCGGTGGTGAACAGCCCTCTTAACATGGAAATAGGAGGATTAGTGCGCAACATTAAGTTAAAATAGTTTTACCTTACTGTGCAGAATATCATTAAGATGGATGAGGAAAACAAGGGTTTCAAAACGTTGAGCGACATCTTTAAAGCATTAGGGTTTCCAGTGCGAGTTGAAATACTGAAAATACTGGAGAGAAACCCACTTAGATACAGTGAGCTGATGAAGACCGTTAGGCTTGACAGGTTCAGCGACGCTGGGAAGTTCGCCTACCATTTGAGCAAGCTTATGGAGAACGGTCTCGTCGAGTATAAGCCTGAGAGCAAGATATATGTGATAACCCCGCTGGGCAAGGATGTTCTAAACCACGCTATGGATCTTTTTGAGTCGCTAAGAAGGAAGGAGAATGTTCTGCTCGTTAGGAGAACAGACTCCTCCATTGAGCTTTTCGATAGGAAGAGGATTGAAGAGTGTCTAGTCAGAGAAGCCGGGACGGATCAGGATACTGCTGAAACAATAGCCCTGGAGATAGAGGAGAGACTGTATTCTCTCGGAGTGAAGTATTTAACGGCGCCGTTGATTAGAGAGTATGTTAACGCTGTCCTCCTTGAGAAGAAGATGGAGAACTATAGGCATAGGTTGACGAGGCTTGGGCTGCCCGTGCACGACGTGTCTGAGCTGATATCTGTTAAACGTGGTCTTGACGATGTAGTGAACGAGGCTGGCGAAGAGGTTTTAAGACAATACGCTTTTCTCGTCAAGCTTCCGAGGCAGGTGGGTGACGCGCATCTCAGTGGGATAGTTAACATTAATCATTTAGCCAGCTTCATGTTTAAGCCCGAAGAGCCTGTAAACTCGTTAGCAAGCCTTAGCCTTGTGAAAACCTACTCCTATATTCCTTTTTCCGGTGGCCAGTCTCCGCTTAAGGAGGCCGCGTGGAGGATTGTTGAAACGTTCAGCAGATCCTCCATGCATGCTAACAGCCTTCTCGTAGACAGTGAGGATCCTGATCTTTTAGAGAAGTTTTTGAAAAGCATTACAATAAGCCAGAAGAGGTGGAATGTTATTTTAAGCGTAAAGCTGGAATCCGTTGTTTTCGAGCTCTTAAGGAAGCTTGTTGAAATAGCTGAGAAAACGGTTTTATCCAATTTTTCTCTCTCACTCGTCGGCTACGATAGGAAAGTTTTTGAAGAGGATTTCACAAATAGTTTAACGAAGTTTTTAAACGCTGGGGGTGCCCTCATATTAGCTGGCTCTCAAAACTCGTGCCCCACTCACCATTTTACTGTTTTAAACGATGATGCTGACAATTATGTTAGAACTGGCATCTTAAGCTCAGTAAGCCTGAACCTGCCCCGTATTCTCGAGAACGTTTCTCTGAACGAGGACTCCTTCTGGAAAAGCCTAGGCGAGGTTGTGAGCAGTATTGTTGAGACCTTCGAGCTTAAGAGGGAGAGCTTAAGAAGCATTATAGAAGACAGGAAGCTCCTCCCCCTGTCCTGCAGAATTAACGGTGAAACATACTTTCTCGTTGAGAAAGGCTGTTCAATAATAGAGTTGACAGGGCTTTACGATGCTGCTTACAGACTTGTAAACTCTCAGGATTTTTCAGCCAGTTTCTCCGAGGCTGAGAAGATCGTTAAAAAGGTGAACGAGTTTGTCCATAAGTCTTCTAAGAAGGAGAACAGGGTGCTCGTCAACCTTGTAAACCACGAGGAAGCCGTGCAGAGGTTTGGAGGAACCCGTGTGAACGTGTTTCCGAGAAACATGGCTTTCGAAGAATGGTTTAGGTTCGAATCCAGGCTTAAGAGCCTTACGCCTGAGTCTAACATTATTCACCTGCAGGGTTTAGAGGAGCTTGCAAGCCTGAGGAAAACTGGTAAGACTAGCTTCCTACTGTATTCTCCGAAAACAATGTGTGCGAGCTGCGGTAGGATCTATCCTGCTTCCGAAGAAAAGTGCTCCTGTGGATCCATATTTAAGAACTGTTTCATAGGGGAGAGAAAAATTTAATAGTGGGGTTCTCATTCTTCCTTCCGGTTACCGGCCATAGGAGCTGCGGAAACACCCGTACAGGGGAAACCCGCGGAGCCGTTCCGAACACGGAAGTTAAACACAGCTCCGTTTCAAACATTAGTGTGGTCTTCGGCCACGCGAGGTTTGAAAGCCGGTAACCCTCCTTCGAGATGTTAATTGAGCGTAAAATTTTCATTAAAGGCTTAAATATTCTCCGGCTGGAAAACCAGTGGCGTAAAGATAGATGCAACCACTATTATTCCTAGGACAGGACAATACGGACATTGGCTACATAATCAACATACTCTACATGGCGATGTTTCTAGTGCTTGTATTCTGGGGTGAGAAAATACAGACGATGATTCGGCTGCGAGACATCGAGTATGCTCTTGAAAGACTACGCTTAATGAGAGACGAATCTGTTAAATTCACAAAGGAGAAGTTGAAGAAATACGGCAGGGAGGAGATAAACAGATTCTTAGATAATTATCTCGAATTCGTAACTATCCCCCCAGTCGACATGGATCCAGCCGGCGTAGTTTGGAAGCTTGATCATATAGTTAAGACTGCCGAGGACAGGGTTAGAGGCGAGATAAAACAGATAATCCCGAATCTTGATGAAAGCCAGGTTTTAAACATAATGAATCTTTTCGAAGCATCCTATGCTTTAAACTATTATTATAAGGTTGTGAGGCACTACTATATTCTGAGTAAGAAGACTTCAAGCTACATTCTGATAATACAACTGCAGGCTATTCTCCCGCAGGTGATGATGGAGGCAGAAGCATACCTGGGGGCACTGCAAGCATTTTCAAGCGGCCAGCCGATTGGCGACGGTGCGGGAGCGCTTGTCGCAGCCCGGCTCATGAGAGGCGGCGAGATATTCGACATTGAGAGGGATAACGTTTACACTGTTAAGAATATTCAAGGGAGAAGAGTATACTTCATGAAGGCGAAGGGCCCGGGAGGGGCTGTAGGCACCCCTGGGGATGCTCTCATGAAGCTCAGTGAAAAAGAGAGTTTCAAAATGATATTTATGGTTGACGCGGGGCTTAAGCTGGAGGGTGAGAAAACAGGGAGCATCGCTGAAGGGGTTGGGGCAATCATCGGCGGAATAGGTACCGAAAAATATAAGATCGAGGAGGTTGCGACTAAGAAGACTATTCCCCTCTACGGGATGATTCTAAAAATGTCTTTAAAGGAGGCGATCACGCCTATGACTAAGGATGTTCTTAACGGTGTCGAAGAGGCACACCAGCTTCTTTTAAAGAGAATAGTTGAGAAGTCTTCTGAGGGGGACACGGTGATGGTGATAGGTGTTGGCAACACGATGGGCATCGCGCAGTAGGAGGTTGAGAGCATTGGAGAAAAGCCCAGCTAGTCTTCTCGTCCCGTTCTACTTCTTCCTACTCGGCCTACTCATTCTTTTCTCACTAATTCTTCTTGTTCAAGGAGTTACGGGTGCAGGCAGGAATGACAGTGTTACCAACATGCTTTTCATAATGACTGGATTAACCGGTCTGGTTTCAACATTTTACATGATAAGAAGATACCAAGTTAGCATGCAGAAAATGCTGAAGGAGAGGAAAATAGTTGTTTTAACAGTTGAAGAATGCTCCAAATGCAGCTACAAGGCCGTTAGGCCTTTCCGCGAGGGGGACTACGTGTACGGATATGGCGAGGAGTGTCCTAGGTGTCCTAAGGGTTCAGGCGACACGGGTGTTGAAAACAGAATGGTGATTACAGCAATATACTTGGAAGGGGGGGTGTCAGGAGGAACGCTATTAACCGGTTTCGGAAGTCAGGTTTACAGCGGAGTCTTCAAGTATTAGGAAAGTATCCTCAGCCTGCGCGATTTTCCTCCCGCTTCTCTCAACCAGAACCGGGTATGAAACCAGATTTTTCCCCAAGTCTTCAATAATCATGCGGAAGACATTTCTATCAGCATTCTTGAAGAGGCTTGAACACCATCTTTCGCAGAAAGGAAGGGTTCTGAACGAGCTCAGCATTCTCCCAACCTGACTGCTGAACTCCCCCTTGTAGTCTAAGGAGAAGTGTTTGAAACGATATATGTAGACGCGCCCAGCCTCGCTGACCTCACCTACACCGTCGGCGAGCGTTACGAACGGCTCTATTGCTACAACCATGTCTCTCCTAAGCTTCTCCATGCTGAAAGTTTTAAGATTCGGGATTGAGAGTCCCGCGTGAAGGTTGAAACGGTCTATCTGGTGGCCGGTCAAGTTTCTTATCACTCTGAAGCCCCTTGACCTGACAATGCTTTCAACCGCCTCACCGATCTGGCTGATTTTAACACTGCTCCTCAACACGCCGGATGCTTTTTCAAGGCTTTTCTCAGCAGCCTCAACCATCTCCCTGTCTCCCTGCGAGAGAGGTATTGTGAACGCGGTGTCAACAATACAGCCGTCAACGTGGACACCCAGGTCTATTTTAACCAGCGAGCCTTGAGGAATCTCGCCTTCAAACCCGGGGGGCGGGGTGAAGTGGGCTGCAACCTCGTCCAACCCTATGTTGCACGGGAAAGCCGGCAGGCCGCCGAGCTGCCTTATACGATCCTCTATTTCTTTGCAAAGCTCTACGAGCTTCACCCCAGCCTTAACCTGTTGACGCGCCTCCTTCTTAACTCTCTTTGCGATATCGCCTGCCGCAAAGTATTTCTCCCTCTCCTCCTCGTTCAACAGCCGGCTTCCAATCTTGGGGAAAGGCTTTAAATGGGTTTCCAAGCCTCCTAAAGCATTGTTAAGAGGAAGACTGTGATACTGGGCGGTACTTTCGACAGGTTTCACAGAGGGCATATGCTCCTCCTAGGTCTGGCAGCAGCACTTGGGAGGAGTGTAATCGTCGGAGTCACATCGGACAAGTTTGCAGGTAGCAAGCCCCACAGGGTTGAGGCTTTCGCAGAGCGTTCTGAGAAGGTTTCCGGTTTTCTAAGGAGCATCGGGTGCAGGGGTTTCAGCGTTTTGAAGCTGGATGATTACACTGGTCCAGCGGCAACCTTAGACGAGGGGTCCCTTCTAGTAACCTTTAACACTCTAAGAAACGGCCTGCTTATCAACAGGATTAGGGTTGAAAAAGGTCTGCCTCCCCTAGAGGTTCTTCTAGCACCTCTCCTAGAGGCTGAGGATTCTACGCCTATATCCAGCACCAGGGTGAGGAGGGGAGAGGTTGACGAGAAGGGTTTTTCAAAGCGTTAAAGCTTAAAAGCACGTGTAGGCTCACCCTAACTGAGCCGTCCGAAAGCGGATCTAACCGAGCATAGGGCTTAAGCTCTGCTGTGAGGAAGGAGGACCCAGGACGGCGAAACAGCAGAGCTCGGTGGAAGAGGCCTTGGAGCCTGCAGCAGGCATGCTGTGAAAAAGGACGTCAGGCCGAGCTTAAACAACCTCCTGCTCAGTTTTACCCCTAATAAAACGGGGGATGCCTTCAACCTCCTTAGCGGAGCCGCCTAAAGCCTGTTTAAGCCTATGCTTATACTCTGTGTTAACTCTTACTCGCCCTGAGCAGATCTTCCTTATTTTTACACTGTGCGACCTGCCCCTTCTGTCGAAATCAGTTAGGACAACTATTTCCGAAAGCTTTTCCTTCTCCAGCCAGTCTGTGGCTGCAAGCCTGATGAAGCATCTAAGAGTCATTATCCTAGCTTTAACCCCGAGTTTAACCAGTGCCTGCCTGTCCTTTGTTCCCTCAACCACTATGAGTTGCCTCGTGTCGCTGAGGTTCAGCTCCTGAATAATCCTGTTGACTGATTCTGCTGAGGCAGTATTGCGCCTGATACCTGTCTTACTAAGCCTGGGCAACAGCACCCGCTGGGTCTACGTATGCTAAGATAAAAAGTTTAAATCCCCTTTGAAGCCGTAGGATGACAGTGATGCTTAATGAGGTTGATGAAAGCATGCTTATTCGCAGAAGCAAGGAGGCTTGATGAAAATGGGGTCTGAACAGCCCCCGTCGGTTACGAAGTACGTGATTAGGGTGGAGTTTGAAGTCGAGGGAGTTGTGGAGAGAATCTTCTTCAAAAGGGAAGATTCCCGCAGAAACACGATATTATAGGCGCCATATTCGGACAGACTGAGGGTCTGTTCGGAGACACCCTCGACTTGAAGAAGCTCCAGAAAAGCGGCAAGCTTGGAAGAATAGATGTTGAACTGAGGAAGGAGGAAAAGAAGACCCTTGGAAACGTGACTATGCCTAATAATCTTGATCAGCCTACTGCAGCGCTTCTAGCGGCGACGCTGGAAAGCATAGAGCGGGTTGGGCCTTACGATGCCCGGTTTAAACTAGTCGGTGTCGAAGATATAAGGGAGGAGAAGAGGAAGAGGATCATGGAGAGAGCGAAAGACATTATGCAGAGGTGGTCAGCATCCCAGAGAAGCGAGGTAATACAGATGATAAGCCAGGTTAGCGAGGTCAGTGATGTTGGCAAAATAGTTAGTCTCGCTCCTGACGTTGAAGGCGGGCCTGAGGCGGAGACGAGTGAAACATTGTTCATCGTTGAGGGCCGGGCTGATTTAACCACTCTCATGAAGGCGGGCGTTAAGAACGTGGTTGCGACCAACGGTGTGAACATTCCCCAGTATGTGGTTAACCTGACCCATAGGAGGAAGGAGGTTACGGTTCTGGCTGACGGTGACAGGGTTGGCGACATGATTGTGAAAGAGCTCCTGAGAAGAGGGGGGAAAATAGACTACGTGGGCAAGGCGCCTCAAGGGAGAGAGGTGGAGGAGATGAAGCCTATTGAAATCCTGGATATGATAAGCAAGAGGGTCGACGTGAAGACTTATCTCGCAACACTACAGGCGGCGGCTAAGCCAGTCGCCCCGGAAAACCTTCTGAACGTTATGAAGACGCTTAGGGACAGGGTTAGAGAGTCCTTCACCGCGATTCTCCTAGACGAGGAGGGGGAGATTATAGATGAGGTTCCCGTAAGCCAGCTTTACGACAGGCTGAGCGGGCTTGACAATGTTGCCGGGGTTATTTTCGACGGTATTGTCTCCCAGAGGCTTCTCGACCTTGCTCAAAGCAAGAATGTGAAAATCATGTTGGGAGAAAGGATAGGTACCGTGGAGAAGATGCCTAAGGAGATAGTTGTCAAGACTCTCGACGAATTAAAATAGTTTAAGCCGCATTCTGGAAGCCCAGCTATGTTTCCAGGAGATTCTTCTCCCATAACTCACGGTTAAGATCTAAGAAGGAGCCACCCCATTTGAATTTTGAAAGAACATTTAACGCCTGCTCTGGGAAGCCAAGTATGAAGAGGGCTGCAGCCAGCGCTTCCGCACTTGAGAGAATGTTTAGAGCACCATAGTTGACAGGGTTCGCTGCAAGCAACCTGGGCAGCCTCCTTTGGAATGGTGCTTTAAGAAGGTGGAAGACACTGTTGTCTGTGGATTTCCAAGAAGTGTCTATAACTGTCACCCCATGTTTAACCGCGACATCCCTGTCTGCCGGTGAAAGCGTGACCAGGGCTTCAGGGTTTAAAATTATCGAGCGCTTCGGAACCTGAGATATTTTGGAAACAACCTTAATCATACCATGCTTCTTCAAAACAAGGGTTGTACACTTCCTCGGGTCGTCCGCGTGCAGATGAAGAGCGTAGAGGCAGGGGGGATGTTGAGAGTAACCCCTTTTCTGTTCGAGACGGGATTCGACTACGCGGCCCACCTGGCCATCATGCGGGTTACTCATCTGGCCTGTTTGGCCTTGCTTGCTGCAGGCTGAGTCCGTTTCACGCCCGCTCCAAGGTTCGTCAGAGTTCTTCATCCACATTCCTCCCAGAGGGGCTTCGTTTCTGTCTCAGCCTAGGAGTCTCCCCCTGCGCCTCACGACGCTGCAGCACCCGCATCAAGAAGGGAGTTTCCTCAGGTCCTCTTTGAACCCGACACCCGTCCTTCAACTTCCCCCCTGCCCGAAGCATAGTGTCGAATAACGTTTAAAAATTTTTGGAGCGTCGCAGGCAGGTTTTCACCTGTTCCAACAAGAGTGGTTAACCGTGTACCTCGGGCTATTGGGAGTGGCGGGCTGAGCACCTCGGATTTAAATCCTTGATGCTTACACCCCCACTCCATCAACGGAGTCTTCTACTCCCGCCCTCGACTGGGATCAGGCTGGTTGCCCAGCCCTACACCCAGGTTGGTCGCCTATTTTCGGGAGTGGCTTCGGGCTTAGATGCTTTCAGCCCTTATCCACAACGGCGCAGCTGCCCGGCGTCTACCCTGCTGGATAACCGGTAGACCGGAGGCCGCGACACCCAGTTCCTCTCGTACTGAGGACATCTTCCCCTCAGGCGACCAGCACTCCCAGCAGATAAAGTCCGACCTGTCTCACGACGGTCTAAACCCAGCTCACGTTCCCTTTTAATAGGCGAGCAGCCTCACCCTTGGCCCCTTATGCAGGGCCAGGATAGGAAGAGCCGACATCGAGGTACCAAGCCGCGGGGTCGATGGGGACTCTCGCCCGCGACGAGCCTGTTATCCCCGGGGTAATTTTTCTGACACATCCAGCCCCCACCAAGGGGGACATGGATGATCGCTAGGCCCGGCTTTCGCCCCTGGATCCCTTACTGTGGAGGATCCAGTTAGGCCGGCTTTTGCCCTTGCACTCTACGACGGGTTTCTGTCCCGTCTGAGCCGACCTTAGGGCGCCCTTGATATCTTTTCAAGGGCGTGCCGCCCCAGCCAAACTGCCCACCTGCCGTTGTTCCAGCGCACGAGGCGCCGGTGAGAAACACGGTTGCAGAAGGACGGTGTTCCATTGACGCCTCCCCCTGTTCCCGGAGAAACAGGGATCGACGGCTCCCGTCTACGCTCTGCATCCACAACCATGCTCCAGCGACAGGCTGCAGTAAAACTCCACGGGGTCTTCTTTTCCCGCTGGGAGCTCGTGGACTGTTCGTCCACGTTACGTGGGTTCACCGGGTGCCAGGCGGGGACAGCGGGGCCCTCGTTGATCCATTCATGCACGTCGGAACTTACCCGACAAGGCATTTGGCTACCTTAAGAGAGTCAGAGTTACTCCCGGCGTTTAGCGGCCCTTAGCCCGGTTGGACCCAGGTTTCAGGTACCGCCACTGGCCAGGATTCAGGAACCGTGTAAACCCTTTCGGGCTAACGGTTCCCTATGTTTTTAGTAAACAGTCGGGACCCCCTTGTCACTGCGACCTGAAGCCAAGCCTTGCGGCGCAGCTTCAGGCACCACTTCTCCCGAAGTTACGTGGCCAATTTGCCGAGTTCCCTCGCCATGGATTACCCCCGACACGCCTTGGGCTTCTCACCCAGGGGCACCTGTGTCGGTTCTCGGTACGGTCAGACGGGATCCTTCCCAGAAGCCTTTTCCATGAGCCTAGGAATCAGGTGAACACGCCTAATGGCGTGCTGTTCCCGCCTTCACCTGGTTCTCGCCTTTACGGCACTCCCCAGGCTTAAACGGTTAAACAGGGCAGCAACCCTGCTCACCCTATCCCAAGCCGTCGGCTCCTAGGCCTAGCGTCGCCGCACGTACCCGTCTGGTGCCGGAATATTAACCGGCTTCCCCTTATCGGCCTACTCGTGTTAAGAGCAGGCCTTAGGACCGACTAACCCCCGGCTGACGACGCATTGCCGGGGAACCCTGGCCCTTACGGCGGTTGGGATTCTCACCCAACTTTGATGTTACTACCACCGGGATCTACACTTCGACTCGGTCCACTGGGCCTCACGGCCCAGCTTCTCCCCAAGCCGAACGCCCTCCTACCAAACACGCCGCTACGCGACGTGTTCCAGGGCATCGGTAGCCAGCTTAAGCCCCGTCCATTTTCGGGGCCTTGCCTCTCGACCGGTAAGCTGTTACGCACTTTTTAAGTGATGGCTGCTTCTAAGCCTACACCCCGGTTGTCTAAGAGGCAAGACGCCCTTTGGTTTGACACTTAGCTGGCATTTGGGGACCTTAACCCTGGTCTGGGTTGCTCCCCTCTCGGTCCACGAGCTTAACCCGCGGAACCCCACTCCGCCCTTCTCAGGAGCACACTGGTTCGGAGTTTGAAAGAGAGGCGGGCCCTTTCGAGCCCTTACCACTCAATCAGTGCTCTACCCAGTGTGCCTCCTCCAAGCGGGCTGAGCTGCGACTCACTTCGGAGGGAACTAGCTATCACCGAGCTAGATTGGTTTTTGTCCCCTAGCCCCAGGTCAGAGGAACGAATTGCACGTCAGCATCCCTACGGGCCTCCATCAGGCTTTCGCCTGACTTCGCCCTGCCCAGGGCTAGATCGCTCGGTTTCTAGTCTTACCGTCATGACTAAGGGCGCTCAACACACCCCCCACCTCCAGCCTTAAAGGCTGTGCGTGGAGTCGGTTTCCCTACGCCTACGAGGCTTTAAGCCTCTTAAGCTTGCCATGACGGTAAACTCCCCGGCCCGTGTTTCAAGACGGAGCGCATGACCCTGGTATCCTTCATCGCGAAGAGCCGTCTCCAGCTCCCGCTTTTGAAGGAAGTAACCCTTTCAGGCCATGCACGTCTATAACTGCCTGGTTTCAGGCACTTTTCACCCCCCTTCCGGGGCACTTTTCAGATTTCCATCACTGTACTGGTGCGCTATCGGTCTCGACGAGTACTTAGCCTTGGAAGCAGCTGGCTCCCTGCTTCCCATAGCATATCCGAGCTATGGTACTCAGGCTGAGAAGCCATCCTCCTCCAGGCCTTCCCCTACGGGGCTGTCACCCTCTATGGCGGACCATTCCAGGTCCCTTTGGGTCAGCCGGGATTGGAGGGAACGCTTCCGCCTCAACACCACATCACAGACGTGTCATCCACGCCCGTTTCGGTTTGGACTGGTCCCTTTTCACTCGCCGTTACTCAGGGAGTCTCGTTTTGATTTCCTTTCCTCCGCCTACTCAGATGCTTCCTTTCGGCGGGTTCCCCCATCCTCCTTGCGGAGGATGTTCCCCAAGCTGAAGCTCGGGGAAGGTTACCCATTCAGCGATCCCCGGATCAACGGATGCATGCTCCTACCCGGGGCGTATCGCCGCTTGCCACGGCCTTCATCGGCTGTCGAGCCGATCCATCCACCAGGCAGCGTCCATGTGCCACGGCCCCAACTTCCCGTTGGAACAGTCTGTGACCTGCCTGTGACGCGTTCACAGCCCAACATTATTGGGCTCATGCATTCGCCTAAGCGTCAAGCTTAGGGTCATTACAACGATGCTGTTGAACATGTTTTAAGGGTCCACCGTCCATATACGTAGGAGGTGATCCCGCCGCACGTTCCCGTACGGCGACCTTGTTACGACTTCTCCCGCCTCGCAGGCCTAGGTCTCGTCCCGACCCTTATCGGACCAGGCCTCGACCCAAACCCACTCGGTTGGAGCGACGGGCGGTGTGTGCAAGGAGCAGGGACGTATTCACCGCACGATGGTGACATGCGATTACTAGGGATTCCACGTTCACGAGGGCGAGTTGCAGCCCTCGATCCCAACCACGGCGAGGATTAGGGATTACCTTCCCCTTTCGGGGTCGGAGCCCTCTGCCCTCGCCATTATCTGCCGCGTGTGGCCCAGGGGTTTCGGGGCATACTGACCTGCCGTTGCCTCCTCCTTCCTCCACCTTATCGGTGGCAGTCCCTCCAGAGTGCTCGCCCCCCTTTCGAGGGACGGTGGCAACTGGAGGCGGAGGTCTCGCTCGTTACCTGACTTAACAGGACACCTCACGGCACGAGCTGGCGACGGCCATGCACCTCCTCTCAGCTAGTCTGGCAAGCCCTTCAGACTGGCCTTCATCCAGCTGTCGCCCCTGGTAAGGTTCCCGGCGTTGACTCCAATTAAACCGCAGCATTCACCCCTTGTGGTGCTCCCCCGCCAATTCCTTTAAGTTTCAGTCTTGCGACCGTACTCCCCAAGCGGCGGGCTTAATGGTTTCCCTGCGGCACCGGTGCAGGCCGTACCCGCACCGACACCTAGCCCGCATCGTTTACAGCTGGGACTACCCGGGTATCTAATCCGGTTCGCTCCCCCAGCTTTCGCCCCTCACCGTCGAGCGCGTTCTGGCTACCCGCCTTCGCCACTGCAGGTCCTCCCGGGATCAGAGGATTTCACTCCTACCCCGGGACTACCAGTAGCCTCTCCCGCCTCCAAGTCATGCAGTATCTCCAGCGGCCCAGCAGTTAGGCTGCTGGATTTAACTGGAGACGCGCATGACCGGCTACGGGCGCTTTAAGCTCAGTAAAAGCCCCCACCACTCGGGGAGCGGGTATTACCGCGGCGGCTGACACCCGACTTACCCTCCCCTTATTCCCACAGCTTTTTAGACTGTGGAAAAGCCACCCTCAGCGGGTGGCACTCGGGATGACTTTGTCACGCTTTCGCGCATTGCAAAAGTTTCGTACCTGCTGCGCCCCGTAGGGCCTGGGGCCTTGTCTCAGTCCCCATCTCCAGGCTCCCCCTCTCAGGGCCCGTACCGGTCTTAGGCTTGGTGAGCCGTTACCTCACCAACAACCTGATCGGCCGTGGTCCCATTCGGAGCCGCCGAGCTAAGCATCGTTAACCCGGCCTTTCGACGAGAAGGTGTTCCAAGCCTCCTCGCCTATCCGGGATTAGCCGCAGTTTCCCAGCGGTTATCCCGGTGCTCCGAGTAGGTTGACCACGTATTACGGAGCCGTACGCCGCTGCCCGCTGACCGGGCCGCACGACTCGCATGGCTTAGTCCCATCCCGATAGCGGTGGGGTCCGGCAGGATCAACCGGTTTGGGAGTTACGGTCTTGGACGGTGGACTTTCCTTACATGTTCAACAGCATCAGACTC
The DNA here is from genome assembly GCA_964416155.1 of uncultured Nitrososphaerota archaeon. Taxonomy (GTDB): domain Archaea; phylum Thermoproteota; class EX4484-205; order EX4484-205; family JAAOZP01; genus JAAOZP01. The sequence goes on from CAYQCW010000003.1 coordinate 113,803, forward strand.
TTTCGAGTCCTCAAGATCGTGTATCCACACTTTGAGCCCCCCTATCATACCTGGTGTATACCAGTGTCCCGGGGGCACGCCGTTCCAGTGTGGTCCAAGTATAGTTAACCGGAAGCTTATTTAAGCCTTTCTAACAAGCTAACGACCGTTTAAAAAGGCGTGAGGAACCGTGTTGGGAAGACCCCCTCTTAACACCGTATTCTCCAGTGGAAAACAAAGAGGATGGTGACTGCAGGCTTCACGCAATCCATCAATGCTTAGGCTTAAGTATGCCCGCCGGTCACCACCGCTTTATGAAGATTCGAACAGTGTTGGGAGACATTCCCCCTGAGGAGTTTGGGCTAGCACTGGTGCATGAGCACATACTCTGTGATTTCATCGGAGCAGATAAGGTCAGCAGGAGCCGCTACGACCCGCAGGAAGTCTTCAACGTCATGCTACCGTACTTGAACGAGATTAAGCAGCTGGGCGTATCCGGCTTCGTAGACTGTACGCCCGCGTTCATCGGAAGAGACCCGCATTTGCTCACCAGACTTTCGAAAGCCTCGGGAATCCATATTTTAACCAACACGGGCCTGTATAAGGAGCCTTTCCTCCCCAAGTATGCTTTCGAATACTCTGTTGAACAGTTGGCCAGCATGTGGGTCAGCGAGATCGAGCGGGGGATTGAAGAAACACCTGTTAAAGCAGGCTTCGTGAAGATTGCCGTGAACCCGGGCCGCATAATCCCGATTCAGCGGAAAATCGCGAAAGCCGCTGCAAGATGCAGCCTGTCCACCGGAGCTGCAATAGTCTGCCACACTGCCAGCGGCGTGGCGGCGAGGGATCTTTTGAACATAGCCGGCGAAGAAGGTCTTGACCCCGCTAGGGTGATAGTCGCGCACTGCGATTCCGAGGAGGATTGGAATTATCATCTTGAAATACTTAGGCGGGGCGCGTGGGTTGAATACGATGGTATTAGTGAAGCCACGTCTGTGAAAGTTTTGAACATGATACGGCTAGTTGTTGAGAATGGTTTCAGCAACAGGCTTCTCCTTTCTCAGGACGCAGGATGGTATAACGTTGGCGAGAACAAGGGAGGCAACATCCGACCTTACAGCTACTTGGTGAAGCATTTCATCCCACTCATGCTGAAGGAAGGGTTCAACCGAAGTCTGGTTGACGAGGTTTTAGTCAAGAATCCGGCTCAAGCATTTCAGATAATATAGTGAAGAAACGGACCGGGAGGATTCAACACGAGTTTCCAGTGGATTCCTTATACCGGCGCCAGATAATTTCTGAGAGATGGACCGGGAGGGACTCGAACCCTCGACCCTTCGGGGTCGCCCATTCCGAGTGCAAGTCGGACATTCTACCACTGAACTACCGGCCCGGCGAATAGTTTCCAACCACGATATATAATTTTTTCCCTTCCTCCACGGTTACTAGCGGAGGCAGAGTAGTGAAAAGTTTAAAACGCCGCAAAAAGTTGTTTAAACGGGGCTCTTCCAAAAAATGGCCGCTGTAGCGTAATCAGGCAGCGCGGTGGCCTGTGGAGCCACTTGTCCGAGTTCGAATCTCGGCAGCGGCCCTCGACCAATTCACCAGTACCTGGAAACAGATACCCGGGTAAACATTCGGAATATGGGAGGTAAATTGAAGATTTTTAACGAAAAAGGCGACAACACGCTAAGACTAATGCACTGTTTTGAAATGTTTAACCCTAGGCTTAAAGCTTCCTATCTAATCTATAAACCTTTCATACTCTTCATTTGGAATTGAAAAACAGTAAGTTATGTACTCTAATTTCCCATCTTCCTTAATTTCATTAGGATGAAAAACCAGATTCATGAAAATTTGACGTAAACCTTCCAAACCCTCTTTGCATTTTGAGTAAATTCGTATTTGAAGTTCTCCTTCGAGATCCATAGAAACGCATCCATCTCCGGAGAAGAAGCCTCCTTTCATACTGCTTTACTGCTGAGCCTCCGCCCATTATTTACCTTCTCCGTCGCGGTCTGCTCAGATCCAGAAGGTTGTGAACAGTCAATATCTTGATCGCATGCTTCTTATCCTCAAGCCAGAGATCTATGATGTAGCGCGCGCTACTTGCACGGTAGAAGGCCTATCCTTACCTCCAATCGGGCAATACGGTCTAAGTCTATAAAAAGACTTGGTAAGTCATCCCGGTGTAGGAAGTACCCTTAATACACTTATCCACCAGGCAAGTTTTCAATAACACAGCTGATGCACGGTTTCTTGAAGTAGGTGCAAACTCCACAATTAAACCCGCATGTACCTCTTAAAACACTGACTTCTGCATCTCAATTTAAGCCGGTATGTCCAACAAGCTCAAATACTTTAAATCCTATTTAGAAAGCCTCGGGAGGGATTTGAACCCTCGCCTAACAGCTTTCTCAGCCTTTCCACTTACAAGGCTGCCACTCTACCAGGCTGAGTTACCGAGGCTCGCCAGCATTCTTCGGAAAAGGGGCTTAAAACGTTTTCGCCGAAAAACGTTTTCTAAGGTTTGACTGTTTTGGCCAAGGGTTTAAGCTGAGCCAGCCGGCAAGAAGTAGACACATAAGGATCTTAAGAATATAAAAGATCAAAAGGCGAGGAGGATGAAAGGAGCTAGGGTTTGGAGGTGGGGTGACGACCCGGAATTAGCTGGGAAGAATGCTCAAACCTATTTAAACAGAAGATGGAGAAGCGCGACGGAAGAATGTTCTATCGCAATAGACGGTAGGAATGAAAACATATTGTTAGGAATTGTTGTATACATGAGTAAACCCAAAAGACGTAGAAGAACTGGTTACTAACCTCTTCGATACCGTATCAGCTAAGGTGGACAAGATATACTTCGTTACCGTTAATCTGTATGATCGTTTAGATTCAGTCGAGAGAACATATAGACATAGCCTGTCATTTGTGAAAGAAGCCTATGAAAAAAGGGAGCAAAATCTCATTCAGAAATTTAAGAATCATCCGAAGGTAAAACCTCTACTCGAAGGAGAGAAGACTCTGGTAATAACCTCAGCCACCTCAGCATTCTGCGAACTAGAATCGGAGCGTTCAATAAAGTAATTATGTGGCCGGGCAATTGTGACCTCAATTCTCTTTTGAATTACGTTCACTTCCTTTCTGATCGGCTAATTGAACGTAAGATTGCTACCCGCATCACAGGATATTATTTGGAGAATAATACTGAAAAATTAACGATTGAAGACTTGTATACTAGGGGGAAAGATGTTTTCCTATGGCTAGCTTGACACATGCATTGGACAATCACGTTTTTCAGCTTAAAATAAGCCCCAGGTGGGCTTCGAACCCACGGCCTCCTCCATCAGCGCTTTCAGCATTACCAAGGAGGCGCTCTAACCAGGCTGAGCTACTGGGGCTGTACTACTCCTGCTTTAAGGCTGTTTTAAGCTTTTTTGAAGTAAGCTTCTCGTCTCGTTTAAACCGTGGCCGAGTGCTGATTGCTGGACAGGCTGTTTCGAAAAACTGGTGTTGCAGCGTTTTTTCAGGAATTTTTCTGAATAAACTAGTAAAGAAGATTGTATTGAAACCATTATAAAAAGCCATATAAGTCAGTCCCTGCAATGGAAATGATGCTAAAGATGCTTGTACAAGATGTCAAGGGCGAGGAGTCCGAAACCCTTGTTTCCGAGGTTCTTGAAATAATGGGTATGATGAAAACCATTAGAAGAAGGATTGACGAGTTGAAAAACGATGGGAATAGTGATCCCGATGCGGGTGTTAAGCTGAAGAACCTTCTTCAAACGCTAAGGCTTGAAATGGTTAAAAGGGTGATTCTTCTCGCGCAGAAACACGGCATAGGATTTAAGCCTCCGGCGGCCCCTGCTCTTTTAAACGGTGGCAGCAAGCACGCTTCCAAGGAGCCTGACTTCATTCTAAACGACTTGTCGAGGCTTGAAGAGGAGTTGAACAGGGCTTACCGTGTCGCTAGGGAAACCCTGAGCAACCTGAGCCGGCTGGTTTGAAGAGATGACAGGAAGCCTCGACGATCTGAGGAGACTGGCAGCTGAGAAGGCTCTGACCCATGTTGAATCCGGGATGATTATTGGTCTTGGCTCTGGAAGCACGATGAGAGATGCTTTCCTGCCTCTGCTGGCTGAGAGAATCAGGATGGGCGTTATTAGAGATGTTTGCCTTGTCCCGTCTTCTCGCCAGATAGAGTTTAAGATTTTCGAGGAGGGTTTGGAAGCCACCAGCTTCAACCAGATAGACTATGTGGATGTTACCATAGATAGTGCAGACCTTGTTGAAAGAGAATCGTTGACTGCGATAAAAGGCGGGGGAGGCGCCCTGCTTCTCGAGAAGGTTCTGAGCTCAGTTTCTAAGAAGATAGTTTTGATTCTGGATGAGAGGAAGATTGTTGAGAGGGTTCCGCCGGGATTCCCAATACCGGTGGAGGTTCTTCAAAACTTGGTTCTTCTGGTTAAAAAGAGGGTTGAAAAGGCTCTTGGAGTAAGCGTTAGAATTAGGACGGGAAGCGGTAAGGCTGGACCCGTAATAACAGATTCTGGGAACGCTATTATCGACGTTCCCCTGCCTGAAAACCGTAGTCTCGACTGGCTGGACTATTTCTTCCGTAATACGCCGGGGATTCTGGAAAACGGTATCTTTAAAGGCCTCGTAAGCTATGCTTATGTAGGTACGAGCAGCGGAGTATTAGAATTGGAGGGGAGAAGACAGTAAAGATGGAGCCCGCAGGCAGCATGGAGAGAGTGAAGCTTCTACTCAGAGAGTCGTTGACCGACATAGAGCTAGTGTCTTACGACCTTGAGAAGATCGTTAGGAACCTGAGGAGGAAGGACGGCGAATACCTTGAGAAGATAAGTCTTCTTCTCGAAAAGAATGATCATGACAGGGCTAAAGCCTATGCTGAGGAGATAGCTATGCTGAGAAGGGTTGCTAAGCTTATCTACCAGTCCAGCCTGCTCGTGTTAACCATTAAGCTCAGGCTTGAAACAATGGTTGAGTCTGAGGAGCTGTACGGCATGCTCCCGCAGCTGGCGAGGCTGCTCTCCAGGATAAGTGAGACACGTCCCCTGCCGAATCTTGAGAAGGAGTTCGTCGGAGTCAAGGCTAAGCTTGAGGAAGCAGCCTCAATAATAACTAGGACGACAGACATCAGGGCGGAAGCCGTTGACGTTGAGGTGGAGAGAGTCATCAAGGAGGCTGAGAGACTTGCCCTGTTGAAGTTTGAAACAACATTTCCAAAGGTTCCTGGCCACGATCTCAGGGAGGAGGCGAAGCAAAGGGTTTTAGAATATCTTAAGGCGAATACGGATTCCTTCGACATAGAGAAGTGTGCAAAGGACCTTTCGATGGGAAAGAATGAGGTTGAAAGCCTTTTGAACGAGCTCATTAAGGAGAAGAAGGTTGTTGTAAAACGTGAGGAGGAGCTTGTTTAAGCGGAACCCCTTTCCTTTCTCCATTCTTCCATTTTAGCCAGGCTCTCCCTGCTTATGCTGCTGCCCCTGTTTTTAATTGCTTTAACAAGGTCCTCCAAGCTAACGGGCCTAGGGTCGCCCTTCATCGGGTCGCCCTGTTCAAAGAATTCTTCAATCGTCATTTTGAAAGCATCTTTACATATGTTTTCAATATCGTGAGCAGAATATCCTTCTGTTAAACGCGCCAGCTCATCGTAGTATATTGGCGACTTAAGGCTGAGCTTAGATGTGAAATACATGAAGAGCTTTTTCCTAGCCGTAATATCTGGAGGAGGCACGTAAAGGCGTTCCTCAAACCTTCTGAGGAAGGAGTCTGGCAGGAGCCACGGGTTGTTCGTCGCCGCTATCACGTAGACATGTTCCACACGACCCTTGCTTGTAAGACCATCCATCTCCTGCTGGAGTTGCAGTCTAGCTCTTGACTCTCCTCCTGTTTCATAAATATGGGTTCCGACGATGCTTTCAACTTCATCTATGAAAAGTATGGCAGGCTCGCTGGAGCTGCTGTTCCTCCTAGCGTGTTCGAAAAGTTTAGCTATGTTCTTCTCCGACTCTCCCAGCCATTTAGAAAGTACTGAAGATGCTTTAACTAAGTAGAAGGTAGCTCTGATGCTGTTAGCCAGAGCTGCTGCCAAGAGTGTTTTTCCACATCCCGGGGGCCCGTAGAAAAGAATCCCTGTGGACCAAGGTAGCTTATATACATCTGGGCGGATAGTTGGGAAAATCACATTGACGTATAGTTTCTTCTTAGCATCCTCTAGGTCTATGATATCCTCCCACCTGACAGAAGGCTTCTCTATCAGGACGACGTCTTGAAGCCACTTGTCCTCCCCCTCTTTGGTCTCGGTTTTATTGATGTAAACAACCTCCTCCTTTCTCTTCATAAATCCTTCAAGCTTTTCAACTCTTTTCTGATACTCCCTTATCCGATCTAGATAGACCCTTTTCATACTATCATTATCGGTCAACGTGTAAAGCTGCATGAGTATTTCAATAGTCTCCCTGTAGAGCTTCAGGGCAGACTTGTAGTCCCCCTGACTGTCCATTGTAACTGCCTCATGTGCCTTTCTTATCGCAGTTTTCTCAAGCTCGCTCCGCCAGCCCAAGCTGGACACTTCCACTCTGCTTGACACCAATAAAGGATTCCTATTAAGTTTTATCTACCTTAAAGTAAAGATTTATTACATCACTAAAAATATTTAAGTCACGACATAAGGCGGATAGTGATAAAGATGAGCCCGTTATTCGGCAGGAAGCCTCAACCGCCCCCGCAACCAGCGGACCAACATGCGTTTCAAGACGCATTGAGGGAAGCAGTCGCGATGCTTAAGATTCAGGAGCAGAACCTCGACAGGATATACCACAGGATCAAGATGAGGGACGAGCAGCTTTTCAAAGAAGTTGAGAAGGCTCTTGTTGAGCGAGACAATTCCCGCGCCCAAGTTTATGCGAACGAAGTTGCCCAAGTAAGGAAGATGGGTAAGATAATTCTGAGCAACAGGCTTGCTCTTGAAAGAGTAATACTTAGGCTTGAGGACACGATAGACTTTAAAGAGACTCTGAAGATCCTTGGACCGGTTGTTAACGTAGTAAACAGGGTTGGAAACGAGATAAGGAATGTTGCACCACAGGTTGCCGACAGCCTCAGGCAGGTTGAAGACATGATGAACAGAGTGCTTATACAGGCTGGCGAGGTCACAGGCTACGAGACATATATTGCGCCTGACAGCGAGGCAGACCAGATTCTGAAGGAAGCATCAATCCTAGCTTCACAAAAAATGAAAACCAGTTTCCCGGAGATACCGCAGTCTGTTAGGCAGCAGATAGAGGAAGCAGGCACCCAATAGAACTAAACGTTTCATCAAACCGTAGGTAGAAGAATAGTTCCGAGTAGTATCCCATGTAAGCCTTAACCCTAAATGTTTATCCGTTTTTAGCCATCATAAATGCTTAGATTTCTGCGTGTTGTTGCAGCCTTCAGTTTCTCTGCAAGCATTGATATCTTGTTTATGAATACGGTGGGATTATTCAAGTTGTTTTCAATGATTTTCACAAAGGCGCTGCCTACAATCGCTCCTTCTGCACCACAGGCTATTACAGAACTCACGTGCTCAGGCCTAGAGATTCCAAAACCCACTGCTAATGGAACAGCTTTAAACGTATATGGGCGAATTCTCTTTATAGTACTGGTGGTAAGCTGAGCTACCTGTTCTCTTGCTCCTGTAACACCGAAGACTGAGACGAGATATAGGAAGCCTGAGGTGAAGCCCAAAATATCCGTAAGCCTATTTATTGGTGTAGATGGTGTTGCAAGGAATATCGTGTCCACCCCCTGTTTTTCAGCAGCCTCCCTGTACTCCTTTGCCTCCTCAATAGGCAGATCAACTACAATAAGCCCGTCAACCCCATGTTTGCTAGCTTTCTCCAGAAAGTTTTTCACGCCCATTTTGAACAGTATATTATAATAGGTCAATAGTACAATGGGTGCATCAATCTTCTTCTTAGTCGCTTCAACAATATCAAATATCATGTAGGGTGTTGTACCTGCGTTGAGGGCACGATTATTCGCAGCCTGAATAGTCGGCCCGTCTGCTATAGGATCTGAGAAAGGTATACCTATTTCAACAATGTCTGCCCCACCTTTAACCAGTGCTTCAACAATCCTAGAAGTATATTTCGGTAATGGATCTCCTCCTGTAACGTAGGCTATGAGAGCCCCTTCATCACGTTTCTTCAATTCCCGGAAGACTACATCTATACTCATGTCTTCAACCCCACTTTATCAATAACAACCTCCATGTCCTTGTCTCCTCTTCCAGACAGGTTTACCACCAAGATCTTATTCCTCCCCATTTTCCCAGCTATTTTCTTAACGTAGGCTAGTGCGTGACAAGGCTCCAGCGCAGGAATAATACCCTCTGTCCTGGATAACTCGATAAAAGCCTCCAAAGCCTCTTCATCCCTAACCGCATCATACTTGACTCGCCCACTACTCTTAAGAAAACTGTGTTCAGGCCCAACTCCAGGATAGTCTAATCCTGCAGAGACACTGTGCGTAGACAGAATCTGACCATGCTCATCCTGCAGAACATATGAAAGCATCCCATGAAACACTCCCTCAGACCCAGCGGTAAGCGATGCAGCATGTTTCCCTGATTCAATACCCTCGCCAGCTGCTTCAACACCATACAGCTCAATTTCCTCATCCCTCAAGAAAGGGTAGAAGGCTCCAATAGCATTACTCCCGCCTCCTACGCAAGCCACTATAGCGTCGGGAAGCCTTCCCTCAAGCTCGATCATCTGCTTCCTTATCTCCTGCCCAATAATGCTTTGAAAGTCTCTGACGAGCATAGGATATGGGTGCGGCCCTACAACTGATCCTATGAGATAATATGTTGTCTGAACATTTGTCACCCAGTCTCTTAAAGCCTCGTTTATAGCATCCTTCAAGGTTTTCGAGCCAGAATCAACTGGATGAACCTCTGCACCGAGCAGCCTCATTCTGAAAACGTTCAGCCGCTGTCTCTCCATATCCTCCGCGCCCATGTAGACCTCCGCCTTCAGACCCAGTGCTGCACAAGCCATCGCTGTTGCCACGCCATGCTGGCCAGCTCCAGTTTCAGCAATCACCCTCCTCTTACCCATTTTCTTGGCAAGCAGGCCCTGGCCTATAGTGTTGTTTATCTTATGTGCTCCACCGTGGGCAAGATCCTCCCTTTTAAGATAAATCTTTGGCCCACCAAGCTTTTCAGTCAGGTTTGCAGCATAGTAGAGGGGAGTCGGCCTGCCCGCAAACCTTTCAAGATAATAGTTTAACTCTCTTTTAAACCCCGGGTCATCCTTAAGCTTCAGGTAAGCCTCCTCCAGTTCTTCGAGTGCAGACATAAGGGTCTCAGGAACAAACCTTCCACCATAGCGTCCGAATTTACCCTTCTCAGGATAAGCCTTCAAATTGCTCATGTCCCCACCTTCTTCGCCTCACTGACGAATTTGAAAACCTTCTCACGGTCTTTAACACCTGGTTTGGTTTCAACACCTGTTGAAACATCCACCCCATACGGTTTGACTGTTGACACAGCTATCCCAACGTTGTCAGGTGTTAAACCTCCCGCTAGAATTAGTGGCTTAGGCTGGATCGCATCCCTTATTATTCTGCTAACCCTCCAGTCGTGAGCCTCGCCGGAGCCTCCTAACCCACCGTTTCTCAAACTATCCAGCAAAACCATTTTGAAAAGCCCAGAGTACTCGACTGCAAGCTCCAACGCGTTGGAAAACCTAGCGTTAACCACTCCTATCACGTCCCCCCTTAGAAAACCTTCCTTAGCTAGGTTGACTAGTAGGCTCGGCTCACCGTGAAGCTGAAGATAATCAGCACCAAGGTCTAAAACCTTCTTCAAGCCTTCTAAGTCCCTGAGGACAGTGACAGCGACACTGCTGACACTACTTGGAATCATTGAGATTAAATGTGCAGCATCCCGATTCCTGAGACTTCTCGGAGAGGAGGGCACATCAACTATGAACCCGACGATATCGGCTCCAGCACTTATAGCATCCTCAAGATCCTCCATCCTCGTTATCCCACATATCTTAACCTTAACCATTCTGATCAAGCCTCAACAAGCAGCCTAACCTTCTCAACAACGTTATCCGCGAGCATTATCGTAGTCCCCACTAGGAATGCTTTTGCACCGGCTTTTTTGAGGAGACGTATGTGCGTGGGAGATTCTATTCCGCTCTCGCTTACAACCACCTTGCCATGATGATTATGCTTACTGAGTATTCTGCCAGTAGTGTTAATATCAGTATTCAGAGTGGAGAGGCTCCTGTTGTTTATGCCAATCATATCCGCCTCAGAGACTACTGCCTTAAGGAACTCTTCCTCCGTATGTGCTTCAAGCAGCACCTCCAAGCCGTAGGAATGAGTAAGCCTAATCATCTCCCCTAACTCAACCTCTGAATACCCTCTGTCGAATAACGCTTGAATAAGCAGAACAGCATCCGCCCCGATTCTTGAAGCAGCCTCAACTTGAACCCGGCTTATAATAAAATCCTTCATCAGAAGGGGAAGCCCCACGGTCCTCCTAATCAGGTTGAACACCTTTATGGAGCCTTGGAAATGAGTTGGCTCCGTCAGGATTGAAATCCCAGTGGCCCCAGCCTTCTCCATCGACGAGACTGTTTCCTCCACGCTCCTAATCCTCTTGAAAACTCCCTTCGAAGGAGACGCTGGCTTAAACTCGGTTATAACGGGATTTTTAACGCATGAAAGTATAGCTTTTTTCAAACTAATCTTCTCATGTCTAACAGGCGTAACGTTGTAGTAGCCTGATCCTATAGTTTTCCTAACGTCTTCAACAACTATGTCTAAGAAGTCAGCCATTCTTCTCAAGCTCCTCTATAACAGAAAGACTTCCACCACTATACTTTATGAATGACTTAAGCTTCTCGTAGGCTGACCCGTTTTCAACAGATTCCCTAGCGACTTCAACCCCTTCACTAAGTCTCCTAGCCCTACCACCAATCATGATTGCTGCAGCTGCATTCACCAGAACCATGTCTCGTTTCGGAGTAAGATTCTGATCATTGTTAACACGGTTACTCAATATTTTAAAGGCTATCTTAACACTCTCCTCCTTAGAGTAAACTTCGATAAGGCTTCTGCTAGCCTTTTTCAAACCTAGGTCCTTAGGCTCTATGTATTTTGAAGAAACCCTACCGTTTTCCACCAGTATCATCCTCGTCCTACCTACAATAGAGATTTCGTCTAAGCCGTCTAAGCCATGCACAACTATCGCGCTCTCAGTCCCCAGGTTTCTAAGAGTGTTTGAAAGAGGTTTCAGGAGGCTTTCATGGTAAACTCCTAGCAGCTGAGCGTTAGCACCAGCAGGATTAGTCAATGGTCCGAGTATGTTGAATACGGTTCTCACCCCGATCTCCCTTCTTGGTCCGATTGCATGCTTCATGGCAGGATGGAAAACAGGGGCGAACATGAATCCTATTCCAACATCCTCTATGGATTTCTCCACCATCTCCGGAGTCATATTGAGGTTGAAGCCCAATGCTTCAAGAAGGTCCGCACTACCACACTTACTCGTGACTGAACGGTTCCCATGTTTGGCGACAGGTACTCCGGCTCCAGCAGCAACGAAGGCAGCTATCGTGCTCACGTTGAAAGTCTTAACATTATCTCCGCCTGTTCCACAAGTGTCTACGAGCCTGCCGTTAACCCTTGGCCTTATCTGGCGGCAGAATCTTCTCATCACGGATGCGAACGCGGTGACCTCCTCAACAGTCTCACCCTTCATTCTTAAAGCGGTTAGGAAGGAGGCTATTTGTGCCTCACTCGCATTCCCAGACATTATTTCAGACATGGCTTCCTCAGCCTCAGTCATCGTCAGGTTCTTACCTTCAACAAGCTTCGCTATACATTCTCTTATCAAGCTCGGACACCTTTATCCAGAAAATTCTTCAGGATCCTCTTCCCCTCCCGGGTTAGAATAGACTCCGGGTGGAACTGTATTCCTTCAACAGGATACTCGACGTGCCTCAGACCCATGACCTCGCAGTCCTCGAGTGAGTAGGCAGATATCTTTAGGCAGGAGGGCATTTTGAAAGCGTTTACAACCAGGGAATGGTAACGTGTCGCTTCAAATGGGTTTGAAATACCTTTGAAAACGCTTTCCCCATCGTGTCTTATCATGCTGGTCTTCCCATGCATAACTCTGCTGGCGTGAGAAACTTTCCCTCCGAACGCGTATGCAATACCCTGGTGGCCGAGACATATTCCTAAGACTGGGGTCCTTTTTCCGAGGCTACGTATTATTGAAGCACAGTTTCCGAAATACTTCTTGTCCTGAGGTGTACCTGGACCAGGTGATATCACTATCCTGTCGGGCTTGAGACGCCTCGCCTTACTCAAGCTTATCGCATCGTTTCTGAGCACGATTACTGAGGCACCGAGTTCACCCATGTATTGAGCAATATTGTAGACGAAGGAATCATAATTATCTATTAGCAGAATCCTCATTTTCTTCCACCAGCCTGGTTTAAAGCCTTCATTAAAGCTCCAGCCTTATACTCTGTTTCAAACCACTCCCGCTCAGGATCAGAGTCAGCCACGATCCCCGCACCCACCTGGATATGCCCCCTGTTCTTGTTCACGAGAAGTGTTCTAATCGTTATGGCGAAGTCAGCATTACCATTATACGAGAAGTAGCCCACCGCACCTGCATAAGGCCCTCGCCTCGTAGGCTCAAGCTCCTCTATTATCTCAATCGCCCTAATCTTTGGGGCGCCTGACACTGTTCCAGCAGGTAGCATCGCCCTTAAAGCATCGAAGCAATCCTTCTCAGGTGAAAGAAGCCCCGTAACCTTAGACACGATGTGTTGAACATGACTATACTCGTGAACAACCATAAACTCAGGCACTTTTACAGACCCATATTCTGAAACTCTTCCAACATCGTTCCTAGCAAGGTCCACGAGCATTACGTGCTCCGCCCGCTCCTTAGGGTCTGCGAGAAGCTCCCTTGCCAATGCACTATTCCTCTCCCGATCCCCAGTTTTCTGGCAGGTGCCTGCTATAGGATATGTTTCAACAACCCTGTTCTCAACCCTAACAAGCATCTCCGGGCTTGAGCCAATTACCCATCTTTCACCATGCTTCAGAAAATACATGTATGGAGAGGGATTGATGCTTCTCAACGCCCTGTAGAAGCGGAGTAGGCTTCCCTGAATATTGAAGCTATACCGCTTAGAGAAGACGACTTGAAAAATATCACCGTTGAAAACATACTGCTTAGCCTTATTGACGAGAACCTCAAAATCTTCTTTACAAATATTTGGCTTAGGCTTGCTGAACTCAAGCTCTCCAATGTTTTTACTGGACCTAAGCTTTCCCTTCAGCTCACTAACCCTGTTTTCACCAGTATGAAAATAGTACGCTCTTCTTTTAGAATGTTCAAAAACAATCCCGTCTCCGTAAACTCCCATCTCCAGATCCGGGAAGCCGAGGTCATCAAGAGTAGTTGATGGGAGATTCTCCCAGTACCTGACAGCGTCGTAAGAAATATAGCCGACTGCCCCACCGGCAAACCGGAAGGCCTCGTGGAAAAACCTTTTAACATAAACCTCCTCTCTAATAATCTCCAGCGGGTCATCCGTATCCATCATGACCCTGCCTTCACCTAGAATCTCTGTCTTCCCATCCTTAACCTTGATAATCTTACTCGGGTTGAAGCCTATGAAGGAGAATTCAGCAAGCCTCCTTGGGCCTTCAACAGACTCTAAAAGGTAAACGTATTCATAATCGTCAACCAGCTTAGAGAAAACCTTGATAGGGTTCTCATATTGGATTTCTTTTACGTCAAGCTTCAGGTTTTTCTGGAGCAACCTATTTGCCAGACGCTTTTGAACAGCAGCATGCTTTCCCCGCACCACAGGACGGGGCCGGAAAAAGCAATATATAAAAAGTTTTGTTTAAATGTATACATTTGTGCATCCGAACATTTAACCACTCTTATTGAGTCTAAAGGGAAAAGGCTTCTTCCGGGTAACCTTTGCGTGTAGTAGAATTAGCCTTTTAAGGTGACGTTTCCTCTAGCCCATATTCCTAGACTTCCCCTCTTCGCTAAAGCCTGCTGGCAAAGGAAACCGATAAATAGGCACCCTTAGGGAGAAAGAAGACTATCAGATGAGTGGGAAAAAAGTGATCTCAAAGGAGGAAATACTGCATTACGCTAAGCTTTGCAGAATATCTGTAAGCGAGACCGAGGTTGAAAAACTCGAGAAAAACATTAATGAGATACTGGAGTACTTCGATACTATAAGAAGCCTCCGGCTGGATGCGGAGCCAATGACGTATGTTACTGAGGTTAATGAGTCCCTGAGAGAAGATGAGCCGGCTGAAACTCTCGTGGAAGATGATGTCTTCAAGAATGCGGAGGAAAGAGAAGAGAAATGGTTCGTTTCAGGTCAAGTATTGGGGTGAACAGTATTTTAGAGCAAGCCAGGGTAAAAGAAGAGCTTACTGACCCTGTGGAAAAGGCTTACAGGGCTATTGAAAAAATTGAGGCAGCCAAACAGTTAAACGCTTTCTTAACAGTCGACAGGGAGGGGGCCCTCAGGAAGGCTGAGGAGCTTAAGCGTAGGATTGAGAAGGGTGAGAAAATGGGGAGGCTGGCGGGTCTAATGGTAGCAGTTAAAGACAATATTTCCACGAAGGGCCTTAGGACAACATGCTCCTCTAAAATGCTTGAAAACTATGTTCCAGTCTATGATGCCACGGTTATTGAGAGGATAAGGAGGGAGGACGGCATCATAATAGGTAAGACCAATATGGATGAGTTTGCAATGGGTTCAAGCACAGAAACCTCTTTCTTCGGCCCCACGAGGAACTTTTTCGACCACTCCAGGGTTGCCGGAGGAAGCAGCGGGGGGAGTGCGGTTGCAGCAGCATGCGGGGCTGTGGAGATTGCCTTGGGAAGCGACACTGGCGGATCTATAAGGAACCCGGCTGCATTCAACTCAATCGTCGGGTTAAAGCCGACGTACGGTAGGGTTTCACGCTACGGTTTAATAGCGTACGGGAGCAGCCTTGACCAAATAGGGCCGATGGCTAGGAACACTTTATCTGCAGCCCTGTTGCTTCAAGTAATAGCTGGAAAGGATTTGCGTGATTCAACTACCTCAGGCCAACCTGTGCCGAACTATGTTGAGGAGGCTTTGAAGAATGTGGGTGGGCTTAAAATCGGCGTGATAAAAGAAGGTTTCGAAAACGTTAATGAAAAAATTTCAAGTAAAGTCTATGATGCTATAGGGGTTCTTGAGAAGGTTGGGTGCCTTATTAAAGAGGTCTCAATGCCCCTCATGAAGCATGCGCTTCCAGCCTACTACATAATAGCGATGGCTGAGTGCTCAAGCAACCTAGCCAGGTTCGACGGTATCCGTTATGGTGGTAAGCGTGCAGAAGGCAGGTGGGAGGACCAGCTTGTTAAGGTTAGGACTGAGTGTTTCGGGGAAGAGGTTAAGAGAAGGATTTTCCTAGGTACCTTCGTGCTATCCGCAGGCTATAAGGAGGATTTTTACATAAAGGCCTGTAGAGTCAGGAGAAAGATACATAGCGACTTCAAACTTCTGTTTAAGGATTTCGATGTTTTAGCGATGCCGACAATGCCTGTCCTACCTTGGAGGATAGGTGGACTCCTGTCCCCGCTGGAGATGTACATGATGGATGTGGAAACCGTTGCAGTTAATCTTGCTGGGCTACCTGCGATAAGTGTTCCAGCAGGCTTCGTCGATTCGCTTCCCGTTGGTCTTCAACTAATAGGGAACCATTTCGAGGAGACAACCCTGCTAAAGTTATCCTATGCTTATGAGTGTGAAACCGATTTCACCAAGTGGCTCAAGCCCGGCTAGCCTAGGAAAGGGTTAAAAAGGGTTTTAACATTCTTCCGGGAGATGGCTCAGAAAGCTCGTATGCTGTTGATACCCGGCCCGATAGCCCTGCCTGAAAGGGTTTTGAAAGCTATGGCTAAACCCATCATAAACCATAGGGGCGAAGAGTTCCAGGTCCTTTACGAGAAGGTTGAAGAAAGCCTGAAAAGCGTTTTCAAAACTGAGAACAATGTCTACGTTATAAGCGGCTCGGGGACCGCGGGTGTGGACATGGTTTTTCAGAATTTTGTCTATGAGAATGAGAAAGTGCTTATACCGGATTTCGGAGAATTCACCGGAAGGATTGTGGAGAACGCTTTGAAGGTTGGCGCTAAGCCCGTCGTCGTTAAATCAGAGTGGGGAAGTCTACCAAGCCTCAGAAGCATAGTGGACGCGGTTGAGAACAATAACGTGGAAAGCATCTTCATAGTGCATAATGAAACCTCTACGGGAGTAACCTTCAGAGCGATGGAGGAGGTTGCCAACATTGCTAGAAAGAGAGGGATCCTGGTTTTCGTGGACACGGTTTCAGATCTTGGTGTTGAACCCTTCTACACAGATAGGCTTGGTGTTGATGTCTGTGTGACCGCAAGCCAAAAGGGGCTCGGCGGGCCTCCAGGCTTATCCTTCGTCTCAGTAAGTGGGAAGGCATTAGACAAGGGTTTGAAAAATCCTAGACGAAGAAGCTTCTACCTAGATGTTGAGAAGATTCACCGGTTCCATCTTAGGAGGGAAACTCCCTTTACGCCCGCGGTGCCGTTGATATACGGTATGGCTGAAGCGCTTGAAATATTAAAAGAAGAAGGGTATGAAGAGCGGATAAGGAGGCATTCTGAGAACGCTAGAATGATATATGAATTCTTGGAGTCAGAGAACATTGAGGTTTTCCCACGTAATAAAGAATACTGGTCTACGGCGATAATAGTTTTCAAAAACACTGGTCTTAATGCTGACGTAATAATCAAGAGGCTATATGAAGAGTATGGGATCCTGATAGCAAGAGGAATGGGTAAGCTGAGGAATGAAACAACTAGAATAGGCAATGTGGGTTACGAGGGGAGAGCCGAGATAGAGTATTTCCTGGACTCGTTTAGAAAAGTGTTGAAGGATACTGGTAGATAACTTGATTAACATGTGCAACACGCGGAATCCTCGTTTAAAAAAAAGCACATTAAAACCTAGGGCATAATGCTTAATTATTATTCTCACCTAGACCGAAGAGTGACGCATGACAACAGTGTTTTCAGCCGGACTATTCAAGGTTGAAAAGGAATGATCTGCTTGACGTCTTTCCTCCCCGCAGCGGCCTAGGTTTAAAATCGGATCTTTAACATGCCACGTCTGCCTAAGCGGGCAGAAGCATTACTCGGAAGAGCTTAGAATAGAGAGACTGGAGAACGAGGAAGGCTTAAGGATTGGGGAGGCCGTTAAGCTGGAAGATGTTGTGCTGATGCTTTGACGGGACCCTTGGCTTCTCCTAGAGGAGTTTGGAGACTTGGTCAGGGAGAAAAACCGAATTAGGTCTTTGGAAAGCCCTCCGGTAAGCTGGTGCAGTCAGTATCCCTTCCGATTAGGCGTCAGCGAGGAACGCGTCTTGGAGAACGCCAGTATCGGGGCTGAGCGTTTAAAGAGCCTTGGGTTTAAGAATATTCAGGTCGACCTAGGATGGGAGAAGAACTATCTGCCAAGCTCATATGATGAGAACGAGGCAGTTAGAGCCATTTTTGACAACCGCCCAGCGATGGTGCCACCCGGGGCTAACGGCTCCTTAGTAATCCCGATGATTCCCGGCGAGAATCCTTTACACTGGGAATGCTTCGAACAACGGTAGCTAACTCTTCACAGATATCACTGGCCATGTAAAAGTCGGTTAGTTGGGCAAGGCTTCTTGAAAGACCTGCTTAGGTATGCGTGCTGCGAATAGCCGCTTATTGAAGCCTCCTTTGTTGACGAGGCATTATTCAGTGTAATGTTTAGAGTAACCCCACTACTCCGATTCCGACGAGGGC
Organism: uncultured Nitrososphaerota archaeon; assembly: GCA_964416155.1. Taxonomy (GTDB): domain Archaea; phylum Thermoproteota; class EX4484-205; order EX4484-205; family JAAOZP01; genus JAAOZP01. The sequence continues at coordinate 131,708 of CAYQCW010000003.1, forward strand.
CAGAACCACGATTATAACCGCGAAGATTATTGCTGCGACAATGGCTATTACAAGGGCTTTCAACCATCCGCAGTCGAAGAAGTGTTTGATAAGCGCCAGCCAAATTATAAATGTGACCAAAGCCGAAATCCAGCCGCTGAGGAAAGCGCCGACAACCGTACCTAAGACCACCCCTAAAACAACTATCCAAATGGCATCAGTGAACTTGGCCTTACCTTTTCCTGCAAGCATTCTTCCCGCGATCCATAGTACTGGAGCAACTATAATGATACTGACAATGATCTGAACCAAGACCCCAACTATATTCATCCCGTCTTACCTTCCCGCGCCAAGGAGAAACACCAATGCTTTTAAGCTTTATGGACTCGAAATCAATGACGCTTAAAGGAAGAGAAAGTTGGAAGCTTTTGCCCTCAATGCTTTTAAGTACCAATACTTGCCTACGTCTCATCATCCAGTTAAATGAGACTGCTTAAACATTAACTTTCTGATTCTTGGTGAATCATTTCAAGCGCATGTTCTTTCTTCACTTCTATAATACCATCTAGAGAACGCTAAAAAAGACTGAATAGCAACTAGGCTTTCAAGACGTGTGCTAATAGAGCGACATAGAAATTTAAACCATAATAGCATATCCTAAAACATATTTTATATGCATTAAAAAAAAATAAAAAGCCGATTTTTAATACTATTCTGTGGAAGTGAGAAGAAGATGGAGGAGAAAACTTCCCCATTAGGTGTGTTTCCCCTCATCCCTACTGAAGACTTATGGACTAACCAAGACTCGTCTGGAATAGAACCTTTATGCAGATAAAATAACAAGCATGGTACGCAGTTTCAAATGAATGCAATAGAGGCCTATGATCTTACAAAAGTGTATCCTAACGGGACTATCGGAAATAATAAAGTAAGTGTTGAAGTAAAAGATGGAGAAATTTTTGTACTTCTAGGACCTAATGGGGCAGGGAAAACCACTTTCGTGAGAATGGTTACAACAGAGCTTAGACCAACCTCTGGCAGGCTTTTCGTCATGGGCTACGATGTTTTGAAAAACCCGATTAAAATTAAGGAAATTATAGGAGTGATACCACAAGGTGCCCATCCCTTTTTTGACTTAACAGTTGAAGAGCACGTTTTTTATTTAGTGAGGCTTAGGGGGTTCTCGAAGGAACAAGCATTAAAAATTACAGAAAAAGCGATCCAAATTCAGGAATTAGAAGAATATCGGAGGAGTCTTGTTCGCACGCTTTCCAATGGCCTTCAGAAACGTGTTCTCATAGCCTCTGCCTTGGCCCATGAACCTAAAATCCTTATATTGGATGAGCCTACTGCTGGGCTGGATCCCGTGGCGCGTAAAAATATGCTTGAACACCTCGAACAATTAAAGAAAAAGGGGACTACGATACTCTTTACTACGCATTATGTTGATGAGGCTGAAAAAATAGCGAACAGAATTGGAATAATAAGAAACGGCCGTCTCATACTATGCAAGTCGCCTAAAGAAATAATTACAGGCGTCGGGTATCGGCATAAGCTCATCATATATGAGAGCAGTGTTGATTTTTCGAAGATAGAAAACATATTTGTAGCAAAAGGAGAAGATGTTAAGATTATAAGGGATGCTGGTGCTGTTGAGTTAAGATTTTCCGAGATTTCTGAAAAAAGCATGCTTGAATTGTTCCGTTTTCTAAAACAAAACAATCTAAAATTTATCTTTTCACATATTTCTTTGGAAGATATCTATATAGAAATGATGGAGGGAGAAAAAGATGAGATACAGTAAGATATTTCAAGACGGTTTAATAATAGCCGTGATGAAGAGCAAATGGATTTTAAGAAGTTTTGGGGGTTTTTTAACTCTTATAGTTTTTCCAATTCTTTTAAGTTTAGTCGCTATATTTGTTCTTCGTATTGCAAACGTAACTTATACTTTTTCAGCGGTTGTGATATTTTTTACGGCAATTTCTGCTATAACCGTAATAAGTCAAGGGATGGCTTCAGATGAGCGATCTAGAACATTGGCGATTTTTATAACTTTGCCGATTCATCCGTTTTCCTACGCTTTGGGAATTGCGTTAAACAGTTTAATTCTTAACAGTAGTGGATTACTCATTCTAATTCCGTTTTACTACTTGCTATCTTTGTTTACTGGAGAAATCCCGATTACCAGCCTCATTTTCCTCTTCATAGTATCTTTACCCGGCTGGCTAACTTGCCTATCTGTAGGTTTCTTAATCGGAGTTTACACGTTGGAAAAAGAATGGATTTATAATTTCACCTCAATACTCTCCATGATATTCACTTTTGCTAATCCTCTTTTCATCCCCATGGAGAACTTTCCACCGGTTTTTCAGTATCTTATTTATTTAGTACCTACGACCCCGCTTGCTTTATTACTGAAGGCCATGATCACCGGCTCCCCTCTTGTAAACATTCTAACAAATTTGCTAATGAGCATCACCTACGCGATGATTGCGTTCATTTTAGCTATCAGACGGATAAGATGGGGGTTGGGTTAAGAACCCTTCCTGCAACAGCCTCGTCATGCGTGCACCCCCACCATTCCCCTTTAGGCCGTCATTCTTACCACTAAGAGGATGCTCACCGCTA
>CAYQCW010000003.1:134417-147673 GCA_964416155.1 uncultured Nitrososphaerota archaeon
GAAGGGTGTTAGCCTTGTTTTACTATGGTTCTCCCATTGATTAAGCAGAAAGAAAATCGTTTAATGTTTTAATACTCATAGCTGTGTTTAGGCTTTGCATGGAAAAAAGGAAGGTTGTTAAGAGGGATGGTAGGGTCGTTGATTTTGACCCGGATAGGATTAGGAATGCTATTGCGAAGGCCATGGTGAGCGTGAAACAGTATGATGAGAAGGCTTTGGAGAGGGTTGTTAACTACGTGTTAAACGTGTTAAACGGGAAGTATGAGAGCGGCGAGACTCCGCATGTCGAGGATATTCAGGACGTGGTGGAGTTCGCCCTTATGAAGTTTGATCTTTACGATGTTGCTAAAGCCTATATTCTTTACAGGAAGGAGAGGGAGAAGATAAGGGAGGAGAAGAAGGCTCTTCTGCAGAAAAGCTTTGTGGACGAGGTGGACAAGGAGTTTTCTGTTAACGCGATCAGGCTGCTTGTGAACCGTTACCTTCTTAAGGATGAGAATGGGAAGCTCGTAGAGTCTCCTAAACAGTTGTTTCAAAGAGTTGCTTTAACTGTTGTAATACCGGATATTCTTCACGACCCGAGGATTTTCTCCAAGGAGGGGGGTCTGCCGGCGTTTCCAAGAGAAGAGTTTAACACCAGCCAATATGCTAATAAGCTTGGCCTAGGGAAAAGCGACAACGGGTATGCCGTCACTTGGAACGAGCATCATTTGGAACGAATGAAGGCTCTTTACGATGAGCTTAATTCTCAAGGCAGGATGAAGGTTTCCTGTAGCGGTTTTCTCGGAATGCTTCTTTCAGGCGAGTTTGAAAACCATTATGAGAATTTCAAAGCCTATTATGATCTTATGGTTTCTAAGAAATTCATGCCGAATTCGCCGACCCTGTTTAACGCTGGCACGAGGCTAGGCCAGCTCTCAGCCTGCTTCGTGTTGGATGTTGAGGATAATATTGAGTCTATTATGAATGCTGCAACCCAGGCGGCGATCATCTTCAAATCCGGCGGAGGCATTGGGATAAACTATTCTAAGCTGAGGCCTGCCGGGGATATTGTCTCCAGCACTTCGGGGGTGGCAAGCGGCCCTGTTTCATTCATGAGGATAATAGACACTGTTACAGATGTGGTTAAACAGGGGGGTAAGAGAAGGGGGGCGAACATGGGGATTCTTGAGGTTAACCATCCGGATATAGAGACGTTTATAACAGCCAAGTCTGAACGGGGGAGGCTTGAAAACTTCAACATATCCGTCCTTATAAAGGATGATTTCTGGGAATGCTTTGAGAAAGACGCGCCGTATCCGCTTATAAATCCGAGGGATGGAAAGGTTTGGAAGACCATTCGCGCCAAAGACGTTTTCTGGAAGATTGTGGAGATGGCTTGGAGGACAGGTGACCCAGGCGTTCTCTTCTTGGAAAACATCAATAGAAGAAACATATTGAGTAAGCATAAGGGTCCAATAAAGTCCACGAACCCCTGCGGAGAGGAACCCCTTTATCCCTATGAGTCATGCAACCTGGGTTCGATAAACCTGTACGCGTTTGTGAAGAGAAATAGGGATGGAGCTGTCTTCGACTGGGAGGAGTTTAGCGGAGTAATCGGGATCGCCCTCAGGTTTCTGGACAACGTGATAGATGTGAATAAGTTTCCTTTAAGCGAGATAGAGCGTGCGACCAAGCTTACTAGGAAGGTTGGCCTAGGCGTCATGGGCCTAGCTGACTTACTCTTCGCCCTGAGAATACCTTACAATAGCGAGGAGAGCTTTAGGATGATGAGTAGGATAGCGGAGCATCTGACTTTCTTCGCTATGAAAGAATCCTGCAGGCTTTCCAAGGAGCGCGGCGCCTTCCCGCTGTATGCTGACTCATCCTACCCTGACGGCGAGATGCCGGTTGAAGGCTTCTACCATAAGGATTGGCAGACTCTTCCCTGGAGCGACCTTCAGCAGGAGATAATGAGGTTTGGAGTTAGGAACGCGGAGGTGACCACTATAGCTCCAACCGGCTCTATTTCCATGCTGGTTGACGTGTCCTCCGGGATTGAGCCTCAGTTCGCCTTAATATATGAGAAGAGGGTTAGCTTAGGAACCTTCTATTACGTGGATGTTGAGTTTGAGAAAGCGCTAAGGGAAAACGGGCTTTACGATGAGAAGACGCTTAAGCTGATTTCAGACAACGGCGGGTCGCTCGTGGGCCTCGAATTTCCCAAGGAGATGAGTCGCGTGTTCCTAACTGCTTACGATATACCCTGGTGGGATCACGTGAGGGCTCAAGCAGAGTTCACGAAATGGTTTTGCGCTGCAGTCAGCAAAACCATAAACATGCCGAACTGGGTTACTGTAGAAGATGTTCAGAAAGCTTTTACTCTGGCACGTGCAATGAGAGTCAAGGGGATTACTATTTACCGTGACGGTTCTCTTCCGTATCAAGTCTTGGTTACGCCTTCCTCGAAGCTCGGAAAGTATGCTAGGATCGTTAGCAACTCGACTATTGAAATCGCGAGATCCCAAGGGGTTGAGATAAAGGATTTCAGAGAAGAATCTGAAAGCACTTCTAAAACAACGCCCGCCTCAGAGAAACCCGTTCTAATCCTTAACAAGAATGGTGCTAATGCTGAATGCCCAAGCTGCGGCAGTAAAAGGCTCATCAAGGAGGGCGGATGCCTAACCTGCATAGACTGCGGATGGAGCATATGCCCTGTTTCATAGAGGGGGCATGACTTTGGGTAAAGTATTTCTCTATACTGGAACAGGGGCGGGAAAGACGACTAACGCGATAGGTTTAGCCGTCAGGGCAGTCGGCCACGGTTTGAAAGTCGTGATAATACAGTTTATGAAAGGGTGGAGGAATACTGGAGAATACTTGATAGCTGGACGTTTACAGCCCGAGTATGAGATACATCTGGCTGGGAGAGAGGGTTGGGTGGACCTTAAAAACCCGTCTGAGGAGGATATGGAGATGGCGAGAAAAGGCATTAACCTAGCTAGAGAAAAACTCGGGGAGAAGCCGGCTCTCCTAGTGTTAGACGAGATCGGCCTAGCCGCTTTTATAGGCCTAGTTTCCGTCGAAGATGTTTTGAAGCTGTTAGACGAAGTCCCTGAGGAAACAGACGTTGTTTTAACAGGCAGGTACGTGCCTCCTGAGCTTGTCAACCGGGCTGACTTTGTGAACCTAGTGGTGGAGGCGAAGAGCCCGAGGGGACTCTACACTAAAATAGGTATAACCCATTAAACATTTTTTAGACTTATGAAAATTCCTAACCGTAGCACCCTTAAAGGCTTTTTATCACAAGATAATATAAAAAAATAAACTGTCAAACTTGCTTACGGGTGTTCCCTCTTATTAACAGTGAATAATGGTGTTCTCTGAAGCCGCTGGTTAAAAAGCTTAGAGAAACCGAGGCGCGATTCCTAAGAGTAAAACAGCGTAGACGATAAAAAAAGGGTTGTTGGCCCATAACAGCAGTTTTTCCCCAAAATTTCTGACTCACTACGAATCTTTTAAACGTTTCAACCTATGGTTTCGGAAAAAAGCCTGATTTTAAGCTACTTATCCGAAAATCTTGTTAAACCTTATGATCTCTCAGATTTAGCGTTGCTTGAAAACAGGGTGCAGTGTTGCTTTAAAAACAAATATTCTGATGTCGAGCATTTTACAAATTAACTGTTCTATGGTAAAAACGTTTTCTAAAAACAACCCATCTCGATGTAGTCATCGTCAATTAGGCTTAATTCTCAGCCTGTTTCATAAACAACTTTTATTCTTTAAAGAATCCTCTGACTGTTTGATTTTCTACAAGTGTTTCCAGAAGCATTATCGTCAATAAAGGCGAGAAAATGTGAACATCGTTTTTATGGGAGAATGACGGCCATAAGAATCTGTATTCCCTTTAAAAAGAAAAAGCCTTTTAAATTATTGATCAGAAGAAAGAAGAGTCTCTTTTTAAACAGTAAAATAGATTTAATTATAGGATAAAATTTATATTTTGCCATTTTCCAATCCTACTGGAAACGAAGAGCATATCCTACGTGTTAGTTGAGGAGAAAGAGCCCATTACAATAGGTGTTGAAATAGAATGCTATACTATTTTAAGTAGAGAGGGAAAAATATCAAGACGCATTATCATTCCAGACGTAAAGCCTTCAAAAGCAGGGGAGAGGTTCACCATTGACAAGAGCATAGGCACAGAATATGTTTCTAGGCCCTTTGGAAGCGTGAGAGAGGCCCTACAAGCCATAAGCAGCGGATTCAAGAATTATGTTGATTCACCCATCGTTGACAACGCTCTTCCACTGCCAGTAGGGGGATGGAACGATAGGTTTGCAGGCACCCATTTCCACTTGGGCTTTAAGGATAAGGGCTTAAGCAGGGAGGAAGCTGGAAGCCTTGCAAGCTACATTCACGACCATATTCCTTTCATCATAGCGGTTTCCGCCAACTCGCCTGTCTGGAGAAGGAGAATAACGCCATACTCGTCTAACAGGCTGTTGCGCGGCGGCGGTAAATACTGTATCCCTGTTACTAAAGGGGGTTTAAACCAGAATCATTACAGGGAGCTGAATTTTAACCCTGAGAATAAACATAAACCTTCAACGCTTGAACTCAGAGTTTGCGACAGCAATATTCCACCCTATGTTTGCACCGTCATGACTATACTCAGGATCTTGGCTTCAGCTTGGAGAAATGGTAGAGAACCTTGCAACAACTTGACGCATGAAACGTATCTTGAAACAAGAGCTGAGGCTGCGCGAAGAGGTGCCGCTGCAAAGCTCTATTGGAAGGGAAACCATGTTACTGTAGGTGAATACTTAACGCTTCTGCTCGACAACTACAGTGAAGAAGCCGGAATGTTGGATATTCCCAAGGATGTCGTCGAAGTCTTTAACCTACTTGAGAAAAACTGGAATAATGCGGAGGCTCTTAGGCGGGCCGTGATAAAACTAAGGGGCAAATACGGGGTGGACTGGGAGAGAAGCATGGCTTTTAAACTGGCTTCTTCCCTGAAAACCCTGTTGAATGGAGGGTCGCTGAGAGAATATCACAAGGCACTCGGGCTAAGAATCTCGTTTAAAAACGAATAGGTTTATCAGTCTGACGAATATTTTTAAGACGGAAATCGAGGAGGAAATGAAGGAAAGCGGGGAAACATTATTCGTCGAACTCGCTAAGCTTTGCGAGAAGCTTTCCGAGACGAGCAGTAGGCTGGAGAAGGTTAGGATGATAGGAGAGTTTCTGAAGGGTTTGAGAAAAGAGGAAATATGTCCGGCTGTTCTGCTGATAGTTGGAGAAACATTCCCAGAAGCCTCTTCCAAGACCCTTGAAATAGGATACGCTACGATAAGCAAGATCATCGAAACCCCCTTTCAGACCCCCCTTTTTAAGAAGCCTCTGACAATCCTGAACGTTGCAGAATATTTTGAAAAGATTGCAAGTGCCACCGGCTCAAGGTCGAGGGAGAACAAGGAGCTCGTATTAAGATCCATGCTTGAGAGAGCCTCTGAGCTAGAAGCTAAATATATTGTTAAGAATATTTTTGGAGAAATGCAGCATGGAGTTGGAGAGGGAGTTATGCTCGAGGCTATTGCGAGAGCCTCAGGAACTAGTCTGGACCTCGTAAGGAGAGCTCTCATGTTCTCGGGCAACCTGGGAAAGGTCGCTGAGGCGGCTTTAACCTCTGGCGAAGAAGGCTTGAGAAGGATAGGCCTAACCCTCTTTAGTCCAGTAAAACCCATGCTTGCACAGATGGTCTACAGCGTGAAAGAGGTCTTCAAGTATCATAAGAATGTTGCTTTCGAATACAAGTTCGACGGGGCTCGCGTACAGATTCATAAGAAGAACGGCGCGGTTAGGATTTTCAGCAGGCGTTTGATAGACGTTACTGTCAGCATACCTGAAATAGTTGATGAGGCTATAAACAGGGTTAACGCTGAGGAGGCGATACTTGACGGAGAGGTTATAGCTGTCGGTTTAAACGGTAGACCACTGCCTTTTCAGGATTTGATGAGAAGGTTCACTAAGGTTAAGAATATTGAAGAAGAGATGAAGAGAATACCTCTTAAACTGTATCTTTTCGACGTGATCTACTTGAACGGTAGGCAGCTGATAGATGAGCCCTACTCGCAGAGATGGGGCATGCTTGAACAAATTGGGAGAAATGTGAACCTTGCTCCGAGGATAGTAACGTCAAGCATCAACGAGGCTGAGGAGTTCGTTAAGAAAGCTTTAGAGGAGGGTCATGAAGGAGTTGTCGCCAAGGCTCTCAACAGTCCTTACGTCCCAGGCACCAGGGGGAGGCTGTGGCTTAAACTGAAGACAGCCGATTACCTTGACCTAGTCATTATCGGTGCCCAATGGGGCTACGGAAGGAGGGCAGGCTGGTTAAGTGACTATTTCCTCGCGGCACTGGATGAGGAAAGTGGAGGCTATGAGATAGTGGGCAAGACCTTCAAAGGCCTAACTGACGAGGAATTCAAGGGAATGACTAGAAGGCTGCTAGAGCTCAAGATAAGAGAGGAGGATAATACTGTCTGGGTTAAGCCGGAGGTAGTCGTTGAAGCAGCATACAGCGAAATCCAGAGGAGCCCAAGATACAAGTCTGGCTTCGCACTGAGGTTTGCGAGGATAACTAGGATAAGGAGCGACAAGGCTCCGTCTGAAGCAGATACTTTAAAAAGGGTTAGGGAACTCTACGAGAGTCAGAAGAAGAGAAAAGGAGTTCTGGAGCAAGAATATTAATAAACGGTTAATTGAACGTCTGCATTACATTGGATGTTACTGTTAAAGAGAGCTGGGACGTGGAGAAGGTTGCCAGACTATTTGAGCAACATAGGGACACCCCGTTCACATATTTAACCAATATTCCGCTCGTGAAAATGTTGAGCCAACTGGAATCCTTCAAAATATTTGTGGCAGAGGTTAATGGTGAAACAGTTGGCTGCATTTATTCTCTAAGCTATATTTACGACTGCGGATATATTGGGGGGCTTCTAGTCCATAAAGACTTCAGAGGGAGAGGAGTTGGTAGAAGACTATTGAATACAGCGTTAAACAGTTTGAACACGAGGCACGTTTACCTCTTCGTTGAGGAAAAGAATACTACGGGAGTAAGGCTGGTTGAAAAAACAGGTTTTAAAAGTATCTATAAAGGGCGCCGTTACATTATTACAGCTCCGATAAATGAGGCTTTTCCAAGAAGCCCGATAATAACTACTGATGCCGACTGGCTCTCTTTAAAGGAGAGCATCGGATTCAATGAAAGAAACGGGGTTGTTAACATCGGCTATTACCCTGTTAAGATAACGGAGAAAATGTTTGAAGACCTAAGAGTTGACAACAAGATCTTAAGATGTGACAATGTTATAACAATCATCGAGTATTCTTACGGAGTAACTGTTGGGGACCATCTCTACACTTTCAACGATCATATAGTTAGGAACCTGCGTGGCATAGACATGACGAGAAGAGTTGTTGAAGTAAACCCTTTTTATATCGAGCCTAGAACAGAAGACTTGGCTCGCATAGTGAATTACTTGCTGTCGACTGGAGAAGTACATGTCAAGACCTATGATGGAGACCCTGTGGCTAATAGGTTGCCTTTAACAGGTAGAACGGGGGCATTAATAATGGAATATGAAAAAAACGACTTTTGATATACGCTCACTATTTTTCCTGTCTTCTCGTGAACACCATGTATGAAGCCACCAGGAAAACTATTGGAAAAACAATGAGCACTATAATGTCTATCAAGCGTGTTGAAAGCACTGTAGGGATGCTGGCTATCGTGCCACCCCCCTGCCCAAATTCGAGAGGCCCGGCAGCGAAGCCGAAAAGCGAGTTGGCGATCTGCGTATAATGATAGTTTATTGAAAAAGTCTGTATTGCGCTCGAAATTTCAGATACTTTTCTACTGTAGCTCAAGTATTCCTCCAATTCCTGTGGGCTAGCACCCCCTGGGGTCGTGAAGTTTCCGAATTGCCTTCTACTCACGTTAAAAACTGTAACGGCTCTAGTTGGAGGAGGACCCAGTATAGCTGTCGCGATGAAGCTGCTCATTATGGATAATATGAACGCGAAGAAAATCCAGATGCCTATGCTGATTACAAGTGAATGGCTTGACTTGCTCGAGAATGTTGAGACGAAGAGTGCGAGTGCGTAGTATGCAAACGAGAAAACTATTGAGAAAACTATGAAGAGCCCAATCCTCGATACGTCGTCAACAGTCACCGAAATATTGTGCAGCAATATTGAGATGGATACTGCCGCTAAGGATGATACGGTTATGGTTAAACCTATTACAGCTAACGCCGATAGTATCTTACCGTTTATCACATCCTCCCTGTATATTGGTCTTGAGAGCAGGATTCTAAGGGTTCCACGCTCCCTTTCTCCTGATACAGCGTCAAAGGCCAGTGCTAGACCGAGCAATGGAGCCATGTATGCTGTTGCTGAAGCTATTGATGAATCTATCTGAACCATTGGCCTAGTTGCTTGCTGAACACCCATTCTGAAGCCGAAGGATGTTGAATAGGTACTGGCTATTGAAAAAAGTAGGAAAATGCCTGCGATCAGCCAGAGCCGTTTGCTGGTTACAGCGTCGGTAAATTCTTTACGCGCGATTGAAAAAGCGTTCTCCATCATTTCTTATCATCCTCCTGATAGAAACGGTATATCTCCTCCCAAGATGGCTCTACAGGTGTTAAGGATTCAACAATATCCTTATACGGGTTTCTCGTTAATAGTGAGAAGAGGCTACCTCCTATGTCGTTCCTGGTCAAAACGGTTACATGATTATCCCTCTGTGTTATCTCTATCACGCCAAGTATAGATCTTATCTCCTGCAACGGCATCTCGCTTCCAGGTTTAACGCGAATCTCATAGCGAAAACCCTTCGCCTCCCTAACTGACCGATATAGTTCATCCACGCTTCCCTGCACAAGTAGTCTTCCTTCACGTATTATTACAGCATGCGTGCATATCATACCCACCTCGTACAAGAGGTGTGTAGACAGTAGGACTGTCTTCCCTTCTCTGTTCATCCTTCTAACTAGATTTCTGAATTCAGCAGCACCCTCTGGATCTATCCCAACCGTCGGCTCGTCGAATATTAAAAGCTCAGGATCCTTCAGCAAGGCTTGAGCTACTCCCAGCCTCTGCTTCATGCCACGTGAGAAAGTTGAAACCTTAGCGTTAGCCCTATCTTTTAAACCGACCGTTTCAAGCACCTCTAACGCTCTTTTCTCCCTCTGGTCAGGGGGAACACCGTCGAGAGTTGCGAGGAAAACCAAGTTTTCAAGAGCAGTCATATGGTCGTAGAAGCCGAAGCCCTCTGGAAGCAGGCCGACCCTCCTCCTTATTTCCACGGAGTCTCTAGCAGCGTCGAAGCCCAGCACCCTAGCGCTTCCGCTCGTCGGCAACAATAATCCGACTAGGATTGAGATTAGAGTCGTCTTCCCAGAGCCATTGGGACCGAAGAGCCCGAAGACGCTTGCCTTAGGCACCTTCATATTGATGCCATTAAGAGCCTTCAACATAGTCTTTCCGTTACCGTAAATCTTAACCAGTTTCTCAGTCTCTACAGCTAGACTCATGGTTTTTCACCTCCTCCCATACCTACGGTAGATCAGTAGCATTGCCCCAACCATAATAACCACGATCAACGCTCCTATTAGCACAACTTCCCCTCTCTGCTTAACGTAGATATGGAGGCTACGGGTAGCTGCCTGACTCTGATCTGCCTTAAGGCTTAAAGTAGCGTAGTAGTCGCCCGCACTTATGTCAGCATCGCTAGTAACGGTCAGTGAGAAAACAACGTTTTCCTGAGGCTTAAGCAACGACACGAGGCTCGGGTCAACCTTAATGGTGAACCCGCTTGGCACGTCGGACACCTCAAGCTTGAGATTCGAAAGCGAGCTGTAACCGGTGTTCTTAACCTCAACCTGAAAAACCATTGTTTCGCCGGCTGTTGTCTCGCAGTAGAAATTCTGAGTTACATATGTGACGCTATACCATCCCAGTATTCCCAATCCTAGGTTAAGCCTGCCGACAGATCCATCCGTATTAGCCTCCACAACTATTGACAACACGTCTGGCTCAGCCAGTGGAGGTATGCTTACAATCACGTTCAGCTTCTTGGCTTCACCGGCCTTCACGTAAATCTTGGATACAACGCTTCCAGAAAAATCCTTCACCATCCAGTTGTAGCCTGAGGGAAGCCCAGTTATGTTGATGCTTACAACCCCGTCTGAGTCACCTGTGTTTTCAACCTCTATTGGATAGTTACTAGTACCCCCAGCGTAAGCATCAACGTAAGGCATGTCCGTTCGAAGTCTCAACCTAGGAGTACCCTTAACAACCATCACTGTAAGGGGGAATGTTGAATCAAAATCATTTGTTTTAAAGAGGACAATAACTTTGTAACTTCCTGAAGCCGTGTCTAAAGGCACATTTATCTTCGCCTTAATGTTAACTGATTCACCTGATCCTAATGAGACACCGTATAGGACACTGCCGTCGCTTTTAACAACACTGCCAGTCCAGCTGGCTGGAGGACTTAGGGATATTGTTCCCGTTAACCTTTCGGATAAAACGTTCCTGATGGTTAGATCGAAGACTATTGTGGAGCCGGGTTGAGCCTGAGCAACCGGGTAGGTTGAGGTTAAGATTTGAAGACTTTTCTTCTCAACATATAAGGAGACGGTTTTCTCCTGGATTATTGAGCCTAAAAATCTTATTTTCAGACTGTAGAGTCCTTGCGCGTTGTATGGAATCTTTATCTTTAAGTTAAGGTTTTGAACGCTTCCCTGGCTCAGCGTCAGGTTCACTATTTCAGCCGAACCCGAATAGACTCCTGCCTCCCATCCCTCAGGAGCCTCAACCAAGATTGTCACCGTCTCCTCTTCCAACCTCTTGTTCTCCATCGATACAGGGATACTGACCTCCGAGAAAGACTCAACCTTCAGGTAGGTTTGAGATATTGAAACCTTTGGTGAAAAGTCTAGAATGATTTCCTCCAGATCTACGGAGGGCCTGTTTAGGCTAACGGTTATAGTTCTACCCTCATACCCTTTCTTCTCGAGCTGAATCCTATAGGTTCCGCGGTCTAGGCTGATCGCGAACCCCCCGTTGAGAAGAGTCCATGTTCTAGTTATGAACGCTCCCGAGGAATCGTAAATTGTGACAGCCACGTTGCTTAAAGGATTACCGTTGACATCCTTCACGGAGCCGAGAACAGTGTATGATTCCCCGGAGACAGGGATTAATTGATAGGAAGCCAGCAGCATTATTATGGGGATGATAAACCGGGTTTGACGTTTAATACTTGTTTTAGCGATGCCTATTTTCTTTAGATCCCCGTTTTTCATTGTTACTACAATTGGTAGTAACATCCTTTATAAACGTTACTATTTCATGTAGTAAGGGTTAAATAATCACGTTTAGAGTAATAGTAAGAAAAAAATGCGTCGAGGAGCTGCAAAAATATCTCAGTACAACATTGAAGGAAAGGAGATTCAAGCCTTCTTAGGTCCATTAGAGACAAGCATAATAGAGGTCATGTGGAGTGCTAAGCAGCCCCTTACGGTTAGAGATGTTTATGAGAGGCTTAGGCGGAGAAAAAGAATCGCATACACTACCGTTATGACAACGATGGATAGGCTTTACGAGAAGGGATTGCTTGACAGGCGGGTGGAGAAGGGGAGGGGGGGAGTCCTCTACGTGTATTGGCCAAAGTTTGAAGAACATAGTTTCAAAAAATCCGCTGTCCACGAGGTTTTAAATAGTCTCGTGGAAAATTTTGGAGATATTGTTGCAAGCTACCTGGTTGAAAGAATCTCTTCGGAGGAAAAAGAGTTTAAAGATTTGAGGGATAAGCTGGAGAAAGCCTTAAGGAGAAAAGGAGGTTGATGAAAAATGTTATCTATCGGTCTAAATTATATTCTCCTCCAGCTTTTCCAACCGTACTTTTACTACTCCATCACCCTACTCGTGGTTTCATTCATTTGTGTCAAGGTTCTCGTGAAATATAATCGTCTACTAACAGCCAAGGTGAAAAGCCTGTGCTACCTGTTTCCGCTTACAATCCCTGTTTTACTCATAGCGACTTCCCCTTGGCCAATAACGAGGCTACTCTTAGAGGTTAAGGCCTCAGGCTACAGTCCGCGTAACAGTCCACTAGCTCTACATCTCAACCCTTATATTGCTACGCTTCCTCCTCCGATGGATTTTAACCACGTTAAGCTGCTTGACAACCCGCCCATAACAAGCATTCTTCTTGCAGCCGGGTTAACACTATCAGCTTTTTACCTACTTGTAACAGTAACCTTAAACGATAGAATCGCTAAAAGAGTTTTACGCATAGTTGAGCTTGAGCCCAGCGAATACGAATCGTTACAGAGAAGGGTTAGAGAACTCTCCGGGAAACTCGGGATTAACCCTCCTAGGATTGGGCTTGTGGAAGATTTAAGGCCAAATTCCTTCACAATAGGGTATGGGCAGAGGACGATGCTAGTATTCTCACTAGGCATTCTCAAGACCCTGAAGGAAAGTGAGTTAGTTGCAGTCGCAGCCCACGAGCTGTCCCACGTGAAAAACAATGACTTTCTGTTTAAAACGATATCGGTCGCACTGGCATTATTATCCTTCTTTAACCCTTTTGCGTATTTTGCGTCTGCAACAGCTCAAAGGGAAAGGGAGATTCTTGCCGACGAAGAGGGTGCGCGAATCTTAGGTAAGCCGGAGCTTCTGGCAAAGACACTTGCAAAGATATATGAGGCGTCCCGAGCGTTTCCTAAAGAGGGCATTATATCCCGCTTAGCATCCGGCTTACTCTTGTCTTCGCCGACCTCTTTAGGAAGCATGCTTCTTTCAACTCATCCAAGGCTGGATCAGAGGATTGAGAATATCAGGAGGCTGGACAAGGGAGGAGAACCTGCCCACGTCAACCCATTATTGTCGATAACAATATCCATCCTAATAATCGTAGCAGGAATAACGAGCACGTATTATCTTGCTTCCATTCAAAGCTTCTTCATAAGGCAGTATTTTCCAACGAACCTCTTTAAGATGCCTCTAGAGGAAAAAAGATTGCTTCCAACACACAGTTCAGAAGGCATGGAGAAAATAGGCTTATTCAGCTTCTTTAAACTCAGGAACGCCTCCCCTAATGATTTCACCAAACAGCGCTTCAGAATAATGGTTCTAAAGAGAGGGGAGGGCAGTCCAAATTATCACCCTGCCGGCAAACCTCGTTTAAACATTTATTC
>CAYQCW010000003.1:147773-221218 GCA_964416155.1 uncultured Nitrososphaerota archaeon
GGGAGGGCAGTCCAAATTATCACCCTGCCGGCAAACCTCGTTTAAACATTTATTCCTTAAAGGTTTAAACAAGTCTGCAAATCAAGAGGGGGACATCTTCAATGCTTTCAAAAATTGTCTCCAACCCGTTCGCGTCACGCCTCATCCTCTATTATCGCAATTCCAGGATTCTTGAAGGGAGGGCATACGTAGGGATGGCTATGTTCGGCTTTATCTCTAGCCCAACGTTCATTGCCACATCGGTACCATTAGAAGTCTTCAAGTTTATGTTGACAATAGCTTTCTACCTTGCATTTTCTTTCTCTATCAATAATTCTTTTGACGCGAGGAGCGACGCCCTGTTGAAAGAAAAAGCTGAGAAAAATCCTGTTGCCACAGGAGAGATTGGGTTCGAGGAGGGAGTTGTTTTTTCATCATGCCTAGCTGTCACTGGTCTATCGCTAACGTATTTCTGGTTCAGAAGCTGCTTCTCAATCTATCTTCTGCTCGTCATTTTGTCTATGGCTTACTCTGCCCCTCCCTTCAGGCTTAAATCCGTGCCTCTTATGGACCTGGTTTCTCACGGTTTATTCTTTGGAGCACTATTATATTTCTACGGTGTTTCAGCCTCTGGTAGTGCGACTTTTCAAACCCTCCTCATCGGTGCTTCAATCTTTATTTACTCAGTCGTTCTCGAGTTAAGAAACCATCTTAATGATTTCCAAGTAGATTTAAGCTCCAGAACAAGAACCACCGTTTATTGGCTGGGCTATGAAGAATCTTTAACTGTTTTAAAAGTTCTCTTAATATTTCACTGGCTATTTCTATCAGCAATCTCTGTTTCCATCTGCCCTAACGTCGCAATTCTCACCATCTCCTTTACCGTGTCATTTACTTTAGCAGGCCTGAGACGGATACGTTTTGACCGCTATTTGAGATCTGCAGACATCTGCACATGTATCATATACGTCTTAATTCTTCTCAGAGAGTTCAACATGGTTGCTTTACAATACGGTGGAAACTCTTGAAGATCGCCTTATGCAGCGACTATTTTTACCCGAAAATAGGCGGCATAACGACACATATAGAAAACTTGGCGCGGATGCTGAAGAAGAGAGGCCATGAAGTTATCATAATAACCAAAATGTCAGATTTCAACGATCAAGCCCATGGATTGAACGTCGTACGGATTAAATCCCTGTTCCGTAGCTCGCAGACGCTGGATATTCCTCGCTTAGATGATTTGGAAGAAGCTCTCAGAGAAACTAGACTGGATATTATACATGCTCACCATGCTTTCTCTCCAATTTCCTTGTTCTCTCTACTCATAGGGAAAAGACTGGGAATAAAGACTGTTCTGACCAACCATTCAATACAGTTCCTTTACGATTTCAACTATTTATGGAAACCTTCTTCCTTAATGCTGTTCCCGCTTAAACAATATATTAACAGCGCTGATAGAATAATAGCCGTAAGTAGGGCGGCAGCAACCTTCATCTCCCATTTCACAGATAAAGAAGTAAGCATCATTCCTAACGGGGTAAACATTGAAGAATTTGCCCCGCATATCAAGAAGTTTGACGGGAAAAGTATACTCTTTGTCGGCAGGTTGGTGTATAGGAAGGGGTTACACCTACTTCTAGAAGCTATGAAGCAAGTGGTGAATGAAAAGAATAATGTGGAGCTAACTATAGCGGGTTCCGGTTATCTAAGTCCCGTTTTAAAAGCTGTTGTTAAGACATCAGGCCTTCATAATAATATTTTCCTAAGAGAGGGCTTGAGGAAGAGCGAGCTCATTGACCTTTATCAGAGAGCTAATGTCTTTGTCTTACCCTCAATCTTCGGAGAGTCTTTCGGAATCGTTCTGCTCGAGGCCATGGCTTCTAGGACTCCGATGGTAGCGACGACCCAAGGCGGAATACGTGAAATAGTGAACCACATGGAAACAGGCTTACTGGTAAGAAAGAATAACGTGGAAGAGCTGGCGAGGGGTATCTTAATCCTGCTTGAAAACAAAGAGCTTTCCGAAAGAATCTCTTCAAACGCCTTCAGAGAAGTGAAGAAATACGATTGGAACATAATAGTTAAGAGAATAGAAGAAGTTTACGAAGAAATCCTACGTTAAAATTACCACACGTAACGCGTAAGGTTGAGCAATAGATGTGGGAATCTGATAACGACTTTTGCGTAACCTGTTTAAACTTAAGATTTTTGTTCTCCATCAAATCAGGTTAATGGAGGTCTTGCTCCAAGCGTAACAGGAACATCTATGATTTGATTGTTTCTAACTATTGTCACTATAATTGTTTGATTCGGAAGCGTGTACTCCTCTAAGAAGGATAATAGGTCATCTCCACTCGAAATCCTCGTACCGTTTACCCCTATCACAATGTCTCCACCTACCGTAACCCTGCTTCCCTTAATCATAACCTGCCTGTTTCCGCCCTGCAAGCCTGCTTTAGCAGCAGGCCCGTTAGCCGTAACCCCCACTATTAGCCATCCGTATGTCACGTTAACACCCATTGCTGAAGCTATGTCGTACGTCATGTCTACCCCCGTTACTCCAAGCCAAGGATGCTGATCATAAGTTCCCTTTGTGACTAGGGATTCTATTTCACGCAGTATCGTGTTGGAAGGAATAGCGAAGCCCAGTCCCTGCGAGTCACTCACGATAGCGGTTGTTATTCCAACAACCTCGCCGCGAAGGTTTAGAAGAGGCCCTCCCGAGTTACCTGGGTTTATTGGGGCAGTTGTCTGAATACAGTTGGCTATCGAGTACCCTCCGCTAATATCTTCAGAGATTGTTCTGCCGAGGGCACTTACTATGCCTGAACTCATGGAGCCCGCAAGCCCATACGGGTTTCCTATTGCCACTACAGCGTCGCCGACTCTGAGCGTTGACGAACTTACGATTTTAAGCGGCTTGAATTCATCAATGGAAGCGTTCACAAAGAGAACAGCTAGGTCAGCATAAGCGTCTGCACCCTTGACAACAGCAAGATAAGTGTTCCCGTTTCTAAACCTTACAGTTATGTCGCGCGCATTGTAAACGACATGATAATTCGTCACAATCACAAACTTGTCCCCGGACTTGTAGACGAAGCCTGAGCCCTGGGCACTACTGTAATAAGGACGGTAGAAAATATCGTAGTTTACAACAGTACCCTTTATCAGGACAATCGAATCCCTAACGTTTTCATAAAGCTGCGATAGGGAAAAGTTCCCCTCTAGAACACAGGTTATGTTGCTTGAAGAATTCTGCGTCAGCTGCAGGGCGGACACACGGTTTTCAATGTTTGAAAGCCTGTTTTGAAGTTCATCTATCTTGCTTATAATGAACAGGCTGCTGAAAGCATAGCTTATCAAACCGCCTATCAAAACTCCTGTTAGCATGAATGCTACTGTCAAGACTATGGTAGACCTGCCGGCATTCTGATAGGTCGAAGAGCCTTCCACCGGTCTCATTTTAAGCTACTATTGTTTGTAGTAACATGTTAATAAGCATTACTAATATTTACAGGAAATAAACTATCCAAACCTCTAGTTAAAAATCTAAATCATGAAAAGCAAAAACATGCGGCGTCCGGGATTTGAACCCGGGTTACCAGCGCTCGGCCGCGAAAGACGATGGCAGGCTGATGTCCTGGCCAGACTAGACGAACGCCGCTACTCAATTCATAAGGAATGGCGGTTAAAAAGTTTTACTCCCTAATCCCTGCTTTAATTCCTCTCGTTACATTCATTCATCGATTTTATCAGGCGAAGCCTCTCTATGTGCCTCGGCTTCTTCAACCCCATCTTCTCTGCGAATTTCAGACGAGTCTCTCCATGAATAGAATCCAAACTCTGTGAACATTTATCTTATCCCATAACTCTCTTTAGATGCCGAGTATACATGAATAACATATTCTTATCAACCTTGGGAAATAATACTTATAAGAATAGGACGTGTAGCAGGAGTATGGTTGACAAAATACATTGTGCTCATATTCTTGTTAAGACGGAGCAGGAGGCCAAGGAGGTTCTTGAACAGTTGAAGAAGGGGATGAGCTTCTCTAAGCTGGCCGCTGAGAAATCGCTGTGTCCCTCCAGGAAAAAAGGCGGAGACTTAGGGTTCTTTGGAAGAGGGCAGATGGTGCGCGAGTTTGAAACAGCCGCTTTCGCGTTGAAAAAAGGCGAGGTTTCCCAGCCGGTGAAGACGAGGTTTGGCTGGCATATAATAAAAAGGCTGGAGTAAGATTATGGAGGAGCTGCTCTCAATCCGTCTTTTACAGCAGAATTGGAAAACCTTTAGACTTATATAGTTGGAATTTATTCCCGGGCTAATGGGTTTAACACCGCTCTTAGCCTCCTTCCTGCTGGTAGTAGTTGCAGAGCTGGGGGACAAGACGCAGATCGCTGTCATAACCTTATCGGCCCATCATAATGCTTTTCTCGTCTTCACCAGTGGGATTTTGGCTTTACTGCTGGTTTCAGGTTTGGGCGTGGTCATCGGGGAAACGTTGACCAAGATTATCCCTCCGCCTATGATACACGTCTCGTCGGCAATCCTATTCCTAGCTTTCGGCGCCTACACTATCCTATTAGCTGGAAAAAAGGAGGAGCATGTTGAGAGGTTTGGCTCAAAGTCTGTAGCCTTATCCGTCTTCTCAATGGTCGCCCTGATGGAGCTTGGGGATAAGACGCAGCTGGCGGTGATAGCGCTTGCAGCAGAGTATGGTGCACCCCTTCTAGTTTATGTTGGAGTAGCATTGGCTTTCATAGCCATAACTGGGCTGGGAGTTGTAATAGGCTGTAAGCTTCTGAGACTCATACCTCTGAGACTCGTCAAGCTTGGAAGCGGAGTAGTCTTCATACTGTTTGGAATAGTTTTCCTTCTGAATGCCTTTTTGCCTGGTTTCCTTAGCGTCTAACTATCTTCGGTTCCACACCGTCAGCTATTAGCTTTTTCATATATTTCAACGCTGCCTTAACATGTCTATCCACCACATCGATCCCTTGATACTCGTGGTTCTCCAGCACAGGAGAGCATTCCTCGGAGGAAATAAACCCGTCGTAGCCTATTCTTTTAAGCTCCCTTATAAACGCGGGGTAGTTCACATACTGTTCTCCAATAAGTTGGCTACGCTTCATAATGATTTCTCCAGAAGGAGATTCGTCGAACGAGGATGAGCCGTAGTGGGAGAGAACTATCCCGATCTCTCTGCATGATTCGACAGCCTCACGAATATATTCGTCACTCTGCTTAGTGAAAAGAGGGGCGTCCAGACATAGTTTCACATTATTCATGCCGGTTTCCTTAACCATTTGAAGCGCGTCCTCATATCCGAGCCTTATTACCGGCGGATGGTTTTGCAGCGCGATTACGATTCCATAGTCATCAGCCCATTTAGCCGCATCCCGAATCCCCTGTATAGCCCACCTCCACATTTTATCTCCGGTTGCAAACATGCTCTTAAAGTCGAAAAGCCTGTATCCAAAATCGTAAGTTCCCAGTTCGTCATACCTAGAGGTGCCTGGCCAAGCTGCGAAAACCTTCACTATGTTCGTGTTCAAGTCTGCTGCAAGCCCTATGGATTCTTTCACCATGCAGAGATTGTTTTCCCGTTCCTCAATAATTGGGCTGGCAAAGTTTGACATGGTTTCAACGGCAGCGATCGCAATACCGTGGGAGCAAGCCAACTCCACTACTTCTTTTCTTGCAGACCGATCTAAGTCGCAGGGTAGCGCTACTGGCCTTTTAGTCTCTATCGTTATGCCGTCGAAACCCAGTTCTTTCGCTTTCTCAAGCTGTTCCTTCAGCGATAAAGCTTCTCCTTTGTACCAAAGGCCACAATATGTTACTGTAAACAAAGCTGTTTTAATCATCCACTATTAAATTCCAAATCCTTTATTTAAGTTTTCAGACTCACGTCTCCATAAGCACCGGTTGCAATCCACATGCCATAAAGGCTTTTTAAGCAGCACACAAGAATAGTAAGACACGTATAAATGCTGGTTTAATTCTGAAATTTATACGTTGTTTTTGTTTTCACGAACCAGCCTTTTATAACCCCATGTTGCCACTATCCCTGTCACGAAGAGGATGTTCAGAATTAACAGATAAAGACCGCCTAGCGTAGTTTCAAGTGTTGGAAACATGAAGAAAGATAAGTTGTTCATTGTGTGCAATAGCATCATGGCTAAGATGTGCCACCAGTATTGTTGTACACCCAAGTGAACAGTATTGTTCCGCAGAGTATTAGTATCATGAAGCCCCAGACTGGAGTTTGAGACTGAATCGAACCAGATATTAAGAATAAGGGTAGGTGCCAAGCTCCCCATATGACTCCAAGCACCAGCCTTGAGACAAGTAGGCCGAAAGCAGCTGGGTTAAAAGGGCCGAATAGGAACTCGGTGAAAATAGAGGGGACTTGTAGTGAACCGGTTGAAACTAAGGCTTGAGGAATCCAGAACAACCATGAGAAAGCGAAGGCGATTAAGAAATATAACCATAAGCTGCGGTTCGAGTTCATCATGTCTCATTTTCAGGCACGGCCTCTTAGGAGTATTTAACCCTTGCTTTTAGTTAGCGATAGTTACCGATATTGGTATACAAACAAACGATTTTAAATGTGCTAAAAATGTTTCCTACTGCCCGTTCGATGCGTGCACTGCTTGGGAGTTTAAACCGTGCTTGAAGCAACCCATACTAGGGCGACTAGCTGAACATGAATATTCGTTTTGCTTGCTGCATACCACATGGTTTCAAAAGTTTCGGTGAGAGGGTTGGTTTTTGCTTCTATAGCACTGACTTCAGCTTGGAACTGTGCTTCGAGTTTTTCCCGCTCCTGCTGCAGGGCTTTCAAGTTCTCCTCTGCTTTCTCCTTATCCCTCCTTTCTTTCATAGTGCGCGATATTTCTCTCGTCGCCCTTGTAGCGCGGGTGCTTGACTTTCTTCCTAGGAACGAGCCTAAAATGGTTTCGCCTAAGGATACTGCAGTCTCGTATTCCCTGCTTTTAGCCTGTGCTTGCTGTTCCTCCAAGGTCATTTTTGCCCGTCTTATCTGCTCATCTAGCCTAGCGAAGGCTGCAGCATATTTTTGCCGAAGCTTTTCAACCTGCTGGTCACGCTTTTCTCTAGCTATTTGTTGAAGCCTAATCCTGAAGTCACGTTCAGTTTCTCCAGGCCTCGACAGTTCGTTGAGAGAAGGACTTCTGAACAGCTGGAGCTTCTGAGCTCTTAAAAGCCAGTTTGAAAAGTCTTTCCCCCAATAAACATAGTTTTTCGGATTCATGGCAGCTGGAGGAAGATCAGCATATGGTAAATCCTCCGGCGGCTCGTCTAGAAGATCCGAGACCTTCACGTCTACTTCTTCAGCCTCATCCCAATTGACAGGCACCGGTTTTTCGCTGACAGGGGTGATGAAAACCTTCTCCACCGTCATGTAAATCCCCTCTTTCGGCACTGAGTATTGTATTCGTGCAGCCCCAACCAGCATAGGTTTATAAGTCGGGTTCGGTTGTTTCCCCACATCCTTTTTGAAAGGCATATAGTATTCTCTTATGCCAGGCGGTATGACAGGTTTCTCACTGGTTATCGTTAATGCCGCTGGAGTAGACGGGGCCATTGTAGGAGGTGGAACGGGAGTAGCCTGTAAGGCAACTACTTTTTCCTGCTGTCTTTTCATCGGCTCAGCCAGCACTTTGATTTGTTCTCTTGTTAGAGGACCCCGCAGATAGGACATTGCCCACCTTGTTTCGAAAACCACGGGCGCATCTTCACGCACATTATTCATGAGAAATATTCGTTTCCCCAAGCCGGACAGAACCTTGTCGAAATACTGCCGGCTGAACTGTTTCTGACTTGTCAACGCGACGCCTTCAAGCCCGTCTAACACCCGTTCCTTATCCCGTTCAGTCTGAAGCCGCCCGAGAAACCACGTGCCCGCGTTAGAAAGCGCCTTATAGTCTAAGTCAATTGGGTTCTGCGTCGCCAACACTACGCCCAGCCCGAAGGCACGGGCCTGCTTCAGAAGGGTTATAAGAGGGAGTTTCGAGGGAGGGTTAGCCACAGGCGGGAGAAAACCGAAAACCTCGTCGATGTAAAGTATGGCGCGTAAACTCGTGGTGCCGGACTGAGTTCGCATCCAACCCACTATCTGGTTAAGGAGAAGAGAGACGAAGAACATTCGTTGAGCATCATTCAAGTGGGCAATGTAAAAAATCGTTATCCTCGGCTTACCACTTGGAGAGTAAAGAAGCTGGTTTACATCCAACGGGTCTCCTTCAAGCCACAGGCTGAAGCCCGGTGCAGCGAGAAGATTATTCAGCCGCATGACTAGTTCGAAACGGTCTTTCATCGGGTAGAATGATTCCAGGTCGAGAACTCCGATACGCTTCAAAGGCGGGGACTGAATGAGTTGAATCAAGCGTCCTAGATCCAGGTCTTCACCCCTCCGCCAGCATTGCGCAAGAATATTGGATATCAAAATATGCTCCCTTGATTTAATCGGGTCAGCCTCAATCCCTAGAAGTGAGAGTAGGCTTGTAGCTGTTGTGTTTATTCTTTCCTGCAGGAGCTCTTCATCCTGAATGATTTCAGGAGGGGGTGCTGCAAAAGACTTCAGAATTGAAATCTGCAGTCCTGCATTACTCCCAGGAGTGTAAACGAGGAATTCAGCTGAATCACGAAGCCTCTTAATACGGCTTCCATCCTGACCCCATTTTTGCAAGCCCTCCCTCCATAAAGCAGCCTGCTGCGCAGCAAACTCCTCCGGGGAAAACCCCTTTTTCAGCGCGTCCTCCTCGTTTATCCAAGGCAAAAAATTCTGGCCCTGCAGCCCGGGAAAAGTGAGAAGCAGGTTCACAACATCCCCCTTCGGGTCGATTAAAATAGCTGGGACACCGTCAATCGCAGCCTCTTCGATAAGGGAAACGCATAATCCTGTTTTCCCGCTCCCGGTCATGCCGATGCATACTGCATGCGTAACAAGATCCTTAGAGTCGTAAAGCAATAACTCGTTCAAAGGAGACTTCTTCTCAATATCGTAAAGACGACCCAGGTAGAATACCCCGAGCTTCTCAAAACTCTGCATTCTAATCCTACTCCTCAAGAATAAGGAAGAAGCTACACTTATTAAAGTTATAGGCTGAGGAAAGCAGCTTTAAACAATCACTCAACCATAGCAGTGGCAAACCCGTAAAAGAAAGTGCGGAGGGAGGGATTTGAACCCTCGAACCCCTTCGGGACTGGATCTCTCCCTGGGACTGATCTTAAGTCCAGCGCCTTTAGTCTAGCCCCGTTTGACCAGGCTCGGCAACCTCCGCCTGTTACTCGTGCCGAATAATGTTTTTCAAGGCTGATTTTTAAGACTTTTGGATTACGCTCAGAGAGCAGCGCTATGGTTTTCATCTGATACCTACATAAAAGATTTGAATCGACCCCTATGTCAAATCCCTGAGAGAAACTATAAAAAGAGCCGTAGAGCAAAAAATTCTCGGGCCCGTCGCCTAACCTGGATATGGCGGCAGCCTCCTAAGCTGTAATGATCTGGGTTCAAATCCCAGCGGGCCCGATTTCTCTCTATCTAAGTTTCTGCGTACTCTATTCAAGTTGAAGAGAAGGGTTGGCGGTTGGCGAATTCGTGAAGGAAAACAAGGTTGAAGTCCGTGTGGGAGACAACATGATGGCTCTAATAGCGGCTGAAAACCAAGGAATCTTGGAAAGCATCTCCATGGGGAAATGCTCTTTAAGCGGAAAAGTGATACGTAGGTCAGAGTTCTACTAGATAAAGACATCGGGTATTCCCCGCTTATGTCCGTAAGAATAAGTTTGGTAAACAGGGGTTTGAAAGAGGCGCCGTGCATGTGAATTGTAATTCCTGCAACAGGCACAAGTATGAGGAGTGCGTGATGCCCAGCCACCGAGTGTTATCGCGGCAACTTTTAACCGTAATGGTGTTGATCCAGAGGAACTATAGCTCGCTGGAATGGGTTTTGATTTTAACTATGGCCTCCACTATATCATCCATGTCTTCTCTAGCCCCCAAGAATATTGATTGGGGCAATGTAACGGCTTCCTGAATAGCACTCTCTGCCACAGGATACTTTGGCTTTCTTATTATTCGCGGCCGAGTGCCATGAGCTGTTAGCGTCATGTTGAGAGGCGGATGGTCTATTCCGCCGCAGGGGACCCCTTCAGCCTTAAGAGCCTCCACGAATCTTTCAACAGAAACATTTCCAAAGCTTTTCGAGTCGTATTTAAACAGGTATGGCCAAGGCTGATGTCTGGTTAGTTTTTCATCTATCTTAAGCGGAGCGACCCCCTCGATTTCCCTCAGCCTCCTGCTCAAGTATTCGCTGTTAGTCTGTCTGGTTTTCGTCTGCTCCTCAAGCCTTTCCAGCTGAACCAGCAGTATTGCTGCTTGAAACTGCGTCATCCTGAAATTCCACCAGTTCCACCAATAGTCAATCCCCACGTTGTACACATCGTCTCCTCTTATTCTTCCACATGTTCTTAATGCTCTGCATCTCTCAGCGTAAAGCCTATTGCTAGTTACTATTATTCCTCCTTCCCCAGCAGCCATGAGTTTCCCCTGCTGGAAGCTGAAGCAGCCAATGTCTCCAATCGACCCCGCCGGCTTATTCCTCCACATGAAGCCGTGGGCTCTAGCGCAATCCTCTATTAACGCGATACTGTGTTTCTCCGCGATTTCCGAGAGCTTATCCATATCCGGAGCGTTCCCATAGTTGTAGACTGAGATTATGGCCTTGGTTCGACTCGTAATGCTGTTTTCAACCTCTTCAACGCTCATGCAATATGTCTCAGGATCAACATCCACTATGATTAGTTTTCCTCCAGTCATTAAGACCGCGCTCCCCGTCGCCCAGAACGTGAGCGCAGGCACTATCACTTCATCTCCGGGGCCCACTCCGATTGAGAGGAGAGCCAGGTGTAGGGCTTCTGTACCGCTTGAGACGCAAACCCCGTATTCGCAGCCGTGGAACCTGGAGAATTTTTCTTCAAACTCTTTTTCCTTTGGACCGCTCTCCTCAACTCCTCCTCCCCAAAACCTGCTTTTCAAGGTTTCCTCAAGAGCCTTCAGCTCCCTTTCGTCGTAGACTGGCCATGCTGGCCAAGGCTTGGTTCTAGTGGGTTTTCCCCCTTTTATCGCTAGCATGAGGTATTTTTTCAGCGGTTCATTTAAAGCTTACTAAGACAAGTAGATTAAAAACCTATGCGTTGTCAATCATGCGCGGCGAATCTGTTAAATGATTCTTTCTTCACAGCATCATAAATCGCCAATATGTTTTCTAACGGAGTGTCTGGCTGTAGAGAGTGCGACGGCCCCAAGATGAGCCCGGTTGATCCGAGTTCTCTGATTCTTTTTCTAACCTCTTTCCTCACATCCTCAACGTTCCCAAATGGAAGTGTTCTTTGTATTGAAAGCGTGCCTTCAAACGCCATCCTGTTTCCACATAGTCCTCTTATTCTCACGGGGTCCATGGTTTCTGGTTGAACCGGGTTAAGTATGTCAACGCCTATTTCAACCAAGTCTTGAATTATAGGCTCAATCCATCCGTCGCTATGGAAGAAGAAATACTTACCCTTGGAATGAATTAAATCAGACAGAAGGCAGTACCTAGGCTTGAGAAACTTTCTCCACATCGTGGGAGACAGTATCATGGTGTTCTGAGCACCCACATCGTCACCATCATAAATGACATCGACATTGGCTTCCAGCAATAATCGCGCCTGTTTCAAACGGATCTCGTTAAGCTCGTCGAGAACCCTCTCCACCCTAGGGTCGTTTCTACTCATCATCACCATGAGTTCGTTGAAACCTGTCAACTGCCAAGCGATTTCAAAAAGGTGGATCACGCCACCGTAGACGCAGAAGCTCTCATTTTTCATCCTGTATTGTTTTACAAGCTCGAAGCTTTCCTCGTTGACTTCAGGCCAAACATAGTCTTCAACATCTATGGTTCTAAGGGGATAATTGACATACTGATAAGTGTAGGTTTTACTTGACCACTTGCTTACTATCCCCCACCTGTCTTTCCTAAACTCGTATTCTCTGCTGCGTCCAACCGTGTAAGCAGCCTCATATGGCCCTTCCTTAACTTCAACTCCTTCAGGGATGTATCCACCGGTTAAGCCGATGGCTGGTGCAAACCTTACATCCACGTCGAGTTTGGAACAGACATTGTCGAACCCGTTGACGTTGAAGTGTTCCTCCAGAAGGGAAATGACCTCCGGTCTTGCTCTAAGGACAGTTGGCACCCTGTCTATTTCCTCAAACTCGATAGATTTGATGCACCTTTCTCTCGGATCCATCCTGAGTTTTTCTGATTATGCTGGATTTAATCTTTTCAAAAGTGTTAAAACTAGACATTCCTGATTCCGCATAACGTCGATCTAGTGAGTAAAGGACATTTAGGCTTGTTAGCTGATTTCAACAGGCATACCTATTTCGCTTGACTTGATGATGGCACTTATAACTTTCGTTACGATAAGACCGTCTTCACCGGTTACGGGAGGTGTTGAATCATGTATCAAGCAGTCTACGAAGCATTCTAGTCCCGCTCTTAGAAACACGCTGATGTTTTCAGATGGTAAGACATACACGTCTGGAAACACAATTCTATGTTCATTCACAACCCTCACGCTGCCGTGATGCGTCCTATCTATTCTCACTGCACCCTTTTCCCCGAAAATCTCCATTTTAAAATCCACTATGAACGGTTCTCCCTTCGGGAGAATCCAGCTGTTCTCCATTATGGCGGTGATTCCATTTTGAAACTCGATTACAGCCTGGTAGAAGTCTTGGGTCTTGATTCCCCTTGCGTCCAGCACAATCGACCTTGAAACCCCGAAGACTCTTTTAGCCTCATCGTTAAAAAGCCATCTCAGTAGGTCGAAAACATGGCTTCCGAGAAACCAGAGAACATTAGTCTTATCAGACCATTTTATCATTTCGGTTGGAACATATATTGTGTCGCTCAGACGGGCATATGCATTAACGATTCTGCCAATTCCACCTGCTTCTATCGTGTCCTTAGCTAGCCTGAAGGGAGGACTCCACCTATTGCTGAAGTTAACCATCAGCTTGAGGCCGCGTTTATTCGCCTCGTCAACTATCTTCTGGGCATCTTCAACGTTCGTCGCGAGAGGTTTTTCTATGAGCAGATGCTTATTGTTCCCAAGAGCTGTGAGCGCAGGCTCCGTATGCAGGTGGTCCGGCGTGCAGATGGAAACCGCCTCGACATCTGGATCCTTAGCAAGGTCTTGGAAATCAGCGTATATTCTCGGGACACCGTATTTTTCTCCAATCTCTCTAGCCCTTTTCTCATTCAGATCAGCGACCGCCAGAACCTCGGCATGCCCTATCGTTTTAAACGCTTTTAACTGCTGCTCACCCTGGATTCCAACACCGACAATTCCTATCTTAGCCTTTCTCATGGAGTAAACCAGAGCTTAAAACCATAATAAAGCTTTTTTAATCAGCAGCCGTTTTAACACACTGCTTAACTCAGAACATGGGGCTTGCTAATCTTCTCTTCTATACGGTGTTCCCAGTGCTGCAGGTGCACCGAGCCTTTTTCTCAGGAGGCCCAATGAGCTGGCAACCAGCACTACGATGGTGGAGACATATGGAAGCGCGCCGAGCAGGCTTGCCGGAACCCCGTACTCCTGAAGGTGAAACTGGAGGACCTCAACCCCTCCGAAAAGATATGCTCCAATTAGGCTTCCAAGAGGGTTCCACAGGGAAAATATTGTTAGAGCCAAGGCGATCCATCCTCTGCCCATCATCACGCCCTCCCTCCAGCCTGGAGTATAAGAGAGGGTTACGTAGGCACCGCCGAGGCCCCCGAGTACTCCTCCTAGGAAAACACACAAGTATCTAACCAAGTATACGTTGACTCCAGCGGCATCCGCAGCCTCAGGCTTCTCTCCTACTGCTCTCACTGTTATCCCAAACCTTGTTTTAAACAGGATAAGCCACATTGCTATCGAAAGCACCATTCCCAGATAGACTACCGGATCATGGCAGAATAGCCCGCCTGCTAAAGGTATTTCCGTTAAAACGGGTATTTGAAGAAGAGGGAGGCTTTCTCTAAGAGGCAGCCCCACGTATTTTGCTCCCAAGAGACTGCTAATTCCCGTCCCGAGCATTGCAAGAGCCAAGCCTGAAACAGTCTGGTTTACCCCGAGACTTATGCTCGTAAACCCGTGTATGAGTGAGAAGAGG
The DNA here is from genome assembly GCA_964416155.1 of uncultured Nitrososphaerota archaeon. GTDB lineage: Archaea > Thermoproteota > EX4484-205 > EX4484-205 > JAAOZP01 > JAAOZP01. The sequence continues at coordinate 161,987 of CAYQCW010000003.1, forward strand.
CCTCCGGCAAGCATTGCTACGGCTAAGCCTATCCAGACTGATCCCGTGAGCCATGTTGCAGCAAAGCCCGCTAGGGCTCCGATCGTCATCACACCGTCGAGCCCAAGGTTTAAAACTCCGGATCTTTCACAGTATATTTCCCCGAGAGTCGCAAGCATCAGCGGCGTCCCGGCTCTGACTGCTTCAGCCAGTATCGAGGCAGCTAAATCCATATTCTGCTACTACCTATTTTAATCACGATTCTGTATTTGGCTAGAATCTCGCTACTTATAATGAAGAGGAGAATAATTCCGTTAAACACGTATACGAGGCTGGATGGCAGTCTGAGGGAAATCTGTATCGCATCACCACCCACCATCAAGCCGCTTATGAAGAACGATGCTATGAGCGTCGCCAGAGGATCAAGCCCGCTGAGCCAAGCCGGGATTATCGCAGTATAACCGTAGCCGGGGGATATCCCTCTTATTAGCCGCCCATGTATGCCAGCGACCTCCCCTACTCCAGCAACTCCTGCAAGTCCTCCGCTGACCAGCATGACTAGCAGGATATTCTTGGTTACACTTATCCCAGCATACTTAGCTGCGTCCGGATTACCTCCTACGACTTTTACCTCGTAGCCAATCTTCGTCCTCTTCATTAACACGTAGAGGATGAGTGTTGAGGCTAGGAGCAGTATGAGAGTATAGTAGTGTATTCTAGTTCCCACTATCATGGGGAACCTGGCGTAGCTTGGGAAAGGGTCTGTCTGCGGGAACCCCCACTGGGTTAACCCTCTCCATGGACCTGTCACCACATAGTCCAGCAGCTTTAAGGAGATGTAGTTCATCATAAGAGTCACTATGACCTCGCTGATGTTGAGCCTTGATTTCAGCAGCGCTGGTAACAGTGCCCATGCAGCCCCGAAAATGAAGCCCGCAAGCAGCATTACAATAATGATTATGCTTTGGGGAAGACCGGAGTATAGCACGACCCATGTTGCAGCCGTGGAGCCTATTATCAGCTGTCCCTCAGCACCTATGTTTAAAACTCTCGCCCTGTAGGCGAGGGTAAGCCCGACGGCGCATAACCCTATTGGAAGCATTTTCACAATCGTCTCACAGAAACCATACGGGCTTCCAAAGGCTCCTGTAAAAATCCTCAGATAGGCGTCGACCGGGTTCACACCGTAAGCGGCGAATAACAATCCTATAACCGGGAGTGACAGTAATACAGCGAGTATTCTAGAAGATATGTCGATCCTCCTGGATACGGTTTGTCTTCTCTCCAGTCTTATTTCCAATCTTCACACCACTGCTTCAATAAGCATGTTTTAACACTTCTCTTGACCATGGCTACGCTGCTCCCGCGGTCATCGCAAGCCCAACTTCGCTGATTGACACGCCTTCCCCAAACTCTCTGACTATTTTACCCTCCTTCATAACAAGTATCCTATTGCTTAAAGCTAAAACCTCCTCGAGGTCTTCGGAAACCAAGAGGACACTGCCCCCGGCTTCCCTAAGCCTGTGGAAGATCCAGTGCACATAATTTGTTGAAGCAACATCCAAGCCTGAAGTGGGATTGCTTGCGACAAGAATCTTAGGATTTATCGAGAGCTCTCTCGCAACTATCAGCTTCTGAATATTCCCACCTGAAAGGAGGCTTACCGGTGCATTCACGCTCGGTGCAACTATCTCAAACTCCTGAACAAGTTTTTCTGTTTCTCTCTGAATCGCTTCTGCATACATAAATATTCCCCTTGAAAACTTTTCCCCGTAAAGCTTCATAATCATGTTCTCCGCAACACTCAAGTCGGGTGCAACACCATATCTGAACCTGTCCTCAGGAATGTGTGCAACACCAAGCCTGATAATCTTCTTCGGAGGACTATTAGTAACATCCATCCCCATTATTTTCACAGTTCCTTTTTCGACCCTCCTCAGTCCCGTGAGGGCTTCAACAAGCTCCCTCTGACCATTCCCCGCTACCCCCGCTACGCCTAGGATTTCCCCCTCCTTCATAACGAAGGAAACATCCTTGACTGCTACAAGACCCCTGTCATCTAAAACCCTTAGTCTCTCAACTTCTAAAACAGGCTTGCCGCCTTTCCTAGCATTGTTAATCCTAGGCTTGAATTCCAGAGGCCTGCCGACTATCATATTAACCAAGTCAAGCCTGCTTGCTTCACGCGGCTTAACTTCAGCCGCCACGACCTTTCCTCTCCTCAGGATCGTTATGGAGTCGCTAGCCGTAAGCGCCTCGTTAAGCCTATGTGTTATCAGGATGATTGATTTGCCTGTTTCAACCATTCTCCTTAATGATTTGAAAAGCTCCTCCGACTCAATAGGTGTTAAGACGGAGGTGGGCTCGTCTAGGATTAGGAGTTTAACATTCCTGTAAAGCGTTTTTAATATTTCAACCTTCTGCTGTTCTCCTGCCGAAAGCTGCCAGATTTTCGCGTTGAGATCGATCTTTAAACCATACGTCTTAGAAAGCTCATCCATCCTACTCCTAATCCCGTTAAAACTTATCCTGAAGCCTTCCTCAACAAACAGGGCTACGTTCTCCAGAACAGTAAGCTTATCCACAAGCATGAAATGCTGGTGAACCATCCCTATTCCCATTTTCAACGCGTCCCTAGGCGAACCTATGCTGACCCTACGGCCCTCCACAATTATCTCCCCAGCGTCAGGCTTGTACATACCATATAGGATTCTCATAAGAGTTGTTTTACCCGCACCGTTCTCGCCTAGAAGAGCATGTATCTCTCCCTGTCTAACCCTAAAGTCGACATTATCCAGCGCGACAACCGTGGGAAACCTTTTCACAATCCCCCGCATTTCAACAAGATACTTAGAATTATTCGTCAAGCTTCGTCAACATCCTTTCGAGAAAAAATAGGAGGTAGAGACGTTTCTAGAATCATCCTGACGGCGATCCTATTATGTTGTCTATGAACCAGTTCATCTCCTCCGTGAAAAGCTGAGCTATGGTCGCTCTCTGGCCTGCTGGAATCTTAACATTCCCCGCTTGGTCTCTTATTGGACCGGTGAACGGGTCGAAAGGCACGTTGGCATCCTTCATCAGCGTAAGCCTATTCATAACAGCGTCGTACACGCTTATGGATTGACCCGGCAGATACGTATTCTTTAAATCGTTAACGAACTTCGAGTTTATCGGCACTCCAGGCTTGCCACCGAGCTCCACTGCACCCTCCTTGAGCAGCCAAAGGTAGTCAACATTAGCCAAGTTAGTATTGTTGTAGATGCCCATTCTGATCTTCATAAGTATGTCGGCGTAGATAACCTCCCAGTGGACTATCTGGCCGCTCACCACGACGTTGGGACCAACATCCTGCATCGGGCTGTAATGAGAGAAAACGTAGAGTTGCTTTCCTTGCCGATACTGTTCTTGAGCGAACTCAACTATGGCCGTAGAATCCTCTGTGAAGGCGATCGTATCGACACCGATGCTTACTAGTGCTTGGGCAGCCTCCCTAGCGCCAGTCGGATTATACCATGCGAAAAGCCATCTCACATAGACCTTCGCCTCAGGATTAGCCTCCTTAACACCCAGTGCGAAAGCATTGATGTGTCTGAGGACTTCCGGTATCGGATAGGCCGCCACATAGCCCACCTTGTTGCTCTTGGTCAAGGCACCAGCCATCAACCCGTTCAGATAATAAACCTGGTAGAAGTCCGCAAAGTATGTTCCGGAGTTAGGAGCTCTTTTGAAACCGCTGCAGTGGAAGAACATTTTATTAGGGTATTTCTGAGCAACCTCTATCGTTGGATCCATGAAGCCGAAGCTGGTTGTGAAAACCACGTCAACATTCTCCTCAGTAACAAGCCTCTCAATATACCTCGCAGCCTCAGCCTCTGGAACAGACTCTACGTAAATGGTTTCAAGCCACGTGAAGACTTTTTCAACATACCTCCTGCCTTGATCGTGCGCAGCAGTCCAGCCGAAGTCTTCAACAGGACCAACGTATATGAACCCTGCTTTAAGCTTCTTAGTGAGCGAGCTGACGTTTTGCTGAAGCTGGTTGTACGATGTTTGAAGCTGGTTGTATTGGGACTCGGGAACCTTGCCTGCACCGCCCACGAAGTATCCTGCAGCCAGTCCTATTATCAGGGAGATTGCTATCAGAAGAATCGTCATACCGCCTAACTTGGACAGGCTCATTTTGGTTGAAAAGCCGCAGGAGGAGGAGCATTTAAATTTTTACAAAAAGAAAGGGAGTCCTATAGCCATTTTAAACACATAAATGTTAAATTTGACTTCCTCCAAGGGATTATGCGAGAGCAAGAGGCCATGAGGCCAGAAGCTTAAAGCACCCACTTGTATGTGAAAGCTTATATTTCTTCCCCACGAAGTGGAGACTTAAAGTGGTAAAGAAACTTCCAAAAAGCTGCAGAACCATGTTAAGCATAGTTGCAGTAATGCTTGTACTAGGCTCTGAAACGCTCTTCAAAGGGTTGATTACTGTTTCCGGTTCGATAATTGTCCCGGTAAAGATTAATTTAGAAGGACGGTTTGAAGCCAGAAGTATTTTGAACAGCTCTATTCTCATAACATCAGGCACCGTGTTTCTGGGCAACGCATTGTTTCACGTTTCAGAAACTTCAGGAGGCCCCAGTAACGCTTTAAACCATGTTGCAATGAGTCAAGGGAAGCTTTACTCGGAATCCATAAGCCTCGGGGAAAACTACGTGATAAGACTGGCTGCAGTTTATACTGCTGTGGACGCTAATACGTTTAGCGTGAGCTTTGGATATGGAGATGCTTACTCTGGTTCAACCTCCATATTAATACCACGCAGCTATGGCAGACGCAGCCTCCTCATTAACGCCACCGGTATTTTAGCATTATCCGGGGACAGTGTAACCATATTTGCCGAGGGAGAAGCACTTATACCCGAGGAGAGAGAAGACTTGCGAAAAGGTTGTCTAATAGTCATAAGAAAGGAAGCGCCGAACGTGGAAGCAGTTGGATTCGAGTTTTGGGGTATTTGGGGAATAGGGGGTTGGGAGGATGATGAAAATTACTATGTGCCAGTACCTCAAGAAGGTTCTGTGACGCTTTTTGCCTTCTTAAGCCGTGAAAGCAGGCTGGCTGGATTGCTGAGCAAGTATGGCACCATGTCCTCTTCATCGAGAGGGGTGGGGATACCTATGAACATTTCCTGCAGAACAAGCAACATCAGCATAGCACTTTTGGAAGTTGAACGTCTAAAGGAGTTTCTCGAATCCTTCGCTTCCGAGGAAAGAGTCTTCCTATCTAGAATAGGTTTCGATGCTGAAAAATATTTGAAAGAAGTCGACTACGCCATGATGCTGCTAAGGGAGAGCGAGACCGCTTTCGCGAAAGGCGATTGGGAAACTGGCTCAGGGCTCTTCGAGAAAAGCATTATTAAGACTGAGAACGCGCTTGACGCTTTAAGCCAAGCCAAGAGCGACAGTATTTCAATGTTCCTCTTCCTAATCGCATTTACCTTCTTTGTCTCATCGATCGCAGGCGCATTGATCGAGAAAAGAAGGAGGATTGTAATTACAGGGTTATTTGCAGCACTTATTTTTATTGAAATACTGTTTATTCCACAAGCCAAGATGGCGATTGCGGTTCTTAATCCTGAAGCTATTTCTCGCCTATCGTCAGCATCAATAATCGTTTCATTGTTCACAGCCATCACAACGCTGCTGGTATTGAGCATAATGGTGCTGGAAGCCAAGGGAACGCTTCTCAGCGATCTCTTCTGGTATTCCGTCAAAAGCATGCGTAAAAGAATATTCCGGACAACTCTAACTATAGTTACTATAGCGGTTGTCTCCGCAGCCTCCAGTAGTCTCTTGGCAATCGGCACACTGACAACAATAAGGGAGGCGGCTTACCCTTCAGAATTCCGTGGACTAAGCATCAGCGCTCACGCCACTACAGTCACTACTATTTTCAGAGGAATGGATCAGAAGAATGAGGTTTTAATCAACGAGGTTTTTCAACCAATACCGTTCTGGCAGGTGAAGTGGCTCTCCAGCATGAAAGGCGTTGAGAAAAAGTATATTGTTGCAGTCTCTCAAGCCCTCGTTTCTAAGGATGGGAGGAGAACCAGGGCCTTCTTAGTGGCCACCAACGCCTCGACACTAGAAGGGACGGCTGTTTCAGCTGATTTGGCGGAGACGCTGAATATTGCAGAAGGCGACTCCATAGTCATCATGGGAAGGAACGTTGAAGAAATCAGGGTAAGCACGGTGCTGGAAGAGCCTTTAAAGCTGAAGGATGGGGTTCCGCTAGACGAGGTTGAAGGACCCTTAGTAGTGACCAGTCTAGAGCTTTCCCCGGAGACCTTAACAGTCTACAGACTTCTGCTCGAAGGCGATTTCTCAGGCGATGTTTCTAAGAGGCTTCTAGAAACCAGTTACGAGAGAGACTCGAATTTCACAGTAGTGATGGGTGCGCAGATAACAACGCAAACCTTCAGGTCTTTCAGAATAGGTTTAGGCTCAGGAGGAGAGACTGCTTGCCTACTTATAGTGGGTGAGCTCCAGCAGTTCGCCAGCGCTCCAGAGCTACTTATTCTAATGGGGCTCGCTTCCTTAATGATCGTAACAACGCTACTGGGCTCACTTTACGAGCGTCATGGAGAATACTCGACCCTGAGTGCACTCGGCGCCAGCCCTGGCCACGTTTCCCTCCTGCTACTCGTCGAAGGCTTAAGCTACGGTCTTTTAGGAGGAGCCCTAGGATATGTTTTAAGCCAGTTTCTTCAAACATACATCTTAACTCCCGTAACCCTTGTGAAGCCATATGTGTTCAGCTCAATGCTGGCCAGCTTCCTTGTAGCAACATTATCCTCCTTGGCGGGGGGCCTTATACCGGCTAGGAAAGTCATTCTGAAAGTTGTGCCCAGCCGGTTCATGTTCAAGAAGATTGAAGAGGCTAAGCTGTTAAAGGATCATGCTGAATCAGTAATACCTTTGAGAATAGTTGATGATGTGAACTATTTCGTAGATTATGTTTCCTCGCTAACCAGGAGGCCGCCGCCAATGCTTTTGGGACCAATATATACAGAGGCAATACCGTTAAGGGAGAAGGGCAGGATCAATGCTGTTGAACTTCTTTTAAACTACAGGGGGCAGAGGGTGGCAGCTTATAGAGTCCGCCTAGTCATACCTGAGAACCCTGGAAAAACAGTGAGAGCGCTGGCTTATTCTGCAACAGGCCAGTGGGGAATCGACCACAAGTTCTGCGCCAGAGAAATGCTGACGACGCTTAGAGAAGACCTGTTGCAATACGTAGACTGGAAGAAGCAGGTTGAAAAAGAAAGGGGGGAGGCAGCCGCTTAAACCCTTTACCTGCGGTGGCCAGTTAAATTCTAGGCTACGACTTCCAAATCCTATCAGCTAATTCAGATATAAGCTCTTTTAGACCTGATAATGCTGTTTCCAAAGTATTGTTCAACGAAGTGCCATTTCTCAGGTAGCGCGCACTATGAGCTGTTTAAGTAATTTTCATTAAAATAATTAGTCTTTAAATCCTCTATTATCTCGATGTTTTCTAATAATATATAGGATAATAGTCCGAATTACTGATAGTGCTTATTTGTATTTGAGTAGACTTTCAGGAACAGAGAAGGGGGCAAACTGGTACAGGAAGAAATATGGTGTTTACGCAATACCAAGCACGAGAGAAAAACATGTTGAGGTGAAGCCAGCTGTTCCATGTGGATGAACATCCGGAGAAGGATTAGAACGTGCGCTGGTAGGAGATATCATCTCTGCAGCATAAGCCTTAAACACGCTCCATGGAGTATTAACGGTGGGGTATTATGGTGAAAAAGCTTGGAACCCCCTCGTGAAAAGTTCAGGACGAAAGTTATTAATTCTCATTCTGGTAGTTCTCTCCGTGGGTTTAATACTGCACCAGTACCTCGCCTATGGTAAGATCTTCTGGGAGGAAGATATACATCATGAAACATTCATCGTCGCTTTCCTATTCTGCGCCATAGTATTCTTCCTTCTGCCCCCTAGATTTGAAACTTAAAAGCCAACCTTTTTACAACTACAGGGAATGGGAAAATCCTGTAGCAAGTTAGATTAAATCACTTTATTAACCACATATCTTGAAGAAAGGCATAAATGTTAACGAGCTACGTGTTTGCAAAGAAATGGTTTATGAGGTCGCTTTGAGAACGACTGTTCCAATACTTTTGTTAATAGGTCTGGGCTACTTATCCCGGAAAACCGGCCTTTTAAAGGCAGGAGATGAACGGGTTTTAAACGCGTATATTTACTATTTTGCACTTCCATCGCTATTCATAGTAGATTTAGCTGAAACTACATTTACTTGGGAGCACGTTGAATTCATGCTAGCAGGAGTAATACCGATATTTATAGTCATGACAGCATATACTTTGCTCTACCTTGTGTTAAGATTCTCAAGAAAAACTTTCTACCTACTGGTGCTAACAACGGTTTTCGGAAGCACCGCGTTCTATGGCATCCCATTCCTCATGTTTGCTTTTCCCAGTTTTGCTGAGAACTTGGCTACGCTTGCTGCAGCGTCAATATCCATTATAAGTGTTTCAATCTCAATAGGGCTCCTAGAGTTCTATCGGCTTGAAGATCCTAGTTTGAGAAAAAGCCTGAGAATCGTTGGAAAGAGGCTTTCTAAAAACCCTCTGATCCTCTCCATATTAATAGGTCTCTTAATATCCCTTATGAACATAGATATCCCATACCCCTTGTCAACTATGCTTCACATGCTGGGAAACACAACCGCAACGGTAGCGATCTTCCTGCTGGGCGTCCTATTCTACGGCAGGAGTTACAGGGGGCTAGTGGAATCATTTGGTTTAAGCCTTTTAAGAATGCTAGTATTGCCCACAATCAGCCTCTTCACCTCCCTGCTAATTGGCCTGCCATCTTTAGACAGGACTATTTTAATCATAATGCATTCTGTTCCATTAGCAGTCTCAATGATAACCCTCAGTGACCGCTATGATTTCTACAAGGAGACTATTTCTTCAGTTATTTTACTCTCGTCTTTAGGTGCAAGCATCTACCTAAATATCTGGCTTCTAATATCAGTCACCCTCTAAACCTGCATAACCTTCTTCTGGATAAAGGGTTAAACCCAGTTCTTAGCCACGACTTCCACCATCCTATCAGCTAATTCAGATATTTTAAGCTCTTTCAGACTTGATAATGCTGTTTCCAAAGTATTGTTCAATGGAGAATACCATTTCTCAGGTATTCCTTTAAAGCCAACCATGGCTCCAACTATGGATCCTACTGACGCACCATTGCAGTCTGTGTCGAGACCGCTAGACACGCTTAAACAGACAGATTTCCCGAAGTCTCTCTCGCCATAGAGAAGGGACAGGACAACTATAACTGAATTGTTTATCGTGTGAACTGGGTGATAATGCCCATATTTCAACATAGCCTCCTCGTAGGCTTTGTCAAAGTCTCCATGCTTCCTCCAAAGGTCGACGCAGTGTCTGACTGCCTCAGCCAACCTGCTTCCCCGAGGTATGCACGAGAGCCCCTTCTTCACGACTTCCAGCGGGTCTGATTCGGCGAAGGCTGATGCAACCATAGCCGCCATTAGCATCTCTCCGTAGATCCCGTTCTTAACGTGAGAGAGCCTAGCATCCTTGTAAGCCATTTCCGCTGCAGACAATGGTCTTTTCGGGTTTGCATAGCCCCATGGGTCAGCTCTTATTTGAGCCCCTATCCATTCTCTGAAAGGATTCCAGAAGGTTGCTGTCTCAGGAGGCTTAAGGCCAAGAGTGAGGTTCCTGTAAGCCTCCCTCTCAGCAGTGTAGGTAAGATTAAAAGGCAATCTGTTCAACCATTCTTCAGCAATATCTTCTGTTGTGAAGCTGAAGCCTTTCCTTTCCAGAAGGAGCAGGCCCAGAATGGTGTAGTCCAAGTCGTCGTCCCTCAGAGCCTTGCTCAAGTTGTCACGAAACACACCCACCTCGTAATATTTTTGAGGATCCCTCTCAGCACGAGGTACAAGCTCAGGGATATAGTAGTCAAGCGGATAACATCCCGCCTTCTTAAGGTACTCTTCTACCCTATTCTTAGGCCAGCCTTCCACAGGCTTTCCAAGCATGTTTCCCGCAATTCTTCCAAACCATGCTCCCCGCATCCTGTCTCGGAGCTCATGCCTACTTATCCACGCCTCCTCATCCTTAGGCGGGTTCGCACACCTCCTTATTTCCTCAAGGCAGTCTGGCTCAGCATACGGCCAACCGGCCAGAGTGGGCGAGGACAATATCTCCCCGTAAAGGTCATCCAGCTCCCTGTGACCAGCCTTCAACTCGTCGAGCAAGGCTACCTTCTCCCTGTATTTTTCTACGTCCTTTCCTTCTTCTGCCGCCTGAATAAGCTCAAACCTCAGGAGATCTATCTTCCTGCGAACCGTTAACATGTATCGGTAATCCAAGGAAAAACAGTTAAAGTTTTCGAATGTTCGGGAGCCCTTTCCTCAGAAATTTTTCTATGCTAACCCGTTCTTTTTAACCCGAACTCTAATCTTCCCCGGCTTATACTCCTTAAAGTTTAAAATCTCAATGCTCACGTCGATGAACCTCTGAAGCCCATATATGAAGTCTTCAAGATAATCGTAGACTCCACAGGTCTTGCAGAAAGTCCCTTCGAAATCGATGGTAAGCCTGGCCTTGGCCTCCGGGCTCCTATACATGTTATACTCGTCTACAGCTCTCAAAACCGCTTCCTCAAGTTTCTTCATTCAAGCCATATGCAAACATAACAGGTTTATAAGTTTGTTCCAGTACCGAGTCGAGCACTACTGTTAAGCTTATTCCAATATTCATCTAGTGGCTTGTCTAAAGGGTTAAATTCCCGTATACCCTAACAGGCTTGTGAAAAGGAAGGTTGTTGACCGAGGACTTGTTTACGAGCTGCTTAAGAAGGTTCCAAAGGGGAGGGTTATCACATACGGGGCGTTGGCTAGGGCTGTTGGGCATCCTGATTCCGCAAGGGCTATTGGAGCTTTAATGAGAAGCAACCCCTATGCGCCGACTGTACCGTGTCACAGAGTCGTGTACAGTGATGGAAGACTTGGTGGCTACGGAGGCATGAAAGGAGTAGGGAAGAAAGCCAGAATGCTGGCTAGAGAAGGGGTTAAGGTTAAGAATGGCAGGATAGTTGATTTCGAAAAACATTATTTTGAGATCAGCCCTCAAACTCTATCTCCTTAACCCATTTGACCCATGCTTAGTCTCCTATTCTTTTCCTTAAGGTCAGAAGCCCCGCCCTCAGGGGGGTGACTATACCCTAGCCGGCTCATGCCAGTTTCTAAATCCGCTATAAGGAAATCCTCCAGTTACCGCAGTGCTCAACCCATGTTTTTCTACGCATCGCCAAACTGGGCAGACATCCAGCCTCATCCCCCTCAGGAAGAAGGGTTTCCCATTTGTCTCTACGCAGCCAACGCACTCTTTTCCACGGCTCTTACAAGCTTTGCAGTAAGCACCACACGGAGGAATGAAGTTCCCCATTATGATTCTGGTCTCTCATCAGTATTTATTACTTTAGGCAAAGAGAGAAAGTGTACAAAACGCTTTCATAATATTACTACTCTTCTGAGCATAAAACCTTTAAACCAAATATTAGAAATTGACAAATGAGAAATACATGAAGAAGGAGGATGCTGAAGCTGCTTACGAGCAGTTAAGGCAGGAACTAGGAGATGAAAAAGCTGAAAAAGAGGTTGAGAATGCTCGCAAATATCTTGAGAAGCATGCTCGAGGCTTGGGCGTAAGCGTGTCTTGGGAGGATGCGGTTCTATACTTAATAGTGGAAAGAGCGAGGATTAAGAAGGATGCTGGGAAAACGGGTATTGATATTTTCGTTAAACATTCTGGAAAACATTGGAGGATCTACTACTATCCCATAGGATCATTTGAAGACGACTTGCCTATGTTTGGCAAATTTCTAGAGGAAGTTAGGGAGAGAGGCGAGGAGGTTTCAGCCATAATTCCGAACATGGGATCGGTCCCCACAAGCATTGTCCTAGGGACTAGTTTCCAAGGGGTTAAGGGATTTGCAGTAATAACTAGGATGACTGAAGAGGCTGAAGGATGAGTCAGCGGTTCGGGGTCCCTAAGTTTAAAATAAATACTCCTTCAGAGAATGTTTAGAGGGAAGCAGTTGGGAAGGTGTTTGATTTGTGGAGACGAGTCCCCTTTAATAGCCGGCCAGCTAGGTGTTTGTCTAAAATGCATAAGAAGAACACCGGAGGAGGCTGTCGAGATAGCTAAGCGTGTTCACAACGCTACAAGAAGGGTCTTCGGGCTTCCGCCGACCCCCCCTAAGGACCCTGATGGTTTAGCCTGCGGCGTCTGCGCTAACGATTGCAGAATCAAGCCGGGGAAGAAAGGGTTCTGCGGGCTAGTTTTGAATTCCAACGGCCGTTTAACTAGGCTCGGCGGAACGCAGGAGAGAGGACTATTAGAATGGTATTATGATCCTCTTCCAACTAACTGTGTCGCATGGTGGTTCTGCCCAGGCTGCACAGGCGCAGGCTACCCTAAGTATGCCTACAAGCCGGGTGTCGAGGAGGGATTTTCGAATCTCGCCGTGTTCTATGGGAGCTGTAGTTTTGACTGTCTTTTCTGCCAGAACTGGCATTTCAGGCAGATGTCTCAAAGCCTGAGGCCCCTTGTAAGCTCTGAGGAGCTCGCTTCTAAGGTTGACCGGAGTGTTTCATGCGTCTGCTTTTTTGGGGGAGACCCTTCCACGCAGATGATGCATGCCCTTGAAACCAGCCGGATTACCCTTCAAAGGTCTGAGGAAGAGAAACGTATACTTAGAATATGCTGGGAGACTAATGGAAACATGTCCAAGGCTTTCGCCTTGAAGGTGGCTGAGCTTTCTCTTAAGAGCGGCGGCGTTGTGAAGTTCGATCTTAAAGTGTGGGATGAAACCCTTAGCAGAGTACTGTGTGGGGTTTCAAACAGGGCTGCGTTTGCTAATTTCAGGGAAATAGGTGAGAGCTTTTTCAAGCAGCGTCCTGAGGTGCCTGTTTTAACTGCCAGCACACTCCTTATTCCAGGATATGTTGACGCGGTTGAGGTTGAGGATATCGCCAGATTCATAGCGGAGGTTAACCCTAGGATACCCTACACGCTTCTAGCTTTTTACCCTCAGTATATCATGGATGACCTTCCTACGACCAGCCGGAGGCAGGCGCGCGAATGTTACGAGGCGGCTAGAAAACATTTGGAGAAAGTTAGAATAGGAAACGTGCATCTTCTCTCCGGAGAGTGATGATTAAGTCCTCTGAAGACTGTAAGATGATAGTTTTTCAACAACCTGCTCGATTCCAAGATCCTCCTGGCTCCCTGTCTCCATGTTTTTCAAAGCAACAGTGTTAGTCTCAACTTCCCTGCCACCGATTAACGCAACGTATTTTACGTTTCTCTTCGAAGCATAGGAGAGAGCCTTGCCAACATCTCTTCTAGTGTAGTCAACCAGTGTGGGAACCCTCCTCATCCTCAGCGTGCCTGCAAGCTTCGCTGCAAAAATATCGCCCTCCTTAACCATGCTTACAACCATGCATACCAAGTCGTCTCGGGGAACAGTCTTATCTATTGCGAGGCTTAATCGATCTATCCCGGGTGCGCAGCCAACAGCTGGAACATCCCACCCTAAGAGTCCTGCCAGCTTATCGTATCTTCCACCGCCGTTGACAGCGATCTTAAGGTTTTTCACGTAAACCTCAAAGATCATTCCGGTGTAATAGTCGAGGCCTCTCGCGAAACCCATGTCGACAAGAAACTCGCCTACCTTGCTGGCTTTAGCAAGCTCTATTATCTCCCTCAGATTCTCCAACTGGTCAACCGCTTCAGGAACCTCTTTCAAAACCTCGCTTGCTCTTCTAAAAGCTTCATCCGGATTCCTGCTTTTAATCTCCCAGAGACTCCTAATAATGTTGATGGCCTCCCTGCCTTTCTGGAGAGAGCCAAGTATTTCAAAGGCCTCGGTAAGCCTTTCCTTGTCTATTAAGCCTAGAACCCTGTCCTGAACGCCCTCCTCGATGCTAAAATGGGTTAATGCTGCTCTTAAAACGCCTTCATGCCCTATCTTTATGTAGTAATCCTTTATCCCGAGGCCTTCCATCAGCCTTGAAGAGATTTCAAGAATCTCTGCATCCGCCAGTGGGTTCTTAGCCCCAAATATTTCGAAACCTCCCTGCTTAAACTCCCTGTATCTACCGTATTGTGGTTCATCATATCTGAACGCGTTCAACACGTAGCCTATTTTTATCGGAAGCGGGGTGCTACGCAACTCCTGTACCACAAGCTTCACTATGGATGCTGTTGCCTCAGGCCTTAAAACGACCTCCCTGCCCCCGAGATCCGTGAACCTGTACATTCTGTGTCTAATCTCCTCTCCGGATTTCAGCTCGAAGAGCTCCAAGGGTTCTATTGTGGGTGTTTCAACCTCTTGGAACCCGTATATTTTGAAAAGCCTTCTTATCTCGCTCTCAATCTTGTTCAACTTCGCCTTTTCATCCGGCAGCAGGTTTCGCATTCCTCTAAGAGTAAGATTTTCTCCCCTCATTGTTCTCTTCTAGTCTCTTTCCCAAGAAGGAGGGAGGAGAGCATGTAATAAACTATTTCGCTTCTCCTGTCAACGGTCGCGATTATCAGTGTCTTCCTAAGAGAGTAGGAGTGTCTTAGAATATTGTAGAGCTTCGTGACGGGGAGGGGTGTTCCTTCAGCAACCCCGTATACAAGGTATTTCGCAGGCTTCGAACCATAGTCGCCGGCCTCATAAACCTTGAAATCTATGTCGAAGCCGTAGCCGTCTTTAACAACATATCCTTTGTCCCTCAGATCCTTGTATATTAAGTATCTCAACCATATCTTACTATCGGTCTTTTCCAGAATCTTAAGGTACTGGTTAAACATCACCTGTTTAGACCCATGGTACAATACGAGCTTATTCTGGCTCATAAGGTAGAGGGCTTCAAAGGGACGGAGCACTAAAAAATCTTCCCTAAACTTGAAACCATAGCCTTTAGAATCAAGCCACCCTGCAGCCTCCCTGTCAGTAACATGCACTTCGTCGCGGCTTTTCTTAGCCACGATTGGAAATTCGGGTTCTTTACTTGTCTCCATGCTCATTAAGTCCACCGGCTGCTCCATAAAGTAGTTCAACTATTTCGAACGCTGTGAAGGAAGCCTTGACCTTCTCGTTAATAAAGAATTCCGTAACCTTCTCGGTTAAAACGGTTTCGTCAAGCTCTTTACCCTCCAGCATTTTCTCGAAATCTCTAAGTTTCTCAGAAGGTTCGAACATAAAGCTCCCGGATATGCTGATCTTCTCTAGAGTCCTATCTTTAATTTTAAGCCTCATCCTTAGAAAACCATTCATCAATCTTTTAGAAAAAAGAAGGGCACCCTTCTCCCTCAACAACGCGGAATGCTTCAGTTGAACACTCTCAGAAACACGGTTGTTCTTAAGCATGTCTCTATACTTCCAGAAAAACTTCTTTTCCCTAAGCCCCAGCTTAAAATCTTTTATTTTAAAGCCTAGATCATCCATCAAAACTGTCTTAACTGATTCTAAAAACGCATCTGCAGAAACCTGTTTCTCTAAAACCTGATCTAACCCTATATAGTTCTCCTTAAGCTTGCCAACTCTTTCTTTAATCAGCCGTTCTTTAGGGAATTTTAAGCCAGCCATTTCCTCATAATTTCTCTTCAAATAGATGAATGCGAACCAGCTTGAAAACCCGTTCTTCTCCACATGTATTACTTCTCCTAGAACCTTATTGAAACACAGTATGTATTCATTTGTAATATGAATGTTCGACACACCGTTTCTCTTCAAGATAAAGCTTATCAGGGAAACGTAGGTCTCTCTGTACTTCTCTTCCATGGGCACTATCAACGCGACCCCAACCTGGTTTTCATCATGGAGCATCACGTCTCCTCCGTGAAGCCTGAAGAAGTACTTCAAACCTCTTTTACGTATGAAGCCTGTTAGAAAATCTTCGTCAGCAACCTGGAAACATCCTAGGCTTACAACTTTACCCTTATTGCTATGCAGGATGACGAGCGGGTATTCCGGTGGCTTGGGCCTGCTGGAAAGCGCTTCGAAACCGGATAACGCTTCCTCAATCCTCCTATTCTTAAGAGTTAGAACCTTAGCCTCGAGGGTTGTCTGCGGGTTCGACTGGATCAACCTCCTACTTCCTCTGCTCCACTTCCAAAGGCCTCGGATTTATCTCTGTGAAAACGTATATTGGCGCGTTCGTCCTCTTCTGAAGCTTTTCCCTCCAATCTTTACCGGTTGCAATAAGGATGAAAATGCCCACTATATTAGCCTTAGCCTTCTCGATAAGCCTTATTAAAGCAACATCTGTCTCACCCGTTCTTATAGCATCATCCACTATCAGGACGTTGTCATCCTTCTTCAAAGCGCTTTTTGGAATATATAGAGAGCTTACTACAGCAGAGCTGCCTATGACGTAGGTGGCTTCAAGGAAATCCTTCACCCCAACCTCCTTATACCTTTTAGCTATCACAAGGTCAGCGTCAAGCTCCTCAGCCACGAACGACGCTAAGGGAATGCCGTCCACGGCAGTAGTCATAACCTTGTCTATCTTTCTCCCCATGAAAGGAATCACAGCCTTATGGCTGATAAGCCTCAGAAGGTTCACATCCCATATTACTCGTGAAGAGTCGAAGTAGCCGGATTCGTCTAGAACAAGCCTGCTTGAAATAATTTCCTCAAGCGGAATTTTCTCTGTGAGAGTACGGTAAAGCTCATCAGCCCTCTCATCCGAGGGCAGCACATTCCCGTTAACATACCTTGCTAGAACCGTGATAGGCAGGCCGGTGAGCTGCGAAAGCTCGTTATAAGTATACCTGTCTTTGACCACTTTAAGCAGGTGAATCACGTTTATCTTCTTTTTAACCTGCTCCATCCGCGACCTGCTCATGACCGACATATGCCCGCAGCCTAAGTATTTAGCATTTTCATGTAAAAAGCTTCACTGTCAACATTAGAAACTCCCTTTAAACGCTAAAGGAATGGGGGAAGCATAAAAACCGGGGAACCACAATATAGCCTGCTCTTGAAACTCCAGGGGTTGAAACGGGCCCGCTGGGATTTGAACCCAGATCATTACAGCTCTCCCACATTCGTCCCACTATGATAGAGGGCTCGGCCTTTCAGTCTGCCGCCATATCCAGGTTAGGCGACGGGCCCGATTGTTTTTGTTTAAGGGGTGGGTTAAAAATGTTAACGGTTTTGTTTTTAGTCCATTATTATTGCTGGTCTTCCCGGTAGGATTGGAGGCTTCTTTGCAAGAAGCATCCTCACCTCTTCCCTTTGAGCCACGTCCTCGCTGAATGTTTCGACGCTGCACCTGAACTCCTTCTCGAAGAAGGATTGCACCTCCTTAATTATGTTCTGCTCGCCTTTCTCTAGCACGTATTTTAGAATCTTCCTGTGTTCTTCCGTCACCGTCTGAATGTTCTTCATCACCTGCCCCATGAATCTTCCGAGTTCCTCCTTGCTGACGCCGGTTGCGTGCCGTGCCAAGATTCCCCTTATTTTTTCAGGATTCGTCTCAGCGATCTCAACTATTTCTCTAAACGCGGTATTCTTCCATTGCGCGGCTGTTATGAGCCTCAGCTTGGTCGGTGAAGTCTTTTTCACAGCCTTCAGTATTTGATAAGTGTCCTCCACGAGCTGCTCTAAGTATTTCTCTATAAGCATAGGCTTCTCGTCGGCTTCAACAGACACGGGCCACGCGTGGTTGGCAAGCAGATTCTTCTTACCCAGCTTGCTCCACAACTCTTCGGCGAGATGCGGTGAGAAAGGGTAGAGCAAGTTAAGCCATGTTTCAACTGCCTCCCTTAAAGCCGTGGAATCAGGTTCCTTAACCCTTCTCAAGTACCATCTTAAGTCGTTTCTTAAACCATAAAGGGCTTCACTCGCGGCCTCTCTTATCTGCATGTTTTCAAGGGCTTCTGTAACGTTTTTAACACGTTTCCTGACCGCGTTCCTTAACCAATCCTCCATGTGCCCGTTGCAAGCCGATCCTTTTTCTTCTAAAAGTGAGTGAACAAACCCGTAGATGCTTCTTAACAGCTCAATGTTTTTCCTAGCCTTCTCACTCTCCCAGTTAGGATCCTCCAAGCCCTCTGCCGAGAGAAGCAAGGTTATTCTCGTCGCATCCGAACCGTATTTTTCAACAGCATCCCTTAGAGAGATGAAGACTCCCTTAGACTTATGCATGGGTTGTCCCTCTATCCTTAGAAAGCCGTTCACCGATATTTGTCTAGGCCATTTCTCCTCAGGAAAGATGGCGACATGGTGGAAGATGTAGAATGTTAAATGATTTGCGACAAGATCCTTGCCTGAGTTCCTAAGGTCAACCGGATACCAGTAGTCAAACTCATACCTAAGCCTCTTTAAGAAGCCCGCGGATACGCCTGTCTTACTTTCAACCTCCTCCGGCACGCCCATTCCGAGTAACACATAGTCGTAGAACTCTTCAGTAAGGTTTTCAGGCTTCAACATCCTGTTGTTAACGTATTTTGAAACGATGTAGTACGCCATGTACACGGTGGAGTCGCTCAGCGTTTCAACAATATGGCTAGGAAGCCATGGAACCGGGGTTCCGAGCCCAGAGGTCCTTGTGAAAGCCCAGTCATCATACCAGTTTACGAAATAAGTAAAGTTCTCCCTAACCTCCTTGGGGTATATGCTCATTCTTACCAATGCTTTCAGAGCTTTAGCCTTCCATTCAGGCCAAGAGTATCTTAAGAGATACTGGTCACCCAGGATTTTAACGTGGCACCTCGTCCCGCATCTGCAAACCACCGGCGACGGCAATTCTAGAAACTCGTCCCCTACACCGGTTTTCCTCATCTCCTCGATAACAAGCTCTTTAGCCTTCTGGACAGGTAAACCTGAAAACCTGCCGCAGTTGCTAAGCGTCACACCCTTGTGAAACTCCTCCCTATATACTAGGCTTGTAGCCTCTTCCAGCTTAGGGTCAAATTGGTTTTTTATCTTGAGTTCTGTAACAAGTTTCTCAGAGGGATTTGAACCATACTTCTCGGTTGTTATCATGGATATTGGTTTTATAGAACGGATTTCAGCCGGGTCGAGACTGTACTCCCTGAGAACAGCCTCGTTTCTCTTCAAGTCCTCAAGAGCCATGTAATCATACGGAGCGTGCGCTGGAACACTGTAGACCACGCCTGTTCCAAGAGAAGGGTCTACGAATGAAGCCGGCAATACCAGGACTCTAGCACCTGTGAAAACAGTCTCAACAGCCTTGCCTATAAGGTCCCTGCCCTTTAATTCACGCATCTTATTAATAGTTCTCATCTGGTCGGCAAGCTTATCCAGCGTCTCAACGCTAACAATCCATTTTTCACCGTCGACAGTCGCCTCCGCATAAGCAGCATCCGGGTTGACCCAAACGTTTGTGGCTCCGAAAATCGTCTCCGGACGGAAGGTTGCGGCAACAAGATGAGAGTCTCCAAGACGGAATTTGACGAGATAGAACTTCTCTGGGAAAACACCCTCTCCGCTAAGCCTGTCATGATCCCCCGTGGAACTCTTGTCCCTCGGACACCATACGACGGGGTGCACCCCCTTCGTAATGTAACCCTTCTCCTTCAGCTTCAAGTATTGCCATTGAACAAAAGTGCTGAAGCCAAGGTTTAAACTGGAAGTATGGAACTCTCTACGCCAATCTACAGCCAGACCATAATCCTTAAGAGCAGCACGATTCCTCTCAGTGTAATACTTAGCTAGGTAGAGCGGGTCTTTGAAACGTTCAATCTCTTCTCTTGGGACACCGTCCATCTTCTCAAGTATTTCAATAGTTCTCGCGTCGCCCCGGCTTATCCTGTCAGAGATTCCGGTTATAGTCGTACCGGTCCAGTGGAACGCGAACGGGAAAAGAACGTTGAAACCTCTCTTACGCTTAAACCTTGCCACAACGTCTAGACGAGTTAAAGTGTATGCCGTGCCGAGGTGGACGGGCCCACTCATATAGGGGAAAGGAAAGGTTACGAAGAACTTTGGCTTAGACGGGTCTGGCTCAGCCTCGAAAGCCTTCTCCTCCTCATACTTTCTCTGCCACTTCTTCTCGATCTCTGAGAAAGAGTACTCTGGCTTCTCCAAGGTTTTGTTTTCCAAGCCTTGGAAAGATACTTAAAGATTTAGGGAGGAACCTCAGATAAGAATCTTAACAACTTGCCGTGGTTACTAATGAATACGCTTTTTTGGAGCATGTTTTCTCTTCCTTAGGGTCTTTTCAAGCTCTCTGTATCCCTCCTTTCTGAGAAATTCCTTTCTTTTCTTGTTGTTCCAAAATTCCTTTACCGCCATATCCATCGCATCCAATGCTTCAATAATGGCTTTCATTTTTTCATTGTAGCCCAGTGGAATCGAACAGCACGTAGAAATATCCGGGGAGAAGATAATTTACCTTAATGCCTGTTTTCTTGCTAACTAGTTTAGCCACATACTCTCCATAGGCCAGATGTGCTACAATTATGGGATATTCATGTCTCCATTTTTCTCGATCCTCTTCCACAAGCTTCTTTGCTAGGACTTCTGCCTTCAGATAATCCATCCGATAAAAGAACATAAGCTCTTTATGCACATCATATACTTTATTCGTCTGAACAATTACGGTGCAATTATAAAACTCTAAGATTTGTGGAAGGTAGCGCTCATAAAATATTTTAACAGCCTATTTTATCTTCCTCTCTTTCCCATCAATACAAACTTCTGATTTCCCCTTCACATATCTTTCTGATTTGTAGGGAAAACAGATGATCCCGTATTCCTCCAACTTTCCTAGTATCTGACCATACCGTTCATTCATGTGAGCAACTAGTTTCTTTAGGAAGTTTTCTTCATTCATCTCCTCCAACTTCTAGCACTATTTCTCTTCCTCCAATAAGATATAAAAGCTTACATACCATTCTCTTGAAGGAATTAAGAATCTCCTTAATTTGATCTGTCCAGATTATTTTGTAAAAACATTAATATCCCTGGTTTCAGGTTGAGAAAGTTGGAGAGGGAGAGGGGCTGGAGGTTCAAGATCTTTTAACCCTCAGATAGGGGTTCATATCCTACTTCCGCTTTCTTTTTCTCTAAGTAAACATAGGCTACTATGTAAGCTTTAATATTCTCCCCCCTCTTAATACCATAGCCCTTTTTACTTAAGTCAAGACCATGTTCTTCAATATACTCTTTGTATTTTTTTAATTGCTCCAAGCCATTCCTAATAGCATTGCCTATGCTACCATACTTCGTGGTTGACTTGACCTCTATGACTATGAAGCGACCGTCCTTCGTCTTAAAGACTAAATCTTTCCCATCAGGGGCCTGTTGAGTATGCTACTTAAACCGGCTGGAGGAAAAGGATGAAGAGTGTTGAAAGCAGGCGTCTCCAGCCACGCCCATCCATAGATGGGAAACGCGTGGGCTTGAGATAAGGCTTTCCGGTATGCACTGTTTGCGATGCTAGGGCTGTCCTCACAGGGTTACCCGGCCTCCGAGAATCGGCCCGAAATACGTTTTCGAAGTCCATATGAGGGGAAGCCTGGAGGCAGACCTCCTCAGGCTTAAGCATGCTCACAACCTCTGGGAGTCGAAAATATTCTTGGTTTCGACGGAGGATCAGCTTAAGGAAGCACGGTTGAAATTCCTCGGAGAGCTTCACGAGATCAAGGATGAAGTAACCCTGCTAGAAATAGGAGACGTTAAGAAATTCTACGGGTTTAAGGGGAGGTTCGAATGGCTTGAAAGAAGATTTGGACTAAGACCAAACTAAACATAAGCTAGAGGCTTACTTGTTTGCGTGCGGACATATGGTTGCCTTTTATGGCTCTAAGCTTGGCATTTCTTTAAACATATTTTTTAAAATGTTGGGTGAACGCAAGGGTTGTACTGACGAAAATTTTATAAGATTAACTTAAGTTACTGGGAAACAGATGCTGAAGGAATGTAAGGGGCTGGCCACTAAATTGGTTAAGCTTAAGGTGGACCCCGGGCAACTTGCAAAAAGCTTGACTGATAAGCCGGGTATGAACGTAACGGCTTTCATACCGTAACGGCTTTCTGCAACTCATGCGGCTGTTTTCATTTATCGCACTGCCTTGTTTAAATAATTTATGGTAATAGAGAGGTTCTAGTCGAGGTTAACCTTGAAACAACAGCACGCACTATTCCGTCGCCCCAGGCTGGTCTTGATTTAGACCCTTCCTCTCGTTTTTCATTCAATCCCTGAACCCCCTTGCTTCCTGAGTGCATCAGGGGTGCCGTCTTTAGGGTAAAAGCAGAGTATGATTTTCCTACCATGGTAGTCTCTTAGCGCGCGCTAAGATGTAACGATAGGCTTTTTGGAAGACAGCTCAGGCTCTTTCTGTCAGCCCTTAGTTCGCAGGATTCTTGGTTATGACAACCATCGACTCTGTTTCAATTAATCGTGATACTACGGTAAAGTGTGCTTAGCCTTTAAGTTAGCATGTGCTTCACCCTGCTCCTTCTTTTTAGAAAAAATGATGGCAATAATAATAGAACTCCAGCGGTGAAGACAATGATTTGATCCGTATACTCCGATTCTGAAATCCCTTGCGAAGATGTTCGGAGACTCAGAGATGGGCTGGGAGGACTGAAGTTTAAAACGAGGGCGTGAATACCCCTTTGCGCTGTCTGAAGAGTCACTATGAAAGACCCCTCATGCCTACTTGCCCCCACTCCGGTCAGGGGCTGGTTCTGCAGGTAAGCCCCGACTTCTTCCGGCCTTAAAAATATAAGGGTTGAATCAACATCTCTGGGGATATCGACGGACAGGATGATGCTCGACGAGCGTGTGAAGAAGAAGATTTCTCTCGAGGTAACGTTACCCGCCGGCTCTAAGAACCTCCAGCCCATAGCTCTGTCAAAGAAGGGTTGGCGTGCAAAGATGTAGGTTACAGATACTAGGATTAGAAAGAAGCCTAGTCTTGACGCGGGATTCAATTCATCTCACCTCATAAAAGCGGGTGAAGCAGATATACGCGACCAGTAGAAGCCCGATGGAAATAGCTAAGGTAGTGGCTAAGGCGTCAGTGCTCAAGTGAGGGACGATTAGAAAGCTTCTTGTAGAACTAGGAGGAATAAAGGATAGGAAGAATATTTCTTCAGGATTATAGTGGAAGGACATCGTGTTTAAAGAGTAGAAAACCAGCACAGTCGATAATATAGATATGATGCTTCTTTCAGAAACTGTGGATATTAAGACGCTTACAGATATGATGAAAAATGTTTGAACCAATACGGGAAGAAATTGGAATATAATGGAAATGAGAGAATCAGCCAGCCACATACCCCTCAGATTCTCGACAACGAGTATCAGCGTCACAGCGGAAACATATATAATGCTCGCCAAAAATAAGGCTAAAAGCTTTCCGGCGAATAGTTCTTTTCTACCACGAGAATACGCTAGTTCCATATCCAAGATTCCAGCTTCCCGTTCATACACGAATAGGATTGTGGCAAGAACCCCGGTTACCGCCCCCTGTATCATGAATGTTCCAAGCACTGAATTCAAAATATATTGTACAAACATTTGGAGGAAAGAATGGATTGTGGGGTTCGAAAACACTAGTAGGTTTGGCAATTCTATTGTTCCGTTGAATACCATGCTGATGATCATTATTTCGGGTATTGGAAACACCATAAGTTTCTTCAGCTCCCAATAGACGTTTTCGCGGTTCAAGCCGAGACATCCCCCATGACTTTTGCGTAGGCACCTACTAACGTGCCATCAGGCGAAAAGTTTGCGACGAATCCTTCCAAAGAGTCTTGAACAATGATCCTCCCCTTATATATTACGATTATGAAATCGCATACTTGTTGAAGCTCTTCTAAGATGTGTGTTGAAATTATGATAGTCCTATCATCGCGCCGCTTAAGTTCTTGAATGAGCTGAATCATTTCAATTCTGCCAAGAGGGTCAAGGTTCGTCGAAGGCTCATCAAGAATTATAAGGACGGGGTCGCCAACCAGTACTTGAACGAGGCCCAGTCTCTGAACCATGCCTGCGGAATATGTTCCTATCTTTCTTCGAAGGAAATCGCCTTTTACAATCGGGTGACTTAGAATATCGGGGTTGAAACCCACACCTTTTAACTTAGCCACATGCCTCAAGTATTCTACTCCCGAAACCCATTTTGGAAAAGTGCATTTTTCCCTCAGGTAGCCAATCATAGAGCATATCTTGTCGTGTTCTAAGAGGGGGTTTTTGCCTAACACTAGGATTTTTCCAGACGATGGCTTTTGAAGACCGAGCATTATTCTAATGAGGGTTGTTTTTCCGGAGCCGTTTGGCCCCACCAACCCGTAGACACCGTTTTCGAAAGTCGTGTGCACATTATCAAGGGCAAGAGTGTCACCAAACCTCTTGGAAACATTTATTGCCTCAACAGCTTTCATCGGCATGCACAAAGACAACTTTGCCTACTTATATTTTACTCATCAGCACCTAATCACATATTTAACTAATGTTAAACAACATTTAAATGGAGAGATAAAATAGAAAAAAAGGTGGATGAAATAAGATGAGAAGGATGCTCCTTCTTCTGACGTTAGTAGTCATATTTTCATCAAGCATTTCTGTTATTGCTCAAAAAGTTTGGGATGATGATTACCGTACAGGACCCTATGCCTCATGTGCATATGCTTATGTCGAGGCTTGGTACGTGCCTGGTATCAACTGGTATTTTGACTTCCGCCACAGAGGCTGGGGCGGTGCTGGTATTCCTTGCTACGTAGAAATATGGGTTTATCCAGGTGACGGAGGAAACAGTCCATCCGGGGGTTTTACGCTGACAGAAGTCTGGGCTTATTCATATCCATATGATATTTTACTCGTAGCGGCATATGCTCAGGTTGGTTATGTCTAGAGGCAAATGCCCGTACTGATTACTAAGCGAGTCTTTACTTTTTTCCCACTTTTTTCTATGTTGCTGTCCATTATCGTTTGTTTCTCTCGACCGGAACCCGCATGGCTTAAGCCCGGATTCTACGTCGAGTATTTTCTTGACTCAAGGCCCGTCGGGCTTGTGGTAATTTCAAACTCGTCTCTCTCATACCTGCGGGATTATTATCCCGCTCTCCGATGCAATGGTACTTATAGATTTGAGCTTCTACACATGAACTATTCTTTTGCACGATTCAATGTCACTCTCAATCTCACTGCATGGATACCGGCTAAGCTAGGCTTAGCCCCCTGGGAAAAGGCGGAGTGGATCGAGTTCAAGCTACTTCAAACATCATGCATATATGATGTTGATTTGAAAACTCTAATGGCTTATAAAGAAGGAAGGAAAGTTGGGCTCTTTCCACTGTGGAGAGAATTCTCCGCCACCAGCGGTAAGGTTCCTTGTTTCTCAAACTTTTTCGGAAAAGAAGTTGAAGGGGATTACCTGCTTTTAGATGACGAGCTCATCAGAGAAACCCCTCTCGGTAGGTTTAGGCATTACTACTATGTTTTGGTCAGGATTGAGAAGGAACTGCTGGATCTTCCGTTCCAGATGAATGTTCAAACCTTCAAGATAGCCTTATCATATGATCGCGATACCTGTCTTCTAATCCACGGATATTGTTATACTGATGAGATATTGCTGGAATTCGGCATACTATTTTTTTACAACATGCATATTACGAAGACCTCCGTTGAATTTCCTCAGCTGGAAGAACAGGAATATGGTTTCGAGGCTTGGCAGATGTATCTGGTCTTAATGCTTATTGGATTTTCTTTGCCCTTGATTCACAGGTTGTCGAAAAGGCTAAAGTCGCTTAAATTTGACGCCCTAAGTGAGCGTGCTGGGCTAAGACGATATGTTTGACATTACTAAACATTATGCTGAAGTTTTCACATCCTAGAATTAACTTATTATTAAACGTTTTAGGGTATCTAAAGTCTTTTGGAGGCGCGCGCTTGAGTGGAAAAAACCCCAAGAAGCCCTTAAAATTGTAGAGTATGTCGTTGAAAATTCCAAGAACTAAGGAAAAGGATGGCGTAAGCAGGTTTTACCAAGGTTTCAAACAATTTGTTGGAACATGCGTGCTAAACCCTTCTTCTAACCCTTTGGAAGGACACTGCTTATGGCTTTTAAAGCCTTTGATTCGAAAGTCTTAGCGTCAACCTTGGCTGCTAACCCTCCCTTCGCGAAGTTTCTCCTGCCTCCGGCTCCTCCACCAATCCCGATTTCGCTAAGGATGCGGCGCGCTAGCAGAGAGCAGTCGACACCCCTCTCAAGAGCCTTTTCACCCGCGAAAACCGCGAACTGCACGGTTGGGATGGGTGACATCACCACTGTTATGGAGTTCGGCTCCCTCCTAGAGATTTTCTCGCCAAGACTTATGAGACGGCTTACCTCAAGCTCTTCTGAGCTGTAGAGCACGATTCTAATGCCGGACTCTTCAACAGCCTTGGAAAGCAGTTGATCCGCCAGCGTGTCAAACTGGTTCTCCAGTATTTTCTCAACCTTCTTACTCAGGTTTTTCAACTCGCTCCTGACTCTTTCAGCCTCCTGAACTATCTTGTCCCTTGGAACACCTAGAATGTTCTCCAAGCTAGACATCTTGTTTTCAAGCGACCTCACGTAATCCAAGGAGGAGAAGCCCACTCGGAAAACTATTCTTTCAACACCGTCCTGAATCCTCTCAACCCTAACTATCTTCACCAGCCCAACGTCACCAGTCTTGTTGACGTGAAGCCCTCCACAGGCCTCAGCGTCAAAACCATCTATCTTGACGATCCTAAGCTCTTTACCAGGAACAGCACCGCCTTGGTATATTCTGAAACCATACTCCTTCTCGGCGACAGTTCTAGGTAGAACCTGTATTTTAACATCGATGTTCGACAGGGCTATTTCATTAGCCTTACGCTCTATCTTCTCAACCTCTTCACCGGTTAGGGGGAGGGGATGAGTAATGTCAAGTCTGGATTCGACAGTGTCTTTCTGGGCACCTGCTTGCCAAACATGGTTTCCAAGAATCATTCTGGCAGCAGTGTTTATAATGTGCGTAGCAGTATGGGCTCTTCTAAGCTGGAAACGACTTTTAGAGTCAACAACCATTTTAACAACGCTGCCTACACTAGGGGCGGGACCATCGATAAAATGGATTATCCGGTTATTCAAGTTCTTAACATCCTTCACTAAGGCTTCCTTCCCGTTGAAGATTAGCCTACCTTTGTCAGCAGGCTGGCCGCCGCCCTCCGGGTAGAAGATTGTCCGGTCGAGAACAACCTTACCACTGAAGACACCTAGCACCTTGGCCTCGAGCTCCAGCAAATCAGGATTCTTATAGAAGTATTTAACAGTCTCAGGAAAAGCCTTCTCGTCGAAATCCAGCGTGACCGCTCCCTCTTCTCCAAGACCCTTAGGCTGTTTATGTCTGGCCGCTATCATGCCATAGAAGTCCTCCGGAATCCTTACTTCAACACCCTTCTTTGAAAAAACTTCTGCAACCTGCTCAGGCGTAACACCGTGGGAATCGTAAAGTTCGACAAGCTTCTCAACACTTATCGACTTGGATTCTTTAACAAGAGACTCCACGTGTCTAACTCCCTCTTCAATACTCCTCCTGTATTTCTTAAGCTCTATTTCGACAAGCCTCAGAATACTGTCTTTAAGCTCACAGAGGCCCGGGAAATCCCTACCCCAGTAGTCAACCTCCCATGAAACCATGTCGAGCAGGAGGGAATTAACGCCAAGCCTATCCAGAACCCTGGCTGTCTTCCTTAAGAGTAACCTAGCCAAATAGCCCACTCCGGTGTTAGAGGGCACAACACCCTCTGAAAGAATGAACACTAGGCTCTTAACATGATCCAGAGCCTTGAAAACATTCTCCATTGCTTCAAGCTTAGCTGAGAAGGAATCCGGGAAGCCAAGGTCCCTGACGAGCCCAATCCTCTCAGCCGGGCTTAGAAACTTGCCTTCAGAAAGGGAAACTCTGACCCCATACTCTTTAAGAAACTCCTGGGGAACATCGATGTCAACCAGTTTAGAAACCTTGTGGAGAAGACCGCAGTAGAAAGCATGAAAGCCGGTTGGAGCCCCGCTTAAAAGCCAGTTTATCCTCTCCATCCCGTATCCTGTGTCAACCGTTCTAATAGGCAGCTCCCTCAGAGAACCGTCCGGGTTAACCTTATACTTCATGAAGACTAGAGTAGCAACCTCAAGGCCGTGTGAAATAACCTCGAAGCAGGGCCCCGCGTTTCCACCCCCGCTCCAAGCGCTTTCGACGAAAGTAAGATCCTCACCCTTAACCCCCATTTCCCCGGTGAAGAATTCGAAGCCGTATCTCACAGTATTCTCCTTCCAGTAGACCTCTTTTTCCTCGCTGTTGAACGCGTGATGGCCGCCCATCTCGAAAATGGTGAGGTGCCTCCCAAGAGTCTTGCCGACCAAGTCGACGTCAACCAGACGTATGCAGGGCTGGGAAATCACCAAGGGGTTAGCCGGGGGAGGAATAATACCATCCGTAACATAAGGCTGGAAATCAACTATGCTCGCGTCAGTAAGATAAAGATCATCTCTCCACCTGCACACAACAGGATACGGTAAAATAACCTCGTGCCCCCTCTTCCTGAAGAAGCCCAAGAAAGCATCCCTAACCTGGCTTAAATCATCCATATCCCTGCCTACCCTACTGCCTATGAAAGTATAGGGTGAACAGGGAGACTCTCCGCAGTTATCCCTAGACTGGTCGAGAGACCAGAAGAACCTGCCGCATTTACTACACCTCTTTCTAGTGAACCCGCCTCCACTCAGGAACTCCAGGCGATACTCGTCCTCGCCGAAATCATGCTTCATACCTAAATCTCCAAAAAGGGGAATATAGGCATGATTTATGTCTTCCTACCAGGACCGCCTAACTAAAAAAGTATGTACGCTTCATTGTTCATTAATCTGAATAGAAACCGTTAAGAAATAGGGACGCATGGGCGAACCCCAGTAAAAAAAGAACCTTTTAGTTTCCAGCTTAAGCACGCCAAAATTTCAACTGTTTTCATAGTCTAGTTCTAAACCCTCACGATTCACCCTAAGCCTAAGCTTTCCTCCCCATTCTCAGGATGTTGTAAGCCGTCTTGAGAGAATACACTAGCAACAGAGCTATCGATGCGGTTTCGAACGGCAAGAATATCATGAGCTCCACTTGCGATTTCATTAGAAGAAGGGATATTAATCCGAGTAGGAAGAATCGTTTGAGGCGAACAGGAGGGAGAATGAGAGGAGTGTTAGACCCCTGTTCTTGACGCCGAATCGTTCAATGAAGGCGCCGATGCAAAGGGCTATCGCGAACAGCAAGATGCTTCAATCAGAACGACCAGTATGATTACAGCGAGCGCCAGAGGCCAGAGAGGCTGAAATGAAAACGGCTTCCGCATCCATTCTCTTATACCCTCTATTTCCCTCAACATTTGTAATTCGCCTCGCTATACCTCTTTTAACCCAGCCCCCTTCTTAACAAAGCGCGCTCGCGCGCTAAAAGTAGCACGTGAATTCCAAACTTTAAAATATCTAAAATGTTTCTTACGTTTCTTTGCGGAAATTCTGACACTCTGCCCTTAGACATCGTCTCGCCCTCAGCATCTTGATGCATGTAACAGGTTATAAGCAATTCTAAGTGAATAAAGAATTGATACTCCCATCCATATTATGCTGAATAGCATAAATATTAAGAAATCTAAAATAGGCACAGGTTTAGTTAAGAAACTAAATGCAAGACCTAGAAAAAAGAATCCGTTTGAAGCGAAAAGAAATATGATGGTTAGGATTTTTAAGCAGGCCCCTTTAATGTTAAATTGATATATAAGACTGCCGATAGAATAGGCTGTTACAAGAGATACAAAAGAAATGAAAAATACCGATTTTTGTAGATCCATCACATCATCGTAATAATAATAGCCAATTAAGCCGAGCAAGACAGCCATGGTGATTAACAACATTACTGCTCTCGCCGACAAAAACATAAACGGCTCTCGTACCGGCTTTTGCACGTAACATTTCATTCCTTGAATTATTTTTCTGTAACTTAGTACCTTTCTAGCCATAGCATACTGGACACTCCATACACGCCGCCACAAAGCAACTAGCGGGGTCGCATGAACAACAAGTCCATTGGAAGTTCCCCCAGCAACATTGCTGCATGCACCATGTGAGACATAAAATAAAATATTTGTTAAAGCAGCATGTTACCAAGCACCAATAGTTCATGTTAGTACACTCAACACATTCGAAAGTGCAAGTAGGGCAGCCGGATTGAGTAGACAACATGTTGTCCGTCGGCAAGATCTCGCGGCACGATGAAGTAAGCTTACCGCCTACTATTTGACCCTGTACCGATTTAACCAGTAATTCTACTAAATTCCTCTTTATATCAAATCTATATACACGGGCTTCTCTGTAGGGTTCTAGAACTATTACTGCTGTTACCCGTCTAGCCTCTACGTCGCCAGTAAAATTAATGCCCACTACCATATACTCCCATGGCCTCTTATCTATCATCTTTGCGAACTTCAAGGCTATAACATCTTCTAGTGTGTATTGAAGCCCTTCCCCAGCTAAAAAAGAGGCTATCAATTTGAAGTTTTCGGAGCCAAGTGCTCTAGACACCGCATTATTCTTCTCTTGGCCTTCAAGCTTCTCAATCACCGGCTCAGACTGAGGTGTCTGAGTGTCGTTGTTGCCGCTTGCTCCGTAGCTTTTACATTCGTACTTAACGTGATGGTTCCCCTTGCTCCGTGGGGAGGCGATAATAAGTATGGAGACAAGCAGTAGAAGAACCATTATTATCCCAATAATCTTTAAACGAGCACCCACTAATAGTTTCACACTCCCCACCTCTTAGGGATATTGGACATAGCTAGTATTTATTTTTTTTATCATGAATATAAAATAGTTGTATAGGAAGATTTGGTTTTCATTAAAAAGAAAGCAGTTTATGGAAGCATCAAGCATGCTCCTGTCAAAGTGAGGAAGAACTTAAACGAGCCTGAAGCAGTGCAACCAAGGAGCGTCTGCATCAACTTCCGTTGAGATAGGACGAGTTAAAAATGGCAATGAAATAAGCTAACGTTAAAAAGCATGGCAGAAATTCCCCAGGTGATACCGCCTTTCTCCCAGCATTTGCTAAGAAAATTTCACTTACAAATTTAGTCAATCGAATCTACAAACCGTTAGAGTTTAGGGTTATTCACCACAATAATACAACCAATATTAATTTATCTCCTTTTCAGAAGACAGGAAACACTATGACTCTAAAATGGCGAAAACGCGTTAAACAAGCCTAAAAAACAGAAAACAATAAAAAGCATTACTAACGCCATGAAAGAGCAAAATTAAAATAGAAGCCTAAACAATAAAACAAAACTAGGCGAGGTAGCTCAGACGAGAAGGATTTAAATATAGCTCGGAGCAGCCTGGGAGAGCGCCCGGCTGAAGACCGGGGTGTCGGCCGTAAAAACGGGCACAGTCGGTTCAAATCCGGCCCTCGCCATAATCTCTAACGGAGTTATTTCTCTAATTCTTGAGTTCTTTGATTTAATCCTCATCAACTTTAGATGAACACAACGTCTCTGGAAGGATTAACATTATAGGTATTATTATAAATACCTCTATTAGGAGTGGCAGGATGAGGACCAGCTCCCCTAAACCCTCTTGCCAAAGGAAACCACCGAGCAGGAAAGCCGGTACTGAAAGAATATCAAATACGCCTGTTATGCCAAACCACCTGCCCCTTTTCTCCATCGGAACAGCTTCCCAAAACATAGTTATGAATGGTATAAAGCTAAGATCGCTAAATCCGCCTGTAAAGCCTAAAACACCTAAGAGTCCGGTCAGTATAAGCATTTGAGGATTAGAAGCAATTACCAGAAGAATCGTGCCGAGGTATGTAAGAGGTCGGGTAATAAGGAATGTTTTCTTACGTCCTATCTTATCTGCCATAACTCCTATGGGGATTTGCAAGATAGCGGATATCACTATCCCTATGGTGCCTACTGCCCCAAGAATGTAAGGGTCAGCACCTTTCGCATAGACCATCCAAAGTGTGACAAAGGGCATTGAAATACTAATTTCGAAGCGCCACAGTCCCATTAACACTACCCATTTCCTAAGGCTGCTTTCGCCTCTAAACAGATCTCTGAGGCTTTCAAAGAAACCTGTCTCGCTGGTTTCCCCCTCTAATCTACTAACAGTCGATCGGATACGTAACTCTTCAAGCTTAAAAACGATAAAAACAGTTGCTGCAGCCATAGTTGAAAGCTGTATGAAATAAAGAGGGCGTATCCCCTGAACTGTTATTCCACCGTAAAAACTCACGATTATCGCAGCCACTATAGGCATCAAGAGGGAAGGTATTGCCCAAACCACGCGTGAGAGCCCCATTAATCGAGCCCGTTTTCAGCCCTACTGGTACTTATAAAGATGATGTCTGCAAGCGGCATTATCAGTTTAAAACCTAATTGTTGTAATATTACTGCAGGTAAAAGCGTAAGCCAACTTATTGCACAACCGTAGAGCACAGAAACAACTGCGCACAGAGCCAGACCCGCCACTAATATCCGTTTCACGCCGTACTTATCAATTAACCATCCTGCAGGAATCGAGACTGCTGAAGAAATCACGCTGCCTACACTATTCAGCGAGCTTAGCTCAATTGGGTTTGCCCCTAAGGCGACAGTATAAAGCTGGTTATAGTTTAGCGTAAGACTATTTGCCCCGTTATAAATGCCGATGGCTGCAAGAACTACCTTAAACCGTTTGTCAAGATTCTTCAGAGGCGTAATGATATGCTTATAGAGTTTTGCCAATATTTCAGAATTCTTCTCAACCCATTATAAGTCTTTAGATTAGAAGGATAAAAAGCTTCAGGATTTCGATTAAGTAGAAAGGATGGAAGACATGGTTATGAGTCCAAAACGGGTCGCACGTTCATTACTTTATTAATGATCTGAAGCCGAACTTTAAGCATAGCTATCATCTTCTAAAATTCTAAATTCTTTTCACAACTTATTGTTGAGAAATGATGGGCCAGCCTGGATTTTCAGTACTCATAACACTCTTGAACCAGGGCCCCCGCCTCGTAAGAGCGGGATCCTACCTCTAGACTACTGGCCCGTCCCGAGATAGTATTCCAAAGCCTTATATTCTTTTCTCCCGGCTTTAAGAAGGGCATTCATGGAATGTTTCATATTCCTCTTATTTGTCCAGAAGCACGCTTGAGCTTAGAGACCATCAGAGCACAGCCACCTAATCCTGAACATCGGACCTATACGTAATATCTGAGGTTGAAAAATCCTGTATCCTTTACCTCGAATTACTATTCAAAATAGCGCGCGCACGACTTTTATGGATGTAAAAAAATTATCTAGCGCTCTTTAGATAAAAGGAGGCAAGGAAAAATGAGAAGAATAATAAAATATGGGGAATGATGCTCGTCGTTTTCACAGTCTTATCGGTGGGCATAGGGATAAGTGCACAGCTGCTTGAAGTAGTGTAAGCAATTCAAGAAGAATTCGCTGGACGCTGTCTCAAGATTGCCGTAGAGAGAGACTATGCTACGATTTACATAACTATCAATGTCGAGTTTAGGGTAAAGGACCTAGGTAGTGATGTAAAGTTGATGGGGTATAATTACACGGTTGAAGAGGAAGGAAGTTAGTGCTGGGCCCGACTATTGCTTATATACCGGTCTGGCCCGCCGCAGACTGTCAAAGCTGCAAGCAGGGTAAGAAAGTCTCTGGGATTCAAACCAGCGTCGATAGGATTAAATTACCTGTTTCTGAATTAAGGAATTGTGAACACGTGGTAAAAGTCAGCATATTTGTGGTGGAAGGGATTGTAGTGGAGAAAGAGTTACCGAAAGCAACAAACATTCATAGGAAGACACTGGTTAATAATCCAAGTAATTATCCAGTACCGGAGCTACCAGAGTCAGAAAACACGGTTCCCGATTTATCGAACTGCTGAATAATCCTGTTCAGCGATAAAACGCGATTCAATCCTTTTTTCTCGAAAATTGATTTTTTAGAGAAATCAATTTTCCGATTTCAGACCCGAATGTGCCTGATGAGGCTAAAAGAGTCAGTGGTTATGGTGCAAGCGAATATTACCTGCTTAGAGATTTCATAAACGCTATAGATAACGATACAGAACCGCCCATCGACGTTGTAAAGGGAGTCGATATGACACTTCCAGGCCTAATAGCACATGAAGCTACCATGAAAGGAAATGTTTGGCTCGATGTTCCGCATTTTGAATAGCGATTCGAGACAAAGGATACAGGATTTTAGCGCGTGCTCAACAAATTGAAAGAGAGAAGGGATGAATACGATCTGTGTATAAATGGGAATCAAACCCTATGTCTGGCTCAAGGATGAGAACCACTAAATTTTGTAAAAAGAGCCACGTATTAGTGCCGTTTACATCTCCCTTATCTGCCCAGAACCATAAACCACGTATTTCGTCGTAGTGATTTCCCTCAGGCCCATTGGCCCTCTTGCGTGAAGCTTCTGCGTGCTTATTCCTACTTCAGCGCCGAAGCCGAATTGGCCTCCGTCTGTGAACCTGGTTGAAGCGTTAACATATACTGTTGACGAGTCCACTAGTCTCGTGAATAATTCAGCCTCCTGCAGGTTGCTAGTTATTATTGCGTCGGAATGCTTTGAACCATACTTGTTTATGTGCTGTATGGCTTCCTCCACGCTGTCCACTATTTTGACGGCGAGCGTTAGATCCATGTATTCCTCGTACCAGTCTTCCTCAGTGGCTTCAACCAGAGTTGGGACTATCGTCCTGCTCCTCTCGCACCCTTTGATTGCGACGTTGTAGCCTCTCAGAGTATCAACTAGCTTTGGAAGATATTTCTCCGCTATCTTACTGTGTACCAGGACTTTCCTAACAGCATTGCATACCGCAGGTCTTTGAATCTTAGCGTTCACTATTATCCTGGTGGCCATCTCTAGGTCAGCGTCCCAGTTCACGAAAATATGGCAGTTACCGGCCCCGGTTTCGATTATTGGTACTAGAGAGTTTTCCTTGACGAACCTGATGAACTGGGCGCTTCCCCTCGGGATTATGACATCTATGTATGTGTCCTGCTTCAGGAGTAAGCCAACGAGCTCTCTGCTGGGGTTCTCTATGAGTTGTATTGCCTCAGGGTTGACAAGGTTTTTCACAGCATCCCTCATTATTTCCACCAGTATTTTGTTCGAGTTTAACGCTTCCGAGCCTCCTCTAAGGACGACGGCGTTACCAGCCTTTAACGCTAAGCCGGTTATGTCTACTGTAACGTTGGGCCTAGCCTCATATATAACCCCAATAACCCCAAGCGGCACGCGGACCTTCCTTATTTCTAAGCCGTGTCTAGTTCTCCACCCTTCAACTATTTCCCAAACCGGGTCCGGTAGGGAAGCAACCTGGCGGAGGCCTTCAGCCATCTCCCTGACTCGTTTCTCGTTAAGCAACAGCCTGTCTACCAGAGACGATGAGGCCCCTTTTGCCTCCGCTGCTTCAACATCTCTCCTGTTCTCCCGTATTATTTCTTCCCTATGCTTCTCGATTTGTTCAGCCATCTTTTCCAATGCAGCGTTTTTAACGGGTGTCGGAGTCATTCCGAGTTTCAGAGAAGCCTCCTTAGCCTTTCTGGATTTTTCAACGACCTCCTCCATCCCCAACGCAGTCTTGAAGAAATCTTTCTTAAGACTTAAACCTTTTCCACAGTGGGCGAACTACGGTGCCAGCGTTTTCACCGTTCAGTATTTTCGCTATAATGTTTCTCTTTAAACCGTTAGCTATCACTGTTGTGACCCCTGATCTAGAGGCTATTGCTGCCGCCTGAAGTTTGGAAAGCATGCCGCCTCTACCCAGAGCACCGGGGGATCCTGCGAAAGAAAGAACCTTCCTGTTAACCTTCCTAAGCTCCTTAACAATTCTGACACCATTTTTAGTAGGCGTCATGAACCCGTCGACATCAGTCAGCATTATGAGCAGGTCGGCACCTATTCTCGATGCTATGATGGCTGACAGCCTATCATTATCTCCAAACCTGACGGAGTCAGGCACATAAGGGTTTATTGGAACAAGTTCTTTAACAGAGATGGCGTCGTTCTCATTTATAATGGGGATCACGTCCTGCTCCATTAGGGCGGATAGAGTTCTCCAAAAATTCTTGTAGCGATACTTGTTCGCCAAATCCTCCTCTGTAAGAAGTATTTGAGCAGTGTTTATTCCATACTTGTTGAAATATTTCGTGTATAATGCCATCAGGGTTGGCTGCCCTATGGCTGCACAAACCTGTTTCATCGTAAGCTTCAAACTGCCCGGGGACGATTCTATCTTAAGCTTTGACAAGCCTGTTGCAATAGCACCAGAGGTCACTATGACTACCGCCTTCATCTTACTCCTGTTTTCCGCAATCTGCCTAACTATTTCCCTGACTCTCGCTTCGCTAATCCAGCCTTTAGAGTTTGCCAGCACGCTTGTGCCGATTTTAACCACGACCTCGGGTTTACGAGTCAACCAGCGCCACTCGGTGACTAAAAAGGGGCTGAAACCATGTATTTAAGGACTACGCTGGAAAAGCTTATTTCCCTATTGTAAAGCTTGCAGTCAACCCTCCTACAGTCACTATGAATATCCCTTCTTCAACGGTTTTTTCCGGGCCGTCCGTGTAGAAACCTAGCTCGTAAACAGGAATAGTGAAGCTTACTGTCTGCGTCTCGCCTGGCTGAAGCGTTATCTTTTGGAAACGGTATAGCTTTTTCACAGGCGTTGGTAGACTGCTTTCAACATCGCTCACATAAACCTGGACTACTTCACTACCTTCACGAGCCCCCGTGTTACTAACGTTCACGCTAATCGTGATTGTGCCTGTCAAAAGCGGTTCCGTCGGAGTAATATTTAGGCAACTGTATTCGAACGTCGTATAGCTGAGCCCATATCCAAACTCGAAAAGCGGGTCATATTCTTCATTGGACCGACGATCATAGTTTATCGGTTCTTGAGCAGTAGACTTAGGCCATGAGCGCGGCAGCTTTCCACTAGGATTATAGTCGCCGAATAAAACGTCCGCCACACCCTGGCCTTCAGTCCCTGGGAGCCAAGCCATCAGAAAAGCATCCCACTCGGGCAGCCTGTTTTCTATGCCTGTTAAGGGTCGGCCGGCAATCATTATAACGACCGTTGGGGTTCCCGAGGCAACAACCCTGTCTATTATCTTAAGCTGCTCCTCGGGCAGGTCTAGGCTCTCCCTGTCGCCAAGAAATTCAGCGTAGGGGGTTTCCCCAACTACGACAATCCCCACGTCATAGGGGCCAGCTATATTGCTAGCGTTTTCGTCGAATATGATCTTGGTGCTCTGGGAAACTGTTTTCCGGATAGCCTCCAGAATAGTTGTTCCGATAGTAATGTCACCGCTGCTTCCCTGCCAGGTGATTGTCCAGCCGCCGCATTGGTTCCCAATATCATTTGCATTCGGACCTGCGACAAAGATCCTACTCACGTTTTTAGGTATTGGAAGAATACCGTTGTTCTTCAGCAGCACCATACTTTCACGGACTGCTTGACGGGCAACCTCCCTGTGCACAGCATTACCGACAATCGAGGAAAGAC
Organism: uncultured Nitrososphaerota archaeon; assembly: GCA_964416155.1. Classification (GTDB taxonomy): domain Archaea; phylum Thermoproteota; class EX4484-205; order EX4484-205; family JAAOZP01; genus JAAOZP01. Next base: position 199,659 of record CAYQCW010000003.1, read on the forward strand.
TTTCATCCGCATAAGGATTCTCGAAGAGGCCTAGACGGAATTTAACCACCAGAATCCTGTAGACTGCCTCGTCTATTCTGCTCAACGGGATCTCGCCGCTGTTAACAAGGTCTCTGAGCGTGGCTTGAAACATTTTCCAGGTGCTTGGAACCATCGCCATATCTATTCCTGCCTCAATGCTTTTCTTAACCGCGTTCCTATAGGACGGGTCAACCTGGCTTATTGCCTCCCAGTCAGAAACCAGTAGGCCTTTAAACCCCAGCTCAACCTTTAAAACATCGGTCAGAAAGAATCTACTTCCATGTATCTTCTCACCGTTAATACTGCAGTAAGAAGCCATTACTGACCCTACTCCAGCGTTAACCGCACCTATGAAGGGTTCGAGATGCTTTTCCCGGAGTATTCTCAGCGGCCCTTGGAAATCCCCTTGATCCCTGCCATTGATGGTTCCACCTGAACCCATGTAATGCTTAGCCGTAGCCAGAACAGTATCATCCCGGTCAAGCCCACCACCCTCGTATCCCTTAACCGCGCTTATCGCCATTATCTTAACTAGATACGGGTCTTCGCTGAAGGACTCGTATGTTCTGCCCCATCGATCGTCTCTGGCGACGTCGATGCACGGTGAGAAAGTCCAGCGGATGCCTGTAGCCCTCACCTCGATCGCCGTGATATGGGCACACTCTTTAACCAGTTCAGGGTTCCATGTCGCACCCATCCCAATGTTATGGGGGAAAATCACAGCGCCGTAAACATTGTTATGCCCGTGAACAGCGTCAATACCATATAGAATTGGAATCCCTAGACGTGTTCCTTCAACAGCCTGTCTTTGATACTCGTTGTACATCTTAGCCCAGTTGGAAGGAACGTTAGGAACAGGGCAGGATCCCCCGCCGCTCAAAAGCCCGCCTAGATTGTAAGTAGATATGTCTGAGATGCTGCTTATCGATTGCCGGTCTGGAAGAGTCATTTGACCGATTTTCTCGTCAAGCGTCATTCGAGAAAGAAGGTCGAGAGCCCTCTCCTCGGGAGAGAGATGCGGGTTACGGTACGGTGCTGTTGAAGGAGGGGGTTGAGGTGGGGGAGGCCTAGTCGTGAAAACAACTGTTAAGTAAACGCATATTACGGTCACAACTATAATAATAACTCCGGCTATGACCTTTCTTGACTTTTCTGTTTCTTCTGAGGTTTGCGTCAACAAGTGAAGCAAGGATGCGAGAAGAATAGGGGGCAAGAGTATTGTTTCTACTTTCGCTTGGTTTAAACCGGTTTTCCATGGACTTGTCTGTAGACTTAAAGAAAAAACGCATAGTGCCAAGAGCATTTTGAAGACCGGGAGACCTTTTTCCAACTCTCTCACCAAGACATCTGAACATCCTTCTGAAACTCATATTTAAACTATTTAATACAGATTTAGGATTGAAAGCGTCTTCGACCTGCTAAGCTATCAACTGGTAAAGGAAGAGCAGAAATAACGAGATGTGGTTCAAGCAGGGTGGCTACGGTTTCCTCCCCACGGATATTATGTAGAGCGGTTGCTCTTCATCCGGAAGACTTAGGACCGCCTTAACCTGCTCATCGTAAAAGACGCCGACAGTTACAACACCCAGGTTCAAGGCTGCTGCTTGCAGGCATATGTTTTGAGCAACGTGGCCAGCCTCTAAATGCACGTATCTAATCCCTCTCTCACCGTATTTCCTAGTGGCCCGTTCATACACTGCGGCTATTACGATGTCTACGGCGATATTCCTCACACATGCTTGACCGAGCAGCTTCAGCTAAAGAGACCCTCTTATCACCATCCAGAACCCTAATAACCTCGTTCCCTTCCGACACATACTTGTATACACCGGGAGCAAGATCCCCCACGTCCCCAACTATAAGATAAACCTCAAGAGGGTAGAGGGCCCCGGCGGAAGGAGCCGTTCTTAACCCCTGTGGGTCAGTAATGCCCTTGGCAGCCCAAAGCAATTGAGAAACCTCCTGCAAGGTTAAGCGTGCGCTAGCATATTCTCTTACTGATCTTCTTTTAAGCAGAGCCTCTTCAACAGAAATCTCGCTCTCATAGCGAGGCTCAGGAAGCCTCAGCCTCGTCGCGTTAATCCAAACAGGAGCATGGCTCCGAGCCGGATGTAGGAAAAAGTATGGGGATAAGGCGGCTATCAGAATTATTGAGACAAATATCGCGACTGTTAAAACACGTTTGCCCCCCATAGCCAAGTTTCATGATTTATTTAGAACAGATAGTGTCAATTAAATGTAACGTACTTAGGATGCGGACAGCAGGATAAGGATTGGAAAATTTCAACCACTACATTAATAGTGCGCCAGCTGAATAGAAGTGTTAATGGCTTCGAGACGGGTTTCTAACTTGACTCATCTGAGAAATGCGGGGGGTGGGATTTGAACCCACGAACCCCTACGGGACTGGAGCCTCAGTCCAGCGCCTTTAACCTAGCTTTGCCGCTTCTTGGCTTTGGCGACCCCCGCCTGTCAATTTTTATGCAGTGGTGGATTAAAAGTTTTTTGATTCATTGGTAATGCGTATTGCCCCTTCTGGAGGTTTTAGCAAAGGGGGTTATTTTACAGGAATCTGCAGGGTTAACCTTCTATTCTGACTCGTATCTTTTAGGAAGTGAGAGTTGCAACGGGGTTCTCAATGTCCTTTTCCGCCTAAATATGATGCCTCTTTAGTTTTAGAAGAGCTAGAATGGATAAAGTTTATTTAACTTATCCCAAGGGTTTTAAAAGAGGTTAGTTGGCAATAAACGTGAATCAACTGCGGACATACCCTGTTCCCAAGCAGAAGATAGAGATTGTTGAGAGGAAGGGGCTCGGCCACCCGGATACCATTTCAGACATGATTATGAACGAGCTTTCAGTTGAGCTCTGCCGGCTCTACCTTAAGGAGTTTAACATGGTTCTCCACTATAATCTTGATAAGAGCCTGCTGGTTGCCGGCGAGTCTGAGACGAGGTTCGGAGGAGGGGTTGTTAAGAAGCCGATGAAGCTTATTTTCGGAGATAGGGCAACCTATAGTTTCAACGGCAGGGAGCTGCCTATAGAGAAGCTTGCCGTAGATTCTGCTAAGAAATGGTTCCGGAGGAACCTGAGGTTCGTCGATCCGGATAAGCATGTTTCCTACGAGGTTCAGATAGGAAGGAGTGCGGCGAACCTAGCTGACATTTTTAAGCGGGGAGGAGAGTTTCTGGGCGCTAACGATACTTCCGCAGCTGTGGGGTATGCTCCTTTATCCCCGCTTGAGAATCTTGTTCTAGATGTTGAGCGACATTTGAACAGCGAGGATTTTAAGAAGGAGTTTGAGGAAACCGGGGAGGATGTAAAGGTTATGGGTTATAGGATAGATAGCATGGTTGACCTGACTATAGCAATGTCCTACGTGGACCGCTTCATAGACCGCGAGGAGGCCTATTTCAGGTTTAAGAAGGAGGTTGTTGAACATTTGAAGACTTACATTGAGGACAATTATGATTTTAAGAAAGTAAACATCACCCTGAATAGTCTGGATACTAGGGGGAGAGGGGAAGACGGAATATATTTGACTGTCACCGGTACTTCCGCTGAGGCAGGAGACAGCGGACAGGTTGGCAGGGGTAATCGGGTGAACGGGGTTATAGCCCTGTTGAGGCCTGCAGGTTCAGAAGCTGCTGCCGGCAAGAATCCTGTCAGCCATGTTGGAAAAATATATAATCTTTTATCGTTTAAAATTGCTAACGATATAATTGAAAAGGTTGATGGTGTTGAGGAGGTTTACGTATGGCTTCTCAGCCAGATAGGAGTACCTGTTAACAAACCTAAGCTGGTTTCAGTGCAAGTGATTCTGGAAGAAGGGTTGACCATGGAGGTTCTGGAGAAGCCTATAGCGGAGGTTGTTGAGGAAAGTCTAAGCGACGATTCGCTAAGGAGCTTCATAAATGATCTGATAGAGGGAAAACTGAGAGTATGCTAAGCCAAGAGGAAACCAGCAAGCTTAAGATAGGTCTTGAAATCCACGTGCAGTTAACAAATCTGAAAACCAAGCTTTTCTGTCCTTGTCCTTCTGACTATCGCGGTAAGAAGCCGAACGAAAACGTTTGCCCAGTCTGCCTAGGACTGCCCGGCACGCTGCCGCAGGTTAACAGCAAGGCTATTGAAAGCGCGATAGCTGTTTGCCTCGCATTCAAGGCGAAAGTACAACCCTATGTTGTTTTCAGCCGGAAGAATTATTTCTATCCAGATATGAATAAGAACTATCAGATAACGCAGTACGACAAGGCGGGGGGAGCGACGATAGGTGTCGGAGGACATGTCACGATAAACATGGAGGGGGAGAGGAGAGAAATACCTTTCAAGAGAATACAGCTCGAGGAAGACCCTGGTAGACTGGTCCATGTGGAAAAAGGAAGGATCAGGAAAACCTACATAGACTACAACAGGGCAGGAATAGCCCTCATAGAGATCGTCACAGAGCCGGTTATGCACCAGCCTAAAGAGGCACGTCTAGTCTTAGAGAAAGTGCAGACAACCCTAGAGCATCTTGGTGTTCTCGACCCCTCCTTCGAGGGTTCCATGAGGTGTGATGCAAATGTTTCTTACGCCGGAGGGGCGAGGGTAGAAATTAAAAACATCAGCTCCTTTAGAGAGGTGGAGCAGGCGTTACGTTTCGAAGAACTAAGGTTAGCTTATCTTCCTAAGCTGGAGAGCACTGTTACGAAAAGATGGGGAGAAAAAGAGGGGGTTACAGCAACATCTAGGGAGAAGGAAACTGAGGAGGATTATCGTTACTTCCCTGAGCCCGACATTCCACCGATACTGGTTGACGAGAAGATTGTTGAGAGGATTAGAGGGTGCTTGCCTGAGCTGCCTGATGAACGGCTAGAAAGATTTATGAGAACCTACGGGTTGCCTGAAAAATTGGCTTCAATCCTAGTGATGGAGAAGCCCGTTGCAGACTTCTTTGAAGAAGCATTACAGTTTTTAAATGATCCTAGGGAGGTTGCATACTGGCTTACTAATGAGGTTGTGAGAAGATGGCGGGAGTGTGGCGTGGACTATAGAAAAAGCAAGTTTAAGCCTAAGAATCTAGCGAAGCTTGTCAACATGGTTAAGGTGGGTGCTTTGACCCCCCGTATGGCGAAAAGTATTCTCTGGGATGTGGTTTTAACAGGTGAAGATGTTGAAGAGCATATTGAGCGGAAAGGCATCAGCATAATAAGGGATCTAAGCATGCTCAGACAAATGGTTCTAAATGTTTTAGAGGAAAATCCGGGTCTTAGAGAAAATGCTTCAAAGAATAGGCGGATAGTTGATTTTATATGTGGAGAAGTTCAAAAGAAGCTCGATGGAAGAGCAGACCCGATTATTCTCAGGGATGAGGTAAAGAGGCTGATTGAGGGGGACAATTGAAAATGCTTGAAAGCCTTTCAGAGAGGCTTCAAAATGCACTCAAGTTCATTACTAGACAGGCCTATGTAAGTGAGAAAGAGGTTGCGGAATATTTGCGGGAGGTTCAACGAGCACTGATAATGGGAGATGTTGACGTCAAGCTTGTAAGCCAGCTTACTGAAGAGATTAAGAAAGAGTTTAAAGAGACGAGAGAAGAGTACGGAGTATCCTTAAAAGACAGGGTTGTCTATGCAACTTACCAAGGTCTTATCCGGATTCTTGGAGGCGAGAAGAAGGCGCTTCGCATCGTGCCCAATCAGCTCAACATCTTCGTCTTTATGGGAATACAGGGTTCAGGGAAGACTACAAGCGTCGGCAAGGTTGCCTATCTTCTCAAGAGAAAAAATAGAAGGGTGGGGGTTATATCTGGTGATGTTTTCAGACCGGGTGCTGCAGACCAGCTAAGGCAACTTTTAGAGGGGATTGGCATACCGCTTTACGCAGAGCCTTTAGGAAAATCGTCCGTAGAAATCATAAAAAACGGCATAAAATGGGCTAAAGGGATAGATCTTGAAGTTGTTCTCGTAGATACTGCTGGGAGACATAGGTCAGAAGCGTCCTTAATGGACGAAATGAAGCAGATAATAGATGAGGTTAACCCTACTGCAACAATACTTGTCATAGACGCTATGATAGGCCAGCAGGCTAGGGCTCAGGCAGAAGCCTTCAACAAGGTTGCGAAAGTAGGATATGTCATAGTTACTAAGCTAGACGGTTCGGCTAAGGGCGGCGGAGCTCTTTCAGCGGTTGCCTCTGTTGGGGCACCAATTATATTCGTAGGAGTTGGCGAAGACCTTGAAGAGTTCGAAGAGTTCGACCCGGTTAAATTTGTTTCCCGGCTGCTTGGAAGACCGGATTTAGAATCCATAGTTGCTAGGGTCCAACAAATGTCTAAGGAGGAGCGGCTTAGAATGCAGAAAATGGCTCAGGGCAAGTTCACTATCGAAGAATTCATACAGCAGCTTGAATCTGTAAGAAAAATCGGTGATCTTCAAGCATTATTATCTAATCTTCCCGGTGGAAGAAAGCCGGATAAGAAGGAGCTGGAGGAGTTTATGAGGAAGTTAAAAAGATGGAAGGCGATTGTAAACTCGATGAATATGGAGGAGAGAAATGATGTTACTATAATAGACTCCTCGCGAGTCAAACGTATTGCAAGAGGATCGGGAACTTCAGAGAAAGATGTTAGAGAACTCATAAAACAATATACTGCCACAAAAAAAGCCGTCAGGAAAATGTCCAAAGAAGCTTTAAGAAAGCTTTCTTATTTGAGGTTTTAAAAATGGATTTATTGAAGTATTTGAAAAAGCTCATGGTATCTATCCCGCTTTGTGACAGATGTTTGGGCAGACAGTTTTCAAACCTTATACCATCCCCTGACAATGAGGCCAAGGGCAGGGTTTTGAAAGATTTTCTTTTCATGAATGAAATGCTAACCAAGGAGGAAAAACATCGAAAGGCTTTGAAAATAGTTAAAGCCTTGGCCGAATCTGGACATGGGCCTTCGTCGAGCTTTATTAAAAAGAACCTGGGTGTGAACATAGTTCCTGAGCCTTGCTATATTTGCGAAAACGAAGTCGATTCTTTAATAGAGAATGCTGTCGCCAGCATCATTGAGAAAGCATCAGAAGTAGAATTCAAAACTTTTTACGTAGGACTTACGCTGCCGGTTTCCATTGAGGAGAAAGATGAAAAAGTGAAGTCTTTCTTTAAGCTGAAGTTTGGAGAAGCTTTGAAAAACGAGCTCAACAGAGAGGTAATTAGGAAAGTAGAGAGAACGTTGCAGAAGAAGCCGGAGATGAAGAGACCTGACGTTCTCTTCATATATGATGCTGTGAGAAAGCAGGTTTCGATGCAGATAAATTCGGTTTTCCTTAAATCCAGTTACAAAAAGCTTGTTGGAGGAATTGCTCAAACAAAGTGGCGGGGAATCGACGGTGAGAATACAACGCCTTCCGTAGAAAAAATGCTGGAAGAGATCCTTTTACCAGCTTATAAGGGTAGAGGTTTAAAATTTCACGGTGCTGGGAGAGAGGATGTCGATGTAAAAATGCTTGGGAAGGGAAGACGCTTCATAGTTGAAATACTTGAGCCAAAGATTAGGAATGTGGATTTAGAGAAACTGCGTTCAGAGTTTAACAGAAGGTTTGGAAACATGGTTGAGATAGCTGAATTCCTATACGCAACCCATTCTGAAGTACCTCGACTCAAGCTGGAGGCGGAAATCCATAAGAAGAGTTACAGAGTCTTATTTGAAACAGAAAGAAAAGCTTCGGAAGAAGAGTTAAGAGATTTATCGGAAAGGCTTACTGGAGCCGTGGTTAATCAGAGTACCCCTTTAAGAGTATTGAAAAGGAGGAAGGATAAGGTTAGGAGAAAAATCGTTTACAAAGCTGTTTTTAGAAGGCTCGAAGGCAACCTTTATGAGGCATCCATAACTTGCAGTGGAGGGCTTTACGTTAAAGAACTTCTCCACGGTGACGAGGGGAGAACAGTCCCCTCAGTAGCCGGGCTTCTTAACACGAAGATTAAAATAGTGGAGATGGAAGTGACGGGTATTGAAGGTGGTTAAGTAAAAATGCCTCAAACCTCCGGGAGAAGAATAAAAGCTAGAAGCCTGCTTAAGAAAAAAGTTAGAGAGAGAGGAATAAAACCCCCCTCATACCTTTTGCAAGACTATAGGCAGGGGGATAGGGTAGTCTTAAAGTATGACTCCTCAGTTCATAAGGGGATGCCTCATAGGAGGTTCTACGGCAAAATAGGGACTGTAATAGGCAAAAGAGGGAGAGCATATGTCATCCAAGTAGTAGACGGGGATAAAACAAAAACTTTAATTGCAAGATCAGAGCATTTAAAGAGGCTGTAGATAATGGGTATTCAAAAGATATCTGAAACAGATATAACGATACCTGAGGCGCTTGAAACCCTTTCCGCACAGGAGGATTTGAAGCAATATCAGCGACTGGTCTTAGACTATTTGAAAGAGGCTTCTAAACTTCCCGCGGATAAGGCTAAAAATCTATTGGAAGAACTTATGAAGGAGGCTGGTCTTACTAGGAAAGAAGCGGTTATGCTTGTCAACATACTGCCGAAGAGTAAATATGAGATAATGGCAATCCTGTCTGGTGGGAGGGATAAGGAGTTTTTAACTCTTGAAAAAGTTGAAAAGATTAAAAGTATCATTGATAAGTATGCCTGAATCGGGTGAAACCTTCTTGTAAAAACTTACTTGACCCGCATTATTTTCTGTCTTCCGCCGACTCTCCAGTATTCCACGGTTACTCCTTGAACTATACTGTTTTTAAGACTCTGGTCCTGGGGTAGCGGTATTTCGAAAACCTCGTATGTTTCAAGATCCATTATTTGCGCATTGTCACCTATTATTGCAAGCACCTGGGCGTTTCTCTTCTCTATCATGGGGACCTCCACCTTAGCGTCAACAGGGCTTAACAGGGTGTGTTTAGACCCATTGAACAAGCCTATGCCTACGACACGGGCCTTAGCACTGCCATGTTTGCCTGGCTTAGAGTGCGAAACCTCCACTATTTGACATGGCTCATTATCAATCATGAGCCAAGACCCCTCTTTCAACTCTCCTAGCTCGACTACTTTACCCATTTTGGGGAAAACTAATAAGCCGCGTATTTAAAAAACTTATGTAACAAGATGGCGAAGGCGAAGAAGATAGCGGTAGTCTATAAAACCAAGGAGCCTGAGGCCATGAAGGTTATCGATGTGGTTAAGAGGCTTTTGAAGCCGGAGTCTGTCGAAGAAAACCTGTTGTCAAGCCTTGCAGGGAAGAGACTAGGGGGGTTTGACCTAATTGTCTGCTTAGGAGGAGACGGAACCTTGGTGAGAACCTGCCGGGTGGTTGAAAACGGAGGCGTAATCCTGCCGGTTAACATGGGCAAGAAAGGCTATTTAATGGAAGTGGACCCCGAGAAGTTGCCTTCCTATCTGGAAAAGTATCAAAACGACGAATTTCTAGTTGAGAAATGCTTCAAACTGAGAATAGGCTACGGTGGCAGGGTGCTTACCGCAGTGAATGAAGTTGTGATTAGGAACATAATGGGTTTAAAACAAGTAGCGTTATCCGTAGAGCTGGAAGAAGGAGGCTTCATAGTGGAGGGAGACGGGGTTTTGGTTTCAACCCCTATCGGATCATCCGCCTACTCCCTCAACGCGGGAGGACCATTTGTTTTATCCAATGTAAACATCTTAGTATGTACCCCGTTGTGCGCACGGAAACCCTTGAGACCATTAATAGTTAATAAGGATACGTTAATAAAAGTGAAATATTTAAGTGGCGAAGAAATACAGATGATAATAGACGGAGATGAGACGTTCAAGGTGGATTCTAAGGAAACCATAGAGATCACAGGGTCAACCGAAACAGTTAACATTATCCGTTTCTCCAGGTCTTTCAACATTAAGCGTATGGGCAGGTTGACAGGGGGGGTTGAAAACGGTTAAGCAAGGATACGTTCTGGATTCTACAGCCATAATACAGGGGGTAGATCCAAACTCCCTTAAAAAAGAATCATTCACCATAAGAGAACTTCTAGACGAGATCGGGGAAATAGGCAGGAGATGGATAAGAATAAAGACGGCGATGATGCTGGGGAAACTAGTAATCCGGGAGCCTTCCGCCGGAGGCATGGAGAAAGTAGAGAAGGTCGCTAAGGAATACGGATTGTACGACAAGCTTTCAAAGCCAGATATTAAGATCCTGACTCTAGGTTACGAGTTGCATAGCGAGGAGGATTATGATATAGAGATAATAACCGATGACTACGATATTCAGAATACCGCCGCCATTCTGAACCTGAAGTATATTTCGATAGGGATGAAGAAGATAAGAAAAACCTATCTATATGTCAAGTATTGTCCCGCCTGTAAAAGAAAATACTCCGGGTATGCTGGAACCATCTGTCCTGTATGCGGATATAGGCTGATAGGCATGAAGAGGGTTATAAAAGACAATACTTATTAAAAGTAGTGTTTCAGCTTCTTTTGAGTGAGAAACACGTTGTCTTCTTTCGTAAGAAAGAGCGAAAGCTCCTTCTCCAGCAATTCGAGGCTGCTTGAAAAATATGGATCCGAGGGGTATGATGCTAAAACCTTTTTCCCAAGAGCCAAGTATTTTTTAACCCCGCTTATGTAAACTGTTGGAAGAAGCTCTCCTCCGCAAGAGGTACACCTGGAAACCAGCGGGAGCCTCCTGAATTTTTTGCCACACTTCTTGCACCGGAATTTCTGAACGTGAAACGTCTTAATGTTTCCAGAAATGTCTTTTAGCAAATGAGAGTTCAAAAGGTTTTCTGCAAAATCCTTCTTATCAATCCCGGTTAGAAGAGATGTAACTTCTAACTGTAGTTTTAATTTTCTCTCCATAGAGCCTAGAGTACTATAGATATTTCTTTTAACGCCTTTTACCATATTACTCGTATTATGAGACCAAGTTATGTTAAGATCGTCTTTACTGGTCAGCCGCATTTTATCTAAAAGTTCCTTTGGCTTCACACCCTGTTCAGCCAAGAAATAAATATCTTTACTGTATTTCGCCATATTTTCCATGTTATAGATCTGATCGTCTATTTCATCTGGTTTTAAAACAGGTATTATTATAAGTGGGGTATCCATCAACCCTCCCGCAGCATCAGGAACATAATACTTCGAGAAATTTAAAAAGGCGTCTAAAAGAAGAATTATGGAGTCCCCGTCTCCATCACAATCCCTTCTTTTAGCCTGATGCCAGAAGGGATGGGCGAAGACGACTTGTGAATCAGTAAAACCTATCATTCTACCCACGATTGCCCCAAGCGTATGAGGAGAAATCCCTAGGACAAGATGCCCAACAAGATCTTCTCTTGACCTAATGTTGTAGTACGGCTCCACATGGTAGAAAAGCCTGAGTTCCTCGTCAATAAAACTTGCAACTTTAACGAGAGAATCGCCCATTTCCTTAGGAAGAATTACATCCTGAGGATAAAGGTATAGAAGCTGGCTGCTTTCAGTAAGAGGATTACCGTCGACATCCCTATCATAGCCTAGTTTCTTCAAAGCCTCTACAGAAACCCCGATTTCCTCAGGTTTGAAAGCTGTTAGCGGAGCATTAGTAGCGTCGAACCGGATAGTTCCATCCTTGTATATCGTTAAGCCATTCTTGGCTCTCAGAATGCCTTTTTCAATTGGCTCAGGAACCCTATTCTTGTTCATCAGTCCTTTCACTCCCTTGACTTCGGAGCCTGTTGTAATTCCAAGCATTTTTTCAGCATCTTCTAAAATGCTTCGAAGTGGAACGTTTGTTGCATGAAAGGAATTACATTTGCTCCGGCATTTTTCACATTCTTCAGATTTAGAGTATGAATTACACTTAGTGCAATAGTATACGGGTAGGGTAGCAGACTTACACTGGGGGCAATGCAAATAGAAGAGAAGTTGGTTGCATTTTTCGCAATACCTATTACAAACATTTACAACTATGTTCCCACGGGATGCTGCGGCAATAATGTTTCTTTTTGGACCACCTTCTAAACCTACTGGAAACAATACGTGTGAAGGAGGATGCATTTCTCTGAGTTTTGCCGCCTCAGGTCTTCCAAGTCTAGCGGATATGAAGGTACCTTTCTTGGGTTTGATCTTAAACTGGAGAACAGAGTTAAGATAATCGATAGAGTTTTTTTCAGATCCTGCCGGAGGCAAGGTGTATTTTGAAAGATATGCTAGGAATTCGGTATGGATTTTAGACAACCTAATATACCCGTTTTCAACTTGGAAAGGAAGGCACATCTTCTCTAACTCGTTCAACAAAGCACCGTCCTCTATCGGAACAATAACGTGATCCTTCTCAACCTTAGCCTTCTTGAAGCATTCAATTACATGGAGAAGTTCGGAAGCATTTAAGTTATCTATGAAAAAGTAAAAAGCAGGGTGAAGAGGAACATCTAGGGCCAAGCTTATCTGTAAGGCTGTTCCAAAATCAATACTGATAAACGGATTCTTAACTATCCCCCAGAGGAAACCGGTTTCTAAAGGAAGACTCTTAATCTTAGCCTCCTTATCCTTTAAAGCCGCTTCGAGCTCTGCGGCCCACTGTTCTTCAGTGTACCCTACCTTGTCGAGAGGAGTGTTTCCTTCAATATAGTCTCCCACAGATATGAGTATATCGCCAAGAAAAAGCACTTTAGAAATGTCGTGTTGAATCCTTTTAAGCTTGTCTTCGCTTTCAACAAGATGCACGGATCCATCATACGTCTTAACTATTGGAGGCATGATTGAATCTACAGGCATCACTATAGCCGATTTCCCAGGCCGATCTATTCTAAGCTGAGAGCCTATTGACAAGAAGCCTCGGAGAAGCTCCATCGCCACAGGATGTATCCCCATCGCCATCAACCCAGTGTTTCTAGCTCTTCCATACCTTATTCTAAAACCTCCGAAAGCCTCAGAAGACGAGAAGAAAGGCCTCCCGATCAAAACTTCTTTGAGATATTCTGATTTCTTGCTTTCAACCTCGATTCTGGATATCCAGGACCATCCGGATATGTTAAGCTTGTTGATTATGCTTTCAAACTTCTTAACCCTACCAATTATGCCATCGTTTATAATTCTTAAAGCACCGCCCCTAAGCCTGTTCGTCTCCACTCTTGGAAGATCCCTATAAATTACCACTTCAGTTTCTTCAGATGGCAGACCCGTAATCTCTACAGGAAGATTCTCTATAACCTCGGCAATTTGATCCTTAGCAACCTTATATTGAAACCTGTTTTTACCCCTTTCATACAGCCTCAATTCCTCAATGTAACGCGAAACCTCTTCCTTAGTAGGCTTATACCTATCAAGTTTCAACACCCTCCTTATGAAGTCTGCAAGAATTATGGAGAGAGCCTGCTCCGTGCCTCCGGCGGACCTCATCGGTCCAGAGAAATAAACAGCCAAGTACCTAGTATTGTCAGGATTTCTCTTTATCAAAACTTTCTCTATGCCCTCTATAGGAGCTGCTGTAGTCCCTGGAGGAGTCAATGAAGCAAGCGCCGCCTTCAACGCTAGTTCTGCCGCTTTTTCTTCGGAAAAAGACCCGAATCTCCCCAGTATGATGTCTTCAGCTATTTTGAACGGTATTTCTATTGGCGGAAGAGTTTTTTTAAGGTCCTCAAACCTCTCTTTAAACCCATTCAAACCGAGTATTTTCTCAATGGTTTCAGCCTGGGAGAACGAAATTATGGACTCTGGTTTCTTCTCAGGGTCATACCCATTTTCCTTAGCTTGGACAGCGTATTCGTATGCCTCCCAGAACTTTTCCTGTAAAAACCGGTTATATTCTTCAATACCCATCTTTAACAGCATTGGCCCAGGCCTTTAACACTACCTTTCTTCAATGCGCCTTTCCGCCCACCCTCTATTATCTCAGAAAGCTTCTCTTCTGGAGCGCCGATTTCCTCCAAAACGTCGCCCGTAACTATTATATCGGCACCCGCGGAAACAACATTCTCAGCAGCTAAGCCATCTCTTATCCCCCCACCCACAACAAGTGGAACACTGATGCATCTTTTAACCATAGCTATCAGCTTTTCTGGGACATGAGCTGCAACGCCAGAACCCGCTTCAAGATAGATGACTCTGAAGCCAAGAGCCTCGGCCGCCATAGCATAACCGATTGTCAACTCGGGTATCTCAAAGGGAAGAGGCCTGGCATCACCTATATACCCAGCTGCCCCACCAGTCCCAAGTATCAGATAAGCCATCGGAATAGTTTCCAACCCCAATTCCCTTATGGTCCTGATTCCGAGGACTTGTGCACCGATAATATAATATGGATTTGACGAGTTTAGTAGGGACATGAACCAGATTGCATCAGCACCACGTGCTATGCTTGCAACGTTGCTGGGGAAAATTATTACGGGCAGTTTTGAATTAGATTTAATCTTAACAATAGCTTCCTCATAGTCAGAGGTTCTATGCGAAGTGCTTCCACCAACCATGAATGCAGAGGAGCCTGCTACTTCAGCCGCCCTGACTACTTCCTCGACCCTGTTCATTTTCTCAGGATCGATTAAGGTTATATGGATGAAACCGTTTTCCTCAATCTTCTCGCGTAAGTATTTTTCTGTTTTCCCTATTCGCAACCTGTTTAAAGCGAGTTGTAGAATATATAAATCTAAAAGAGCCCCTAAGAAACCTCTCCACTGTGATATTTATCTACAAACCTGTTGAAGTAGTCAACATTCTCCAAGTTCTTAATATACTCTAGATTCGTTGCCAAACTGCAATTACCGCATTCGACTCTCACGCTTCCCGAAGCCTTGTCCTCAATGACAGAGACAGCCTGTATACCGCATTTCGGACAGGGAAAAATCTTAGGAATAACTCTACGAATAACCTTAGCTTCTCTCCTTCTTCTTCTAGCCATACTTCGAGAAAACATTCTCCACCACATCTATTTTTCCCTTTCCCCGCCCGGTCGGAGAGGAGGAAGTGCTGCCCAAACCTCACAGGGTATACAAAAAAGTATAACTACAGCCCGCTGTTAACAAAAATAGAAAGATGGCAGAAAAGAGTAGAAAAACAGACATTATCGTGGAAAAACTCTTAGAAGAATCAAACCTTACCTCCAAACAACTTAAAGCCCTGATACTGTATTCCAACAATATAGAACAGAGAATAGTTGAGAATGGGTATGTAGACTTTGACGGTAAAAAAATTCCTAAGGGGGCTTTTTTCAGGATTTTAAGCCAAGCCAAGGAAAATGTTAGAAAATCAATAATTACATTAATTTTAATGTCATATATAGGCCTGATGGATGCCGAACATTTTAGCGCAATAATGCAGATCACAAGCATAATGATGCAAATCAAAGGTCAAGATGAGACTTTGATTAAGACACTTTTAGAAAAACTTAAAGCCACTATCGACATTAGAAAAAGAGCAAAGTAAAAATACCTTGCCTGTCTCAAGGTAGACAAGCAATGGATCTCCTTAATCTTCTAAAGCGGCCTGGAGAAGAGATACGGAAAGAGAGGAAAAGAAGGGGGGTAACCCAGAGTTTACTAGCTAAAAAAGCGAAAGTAAGTCAAGCATTGATAGCAAGAATCGAGAAACAACAGATAGACCCACGTCTTTCCACACTACGAAAGATAGTTGAGGCATTAATAGAGGAAGAACAGCAGAAGGGGACAAAAGCCATAGACATAGCTGTACGTGACGTCATCGTTGTAAATCATGATGATACTATTGAAAAAGCCGTGAAGCTAATGCGCAGATACGGTATATCACAGCTACCTGTATTAAGGAATGGGGCTCCAATTGGAGCAGTGGAGGAATTGGAGCTCTTGAAAGCCTTTTCCAAGGAGAAAGATGTTGAGAAATTTTACCAGAAAAAAGTAGTAGAAGCCATTTCCTCAGTATACCCCATGGTAGAACCGGATGCAAGTATAGCAGACGTTATAGACTATCTTTTGAAAGGACATAATGCGGTTTTAGTAACTAGAAACGGGCGATTAGAGGGCATAATAACCAAGATTGACGTCCTGATGAAAAGTAAAAATATAATAGCATCAGTCTAGCATCAAAAATAAATGACACCGCTACTCGGGAGAGGAAGAAGAGAAAAGGAAATCGAGGAAAGACTTTCGGAGTTGAAGGAGAGAAGCGAAATCTTGGAAAGAAGACTCGACGAGACGATTGAAAAATTAGAAAAAGTAGAAAAGGGAGCGAGACTCTTAACGGAAGCAGTATATAAGATAATCACTTACTTAAAAGACCTTGAGTTACCAAAAGAAGAAGTAAGGCAGATAAAAGCAGACAGACCTTTAGAGACAGTTAGAAAGAAAGAACTCTCGAAAGAAGAATATCTTACAGAGACAGAGGAAAAACTCATAGATGAACTTAAGAAAAAAGGAACGCTTACTGTGAGTGAATGTTATGTACACATTGGAAGATCAAAGGAACATATCAGCAGAATGTTAAAACGGCTTGTTGAGAAGGGAATATTAATAAGAGAAAGAAAGGGGAAAACTTTTTGCTACAGGCTTGCTGAAGAGTAACATGTGTTACTGATTTTTTAGAAGAATGGCTGCAGCCTGATAAATGTATTCCCTCCCTCTTTTCCTTCTCATCAGGAGCCCCTTGTCATGTAGCCTCATGAGATAGGTGGCAACTGTACTCAGTTGGATGGGTTTGCCGATTCTTTCTTCATACCTG
This sequence comes from uncultured Nitrososphaerota archaeon, assembly GCA_964416155.1. Taxonomy (GTDB): domain Archaea; phylum Thermoproteota; class EX4484-205; order EX4484-205; family JAAOZP01; genus JAAOZP01. The sequence goes on from CAYQCW010000003.1 coordinate 216,306, forward strand.
TTCTTAATATCTCTAGACGCGAAATCCATATTTCTAAATTCCCTTATGACTTTCAATATATTGTTTAATGTTTCCCCCTGCCTGCGTAATACTTCAAAGACTTGTTCGTCATCAACTTTTTTTACTGCTTTCTCTGAAGACAGAGAAGAAACCACATCTTGGTAAAGCGTTTCTTGCGAAAACATCAATGAAAGAAGCTTAGAAAGTATGGATGCATATTTGTCCAGCCCGCTGCCTTCCAGTCTAAGAGAAACAAGTGTGTCTGAACCATCCGAAAAACGGATCTCAAGTTTTTTTCTGCTATCTCTGATAATCACAGTGATCAGCTAGCTTTTCAGTATAATCTAGCAAATAAGTGTTAACAAGTAGTTTTTCCACTGGAAATAAAGAAGCTAAAAATGCAGTGTTTTTAGATAAATCAGGATGATTCACAGAGTTTCGTCTACAAATGTCAGAAAAAAGAGAAGATCTTTCTACTCCAGTAGAAATAGAGGGGGAAGAGTCATATACAGAAAAAGAGGGATAAAAAGAAGAGAAAGGGAAAAAAGGATAAGAAAGAAAAGGATGTTAGAAGGAAAAAGATAGGAGAAAAGAGATTTACAGAAAAGAAGAGTAAGATAAAGCCTACACCCCTTTATTTCTTTTGGAGAAAAGATAGGAGAAAAACTGTTACGTATTACGTTAAAAAGAAAGTTTATCTTTTACTAAAGGAAGACGAATGAAAACCTTTTATTTAATCATGTCCACTTTAAAAACAGTGTGGAAAATAATTTATTTAATTTTTTATTAGAAAAATTTTTAAAAAAAGATGTGGAAACGAAATATAGGGGTGTGAGTGTTTGCTATCTTGTCATTTTTCTGTATTTTTTTCTCTAAACAATTCTCCAATTCATTTTTCTTTAGAAAAGAAGTCTCCACCTTTCCAATGGAGGCGGTGAAAGGAAGCACTGAAATACTAAATAAGGTATTCAATAATGTGTTTTTGAAAAGTAACATTTTCCACAATAGAGACGCATTAAGACATGATTATGTTCCTGTCCATCTTCCCCATCGTGAAAATGAGATAAAGTATATTGGTGAAGTAGTGGCTCCTCTCCTTCTACATAAAAAAGCATCCAACCTGTTCGTTTATGGCAAACCGGGAACAGGTAAAACAGCTGTTGTAAGATTTGTTTTTAATGCTCTTTCTAAGAAAGCTACTGAGTTTAGGGCAAACATAAGATGCGTAATGGTTAATTCAAGGATGGAGGGCTCTGAGTACAGGATCCTCGCATCAATATCCCGTCAAATAGGGCTTTCCGTGCCTTTCACAGGGTTAGCCACCGCGGAAGTTTTTAAAAGAATTGTTAATTATATAAAGGGCAACAATCTTTATCTTCTTATTGCTTTAGATGAGGTTGATGTGGTCGTTAAAAAAGAGGGGGAAAACTTGCTTTACGAGCTTTCAAGGATTAATGAAAACTTTTCATCCCACCGGGTTTCCTTCATCGGCATTTCTAACGAGATAACTTTCAAACAGATTCTTGACCCAAGAATATTAAGTGCTTTAAGCGAAGAGGAGCTTGTTTTCAAACCATACACTTCAGACGAGCTTTTCGATATTCTTGCTGAGAGGGCTAAAGAAGCATTTTTTGATACTGTTTGCGACCCGTTGGTAATCAAATATATTGCAGCGCTTTCTGCTTCTGAGCATGGGGATGCGAGAAGAGCACTCGATCTTCTTAGAGTAGCAGCCGAGACGGCGGAGAGGGACGGTAAATCAGTGATAACACCGGAGTGTGTACAGGAGGCACTTAGGAAGATCGAAAGGGACCAGGTTAACGAGGTTATAAAAACGCTTCCTATTCAGAGTAAAATTCTTCTGGTTTCTATTTTGAGAAATCTTAAGGACCAGAGTGCTCAGCATACCAGTGGAGAAATTTACGCTGAATACAGGAACATTGTTGCAAATATAGGTTTAGAACCCTTAACTGACAGAAGGCTTTCTTCCCTGCTTAACGAGCTGGAGTCGGCAGGTATAATCTCTTCTAAACTTGTTAACATGGGCAGGTACGGGAGAACTAAAAAATACAGCCTTTCCGTGCCTCAAAACCATGTTTTTGAAGCCCTAGGGGGAGACTCTCTTCTAAACGGGCTTTTATGAGTCGTTAGAAGCCTTCTCCTAAGTTTCAGGTTTAGGCAGCCGCAGTATCGATTAAACGATAATCGACAGTTATAGCACCATAAACACACTATTCGTATCGTGATGGATCTGTGATTTGAAAAGTACCAAAGCCCAATATAAGCATCTCAACACCATTGTTTAGAAATACCTTTTGCATGTTGCTCCCCCTTCGCAGTTAAATCTCTTCATCTCCTTTATTAAGCTTCGCCGCTTCGGTAGGAAGTGGCCTGACAGAAAATCATAAAAGACAGAAGGAGAATGTTTCTGCCGGGCCGTGGTGGCGGAGTGGTAACGCGCCGGGCTCGAGACCCGGTTCCCCTCTACGGGGAGCGCAGGTTCAAAAGGCGTTGGGCCGGAGACTCCTGCCCACGGCGCTCAAGTTCTTGCTCGCCGGCCTGTGACCATGTTTTCTTGTGAAGAATTGCTGCCTATCAGAACGGTGATTGGGAATTCTTTCTAAGATACTACTGGTGTGTGAAACCCCTAGCTAACACAGTGCCATTATAATTAATTAGTATTTTTACTCGGCTGACTGCGTAACCAATGAGATTCATACATGCTAATATCTAGAGCCCCTGCTCCTCTAACAGTCTGTTCACATGCCTATAGTAGTTTTTTCTTCTTAGTTTTGTCGCTGCAGCTTCATCGACGATAATTACTGCGTTAGGGTGCATTTGCAGTATTGAAGCAGTTATTTGGGATGTTATTGGTCCCTCTACTGTGGCTGCGATAGCGTCTGCTTTCCCCTCCCCGTTGGCTAAAAGTATTATTTTTCTAGCCTCCATAATGGTTCCGCAACCCATCGTGATGGCAAGCCTTGGAACCTCCGTCTCGCTCCTGAAGAAACGCGCGTTATCCTTTATTGTTTCCTCTGCAAGCGCTACCAGCGTGGTTCTTCCCATCAGGGGGGAGCCGGGCTCGTTGAAGGCTATATGGCCATCTCTACCTATTCCCAATAGCTGCAGGTCTATTCCTCCTGCTTTCCTGATCTCCTCTTCATATTTTTCGCAAAAAGCCTTAATGTCCTTTGCAAGACCGTCAGGTATGTGCACGTTTCTGGGGTTTATATTAATATGGTTGAAGAAGTTTTCAAACATGAAGTAATGGTAGCTTTGAGGATGAGTTGGGGCCAACCCGTAGTACTCGTCAAGGTTGAAGGTTACTATTTTCGAGAAGTCTAGGCCTTCCTCCCTATGCATTCTGATCAGTTCCTTGTAGGTGCCGAGTGGCGTGCTGCCCGTAGCTAGCCCTAGGACAGAATTCGGCTTCCTCCTTATCTGCTTAGCTATTATTTTAGCTGCTCTCATACTCATCTCCTCATAGTCTTTTGTAATTATTACCCTCATTCCGTCCTCGGAGTTTAAAAGGACCTATATAAGGCTGACTCTATAGGCTCCTTGTTTCGCGATGTTTTTAAGGCGATGATTCGTATATGGTTCTCAGAGGGTGTTTGAGGATAGTTGCAACAGGAATCAGCGGCAGTGGTCGGGAGCCCCATCTTAGAAGATTTGTTGAATTCGCAAGAGCAAGGAATACTGAGGTTAAACTTTTCTCAGTTGGCGGCATGATGTTCGAAGCAGCTAGGAAGCTCGGCGACGAGATAAAGGAGGATAAGATACTTGATCTGTCGCCCTCCTCCTTAAACTTTCTACGAGCAACAGTTTTCGAGCAAATCATTAGGGAGGCGGAAAACTATGAGAATATCATCATAAGTACACATGCCTGCTTCAGGTGGAAGAAACATGTTTTCCAAGCGTTCGACTTCCATTATCTTAACGAGCTCTCTCCAGACGCTTTCATAACAATTTCCGACTCCGCATTACCCATTAAAATGAGGCTTGAATCCTCCATGCAGTGGAAAGGCCGTCTCACTCTTAAGGAAATACTTGTCTGGAGGGATGAGGAAACTCTCTTAACCAAGAGTATTGCCGACTACCGTAGAAAGCCCTTCTACATTGTTCCGTTCTCCTCTCCGCCGGAAACCCTTTTCAACCTGATGTTTAAACAGCATTCGAAGAAAGCATACCTCAGCTATCCTATAACGCACATAGAGGACCGGGAGGCTAAGCTCGCTGATAAAGACCGGTTTAAAAACAGGCTTAGAACACTTGGTTTAACCGTGTTCGACCCTGGTGAAATAGAAGACTCCCTCTTGCTCTACAAGCTTAAGGAGTTAAAGGATACTGGAGGGGAAAAGCTGTTAGTTGAGGAGAATGGCGTTAAACTAGAGATCCGCATGAGTGAAATCGAAGATGTTGCCGAAGACCTGCTCGACCAGATTGTTGCAAGAGACTACCAGCTCATAGACCAGAGTGATTTCCTCATCGTCTACTATTTCTCTCAAGTAATGTCCCCCGGCGTACTCTCCGAAATGACGTATGGTTTCAGCAATAATAAGAAGGTGTTCGTAGTTTACAAGGGACCTGAAAGCCCGTTTTTCAACTACTATTCGACAAGAATATTCGAATCGGAGGAAGCCCTGATAGACTTTATGAGCAGGGAAGCCATGATCAACGGGAAACCTTAAACAACAAAATTTATTAGGAGACTGAAAACAAAATACGTTTGAGGCAGCCCCGTCAAAACCAAGATAACTGCGGAGGTCGCCAAAGCCAAGAAGCGGCAAAGCCTGGTCAAACAGGTCTGGGGCTAGAGGCGCGAGGCTCAGGACCTCGTCCCGAAGGGGTTCGTGGGTTCAAATCCCACCCTCCGCATCATGTCTAAGTATCCTAGGTGTTTACATTTTTTA
>CAYQCW010000004.1:0-28483 GCA_964416155.1 uncultured Nitrososphaerota archaeon
TCTGCAAACGCTATCGTAGATGTTGAGATAGATTGTTATTGTGGCGGTTTCAAGCCCTTATAGGTATTCTGCAAACTAGGCCGCATTATGACGTATATTGCCATTTTTAAGGCTTTTGCAACACTCATAGTTAGTCGACCTAAGATGCTAGTAATTTTCAAGAGGATCGACGGGAAACCTAGATTATTGTTGTAGGCTCACCCTTTACAGTTCCAAGCGTCTCCTTCTTCATGTAGACTGTAGTCCTGAGTATGTAAAATGTTACAGAGTCGCAATCCTCTATGATCCTGGCAAGCTCGTCCTTTAACCTCATTAAAGTAGCCTCCGTCATCTCTCCTTCTAAAACCGAGTTCTGAACCCACGTCAAGTACTTCCTAGCGGTCTTTAATGTCTTGGCGACTCGTTCAACCCCGACATCGTAAACCATTATCACGTACATGTTACAATCCCTCCTTACCATTGGGCTAAGAATGGAAAATATTCGCTCTCGCCAATCAGGTGTTTCTCTATCTTGTAAAGCTCGATCCTTATCAGCCTCCGATATGAGATCTTTCTACCCTTGAAACTTATTGTCTGGGAAAGCTTCCTATCATACTCATTTATGAACTCGGCTCTGCCTTTATCATTCAGGTATATGCCATCCAGTTCTTTAATGAAATGTCTCGAGTCTATCATCTTCTTGTTCACCAAAGTGAATATTACTCTGTCAACAATAATGGGCTTGAATATCTCAGCCACATCTAAGTTTAAGGAGAATTTCCTGAAGTTCGTTGAGTGTAAGAAACCTATTCGAGGATCTAGATGCGTCTTATAGATCTCCGCAAGCACAGTGACATAAAGCAAACTGTTTCCGAAGCTGATGAGGGCGTCGAGATGATGTTTCGGTGGCCTTTTTTCTCTGGTCTGGAATCTGAACATAGGATCTTCAATTATTAAATTAAATGATTGATAATATTCCTTTCTACCCTCCCCCTCTATTGCCATCAGTTCTTCAGTGGACTTGGCGTTGGACGCTTTGTTAACACATAACTCTAATATGCTTATGGCGTCCGAGAGCCCACCTTTTCTGCTCTCATAATATCTCAGATTCCTCAGCATGTTGTTCAGAGCACCTTCGACGAACTTTCTGGCAAGCTCTATTCTCTTCTCGTTATCTAGGTAATGCTCGCATTGTTTCAGCGTCATAAAGCCAGAGTTATAGTGGGTTCTCGGATAAAAGCTCCCAATATAGAATCCGTAGTAGTTGAAAAAATGCAAGGATATCTCATTCGAAGTTAGGAACTCCAACAACCTCTTGTTCAACGCGAGTTCTCCGAATACAAATATCGATGCTACGTTTGATACGGGAATGAATTTCTTGCCCATATCTCCTACGAAGCACAGCGTATCCGCCTCCCTTTGTAGAGTGCCAGAGCTAAATATGTAGATATCCTTCTTCATGCGCTTCTCACCCCCAACAAAAGTCCTTGTAAGCGCACCTTTTACAGAATCGGGTCTTGACAGGTTCCGGAGGCTTTGTAGATTTCAATATTTCACGTATCTCGCTCAGGGCATACAAGAGCCTAGCCTCGAGCTCTTTATCCAGTGTTATCTCGATCCTCTTTCTTTCCATCGGTACCCGTATCTCTCCTGTAGCTTCAACACCATACGCTCTAAGCCTGTAGAGATAATATGCTAGTTGAAGAATTGTCGCATCAAGAAACCGAGAAGATGTCTTGATTTCGCAGACGATATTCTCTCTCCTCTTCAAGAAGTCAAACTTCACACCCTCCAGTGCCAATTCCTTCCTGAATCCCTTGAAGAAGATTTGGTGGACGACTCGCCCCATTTCGAGAGAGTGAAAATCTTCATCGGGTGTGATCTCATGGCCCATGAGCCATACCTCTCTCTTGCATAACGAGTAGTACCACACCAAAGTCCCTGTTATGTGTTTCCCGTCAGCCAGCAGATACTTCTCGCTCAAGCTATGTTGTTTTTAACGTAGTCCAATATAAATACTTTATATAAACTAACCTATACAAATATTGCACCAATCTCCTCTACCTTCTTGAACCCTGTCTCCTCATCATACCACTTCTTGACCTCCTCTTGGTCGACGTATCTTACATCGCTCAACTCGTTCAAAATCGTTAGACCGCTAACATCGGTCCACGTCTCTATCACATAGTTTTCGAGGTATGACCTCTTAGCCCTTATCATTGCTGATAGCTCATAAGACTTATCCCTATCGGCTTGCCTTTTCTCGTCGATCAGGCTTAGAAGTTCATTTTTGACAGCCCTAGCTTTTTCATCATATTCTATGAAAACTGAGTACTTCGGCTCTTCTTTTATAACCCTGAACGACTTCAGGCGCTCGAAATCCAGGTATTTTATGCCTTCAATCACTTCTCTATATTCATCGCTCTCTTCTCCGAAGACCCTTATGCTTTCCGCGTAATAATCGTTTATCAGGTCAAATATGCCGGCTTCGTCGAATTCGTTAAACTTACCTAAGATATTCTTGCTTATCTGAATACTCATCCTGCCATATACTTTCTCAGCGTAAAGCCTTCCTTGCTCATCAACCAATCTTATTACGTAGAAAATTCCTCGTTCTTTGGAAGCGTTTCTGTTACACCTGCCTGCAACCTGCACTATTGAATCGAAAGGCCCGATATCCCTTACGCCCATGTCAAAATCTAGGTCGACGCCGGCCTCTACGACTTGGGTGCTCACTAAAACGACCTTGACTCCTTCTCCAAGCAGATTTTTAATCCTTTTTATTCTCATCGCCCTATGTAATGGCATTATGTTCGTCGATAGGTAGCTTAGGACTACCTTGTCCCTGTCTATTTGGTCCCCATCTCCAGAAAGGATTGTGAAGTCGACCCCTTTTTGACTAAGCAGTCGCTTGAACTTTTCATAAAAATCAATCGAGGATTTTATTGTATTAAGGACTATGAGCAACGAACCTTTAAGATTCCATTTGTCGAATACAAATTCAACGGCATCATCGATAGGGAGGTCGCGAGCGACATACTTGAACCTCACTCTACTTAAACTTCTGAAGTATTTTTCGCAGTTCTTTACGAGTTCTTGACCTTCAAATATTATTGGCCTGGTAGCACTCATGTATATAAGATGAGAGTTCGAATTTTTTACGAGCTCTTCCAACGCCTCTTTTACAAGCCTCCAATATTCTATGGGCAGGGTCTGGACTTCGTCGAGTATTATGACAGAGTTAAAAAGCTCGTTGAATTTTTTTAACATTCTGTTTCTCGAACCTAACAAAGTTTCAAGAAACTGGACGGACGTCGTAACTACGATCTCCGAATCCCAGGATTCGGTTAGAAGTAACATGTCCTCGACATGGAGGGATTCAGATTGATTCTCGAAGATCGTGCCGTGTGCCTTGTGGTGGTGTTTAAGCAACAGGTTAATCTCTCTGCTACCGAAGACATCTTTGAATACATCGTAAGTCTGCTCCACTATGTTCACATAAGGGAGCACATATATTATTCGAGGTTTTGCACCCTGTGTCAAATCCCTGATCCTAGTGGCTATTGACAACGAGAGGAGCGTTTTACCGCATCCGGTTGGTGCAGTTATAGTCATTATTTTTTGGGACCATAGTAAACCATCAGATAATATACCCTGAAAGCTCTCGAGGGCTTCTCTTCTGATCTTCCATCTCAGTTCGTTTACTGGGTTTCTTACTTGACTTTTTGCGCTAAGTTGCTTCGTATATTCGTCAACCAAATCGGCTGTAACTAACTTTGAATATTCACCCATTTCATCAAGTTGAACTTTCCCGGCCGATTTCTTGTCAAAGTCGATGAGGAGGCTGAATACTAAACACAGTGAATAAAAGTCCTTAAAGACGTTTTCGCTCTCATATTCTATAATGAATTTCGTGGCAGCCTCTTTAAGCAGCGGGATGCCTTTCTCGCATTCTTCGACAAAATCATTTAGGCTCAGATCGCCTATTTTACATGTCAATCTGTGAATCATGCTATCTACCTCATGAAGTATATCTTCATCACTGATTATTGAGCTCAGCTGTCTCTGACACTTAGATAGGACGTCTTCTAGAACGTTAGGTACAAAGACGTCGTTTACTCTATCGACCAAGTCGCCGTGGTGTCTATAGACGGTGTAGAACGCAACTGCCGAGAAGAAAGGGTGCTTGAATATTTTGCTGACCAGCCAGCTCGAAAACAATGCTGAAAGCGCTGAATGCCTTGCGAGTTCTTTTCTACTACTGGCTCCACGCGACAGATACTCTTGGAAAAACTTTGAGTATTTCCCGAAATCGTGAAACTTACCAACGATCTCAATGACGCCTAGTAATTTTTCGTCCTTTATGCCAATATTGATAGACTTTGTTCTGCATTGTTCCCCGACTTCGCTCAGATGGTCTTTCAGACAAAGTCCAGGGTGAGAAAGGAATCTACATAAACGTCCCATATCTTCCATCTACTCTGAAGATCTCACCCTTCGTAGATACCGTGAGCGGTTTACAATCGGCTTCATAAATATAGTTAATGCTTTTCGATGCTGGCAACCTGTTGCCTTTAAAGTCTGGCGGTGCTCGTTCTTCGATCATTATTCGTTTTCCAATGTTCTTAGCGGGGTCTATCTTTATCTGATCCTGCCTCATAACGGTTACTGTATCGAATTCCTCTTCATCAGCGATGCGAAGGACCTCGACATTCATATCGTCAAACTCACTTACGGAAGCGAGACAGTTTGCTGGTCCGAGAGATAATGGATAATATGCTTTCCGCTCTTTCAACCTGTCCTTCAAATTCTCAACAAGCCTTTTATCTTTGTGTTCAAGGTACACCTTGTATCTCAGAGGTCCATCATTAAGGCTCATTACATATTCTATTCTCGTGGGTAACATACCCTCGCCTCTGAACTTTCTATAACTGAGTTGGTCAGTGTCCAAGTAATTTGATGAAAATGAAACTTTTCTAACTGGATTCAAGATTTGAAGACCGATTCTCGCATTGCCTCTAGAGAATAGATCATAGTAGGAGTCTCTTTCCAAACCTAATAGGGCAGAGATGATTCCGACAATGGTATTCCTTGGCGGGAACGCATACGTCAAAGAGGTGACAGTGGTATAGTACTTTCTAAAATGCCCCATCGCCCCCTCTATTGTAAATGATATCATGGTTTCTTACGCAACTACTTGGAAGTAAGTTTAAGCTTTTTGGGCAGATCCAATTTTTCGACGTATGGTATCCTCACGATTTTATCCACAAACTTTTCCTCCAAGCCTCTAACTGCTTCTTTTAACGAATCATCTCTCCAGAGATAAATTTTGTTGATCTTGTCAGCGAACTCACCAAGCCGCTTAGTTAAACCGTCTAGATTCACCCTCAGGTCAGCGAGCGACCTTATCGGTCTACCTTCCCCTTGTTTAACTTCTATGAACTTCCTCAAGTCGCCTATCATGGTTTCAGAGTCGTTATATTCAACTCTCATATATATTAGCGGATTTTCGCCTATCTTGCTCCTAGTAGTAGCCTCCAATCTGAGGGAATGGTATAATAAGTGGTCTAAAACCTGTATGTCTGACCATATCGTTCCAGCATCAATAGCCCTATTTCCACTGACGACGCCGTAGAAAGCTAACAGAGAGTAGTACAGTCTGAAGTCCTTTCCCATCGTGCCATACTCCTCTCCAGCCTCCCTTCCACTAAACACCGAAGTTATCGTGGATGACTCCACTAGTTCCACCGGGTGCAAAGAGTAACCCCAAGTGAATTGCACTGGTCCAGTTATGCTAATACTAACACCTCTCTCTTCTCCTCCCCCTATGGGAACTGTTGCACCGAAGAGACGGGCATCTATGCAGTTGCTCGTGACCACTTCTTTCACGGTTTTCTGATCTTTTTTCTTTGTTAATTCCTCCAACCTAGTATCCGCCCTAACGCTCTGTCCGCCGATCTTCGTTACCCAAATATAGTCAGTCCCATACCTCTTCACGATGTAGTCCCTGAAGTAACGTTTGAGCCTAACGTCGGTTACCAGATTTCTACCAGTACGTACATCTATCCTAGGTCTGTTCTCTTCGTCAGGGTCTCCATTCGGATTACAAAGCGATGCCTCATAAAGGAACAATATCTCGCTGTTCCTATCTACCTGTTCATTTTCCCTACGGCTCATCCAGTAACACCACTATGCGGACGTGCTTTTATACTTTTCATCGTCGAAAAAGAGTAGCCACTCAAAATATAGAAGACGTTTCTAACGGGGTCGTTTATCTTGTCCAAATTGTTATCAAGCAATTGCTTCATCTCGGCATAGATTGCCTCATTGTATTTGAGTATCCTGTAGTTCCGCAAAGACTCTAGAATCTGGTTGGCTAACATCACAACTTTATCTTTCCCCATGCCATCAAAGTTTATTTTCGAAAGTATCGACTTCTTCTCGTCGCCCTTTCGGTACTGCTGGCGACCGACTTCACCAATTAAATATCCAATTAGAAACAAGGCTTTCTGCCAAGCTTCATATCTCATCGTCTCGAAATATCTCATGACGTCTTCCTCGATGAGTATTTTGGCTTCGCGTTCCTCCAAATTACGTATATTCAAACCATTTTTTAATAGCTTCAAGAGGATATTAAACTTTACTAGCCCATAACAGGCTTCTATATCCCCGTTCTTTACCTTCCTTATGTTATATGCACCATATAATCCATATCTATGAATTCTTACAAATAACAAGGCTCGCTTTATCAGCTCTTCCTCTGAATAAGCGTGTCCTTGAAGCAACGCAGAATATAACAAGATAAGCGGCGCATAGCCTTCTAATCTTAAACCTGCCTTTGTCTTCCTTAATGAGAGCGGAAATATTCTGTAAATCTCGCCAAAGGTCACATTAAGATTTTCCTCGTCCCCAAAAATTTCGCCCATCTCCTTAGCCAGGTTTTTAACATTCTTAGTAAAAGAGGTCAGGCTTGAGACTGGTACCTCAGTTATCTCATAGTAAAAGCTGAAAGAGGCTTGTTCTCTTCGACCAAAAATTAGGTTCAGAGTGTAGTTCGACTCATCCTTGGCATACTGTCCATATTCTGAAAAATCCTTCATTTTTTCATCGAAGTTCATGAGGTTCTCATATGATTTGACCGTATCGAATTTGTTCTTCACAAACACTAAGAACCTTTCGAGCTTCCTAATCTTTATAGAGGATCTCGGTATTAAATACAAGTTAAGATCACCTATTGATGTGCGAAAATTCCTCTCTATATATCCCATTCCTGTAAACAATTTTTTCAGACACTGAGGGCACAATGAGAAGGTTCGTATCTTCGAGAGATTTGAATCAGATATGCCTGAGAGAAATCCTTTTTTATCCAAAACGTACATCTTCAATAAAGATCCCGATGGAAAACCAGGGTCGATGAGAACGGAGTCAGTCTCACAGATGTAACAAGTACCCTTCACGGTTTCATTTTCTTGAAGCAATAAGGCTTCCAGAAAGTCTTTATAACCTTCTGTCTTAGCTAAGTCTTTTATTTCATCGTCGAACCCTATCGATACCGTGTAAAGGTCTGCTTTGACTTTGATCTTATCTGCAACGTTTTCCAAATTTTTGAATGTTTCTTTGATCTCCTTTAAGTGATTATGAAGTATTTCTATTGTCTTCCTCTTGCGAAACTTTTCTGGAAACTTATCGATGGCATTTGCCACCCCGTCAATTCCCGTACCTGTACCAACAAGATATTTTAGGTTATCGCTAGTAAGCCTCAGAACAGGTTCCCGTGCAGCCTTGAACGTGTTCCCTATCCATAGATACTCTTCACATCTACTCCTATTCAGTTTTAACTCATCTGTCCTTATCTTCTTCTTTTTTACATCGAACACGATCCTGAGGAGTGTGCTTTCGCCCTTAGGTTTTTCTTTATACTTTACGAGATTCTTGAGAAACAGGTCTGGAGACTCGTTTAATAACTCCTCACCCAATTTAGCTATCGAGTCTAGCAACTTTTTATCACCTCAAACATACCAAAGCCCTGCGAGTTTTTACTGCCTAACCCTGCATCGTATACGGTTTTTATCAACTTTTTAGGTCCACTGAGCCTAAAATATCCCATCCACCCTTTAATTACGGTGTCTTTGTAAAAGACTATTGACTCCTTTACTTTGACTGGAGCCAATTGTAGACCCCCCTTCAGCACCCTACCGTGCAAGAGTTGATATTTCTTGAGAGCATTATCGCTCAAGATCTCCACAAATTCTCTTTCCATCGGAGAATAGTAATAAGTCTTCTTCCTTCCTTCAGGGGTCAGGAGTGTGCTATAGACCGTGACCGGAGAAAGCATCCTTATTTCATTGTCATGACCAAAGCTTGGCTCGTTCAAAATCGACATCTCCTTCACCTTAAGCAACTCTTTCCCAAGCCGGATGGTGCTTTTCCGCAACAACCCGTTAGTAAACTCCCTCATGAACCTGTCGATAGGTGTGCCTATATAAAACCATACCGGACCCTTGAAGTGAATTAATTCACTCGATATCCTAAATCTACCTAAAATCCTCGAAAACGTAAAGAGCTTAAACTTACGCTTCTCAAACGCAAAACCACGATCGTGCAAGAAATTCGATAGTGTTTCTGAAATGTTATTGTAGATCCAACCCTGAATGAGATGATTGTAGTGAAGTGTTAGAGAAAACTCATAAGCCCCATCTTTCTCTAGCGTAATGCGTATTCTCACAGGAGAGATAAAGCGATATTTAGTATAAAAACTTTGCGAGAAAATGAGAATATGCTAAGAAGCTGTATCTAGCTAATGAGTGTAATTTTATAAAATATCATTCGTAGTCCTAATAGTTTAATGGTCTGTTTTAATGACACCTTTCAAATTTGAGACAGAATTTGAGTTTAAGGTTAAAGAATTTGTTGTAGCACGCGCTCAGGGATGTTGCTGGCATCGAGAACCCGGACCACGTGGCTAAAATGATGTCCTTCTCAAACTGCATGGTGTCGAGAGATAATAGCCGCCGCAAGGAAGAAGAGGCTGAGAAAGGGTTGACTCCTTAAGCCTACCACGGTTGCGTTACTTGTTGGAATAGGCATCGGCTCGATTTTTCAATTAATTCTGATGCTGCAGTTTTCCCATGAGACCCTCGCATCAATAGGATGGAGGATTATGCTTCACGAAACTCAAATGCGGATTGTCTACGAGAACTTTAAAGGCAGAAAAGCCACCTTGTATATTTGTGTTTTATCTTTGACAAAAAAGTTAAGATTTGAATCATAATTTGTGCTTTCTGGTATTGAGCCCTCGTGCCACTACCCTGATCAACGGTTTTAGTCTTAAAACCCTATAGGGTCATGATGCTCATATGGATTAACGGGGGAACAGCGTCGGAGAATTTTGAACGGGTCAAGACGGGGGGCTTTCACTCGTAAACCAGGTTACGTGGTCCAAGTATCTCGTCTATGGCTTTCATCTGGCTCGGCTTAAGCGGCCCGTATTCAAGGGCTTTAGCGTTCTCCTCCGCCTGCTTCACTGTTTTGAAGCCGGGTATCGGGATGGTCATGGGTGATTTAGCCCAGATCCAGCCTATGGCTCCCTGGACAAGCGTTCTCCCGTCTTCCGTCAGTATCTGCTTTATCTGCTCAAGCTTTTTAACGAACTCTGGCGCTGGCTTACCGTTTTTGAAGTAGACCAGCCAGCTTGGCGTGGATCTCCGGATGTCGTTCTCAGGAAGGCTTGGAGAGTCCAGCGTGTACTTGCCTGAGAGAAGACCCATCGCCAGGGGTCCACGGTTTACGTTGGCCAACTGTTTCTCCTCGCAGAGCCTAATGATTTCGCCCGTAACCCTTAAAACGTTAAGCTCGCTTTCAACAGCCACGAAGCGTTTACGGTCGGCGAAAGCTGCTGCCCGGCTTGTTGAATCAGTGCTCCACCCGTAGCCTCGAATCACTCCTTCGTCAACCAGTTCCTCCAGCGTGTCCATGGTTGCAGCCGCTTTTTCAACGGGATACCCCCATATGTGAAGCAGGTAGATGTCTATGTAGTCTGTTTTCAGCCTTTTAAGCGAGGCTTCAACCGCCTTCCGAGCATACTGTGGTGAACCATTCTCGCCTGTCTCCCGCCTCGTTTCAGGGTCGAAGGTTAATCCAAACTTCGTTATGATTACTGTTTCGTCACGGTATTCCCCTAATGCTTCTCCAATAAGTTTCTCACTGTGGCCACAGCCGTAGACGTCAGCAGTGTCGAAAACCCTTACGCCGAGCTCGAAAGCCTTTTTCAAAGCTTTGAGAGCCTCCTCGTCATCGGTTTCCCCCCACCCGTGGGCCAGCCCGTCAGCCCCTGTGATAGGCCCCCCGATGGCCCATGTTCCAAGGCCTAGGGCACTCGTCTCGACATTCAGCTTCAGAATCCTTCTCTTGTAGGGTTTAACCACGTGCTTCATCACGCTCTAATCCTATTTATGTTTTTCAGAGGCGCGGCGAGCCTTAAACGGTTTTCGATAAAGTCGAGCCCGCTTAAGCTTAACCGGGTGGTGCGCGCTTTCTTCTGTTAATAAGCTTCAACGCTTCTTCCCAGATGCTCGTTAACAGGTTGAGAAGAACCCCGTTGGTAGAGTCGGGGGTTCCTCATGTTCTCTTCAACATCTTTCCGCGTTTGACGCATGCCCATCTTTGTCGAGCTTTAAAAAATCTTTAAGAACCTTCTTGAAAACTGATGGCGTCGCTCAATCGAGACATGCAAGTCCACCGCTATTCGCATGGCTGTGCTTAAGAAAGTAGACAGGGTTTTCAGCGCGTGCTCAAGAGAATAGCGTGTGCTCGCAACATCTTGGTGCGCGTGACGCTTGTGTGACTACAATAGTTTAATAATGCTCATGGATGCTTTTTGCTGAACACCCGTGTTTGCTCACTTTTTCTTTAACGCTGCTCTGGATGCTGCAAGCGTTAGGATCCATCCTATGAGCCCGGCTACAATGGCGAGCGGGCTCAGCAGCAGGCTTAGCAGAAGGTTTACTGTGAACATGGTTGCGGCTGCTGAGAACCTTGGGTTTTCAAGCTTCCTCCCGAGTTTGAAGAGCCCCGCCACCAGTCCTATTTGCCCGAGGGCTAGGAGAGCGGCCCCAGCCAAGGACAGTGCTGTTGGAATAGTTGAAACAGGTTTCCAGTTTGAAACCTCTGTGGCGAGTATGATTATGGCTATTAGGAGGATCACGGGGCCTGTGCAGCCGATTTTAACGATTGCCAGTGGGGTTTTGAAAGACGTGTCGTGCTTCCTGAGGTATCCGAACGCTGGAAGGAGAAGGCCGTATTCTATCGCAAGCACCGTCAACCCGCCGCCGACGGCGAACAGGAAGACCATGAGTATTGGCGCTGCGATCAGAGAGAGCTGCCCGGGGAGGCTTTGAAGCGAGAACCAGAGGCTTAAAAACATTGTTAGAAGCTCCCTGGGAATAGTGAAGCCGATAAGAGTCGTGAAGCCGGCGGCGAATATTAGGATCACAGCGCCGGCGAGCGGCGAGCCGACAATATAGAGGGGGAGCATCCAGCTGAGCCTGTTAAGACCCTTGGCGAGATTCTCGTCTGGAACGCTTTCCCTAGGCTCCCTTGTGACGTTGGCGAGGAAGCCCTCCGCCGACTCTGCCGGCCTGCTCACGGGCCTCGGTGTTTCCCGGTGTTCAAGCCCTAGACGAGTGTTTTTAAGCCTCTTCAGGGAGATACAGTCATGCTCATCCGGGTCTGAGTGTTTCTCGCAGAACACCCATTCGCAGAGAGTGCAGGGCTTGTAATCCTCGCTCGTCCTGCCGCACACATGACACCTTTGCAGCACATTTTACATAGTGTTGTTTTCAGATAAAAATGTTTTCTTATAAGAAAATCCGTGAATATCGGTGTTAAAAATATCTTTAAAGAAGTATTGCCAGTGCGTTTAAGGTATAAAAGCCGGAGAAAGACAACCGGCTTTAAGGACAGTTTTAACAGCAGGATGATTGCTCCGGGGTGAGGAACTGGTAATGACGGTTTATACGGGAATCACTGTTTTAAAGACTCGTTTTCCGCGCCGTCTTCAAGTAGAAAACAATGATAGCTGCCCCTCCAGTAGAAAGGAATAGTGTCGCCGAAAAACCGTCAACAGGCCTATAACGAGCATGCTTCATGCTTGCCGACCCCCGTCGTAGAGACTATTCGACTCGTATAAGGCTTACAGCCATATCTAAAATGAATACTGAACCTCAGCCAGTTAGCAAGGTTGAAGAAAACAATGGGCAATATGAATAACCTTTTAGCGAGCAGTTAAAAGCTTATATTTCGTCATCCACATTTTCCCAGAAGGCTGTGTCCCAATGGATAGCGAGCTGGCCGTAGTATGGTCCCTGAGACTCATCACGATCATAATTGTTTTAGCACCCCTCTTCTTCAACTTTTTCGCCGCCGGCTCCCTGCAGGGTTTCATAATTCCGGGTTTGAACATTCCCTTGGGCTCGACGCTTAACGTTCAGCATCCGCTCCACGCGACCGCTGTCGACTACAGCATCACCGGAGACATGTGCCTGTTAAACATAGGATTATCCAATACTGGGAGCATCGGGATCGGTTTGAAAGAGCTCGACTGCAGGATAACCGTGCCATCGCTTAACATGAGTGGGAGACTTGTGCTCCAGTCCCCGTTCGTCTTGAAACCAGCCGGCAGTGGTAAGGTAAGCTTCTCTCTAACTGTAGAGAATGGCAACATTGAAGATTTTCTTAGAATTCTCTCCCAGGGGCCTCAGGCAAGCCTCTCTGGAGAAGCCACGTTGATACTGGATTCAGCCGAGCTCCCCCTCAGCCTGACGATAACGAGCCTGCCAACCGGCTTCCCACCCTCATGGTGATTACGCTTGGAGAAGTTTAGAATATTCTACTTGGTCGGCGGCGTCTTGTTTCTAACAGTGTCTGCAGCCGGAGGCGCCTGGTGGGAGCTTATTGCGGGAGAAGCCTCTAAGCCTGCTCTATACATCGGCTTCTCACCATTCGAATTAAAGGCTGAGCTTCTTGGCGTACAGGTCATCAACCCGTCTCCAATCATGAATGCTCTTTTCACTTCTGAAAGGCTTCTCGCCATGCTGGGGTCGGCGACAATAATCCTAGGCTCACTGCTTCGAGGAAAACCCTGGTCCCGGAGGCTTCTTAACCTCAGGCCTCTAACGATGCCTGTGTGCTTCGGAATCCTTACAGTCGCCGTAGCAGCCTTGTCGGCAACCATGGTTCAACGCTTCACACCCTCCGTGGCCCAGGCTCTTCCAAACCTGGGCGACGCCTTGATGCCCTATTCAAGCAGATACTTGACTTTCAACCTCTACCCGTTTACCGGTGTCAACGGCCTCGTGAAAGTCAGCACAGAATCCAGGTTCACCATCCAGTTTTGGACTGCTCTAGCCTCAGGAGTATTCTGCCTTGCAGGCTGGATACTTGGCCGGAAGAAGGCTGGAACAGAGTCTCCCCCGGTTTAAACACCATGTGGTTCCCGGAGGATTAGGAACGCTTTTAAGGAAGAAGCATGAAAAGATTCGCGAATGTGGCGCTGGAAACACGGCGGGAAGAAGCCCTCCAGCATCAGCAGAGACTTCTCCAAGTGGGCGGGCGAGTGTGTTGAACTAGTTGACGAGAAGGCTGGCGTGAAGCTCGACTACAGCCTGGAGTCCCTGAAGACCCTTGACGCTGCGGTCAGCAGGCTGAAGCCGGAGGAACACGGGGAGTTTCAGGGCGAACTACTCGGAGCCTATATTGTTTTAACCGGAAGCTACTTGGGCGAGGTGATCGTTAGAAGCCTGGATGGAAAATGGGAGAAAACCGGCTCCCCCTTGGGCTGGGCGGTGAAGCTGGGCGTTAGAGAGATTGATGTTTTCCAAATCGCTTTCGAAAGCATTTCCCAGCCGGGCAGGTTCAGCAGGTTCCTCGCGGAGCTGAACACGGAGGGCGGGCAGGCGGAGGGGAAGCCTGACGCTCTTTCAGAGATTGAGAAACTCATAGTTGAGGGGTATACTTCAGAGATTGAGAAGCCTGAGGAGAAGCGGCTGCCATGGGAAACCCTTGAGGAGGAGTATGAATACTGATTCCACGCGGCGGTAAAAACCCTTAAAGCTTTTAAAACCTGTTTTTCAATCATGAGGCAAATGCCTTTGAGACTGGACCCGGATAGTGCCCTAAACCATCTGCCGCAGCCCCTTGTGATAGTTACCGCGGGAGACTTTGAGAAACCAGGCCGGAGAGGAGGCATGACGGCAGCATGGGTCAGCAGGGTGTCGATGAGCCCACCGTTAATAATGGTTTCAATCGCGCCTTCAAGATACACTTTAGAGCTCGTCAGGGAAAACCGGGAGTTCGCGGTCAACATAGTGGGGGGAAAGCTTGAGAAGGCTGCTTACGGGGTCTTCGGCTCCAAGACGGGCAGGGGACTGGACAAGATTGCTGAAAGCAGGGTTAAGGCTAGGAGAGGAGAGAAAACAAGAGTCCCAATACTTGAGGACGCGGCCTTAACGTTGGAGTGCAGGCTTGTGAAGACGGTGGAAGCAGGGGACCATGTTCTAGCAATAGGTGAAGTGGTGAATGCTTTAAAGTTCAGCGACGAGCAGCCGATTGTCTTCACCCCCTAGGGGTTCAGATGACGCTTGACGCCATCCGGGCTTCGAAGAAGCATCGTAAACTTATAAGCGTGTTTCGCCAGATGAGCAGCGTGCTGAAAATAGGCCACAGGGGAGCGAAATTCTACGAGCCGGAGAACACGTTGCGCAGCTTCAGGAAAGCGTTGGAGCTTGGTGTTAACGCTGTGGAGCTGGACGTTAGGAGAACAAAGGATGGTGGGCTCGTGGTTATTCACGACGCTGAGGTTGACAGAACCACGAACGGTAGGGGACTGGTGAGCAAGCTCACGTTGAAAGAGATTAAGAGGCTTGACGCGGGAAAGGGTGAGAAGATACCCACGTTGGAGGAGGCTCTCGACTTACTGGATGAGAAAGTTAAGATACTGATAGAGCTGAAAGAAGAAGGCGTCGAGGAGGAAGTGTTAAAACTGGCTCGTGTAAAAAAGTTGGAGAAGAACGTGATAATCATATCTTTCTTGGAAAACGCCCTAAGGAGAATTAGGGAGCTCGATAAGGATGTGGAGACCGGGTTGATCTACGTGAGGCACGAGAACCCTGTTAAAGCAGCCATGGAGCTGGGGGCGAACTACGTGCTGCCACTATACCGTTTCACACATGCCGCTTTAATCAGGAGGGCGCATGAAAACGGTTTGAAAGTGATAGTTTGGACGATAAACGATGAGAAAGAGGCTTCCGAGTATGCGGGGAAGGGGGTTGACGGCATAACTAGCGACAAGCCGGACATTCTTAAAAAAGTATGAGCATCAGCGAAGCCGTTTAAAAACAGTGGGCAGAATGCTTGGATTAAGATTAGCCCCAGACGGTTTACGCTTGATTAATGGAATAAGTTTTCTCCACCCCTTCTGCAAAACTGCCGGATTCCACTCCAAACTCGTCAACCATTTCCGAAACTATTAGCCTCTCTATGACTCTGGCCCCGGAGCCATATATTTTCTCCAGGCCCATGATGAACTCCTCCGGCTTATCAGGTATCTCCTCCTTTTTCAAACCGTGTTCATTCTCCAGATACCAGTATACGATGCGCTTCACAGTCTCCCCTAAACAGTGTAGAGCGTTGTCCACGCATCTTAAAACCCTATCCTTGGGGCTACTTATCATTTTTAAACCCACCTTAAACTGCTGGAGTAGCCTTTTCCAAGACGCTCCCTTGAATAACCATAACCCGAATGGCGTGCACCGGGATGGAAGACGCCACCGTAGTCCGGGCCCCAGTCGTCAAGACTGGGCTCAGAAAAACCATGCAGAGGCTTAAAAACATTATTTATGCCGGATCTATTCTACAGATTTCAAACACTTCTGCAATCCTTTTTTTGAACATCGTTTTTCACGAGCGCGCGCTGTAGGAGGCTCGGCTTCAAGCCCAACCACACTGTTTTCCAAAGGGAATTGGCGGGGAGCGCGCTTTCGGCTTGACTGCTTTACCAGAAGGCTTTTTTCTTAGCCTGAATCTGCTCCATTATCTTCGCAACAAGGCTGCTGAGAACATAGGAGATGCCGAGGGCGAACCCGCCGAAATAGGTTAAACCTGACCCGGCGAGAAGATTATCCCCATAGCTTCTCCACCAGTTCCAGAAGACGTGTAGAGACATGGGGAGAAAAATGTTCTTGTAGCGCACCTGGCATACTGCTGCAACAATGCCGAACAAAAGGGGCCAGAGGAAGCCGCCGAGCCCATAGTGGAAGAAGTGAGTTAGTGCGAATATTAGGCTGCTCACGGATATTGCTAGGGAAGTATCTGTTTTCGCAAGGGTGGAGAGCAGAAGCCCTCTGAAGAACCATTCCTCGAGAAGAGGAAGAATAAGGATTCCGCAGGCAGGGGTGAAGGATTCCAATAGGAAAACCGTCGGCACGACGAAAAGCACAGTAGTCAGGAATGTAAGCTGCTCCCCGCTCATGCTTCTCTGGAGACCGGTGGAGGCTCTTATCTGGCTACCCATCAGGAGTAGGGGGACAACTGAGGAGAAGACAATGAGTAGTGTAAGCTCGAGGACCCGCTGCTCCAGGTACGGGGTAACTCCGACAGTCTGCAGAATGAGAAGCCAGAAGACAAACAGGTTGATAACACTAGCCAGAACTCTCCACTGCTTTAACCCCGGGTCCACAAGCAGTAGAGCCTGCTTCCAGTAATTATGTTTTACTCATAAGTTTTTTAAACCTTGGAAAAACCCTGGGCTGTTAAAAGCGTGTCGACACGTGTTTTTAAAGCAGCCGGAGAAGTCCGGGGAAACATTTTCTTGGGGAAAGCTCTAAAGTATTTAAACATCGACAGGCTATTTTCCCGTTAAGCGTTGAGCGAGCAGAAGAACCCTGTATGGATGGTGGTTATCACGCTTACCATGCTTTTCGTGAGCGGCGCGTGGACGATTGCAGCGACCATGTCGGTCAACATGAATGAAACACTGGGGTCAATAATGCTTGCCACAGCAACAGCCTCGAACGTAAGCTTCCTTCTGACAATGCTCGTGGCAATACTGCTGTACTCCGGGTTGGAGAAGGGAGGAAGGCTTAGAGTAATCATGGTTTGCCTCTTCGCGGTCGGAATAGTCAGCCTTGTCTACACGGTGGTGCTCTTCCTACTCGCCTTCCTGGCAAGGTATCCAGCGCTATCGGGTTAGAACACGGTTTTCTCCAGCAAAGCCTTATTTTGGAAACGGAATGGGCAAGACTGTTTCAAACGCGCTACCCGCCTAAGCTAGAGTTTTTCCGAGACCCTGTGAGCGGGAACTACGGAGCCTCAGGGTTTAGAAGCTAGGCTCAGCCTGAAGACAGGTGTAGCGCGCACTACGTCCTAGGAGGCAGGGTTCAATAGTTGAAGTTTATATTTCTGAGCAGTGGTTCTCATCTTATGATGGACAGGGCTAGGGTTTACAAGCAGATGGAGAAGGATTTCGAAAAACATGTTGAAAACCTTCTAATTTTCATCAGGCAGCCCTCGGTTTCGCCTCAGAACATCGGCGTGAGGGATGCTGCGGAGCTTCTGAGGGAAATGGCTGGCGGAGCAGGCTTCAGGAACACGAGGCTTGTAGAAACCTCTGGAAACCCGGTTGTATACGGGGAGCTTGACGTCGGCGCCCCCGTGACAATACTTGTCTATACGATGTACGACACGATGCCTGCTGACGAGCCAGGGTGGACCGTGGACCCTTTCGCGGGAGAGATACGGAGGGTTGAACCGTTCGGCGAAACCCTGATAGCAAGGGGAGCGGTTAACACGAAGGGGCCTCTCATAGCCTTCCTAAACACTGTGAAGGCTATTTTTGAAAGCGGGCAGGAGCCACCGGTCAACCTGTTGTTCGCCGCGGAAGGCGAGGAGGAGCTTGGAAGCAAAAACCTGCCGGAGTTCATAGGAAAATATGAGAGCCGGCTTAAGAAGGCTGACGTAGTATTCTTCCCCAGCATCTGCCAGAATTCAAAGGGTAAGGCGATAGTGACACTGGGGGTTAAGGGGATTGTCTACTTCGAGCTTGAGCTAGACGGCAAGGAATGGGGGAAAGGCCCAACGGAGTTCGGCATACACGGCAGCAACAAGGCGTGGGTGGACAGCCCGGCTTGGAGAATGGTGAAGGCTCTTTCAACAATGGTTGATGAAACAGGCAACAGGGTTCTCGTCGAAGGCTTCTACGACGACGTCAAGGTGCCCAGCGAGGAGGACGAGGCGCTTCTCGCCAGGCTGGCTGAAACCTTCGACGAGGAGGAGGTTAAGGAGAGGATGAAGGTGGAGCGCTTCATAAACGATCTCCACGGGGTTGAAGCCCTTAAGGAATACTTGTTCACACCGACTCTGAACATAGACGGATTATGGTCGGGTTACACGGGGCCCGGCTCAAAGACGCTGCTGCCCCACAGGATGACTGTGAAGATGGATGTTAGGCTCGTGCCCAGCATGCAGGTTGAGAAAACGATGAGCCTGATTAGAAGCCACCTGGATAAGCATGGGTTCAGCGAGATAAGGATAAGGAGGCTTGAAGAAGGCTACAGCTGGGCGAGGATGAGCGTCAACTCGCCTTACACGAAGGCTCTTCTGAGAGCACTCGGCGAGTTCAACGTTGAGATCGAAATATGGCCAACCATAGCGGGGAGCGCACCGTTCTCAATGTTTGCAGCACCACCCCTCGGGCTTCCCTTCATAGTCGGAGGAATGGGCCATGGCGACTTGGCGCACTCGCCCAACGAGTACCTGGTCATAGGAGAAGGAGGTCCGACCGGGGGTCTTTTAACAATGGAGAAGTCTTTCGCTGCAATACTCGACAACGTTTCAACACTGAAGAACTTTTAGCAGTCACCTGAGCTTAAGCTTGTGACCCTCTATCTCGATCGTTTTGCCCGAGTAAGGCTCTGGAAGCCTGTCGAGATACTTGGCTAGCTCAAGCATGTTAAGGGTCTCGTATCCCCTGCGTATGAGGAATTCGAATGAACCTATGCTCCAGGTGGCTTACGCGAATATACGCCGCGCCCTCCCCCGCTGCTCTAGCCTCATGCTCCACCCTGTTGAAACAGCATGTCGTCATACCCGTGTTCCGCATATTCCTTCTCAACCCACTCGTACTCTATGAAAAACACTCCGCCGTATCTGACGGCGTAGCTGATGAAGCCGCGCGAAGCCATTCGGGGAGCGTTGAACTCAAACTCACGTAAAGTAATCACGATGCGAGAACACGAGTGGAAAGCATAAAAAACGAGTCTGCCTTAAATATTCATTTACTTCTAAACGTTTGAAGGTGGGATGAGGATGGTTTGGCGGAAAAGAAAAAACAGGAGAAATATAGGCCGAGGGGAGTTCGCAGAGAATCCTGCAGTCATACAGGCGTCTCAAGCCGCATCTGCTTCACAGGTTGTTTACGATTACCTCTCAGTTTTAAACAGATCAAGCGCGAACCAGATGGGAGACAGAGCGCTGTAACGCGCGGCTTAAAGCTTAGCGCGCTGCTACATATTCTTTAAAAACATTTTCTACGCGTAGCCCCGGGTTTCTCAGCCTCAGCTTTAAAGGAGGCCCGCTTCATTGCTTCACACGGGTAGGCCTGCTTCCAGCCAGACTTTTTTCAAGGCTTCACCAGTAGTCTTCACAGCCTCCTCGGGGCTCATCCTGCTTACCTTCTCGCTGAAAGGCTCAGGGGTCACCGGGCCGTCGTAGCCAATGCTTTTCAAAGCCTTCAGGAAGCCTGTCAAGTTGATTACACCCGTCTCCCCGGGGAGACACCTAACGTTGTCGAGAAGCCTCTCTAAAGGCACGTTGACAGGAGCATCGTTAACATGCACGTAGGCAACATCCCTCCCGCGGAGCGTCAAAATATCCCCGATGGTTCCCCTGGAAGCATACCAGTGCCAACTGTCCAGGAGGAGGCCAACGTTCCCATACTCCAATGCTCTGCACAATTCCATCATCCCGTTTAAATCATGGATGAAAACATGCTTACGGTTAGCCCTGAGAGACTCGGTGCCTATGAACTCAAGCCCGAGCATGCAGCCGTTGTCAGACAGGACTCTGGCCACTGGCTTAAGCCGTGAAACATGCCAGTTGAAGTTCTCTTCGAAAGGTTTGTCGTCGGAGAAAGGCATTATGAAGGTGAAAGCCCTTGGGCAGCCTATTTCAGCAGCTAGGGAAGCCAGA
Source organism: uncultured Nitrososphaerota archaeon (assembly GCA_964416155.1). Lineage (GTDB taxonomy): Archaea > Thermoproteota > EX4484-205 > EX4484-205 > JAAOZP01 > JAAOZP01. The sequence continues at coordinate 20,221 of CAYQCW010000004.1, forward strand.
CGGCCGAGAACCGTTAACCCCTTCTCGTAAGCATGCTCGTCGCCACGCCAGTTGAAAGGCAGACCCCAGCCCCCGGGCCTTACCCCGGCTTCTTCAAAAAGGCTCCTCACGTAGCTGAGAGGTTTTTCCCCGACAAGCCTCGAGGCCTCAACCATGTCCACCTCGACGCCTTGAAAACCCCCGGTCCTGGCGAGCATAATGTTTTCAGACAGGGGTTTCTGAACACCTATGGCGCCGGGGCTCAGGTTTCTAAACATGTCTTTCAACGTGTTTTTAACCTTTAAAAGCATTTGGAACGAGAGCCTGAGAAGATTTGGGAAACTAGCCTATTCGAATCCTTCTACCCGTGTTAACACTCTTAACGATGGCGTCAAGCGTTTTCAAAGCGTAGTAGGCATCCTCAGCGTCAGCGTGGGGGTGTTCCCATGAAAGAACGCTTTGAGCGAAGGCCTCGAGCTCCTCAACGTAGCCTGGGCGGGAGACACCTCGGTAGTGGCTCCCATGTTCAAAAACCAGCGTCTGAATAGCAGAGGGGTCAGTGGGTTCAATCCACCTTTTCTTGCTGGCATACCTCATTCTCTTAAACTGCTCAGCCTCAGCCCAGCCCCCGGTTCCCTGAACACTGACACGCTCGTAGAAGACCGGCGAGCAGCCGCCGAGCGTGAACGAGCCGACAGCGTCCGAGGAAAACCTTAGAGTGGCGGAGACAGCGAGCCTCCTGCCCTCCTCCGCCAGGCCGCTTGCCTCAGCCTCAACAACCCTTCCCCCGAGAAACTGGAGGCAGTCCATAGGGTGGATCGCCTGGTTAAGCATGAAGCCCCATTCGAAAGGCAGGTTCCAGGCGCCCTTTGTGTCGGGTGCGAGGTAGGTGGCTTCAACGCGGAAAACCTCTCCAAAAACCTCTTCCTCACAAATCATTTTAAGAGACCTGTGGACAGGCATGTGGCGCCAGTGGGTTCCAACCATGCAGATCCTCCCTGAAACCTTCATCGCCTCCATAAGCCTCCTAGCCCCCTCCAGGGTTAGAGACGGAGGCTTCTCCACGAAAACATGTAGCCCTCTTCTCAAGCATGAAACACCTGCTTCCTCATGAAGCTGAGGAGGACCGACAATTATGACAGCATCCGGAGACTCCTCCTCAACCATTTCAACGTAATCGGTATACCATTTTCTGGCTCCGAAACGTTTCACAGCCTCCATAGCCTTCTCCTCAACAAGGTCGCATGCAGCAACGTACTGGAACCTTGGGATCAAAGCTACAGCGGGCTGAAGGCTTTCAATAGAGTGGTGGCCACAACCTATGAAACATACGCGAACCCTTTCCTCGCTCATTTAAGAACCATTAATGTTAGTCAGTGTAAGAATTTAAGTGTTCCCGCAATCAGTATAGTGCGTACAAGGCTTCTGAGAGCTGGAAGCAGCTTCGAAACCGGTTCTCCTAAGCCCATGATGCAGGACTGGGAATTTCGCCAAATATCTTCAAAAATCATGAAACTCGCCGCCGCCTCTCCATGGGAGAGCTATAGCTTGGGAACACCGTGCCCGTCTCACCCGTCATCCTCCAGCGCTGAAACGTGGCTAGGCCCGCGTGCTATGGGGCTTACCACCTAGTAGTGATGCCCGTATACGTAGAACAGGTTTTCTGGAAAAAGGTGAATTTTGCAGGAAGTTTTTCAGCTGTGAAATAGCTGGATATTTCCATCCGGCGGGTCAAGCCGTCTGGGAAAAACTTGGTTAAAGTTTAAGTACGCACCTCTAATCTATAACAGGGTTATGATCGCGAGGAGTATTCTCGACCTAATAGGCAACACCCCCATGGTGCAGATCCAAAGGTTGAATCCTAATCAAAACGTAGAGTTATACGTCAAGCTCGAAAAGTTCAACGTAGGCGGGTCTGTGAAGGACAGGATAGCGAAGTACATGATAGAGCAAGCCGAGCGGACGGGCATTTTGACGAAGGAGAAGATCGTTATAGAGCCCACGAGCGGAAACACTGGAATAGGTCTTGCGCTCGTCTGCCTGCTCAAGGGCTACAGGTGCGTGCTAGTCACGCCTGAGACCGCCACGCCGGAAAGGAGGAGGATACTCATGGCGTTAGGGGCAAAGATAGTGTTATCTCCAAAGGAGAAGGGCATGAACGGAGCCGAGGACCTCGCGAGGGAGATCGTTTCGAAAAACCCTGAAAAATACTTCATGCCCAACCAGTTTGCAAACCCTTACAACGTGCTCGCCCACTATGAGACTACAGCCGAGGAGATCTGGCGCGACACGCAGGGGAGGCTCACGCACTTCGTAGCTGGCATTGGGACCAGTGGAACGCTTATGGGCGTCTCCAAAAGGCTGAGGGAACTGAAAGCAAGCGTCAGGGTTATAGGTGTGCAGCCACATGGCAGCACGCCGATACCCGGTTTGAAGAACCTGGAAGTGCAGTATGTCCCCAAGATTTTTGACCCTTCCTTGGTCGACGAGATTCATACCGTCACCTACGAGGAGGCCGAGGAGACGGCGAGGCTGATGATTTTGTCTGAAGGATTGTTCGTGGGGCCGAGCTCTGGGGCAATATTCAAGGTCGCACTCCAGAAGGCTAAGGAGCTAGATAGGGGTGTAATAGTTTCAATGGCTCCTGACGGGGGGGAGAGATACCTGTCAACAAGCCTGTGCGACCCAGGGCTCTGCATCGAATGCGTGAAGAGGTACGGGTTGAGGTGTAGCTACCAAGACGGTAAACCAGTGTTACACTACTCGTCTATCCGGGCTGGAGACGGTATCGAGATATAATGTGCATTGACGTTAATCCTTTATGTCCGACTTGACAACAGTGGCATAAAACTCGATAACCCTGGTCACCCTAATAAAGCCAGTTTACAACTAGCATTTTTCTGACGTATGCGCACGCTTAAGAATCTTCGTGTCAAGGGGTAACATAGCCGTAAACTATCCGTTTTATCTCCAAGATTTCGAAAACTATCAAGCAGGTGGCTTAGGAGCGCTTGCGAGAGTATCAGCAGGATGAGCCCTGGGGAAGCTGTGAAACCACGATTTTAACGGCTGTTTTCGAAGCGTCGCGGCTTCGTTTAAACGGCTCTGAGAAACGCTTTTTCTCGCACGCCCTGTCTTTACGCTGTGTGGAGCCGCTAAGTAAAAAGCTTAATAATCTGTTAATCTTGACTAATTGTTAAGGTTGTGGTTGCCAGCCTGGCTTGGGGAGGTTTATTCGAGGCTCTACCTAAAGTTTGAAAGCGAACTATTCACCTTCAATGATGCCTTAAAGTTCCTCCAGACGGGTGAAAACAGGCTTTCAGTAGCGTTCAGCAGGCTTCACAAGAACAGGCTTCTCCTGGTTTTCAACGGGGGGAGGCCGCGGCAATACAGGCTTCTCGATCCACAAGGCCTAATCCTCCTAGCCTCCGGCATCATCGTAAACGTGGACCGGGTTCCACAGGAAAGGTATGTTAAGGCGTTGTGCGACGCTTTCCGGGTTCTTTCACGCTCTCTGAGGCTGACTTCCCTTGCCTTATACGGCTCCGTCGCCCGTGGGACAGCTGGGGAGAACAGCGACATAGACCTGCTTGTCGTTTCTAACGATTTCTCCGGGAGCATCGGGAGGAGGATGGAAATGCTTACCCAGCTGGAGGGGAAGCTTGAAGACGAGTTGGCGTGGCTCAGGAGGCACTGCGTCTACACTGGTTTCAGCTTCTACCCTTTGACTGAAGAGGAGGCTTCAAGGAAGCCTTTGCTCTTCATCGACATGACTGAGGACGCTGTTATTCTTTACGATGAGAACCGGTTTTTGGAGAGGGTTTTGACGGAGTTTAAGGCTGAGCTGCTTAGGCTCGGCGCGAAAAGGGTTTTCATCGACAAGGAGAGCTGGTACTGGGACCTGAAGCCCAGCTACAGGTTTGGGGAGGAGATAATGGTTTGAGGCTCCTCAGGATTGCCCAATCATACTTGAAGCAGGCGGGGGCGAGGCTCAGCGATGCTGAAGACGCGTACAGGGAGGGGAACCATCCTTATGCTGTGAGGCTGAGCCAGGAGTGCGTTGAGCTCTCTCTGAAAGCGGTTCTCAAGGCTGTTGGAATAGAGTATCCGAAAGTCCATGATGTTTCAAGCATCCTCCTTAGCGTTGAGCAAAGGTTTCCGGAGTGGTTTAGAAAAGAGTTGGAGCATCTTTCCGAATCCTCCAGGATCCTGGTTAAGAAGAGGGAGGCAAGCTTCTACGGGGGCGAGGAAGCATTCCTGTCCCCGGATGAAGTAATCGGGGAGGAGGATGCTGGGGATGCTGTCGAGAGGGCTGAGAATGCTTTCACCCTTTGCAGAAAACTGGTGGAGGAGCTCGACTGAGTAAAACCTGAGACAGATGCCTCTTTATCTAGATTCATTAAAACTACCGTTTCCAACGCGATTCACACTATTGGAAAACGTGAGTAAACTGAGCATGCTTGGCCCATACGTCTCTCAAACCATTTCCACGGACAGACATCTTGCAGAGCTGGACAAGATAGAAGTTCCATACAGTTCGGCTTATCATCTATCCCTTCAAGCCAGATCGACGAGCGTGTTAAGAAAAAGCGTGCGCTCAATCTCGCTCGACAGAAGCTTAAGAGGAGCCGCTGACGTAAACCTGAATATTCTCAGTATCGCACGCTAACGTCAAGCATACGCCTCAAGTTCTCTGGAGCACAGCCGACTAACAGGCTGCTTTCAAGATTAACATATAGTATCCTGCTCTCATCCACGTTGCTCTCCAGCAGCCCCCTTATGATTTGAAACATGAAGAAAGTCTCACCGGCTCTCCTAGGCCCAATTATCGGTATGGTTCTTCTAACCGGAAGATCGGCTCAACCCTAAGCTCTTTCAATAAGCCTAGGCGGCGCAAGCTCCTAGAAATCCTTGATGATTCTTATCCATGTATCCCCAGTTATCATCGTGCTCCATATAGGGAAACTATTTTGAAAAGTTTCACTCTTTAAAGAACAAAAATGGCCGCCGGAGAAAGCTGAATAGAAACAGCGATTAGGCGCGTAAGATTTTCCTAGCCTAACGGGTTTTTCCAGGCCGGCGTTTCCTCTGTCTCAACAGCCATTCGTAGAGTCTTGGGTTATCGTAGGTGACTGTCCACGAGTCGTGACCCAGGTCAGGATAGATCGTTAGTCTCACTTTCCCCCCAATTTTCTTAAGAGCCTCGTAAAGCTGCTTCGAGTTGTCAACGGGCACAAGCTCATCCTTAGCACCGTGGAAAATCCAGATCGGAATTTCTTTCAAAGCCATGATCCGTTCTTGAAACTTTTCATCGGGAAACATTCCGCCGCAGATTGGGACAACGGCGGCGAAGAGCTCGGGATAGGCGGAGGCTAGGTGCCAGGCTCCGAAACCACCCATGCTCAGCCCAGTAAGGTAGATACGCGTCTCGTCGATACGGTACCGTTTCAAAGCGTCCAGGAGCAGGTCGCGAAGCTCATCCACCATCACTGGCCACATGGAGTATGACGGGCACTGAGGCGATATGGCGATGAACGGGAAACCAGGTTTCTCCTCAACGATCTTCGGGATCCCGTGCTTCTTCACAAGCTCAAGATTATCACCCCTCTCCCCCATTCCGTGCAGGAAAAGAATCGTGGGCCACTTAGCATCAGGCTTCCTATCGTAGTCTTTAGGAAGGTAGAGCAAGTATTTGATGGAAACCTTCTTAACAACCTCTTCTTCAAACACTTTCGCAGTCTGACTCATAAACCGTTATATACTGAACCGGATTTATATAAACATAGGGTCTGAGACCGCCCAACTGTTTTTGCAGACGCGTGTCGCTATCGTGAATCATCGTGCTTGCGGCATCCGAAGGCCTATGGAATAGGCCGTTTTAGAGAGGGTTTAGCCCTTGTTCCTCCAGAAGGAGACGGCAACAAAAATTAGTGCCCCGTGCACATGAGACTATAGTGTGTGCGCTTTACCAGCTTCTCCTGCCAAGACTTTCTTCTGTAGTCCTTAGCGTCTCGGCCTCTTATTTCCTCGGAACCAGGTTCATACCTACTTATATGCGTTTTTAAAAACTTAGAAAGGCTGGAGACCACCTAACTTAATGTTAAGCCAGCGGAGCATGCTGCAGAGCGCATGGGGAAGGCTGCTAGAATTCTCAGCTTAATGGGGAAACTTGAAAAATGGCTTAACCTCTCTGCAAGAATAGCGAAAAGCTGTGAAGAATAAGAGGCTTGTTTTAACAAGCTGGAATCCGTGTAATAATCTTTTAAACAAGGCTTCATGATTCTCTCCTCTGTCTAAGTGAAACAGGCTAAAGACTTGAAAAAAGAAAAAGACTAAGAGTATGCTATTTCTTGCCGCAGCAATCCTTGTATTTCTTACCGCTTCCACATGTGCAGGGGTCGTTCGACTTAGGTTTCTTACTGCCTTTTCCTCCACAGGGCATTTTCGATCACATTGTTTTCGCGAAAAACATTTTTAAACTTTAACTCGCCGCTTACTGAAAAACGCGTTTCTGAAAGAAGCCTTTTAAAGCTCGCACGCTATTAAGCTGGAAACCCGGTTTTCACCGGGCGCGTCCGAAATATTTTTCAGCCGGGTATTTCTCCTCGTTTTTCTCAAGCTTTCTGAACATGGCTTCCGACAGGTCTATGCCTAGGGCGTTCGCCATGCTTAGACAGTAGATTAAAACGTCGGCCAACTCATCTCTAATGCTCTCCATTTTCACAGGATTATTCCTCCAGCTTGAAGCCTCCTCCACGGTGGACCACTGGAAGACCTCGAGTAACTCTGCCGCCTCGATGCATACTGCTTCAGCAAGATCCTTAGGATTATGATACCTCTCCCAGCCCCTGTTGGAAACGAATTCTCTAACCCGGTTCTTCAACACTTGAAGCGTAACTTCCGAGTCCATCCGCCTGCTTTCCAAGCCGGGATAACAGTTGCAGCCCTACATTTAAACAGTTCGCCATATTTAGCTCTTGAGATTCAAATCTTGGAGAGTAGGCTTGAACAATTCTCCATCCTTATCATGCTTCCCCCTGAACCAGCCAGGTCATCCAGCAGAGCTCAACCGGCCTGTATCCGCAGCTTAACGCAACCTGCTCAACCATCTTTATGAATTTTAAATCATCCTCAACAGGCTGGAAGTCGGCTTCAGCCAGAATCATGTTAACACTCTTTTAACAATCTTGTCGGGCATAACAGTTTCTACTTCACCCATCATCCGCAAGTATTGGAAAGTAACTAGGCCGACTCCCTTAATCCTTCCAACAGGATCCTGCCTCCATTTCTCCAGGCTAGCGTTCCAAGCCCTGTTTCTCCAAACAAAGCGCGGTTAAAGAATTGAATAGCCTAGCTTGGTAGCAGCCATTTCCATGGGGGGTGCGCTTAATTATTTCATTGTTCACCTTCAACTCGTCTTAAAAGTCCCAAGTGATCATTAACAAATCTTTGCATTTCAATTGCGCCGCAGCCTTCGTTAAGGCCTCGGTTTCCTTTCTCTCAATCTCATCTCTCCCTGAGGCGTAAGTTACTTGTATCAGCTGCTTAATCCTTAAACCATCTTTAAGGACGAGGTCAACCTCATTCTGCTGATAGTCTTTCTTTAAAGGATAACGGATACATTTCAATCGGAAGGCTTCTCCCCCTAAGCTCCGTCGGCAGTTCTTTCAATGAAAGCTTGGACGAGGACCCGGAGATAACTATCTGGCAGTTCCCCATGTCAAGCATTCTCCTTACCCATCTGCTCCACTCTGGGATCTCATGAATCTCATCCAGCAGCAGAAACAGTTTCCGCCTCCCATATTCCTCCTTTATAATTCTTGAAAACTCTGTAAGAACCTCTTTTCTTCTCGGAATCCGTTCGTCCTCAAAATCGATATAGACAGAGTTTTCCTTTCCGACTTAGCCACGTTAAGAAGAAGGAAAGTTTTACCGGTTCTTCTAAAGCCTACGATTGGAATCGCCTTAACCACGTTCCAGTCAGCAAGTTTCAGCGGATCATCCTCTCTTTCTATGATTAACGGAAAATCCCGCTCCTTCCAGTCCTTGAGCATTTCTCTTAATAATTGTCTAATAATCAGAGTAATGCGGTACAAAATTTAAAGTTTTTGTACTACAACATGCTTTTAAAGGACCGAGACTAAGGTTTTACATCCCCCATGAAGCCTTCTAGCGTGCGCTTAAACATTAGAACAACGCCGGTAAAACCGTGAGCAAACCATTATTCTCTGCTCGGTAGAGTAATGAGCGAAGACTGCGGCAACAGGATTAATTGAATAGAGTC
>CAYQCW010000004.1:28583-156043 GCA_964416155.1 uncultured Nitrososphaerota archaeon
TGCTCGGTAGAGTAATGAGCGAAGACTGCGGCAACAGGATTAATTGAATAGAGTCTATTCCAACTCTGGCTAAGAACCCTGAACTAAGGGTAGACTGAAGGAGCTTAAATCCCTATGTGGAAACTGCAGGCGGATCCTGATTGACGAGGGATTCATGACTGTGGAGGAAAGACGGATTTTCCAGTAAAGCTATTTATGAATGGGTTGGGGATGCTTCCGGAATGCTTGAACCAAGCCTTATTGCGAAGCGCTTTGACGAGCTGGTTAGGGAGATTAGTGAAAGGGAGAAGGGTGGTCTACGTTTCGAGGCTAAATCTCTTTCCGTCTCCGAGATCGCAACCCAGTACTATTGTGAGAAGAAGGTAGAGCGCGCGCTATAAAAAACATTTTAATCTAAGACCGCTTACACTATGTGATGCTTGGGTTCAGTGAGACCGCGCGGAGGCTTAAGGTGGAGACATCGATTCTCGTGGATGCTTTCAGGAGGAGGGCGAGACAGATCCGTGGCGCTAGGGAGCTTACGGCCCTGATTAAGCCGCTTGACAGGGAGGCTGCCGTCAAAACAGCCTGCGAATACTTTGGGGTAGGTGAGCACTTGGCTGCTGGGGTTGACGGGTCCATGCAGACGGATGAGCTGCTTGAGATGCTCATATTCTACATTAACGCTACAGCCTACACCTGCCCCTTCAGGGTTTCCATGGGTCGCGTGGAGTTCGAGCTTGACCAGGCTGGGAGGAACGATAAACTGTCTGTTTCCGCCACTGTCCCGCTCTGGATGGAGGATCTGCCGGAGGCTGCTGACTCCTCGCCCATAGACACTGAGTACCAGATGGACGCGGCCTCCAGCAGGATCACTTTCGCAATAATGACGATGGCGGAGCTGAAGATGGCTTGTGAAGCAGCAGGCTCGGGAGAGGTGAAAATCCTGTTTCTGGATAGGCCACTATCCGGCACGTTCCCGCCTCTCGCAAGAGACTACAGGGACCTGTTGAGGATGAAACGGTTCTCTTTAGTCGGCATGGGTACTCCAGCTGGTCCTCTTTCCCTCCTTGACATGACGCTGGCGTACTACTTGGGTTCTGGGGGAAACTACTTGCCGCCTAGGGAAAGACTCTTCCCCTACGCTGTTGTGAGGATGCTGCTCGACGGTGAACCTCATCCTGCCGCGGAAATAGGGGGGAGACTGCGTGTCAGCATTAATGATTTTGAGAAGACTGTGAAACGGCTGAGAATGATTGATTCAGACTCTGGTCGTTTACTGCTTGAGAAGGGGGGTGGAAAGGGGGAGGACCGTTTTCAAATCACAGCTTACGCGAGAGACTACTGGAGAAGGGTTGAGTTTGCTCTAGACTGGGTTCTTGAGAAAGTGTTCAGGGGGAAGGAGCACCCGTTGTCCTTCGGCGAGGATAGGTGGTTGACCGCCAGGGATCTTAACGTTTTCAACACGCTTCTAATATACAGGCTGAGGAGCCTCGCCGTAGAGAAGAAGGTGCTGGTTATCGGGGTGGCGAAGGATGTTGGCTCCACCGATCTTGGTAGGGTGGTGATGCCTTTCGCAGGTTCAAGGGACATGCTGGAGGCGGGGAAGGTTCCTCGAGGGGTGAAGAGCGACAGGGCTCTGCTGGGATTGTTAAGCACTTCCGAGGAGATTGATGTTTCGACGCCCTGGAGGACGCTTGGCTACGACGCTGTTTTCACCACGCTGGTTTTCAGAGAAGGCGAGACGCCTAGTCTCGTGGCTGCTAGGAAGAGAGCTGGGCTGGAGGGGTTTTTCGTCAGAGGCTACTTCCAGCTTAGGAGCCTGGAGACAGATTCCAGGAGCAAGTCCTCAGTCTTCCTCTACGACAGGTTTCAGAACGATGTTTTCGACAATGAGCATAGGAGGATGCTTAAGATAAGTGAGATGGACAGGGCTTGCGACGCCAACGTGTATTTCGAGGAGCAGCGTGGAAACAGGCTTGACGAGCTTATCCTGCTGATCCTAAGCCTCTCGGATAACCCGCATGTGGCTGAGGCCTTTGGGCACAACCAGCTCCTATTCCTTGCTGACAAGGCGGTTAAGGCTGAGGCTAAGCAGGCTAGGCCGATGCTCAGAGGGGTTGTGGAGCTGGAGATAGGGCCATTGGCGAGGACGGACAGGATATTCAACATAGCTAGGAGGTTTAGAGATATAAGGGCGGAGTACGAGGGTATGAGGGAGGCTGGGGGAGGAGAGGCTTGAGCCTGAGGGAGGAGCAGCTTTTCGACGACCTTGAAGGAAGGTTCCAGGCCAGGGTTAGGACGCACGGAGCCTCTTACTTGAAGACTTCCATAAGGGGCTCTGAGGTTACGCTTAGAAGCTCGACGGCAACGCTTGAAACAAGGTTCAACATGCAGGTTCTCGACAAGCTTCACTCACCGTCCTTCGTGGGGATTGAGAGGCCTACCGCGGCAAACCCTAAGACATACCTGGTGCACGAGGTTGTCGGGGTTAGGGCTACGCACCTCCAGGAGCTGGGCGTCAGAGTATCCATGCCCGGAGTGCTTAGAGAGGAGTTTCTACAGACCATTGAGAAGGATTGGGACACGGCCAGGGAGAACTGGATAGACGTTGTCGCAGCACCCACAGGCTACTTGGCCAGGGTTGTCAACAGCATTGTGGAGTTCAAGAAGACAACAATGACGCCGCTCACAGGCAAGCAGGCGCACCTTCTTTCGAAAGAGGCTGTGGAAGCATTCGTATGCGTTGAAAACGGGGCTGAGGTTGGGAGGCTGATGGGGCTTGATGTGACTGTGACCGCTAGGATAGACGCTATGATAAGGTACCATACCGGGGTGTTCGGGTTCACTGGAACGGGTAAGTCGAACCTGACCTCGATGCTGGTTAGGAAAGCGGTTGAAACAGTTGAGGGCCTGAGGGTGGTGGTTTTCGACGTCGCAGGAGAGTATGTTGTGAACCTGCTGGACCTTCTGGAGAACAGCGTTGTCTACACGACGGAGAGGGGGGCTGTTGAAAACATGGAGGAGTTCGTAAGGTCTCAGACAATTCCTGAGTCGCTTGAGGAAGCATTGGGCGAGGGAAGGATTGAGAAGGCCCTGAGAATGCTTCACGGGAACGAGAGGGTTCGCCGGCTGGTTTTAACTAAGCAGAGCAGGATGGAGGTACGGGTGGAGGATGTTTTGAACCTTCTAGACTCGATTGTAAGCTCTGAAAAACCTGGAGCAATCGCGGCGAAAATAGCCCTTGGGAGGCTGATAAGATTTATTGAGGAGAACAGCGTCAGAGAGACAGATAGGCTGCTGGACGTGGCTTCTGACCCTGGGAAAGCCGAGGCTTTTCGAAACATTCTCGGGGAGTTCGCGAGAGAGCTTCACGGAATGTCGTCCGAGGTGAAGGCGGTGGGCACGATTCTAAGGGTTTTGGAGAACCCTCGAGAGATAACAGGGTTTGGGAGGGAGACGGCGGTGAACCCTGAGCGGCTTGCCGAGCTGGTGCTCAGCGACGAGGCTCCGAGCCTAACCGTTGTATACACGCCCAACCTGGTTGACGCTAGGGAAGTGGTCTCCAGGTATGTTGAACGCCTGCTTGAGTTGAAGAAGAAAGGCTTCTCACGGGTAAACGTTCTGACGGTGCTTGACGAGGCCCAGGAATTCGTTCCAGACAAGGCGAGGAAGGAGGACGGTACGGAGCAGTCTAACACGGCTGTTGAAACCCTTCTCAGACAGGGTAGAAAATACAGGGCGGGGTGCTGGCTGAGCACTCAGAGAGTAGCCCATCTTAACGTTAACGCTCTGCAGCAGCTCCACACGTATTTCACCAGCACGCTTCCACGGTCCTATGACAGGATGGTTATTGCAGACGCTTACTCGCTTGACTACGAGGTTGTTAACAGGGTTGCTGAACTCGACACTGGGGAATGGATGTTCGTCTCCTACAAGGCGACGAAGAGGAGGAACGTGCCAGTGTTCATAAGCACGCCTAACAACGAGAAGAAAATCATCGAGCACGTTAAGAAGCTACCGCCATAATCTTCTTCAACGTGGCTGAAACGAGCTTAAAAAGCACTTTTTAAGGCAGTGTTTCGGCGTTCAGCTAGATCATATGACTGATTATGCGGCGAATCCTCGTTAAGCTTAAGGGCCTCTCCTGGGCTGTTGAGATTCACCTCCCTAAACGTATAGTCGCTCGTTAAATATGGAATAGTATTCCATAAATTTTATAAGTAACTTTGGAATATTATTCCATAAATGGGGCAACTGTTAGAGATCACTTACGAGTATCTGGATTCGTTAAAATATGTTAACGAGATTCGGAGAGAAATCATGTTGCCTGCTGCAAGTCCCGACGTAGTAGCTATAGTGGGACCAAGAAGATCCGGTAAAACTTTTCTTATGCTTAAAACAGCAAACGATATGTTAAAGAACAATAGGCAGACTGTTTACGTTTCATTCGATGAACCTTCGCTTAGAAAGATTCCTGTTAGGAGGTTTGCCGAGCTTGTGCGGAAAGAGTATCCGGAGGACAAGGTCAATCTTTTTCTCGACGAAATACAGGAATGGAAGGATTGGGATTTCAATTTAAGATGGTTACATGATGTTAAAGATTTCACTATCTTCATTTCCGGCTCTTCTTCGTCACTGCAATCCTCAAAAATACCATCAAGATTAAGGGGAAGGTATGCTTCGAAGCTAGTAACCCCCTTTTCATTCAGAGAGATCTGTAACTTTTCCCTGAAAACCTTCAGGGAGAAGGGTCGAGTGCAAAATGTTTTCGAGGAATACGTGAAATGGGGAGGCTTCCCTGAGGTGTGGATCTATAAGTCTAGAGAGAAAATCGTGTCATTACTCGAAACAATCTTCTACAGAGACCTTGTGGAGAGGTTTAGAATACGGAACATGGCAGAGTTTCAAAGCATCTTCTATTTTGTTCTCTCAAACTACTCTAACTCATTCACCTGGAACTCTTTAAAAAAATTCATGGAAACACTGGATGTTAAAATCGACACTAAAACACTCATAAATTACATAAACTACATGAGTCAGGCTTTCCTAATATTCACTCTCCAGAAGTTTTCATATTCAGAAAGGGAGAAAGCAGTTTCACCGAAGAAAATCTACGTTATTGACCTTGCTTTTTCAAATCTCTTCGAAAAACCCTTAGACTTAGGCAGAAAAATGGAGAACCTAGTATTCATCGAGCTTTTAAGAAGGCTTCAAAACAGGGCTTCTCAAGTTTTCTACCATACGACAAAAGATGGGAAGGAAGTAGATTTTATTGTTAAAACCGGCGGTCGAATCGAACAGATAATCGAAGTATGCCATGAAGTAGACGAAGAACACGTAAAGAAGGTTGTGAAAGCAAGCGAAGAACTAGACTGTAAAAAACTGTTATGCATCACTAGGAATCAGGAGGGCGAAACCAGAGTGAAAAATAAAGAAATAGAATACATGCCTATATGGAAATGGCTTCTCGGAGTTTAACATACTGCTGACAATTCTAGCGCGCGCTGCTAGGATACGTTGTAAGAGTATTTTTCAACCTCCGTCTTGATTCGTTTAACATCTTCTTCTGAAATAACGTTTTGCTCCTTAAGCGTCTGGAAGAAGCTTCTCAAGTTAGAGATGTGGAGCACGGTGACCGTGAGGTTCCATGTTTCCAGCCTGGTTTCAAGGTTTGTGAAGCAGACGATACCGTTAACATAAGTGTTGATTCCAAGCCGCTTCGGGAGGAATCTTCTCAATGCAAGCGCGTTCCCCTGCACCTGACTAGGCCCTTATGGTTCTCAGGGTAACGGCCATGAAGGACGGGCAGGAGTGCGAAAAACTAATTCTATTAAAACCTCACAAGCAGGAAATAGTCAGGACGAGAGTCGAAGAGATAGCGAACCCTAAAGACATCGTTATCTGCGAGTTCGAAGTAGAACAGTGGCAGGGGAAGATACTGAGTGTGGATGCGGCTGAGGTATCTTCCGAAGCCAGTATGGGATTAAAAATGAAATTACTATCAAAGATTTAGCACAGGACCTTCATAAGGTAATGCTACTAACGGATGAAGAAGGTTTGACATTAACAGATAGCCAGTGGAAGGGAGATTTTGGTCATTGGATGGGCTTCCGAATACTATGGGACTACGGCTTATTCGAAGATTACCAAGTGGGTATCGAGGGAACGAAGGGAAGCATAACTGCCGATTTAAAGGTGAAAGGGGAGCATTTAGTTGAAGTGAAGAATATTGATCCTAATACTGTCTACAAGACTGAGTGGCTGGAGGATCTGAAGGGCGAACTCGTAAAGTACGAGGGAGCTGTGGAAGCGGGGAACGCGAAGGAGCTTGCATTATTCTTCTGCGGACCCCTTGGAGAAAAAGAGACTGCTTATTTGAATGACAAATTGAACGAATGGTTTGATGACCTCAGCTGGCTGAAAATATGCAATGGAAAGGGAGAGTTTGAAGAATACGCGAAGCTTTTGGCAGAATCCTGGACTGAGACGTAATAGTCGCCAGCATACATCTCAGCAGGTGTCATTATGAGGTGTTCAATGATGCTTGCTATTTCTCTCCTTATCTCCTTTGGCGGAGCATATTTGGACTTATCATGTTCCTCCTTAGGTACGAGGTGAACCGAATTAATTCTTAACGATCGACGCTGAAGGTCATCGTGTACATTGAAGACGTATCCTTTATACCTCAGGCTGAAGGTGTAGACGGAGCGGGGTGGGGTGTGGAAAATGGAGAGAGGAGGGCCGAAATACCAGAGCAACCTGTAAGCCGCTAACGCCATTCGCTGGACTATGGCCTCAAAGCCCTCCTTCTCTTCCTCTTTCTCAAAGAAAAGGGTCCACGTAGCTATGTATTGGATAGAGAGGTTCTCCTTCTTCCCGCGTTCACACAGCTCCTTCCAATCCTCATCGGTGAACTTCTCAACCCTCACTTTCTCTCCATTAACCTCAAGCTCCAAGTATCTTCTGTCAGGGTCATGCTTCAATACTTTTACACTATGCTTAGCCTCTCTCATCACACTAAAATACCGAATGGAGATATTTAAGCAACTCCACGTTTTTAAGGCTCGTCCTCAGCCCTAGACATTCCGACAAGCCCTGAATAACCCTAATAAAAAGCGCTTTAAACCCAATATTCCGGGAGACAACCATATGCAGAGGAAAAGGCTTAATAACCCTTTTTAAGAGAAACCCTTGTCAACGCTAAAGGTGTCAACCAGAATTGCCCAGATACAAAACAACAGAGGAAGTGCTACGGCTCTCGAAAAGCCTAGAGAACATTAGAAATATTTCTATCTGTGCCCATGTTGACCACGGCAAGACAACTTTATCGGATTCTCTGCTCGCAGCCTCAGGATTGTTGTCGCCAACGGTTGCGGGCGAAGCGCTAGCACTAGACTACCTTAAAATTGAGCAGGAGAGACAGTTCACGTATAAGGCTGCAAACGTTTCGCTATATCATGAAATCGATGGAAAATCATATATTGTCAACCTGATAGACACTCCTGGTCACATTGATTTTACGGGGAATGTTACTCGTAGTTTGCGTGCTATTGATGGTGCTGTTATTGTGGTTGATAGTGTTGAGGGTGTTTTGGTTCAGACCGAGACTGTTACTCGTCAGGCTTTGGAGGAGTATGTTCGTCCTGTGCTTTTTGTTAATAAGGTTGATCGTTTGATTCGTGAGCTTAGGCTTTCTCCACAGGAGGTTGAGAAGACTTTGCTTCGTATTATTGCTGATTTCAACAGGCTTGTTGAGCTTTATGGTCCTGAGGAGTTTAGGTCTGTGTGGCGTGTTGACGCGTTGAAGGGTATGGTTGCTTTTGGGAGTGCTAAGGATAGGTGGGGTTTCACTATTCCTATGATGCAGAAGGCTGGTTTGAAGTTTAGTGATATTGTTTCCTCTTATGAGAAGGGTGGGCAGGCTGAGCTTTCTAAGGTTTTGCCTTTGCACGAGGCGGTTTTAAACATGGTTGTGAGGTTTCATCCTCCTCCTTCGGTTGCGCAGGCCTATAGGATTCCTAGGATTTGGAAGGGTGATTTGGATAGTGAGGTTGGGAGGGCGATGTTGAAGTGTGATCCAAACGGGCCTATTGTGATGGCTGCTTCGCATATTAGGGTTGATCCTCAGGCTGGTGTTGTTGCCACCGGCAGGCTTTTCTCGGGTACTGTTTACGAGGGTCAGGAGGTTTACTTGGTTAACTCTAGGAGTAAGGGTCGGGTTCAGCAGGTTTGCCTCTATATGGGTCCGCACAGGGAGGTTGTCGGCGCGATGTCTGCTGGTAATATTCCTGCTTTGTTGGGTTTGGAGGCTTCGAGGGCTGGTGAGACTATTACCACTGTGTCTGCTCTTGTTCCGTTTGAGAGCATTAGGTATGTTTCTGAGCCTGTTATGACTATTGCTGTTGAGCCCCGGAATCCTGCTCAGCTTCCCGAGCTTATTGGCGCGATGCATAAGCTTAGTATTGAGGATCCGAATCTTAGGGTGACTATTAACGAGCAGACTGGGGAGTATCTCTTATCGGGGATGGGTCAGCTTCATCTTGAGGTTGCTACCACGTTTATTCAGGAGGCTGGTATTCAGATCGTTACGTCTCGCCCAATCGTAATCTACCGTGAGAGTATTCGTAGGAAGGGTGGGCCTGTGATGGTGAGGTCTCCGAACGGGCATAATAAGATTATGATTGAGGTTGAGCCTCTTGAGCCGAGGGTTGTTGAGCTTGTCGCCACGGGTAAGATTGGAGAGTTTACTGACAGGAGGGAGGTTGCCAGGATGCTGAGGGAGTGCGGTTGGCCTGCTGACGAGGCTCGGGGTGTTGAGGCGGTTAGCGAGAGCTTCAGCCTTCTGGTTGACGCTACGAAGGGTGTTCAGAGGCTTGAACAGGTTTCCGGCAGCATTAGGATGGGCTTCATCGAGGCGGTTAACGAGGGGATTCTAGCTAGAGAGCCGGTTAGGGGTGTGAAGGTTAAGCTTCTCGACGCGACTGTTCACGAGGATCCTGCTCACCACGGTCCAGCGCAGATTATTCCAGCGGTTAGGAGGGCTACGCATGCTTCAATACTCTTGGCTGACCCTGTGATTCTCGAGCCTATTCTTAGGCTGGATGCTAGAACCGGTATGGATCAGGTTGGAAACGTGACTAGGGTTATTAGCCGTGCGAGGGGCAAGGTTCTGAACATTGAGCAGAAGGGCTTGATGACCTATATTGTCGGCGAGCTTCCCGCTGCTGAAAGCTTCGATCTTTCAGAGGTTTTGAGGAGCGCTACCGGTGGCAGGGTTTTCTGGGACACTAGCTTCGCAAGATGGGAGCCTGTTCCAAGCCAGCTTCTGGGTAACGTTGTTGCTGAAATAAGGAGGAGGAAGGGTCTTCCCGCTGAGGTTCCTAAGGTGGACGACCTGATAGAGTAAGGGTTTCTCTAAGTTTTTGTTTCAACCGGCTTTATCATGGTCCAGTCTATTCTTTCAACGAGTTTTTTAAGGGTGGCTTTCAACTCCGTGATCGCGGCCTCCTTCCCCATTTGGCTCGCGTTCCAGGTTACGAAGGGAGGGTAGAAGCTTGCCTCCTTGAACTTGGGTTTTCCGTCGACTGTTTCAAACTTTATGTATCCTACTTCCCTCAGGTAGCAGTTGTCGTTCGGGCATAGGATGTCTATCTCGTTAAGCTCCTTCTTAAGATATAGGAGTTTAAACTCTGAAGCGTCTTCAATACTCCTGCCGCAGGGGCAGATTAAAGCTGGGCTCATTTCTATTATTGGAGGGGAAGGATAGACTTAAGTTTTTCACTTTTCAACGCTTGAAATAAAGTTTTTATACCCCTTTTTTATTAATCGGGTTTCTGAGGTGAGGTTGAAATGGCTACTGCTATACCTGCAACAGTGGGTGGAACACCAGTACTAATCCTTAAAGAGGGAAGCACTAGGACGAGGGGCAAGGAAGCCCAGAGGAACAATCTTAACGCTGCAATAACTCTCTCAGAAATAGTCCGTTCATCCCTTGGCCCAAGAGGAATGGACAAGATGCTCGTCGACTCCCTCGGGGACGTTACGATAACTAACGACGGCGCAACCATTCTGAAGGAGATGGAGATTGAGCACCCGGCTGCGAAGATGATGGTTGAAGTCGCTAAGAGCACTGACGTTGAGGCTGGGGATGGAACAACCTCGGCGGTCGTCCTCGCTGGGGAGCTTTTGAAGAAGGCTGAGGAGCTTTTAGACATGGATGTTCATCCGACGATCATAGTGGACGGCTACAGGAGGGCCACCAGCATGGCGCTCCAGTTCCTGAAGGAGATTGCTCAAGAGGTTAAGCCGACGGACAGGGAGATCCTTAAGCTGATAGCTATGACTGCTCTGAGGAGCAAGGTTGTGAGGGAGTACAGCGACCAGCTTGCTGAGATTGCTGTCGACGCTATTCTGAAGGTGGCGAGAGAGGAGAACGGGAAGTACATCGTTAGGCTCGACGACGTTAAGGTTGAGAAGAAGGCCGGTGGCTCAGTGATGGAGACCAAGCTGATAAACGGCATCGTTCTGGATAAGGAGATCGTCCACTCCGGAATGCCTAGAAAAATCGTTAACGCTAAAATAGCTATTCTAAACAGCCCGCTTGAGATTGAGAAGACGGAGTTCGACGCTAAGATAAGCATCGAGAGGCCTGAGCAGATCAAGGCCTTCTTGGAGGAGGAGCAGAAGATCCTGAAGGAAATGGTTGACAAGATTGTTGAAGCAGGCGCCAACTTAGTGCTCTGCCAGAAGGGTATTGACGACATTGCTCAGCACTATCTTGCTAAAGCAGGGGTGATCGCTGTCAGAAGGGTTAAGGAGTCTGATATTGAGAAGGCTTCTAAGGCAACCGGTGCTAGGATTGTGACTAGCGTGAACGAGCTTACTAAGGACGACCTGGGGTACGCCGGCTTAGTGGAAGAGAGGAAGGTCGGCGAGGACAAATGGGTCTTCATCGAGCAGTGCAAGGATCCGAGGTCTGTGACGATTCTGATAAGGGGTGGGACGGAGAAGATGGTGGATGAGGCTGATAGGGCTCTTCACGATGCTCTCTGCGTTGTGAAAGATGTGGTCACGTACCCGTACATAGTCGCCGGCGCTGGTGCTCCTGAGATAGAGGTTGCGATGAGAATAAGGAAGAAGGCTGAGACTATAGCTGGGAAAGAGCAGCTTGCGGTACTCAGGTTCACAGACGCGTTGGAGTCAATTCCTTCAGCGCTTGCTGAAAACGCTGGGATGGATCCGATAGACATAATCGCCGAGCTTAGGAAGCAGCATGAGTCTGGGAACAAGTGGTACGGTATCGACATCGTCTCCAAGAAGACCTCTGACAGCTGGGATAACAACGTTATTGAACCGCTGCTCGTGAAAGAGCAGATAGTGAAATCTGCTAGCGAGGCTGCAAGCATGATCCTGAGGATTGACGATGTGATTGCTGCGGGCAAGCTTAAGGAGAAGGGTCCTCCTAAGCCACCCTCTGAGGAAGGCGGTGTTGGAGAACTAGACTAAAACCCTAAAATCTTTTCAAACCTTTTTTTAAATCTTTTCTAATGGTTTTCAGGCCTTACTCTAATCCGGCTTATCGTTAAGCCCTTGGATGCTCTTAGCAGCTTCGATAAAGCTTTCACTTGTTACTCCGAACTCTTCACTCATCTCCTTAAGTATGTTCCTCTCTATTACCCTGGCTCTTGGGCCATACATTTTTCAAGGCCATTCAAAAACTCCTCAGGCTTTTCAGGTATATCTTCCCTCTTCAAACCGTATTCGTTCTCAACATACCAGTATATCACGTTTTTATGGTTTCCCCCAGGTAGTTTAAACCCTTGTCGACGCATGCTTAAACCCTGTCACCGGGTTTCCTCGTCATCTCAAACTCGTTCTAGGAGGGTCTTCTAAACATCCTCTCGAAAGCCTTTGCCAAGCTTGATTACAGTACTGGAGTTGTAGAGCCTTTCCGGATTCTTCGGCATACCGGCAGTATACGCCGCCCGCATGTATTCTTTTTAACGGCGTGAAAACACCCTTGTCAACAGGGTTTTCTGATTTAGTGATGGAAGCTGCCTCGAGGCGCCTTAAGCAGCTTACGAGGGTGAAAATGCGGCGCCCGGGATTTGAACCCGGGGTTCCCAGCTTGGGGGGCTGGTGTCATACCAGGCTAGACCAGCGCCGCGGTACCAGAGGTAAAACAGGTTGGATGGTTAAAAGTTTTATCCCCCGTGGCGTCATGCTGCTGGGAAAGTATTACGCATTTTATTAAACAGTTTTAACCGGCGGTGCAAGTAGAGGCGTCTTTTGAACAAGACTTATCTTTAAGTCCCTACCTGTGTTCCCAATGGGAAAGCTTAAAAGCCTCTGTTTTCAAATACTCCTAACGCGGTGGAAGACGATGAATTCTCTGGCCTTTGAGCCGTGTGCTCGTGATCTTGAGTTATGAGCTTCCACCGTAAGGAGGATGTTTAAGATTGAGCCTTGCTGAACCCGTTGGTGCCCCGCTGAAGGTTTCAGACGTCTCCTTCAAAAAGGGTGAGCACACGCTGCTTTCGAAAGCAAGCTTCGTCTTGGATAGTGCTGAAATACTCGGGATTGTTTCGAACAGGACTGAGCCCGTCGAATGCCTTTTCAAACTCCTGCTTCTCCTAGAGAGGCCTTCCTCAGGAAGCGTAATATACTTTAACAACCTGAGATTCAGCAGAAGGGATTTCAGCAGGAGGGTTGGGTTCTACTCCTGCACCATGAATCTGGTTGAAGACTTAACGGTCATGGAGAATTTTCTCCTAACTGCTTCCCTGCACGGCATGCCTAGGGAGAAGTCTGCTAAAAGGATTGAGGAGCTGCTCTCTCTCTTCGAAGCAGCCAACTTTTCAAGGGTTAAATGGTCTAGGCTTTCCCTCTCCCTCAGGAGGAAGCTCTGCTTCGCCTCAGCATTCATCCACGACCCAGGCGTGATTCTTCTCTACGACCCCTTCAGGGGAGCGACGTACGACGTCGCCTCCTTCATGCGGAACTTCATAAAAACCTCGACGGACCTAGGTAAGTCCGTGATAGTGTTCTCAACAGTACCCATTCTCCTAGACGATATTTGCGACAGGATAATTATCTTCCACAACGGGCAGCAAGCCGTCCTAGACCATACTGAGAGCTTCGTCACCGGTGTCAGCGGCCCGGGGACGCTTTCAATACATGTTTCAGGCTTCAGCATTGAAAGCAACATTGGAATGCTTGAGAAAATGGGTGTAAGCTGGTATGCGACGGGTGAGAAAGAGGCGATAATAGAGCTTGAAAACACTCCGGAGAAAATACAGAGGACGCTGGAGTTCTTGGTTAAGAACAACGCTTCTGTGAACAAGATAGTTAGCAGCAGGCAGCACCTGCTTGAGTCTGCTAACAGGTTTATGGAGGAGTGACACGCCTTGGCAAGCCTGATTGACCGGGAGCTGAAGTTCTTCTTAACCTCGCCACTCTTTATGGTCTTGGAGCTTGTTCCAGCAGCATCGGTCGCCTATGTTATACTGTATTCCGGTTTCTTCAAATCCGTTATTCCTTTTATTACAATAATATGGATAATGATAGTTCTCTTCTCAACCTTTTTCGAGCTCGAGGTCTGGCGTGGGAATTTTTTAAATAGGGGTTTCAAGTTGAAACTTTATGTTAACACTTCCGAGTACAAACCCTTCTTAGCCCACTCCTTGGCTTCCCTTATTCTCCTAGAGCTTAAAACACTTATAGCACTTTTAGTAATTCTAGTGCCTTTACAGGCTCCGCCTTCTATTGAGATAGGGTTCTTTGTTTTAGCGACGCATGCTTTCTGGCTTTTCGCATTATCCGTCGGATACGTTGTTTCTAAAGAAGTTTTAAGGAGGTCTTCGAGCTTAACTGCATTTTTCATATACATGCTTATTTTCAGCGCAGTGACGTTTAGCATGCCTATTCAGCAATCTGATCAAACACTTTCACTTTTCGGTTTAAGACTTGATACATTCACATTAATCTTTCTGTTCGTTTCACTGCTGCTTTACGTCTTAGCCTTATATGCTTGCTCGGTGGAAGCCAGGAATATTCGTATCGACGATTTTTAGCCTGCTTAAGGGGAAAGGTTAATATAGGCCTCCCAGTGGGCACACTGCTTAGGAGGTGCGCTGAGTGTACCATAGTATTCACGCTCCAAGGGGGCGGGACACCGTCCACCAACTGCAGAGGCCCCGCTGCAAGCCCAGCCTCCGCTAGGGAAACAAGGGTTTTCAACAGGCTGTTTGCAAGAGGTGTTTTAAAATGGTTTCAGGGTCAAGACTACTGGTGGAGAGGCTGAGGGAGAACGGGGTTAAAACCATCTTCGGAGTGCCTGGCGGTGCGGTGCTCCCGTTCCTGGACGAGCTGTATAAGGCGAACGACATAGAGTTCATTCTGACTAGGCATGAGCAGGGTGCTGCCCACATGGCTGACGGTTATGCTAGGGCAACCGGCAGAATCGGCGTAGTCCTAACCACATCCGGCCCCGGTGCAACTAATCTTGCAACAGGCATTGCCAACGCCTACTTGGATTCCACACCGGTTTTAAGCATAGCCGGCCAGGTTGCGACGCCGCTCATAGGCTACGACGGTTTCCAGGAGGCTAATATTTTCTCCATGATGATAGGGTTGACTAAGATGAACTTTCTACCCAGGGATTTGAACGAGCTTAACTCCGCCCTTGAAAACGCTTTTAAAATAGCCTTATCCGGAAGACCGGGGCCTGTTCACATAGATGTTCCTAGGGATGTTCAGCTGATGGAGGGTGAGCCAGACGATGATTTCTACGTTTACTCTTATACTCCTCTCTCTCCTTCAGACGAGGAGATTCTAACAGCCTCAAGGATGCTGGTTGAGGCTGAGAGGCCTGTTATCATCGCCGGGGGAGGAGTAATAATGTCAGGCGCGCACAGCGAGCTTATTGCTCTCGCCGAGCTTCTAAACGCTCCCGTGGCGACGACGCTGATGGGTAAGGGAAGTATTCCTGAGGACCACCCGTTGTCCCTGGGGATGCTTGGGATGCATGGGAGGCTCGGCGCGATCAAGGCTGTTCAGGAGAGCGACCTGGTTCTCGCCGTAGGCATGAGGTTCAGCGACAGGACTACGGGTAAGCTAAGCGGCTTCGCGCCGGGGGCTAGGAAGATACATGTTGACATAGATAGGTCTGAAATCGGGAAGCTGCTTAAGCCCGAGCTTGGTATCGCCGGGGACGCTAAACAGGTTTTAAACAGGATTCGCGAAGCTGTTCTCAGGCTTTTCCAGAAGGATAAGGCTGGCACATGGGGTGAAAGAGTGAAGCAGCTCAGGAAGGAGTCTGAATTTCTTTACGATTACGATGCTGTCCCAGTTGATCCGAGTGCCGCCGTTAGGGTTCTCAGCGACTACGTTAGGCCTGAAGACTTTGTGACGACTGAGGTTGGCCAGTGTCAGATGTATGCTTCGCTTCACTTCACAGCTAGGCGTCCAAGGCAGTTCATATCCTCCGGCGGCCTGGGGACAATGGGATTCGGGCTTCCGGCTGCAATCGGGGTTAAGGCGGCCTTCCCGGGGAGCCGTGTTTTCGACATAGCTGGGGACGGCAGCTTCTTCATGACTTGCAACCAGCTTCCTGTTTCAGTCGACTATAATCTACCGATCATAGTCATGGTTCTCAACAATTATTTCCTGGGGATGGTGAGGCAGTGGCAGGAGCTCTTCTACGGCAGAAGGTATATTGCCGTGGACTTGAAGGGTAGGGCTGACATAACTAGGGTTTCAGAGGGTTTCGGCGCCAGAGGGTTTAAGGCGACGAGGATAAGCGAGCTTAAAGACGCTCTTGAAACCGCTTTAAAACAGGATGAGACGACTGTGCTCGACGTTATTGTCGAGAGGGAGGACAATGTTTTCCCAATGGTTCCCCCGGCTTCCCCGCTTGACAGCGTTATCGTAAGGAGGTAGGGTGAGATGGCTTCCGACGAGAATAAGAGGTTCATCGTGCTCAGGGTTATCAACATGCCTGGGGTGATGGAGCGGATATCCTCAATATTCGCGAGGAGGGCGATAAACATTGACACGATTACAGTCGGCATGGTGAACGGGAGGACTTCGGAGATATCGCTGACCTTCAGCCTGCCTGAGGAGAAGTTTGAAAACATAGTGAAGGTTCTTGGGAAAAACCCCTGTGTCTCCGAGGTTAAGATAGGTTCTCTCGAGTACGACGTGATAAGGGAGGCATTCGTAGCTGTTCTGAAGGATTGCGACACGAGTGTGAGCGACTATATTAGGGTCAGGTACAGGGCTAGGACAACCCTGCTGAGCGGCTCCAGGCTTCTAGTTGAGCTCCTGGCCGATCCCAGGATGGTTGACGATTTCAAGGAGGAGTTTAAAGACCGTATTGAAAGCTTTTCGAGGAGCGGCGTGATGATTCACACTCTGAACCGTTTCAGAAAGTAAAAAGCTTAAAAGAAAAGTGGCCGTGGAGTAGGGGTGACTGAGGATGGCTAGGATAATAAGGGATGGTGAGATAAGCATTGAGCTGATTAAGAATAAGACTGTAGCCGTGATAGGCTACGGCTCGCAGGGTGAGGCACAGGCTAAGAACATTAGGGACAGCGGCGTTAAGACGATAATAGGCTTGAGAAGAGAGGGCGCTTCATGGAAAAAGGCCTCTGAAGACGGTTTCGAAGTCTACGAGATAGGTGAGGCCGTTAAGAGGAGCAGCATTATTCTCATGCTCATCCCGGATCCTGCTCAGCCGGCTGTCTACAGGGATCACGTTGAGCCGAATGTTTCCAAGGGTTCGACACTGGTTTTCGCGCATGCTTTCAACATTCACTACAGGCAGATAGTTCCCTCCCCTTGGCTCAACGTCGTCCTCGTGGCTCCTAAGGCGCCTGGCCCTGCGTTAAGGGACGCGTATGTTCGCGGAACCGGGGTTCCGGGCTTAATAGCTGTCCACCAGGATTACACTGGGGACGCCTCGAAAACAGTCAGAGAGGTTGCGAAGGCTGTGGGGCTGAGCAGAATCGGCTTGATAGAGACATCTTTCAAGGAGGAGGTTGAGACGGATCTTTTCGGCGAGCAGGCTGTGCTGTGCGGCGGGGTATCGTCGCTTATTAAAAGCGGCTTCGAAACCCTTGTTGAAGCAGGATACCAGCCTGAGGTGGCGTACTTCGAGGTTTTAAACGAGCTGAAGCTTATCGTCGACCTGATATGGTCTAAAGGCCTATCCGGCATGTGGCAGTCTGTTAGCGACACTGCTAAGTACGGCGGTCTTACGCGCGGCCCCTATCTTATAGATGAGGATGTTAAGAGGAAGATGAGGAAGCTCCTTGAAGACGTTCAGACGGGTGTTTTCGCAAGGGAATGGATACTGGAGAACAGCTCCAATCAGGTTGTTTTGAAGACACTTGTTGAAAGGGAGGGAAACCACCTGATAGAGACCGTTGGAAGGAAAATAAGGTCGATGGTGTACGGTTGAGAAAGGCTTGATGAGGAGCGACGCTGTAAAGAAGGGTGTGGACAGGGCTCCGCACAGGTCTCTGCTCCACGCCTTGGGCTTGAGGAGCGAGGACTTCGACAAGCCTTTCATAGGCGTGGTCAACTCCTACACCAACGTTGTGCCGGGGCATGTTCACCTCGACATGATTGCGGAGAAAGTTTCCGAAGGCGTTAGAGACGGGGGCGGAGTGCCTTTCGTCTTCAACACGATTGCTGTCTGCGACGGTATTGCTATGAACCACGATGGAATGAGGTTTTCACTGCCTAGTAGAGAGGTTATTGCAGACTCGGTTGAGATAATGGTTTCAGCACACATGTTCGACGCCCTTGTCTTCATATCCTCGTGCGACAAGATTGTCCCCGGCCACCTGCTGGCGGCAGCAAGGCTGAACCTTCCATCCATATTCGTTACAGGCGGCCCCATGTATCCAGGGGTTTTCAAGGGGAGGAGGGTGGACCTTGTTTCAGTCTTCGAGGCCCTCGGCGAGTACCGTGAGAGGAGGATTACGCTTGAGGAGCTGAGGGAGTTTGAACGGGTCGCCTGCCCGGGTGCCGGGAGCTGCGCCGGCCTGTTCACCGCGAACACTATGGCCTGCCTTGTCGAGGCAATGGGCATGTCGCTTCCAGGCATGGCTGCTACTCACGCTGAGGACGATGCTAAGAAGACTCTCGCATACGAGTCTGGAAGAAGGATAGTCGGGCTCTGGAGGGAGGGCTTAAGGTTCAAGGATATTGTTAAGCCTGAAAGCCTTGTTAACGCGATAATTGTCGACAATGCTCTCGGAGGCTCCACTAACACTGTTCTCCACCTGAATGCTCTCGCTAAGGAGGCTGGCTACGATCTTTCGCTGAAGATTTTCGACGAGCTGAGCAGGAGGATACCCACGCTGGTTATGATAAGGCCGTCTGGAGAAGGATTCATGGTTGACTTATGCAACGCGGGCGGAATCCCCTCGCTTATGAGAACCCTTAGAAAACATCTTAACTTGGATGTTCTTACTATTACCGGTAGACGCCTCAGGGAGCTTGTTGAAGGGTTTCCGGACCCGAGGGGCACGTTCATACGTTCCCCGGATAACCCGTACAGGGGGGAAGGAGGCATAGCGGTGCTATGGGGATCATTGGCGCCGGAGGGTGCTGTGATTAAGCTCGCCGGGACGCCTGTTCAGCTTAGAACGTTCAGAGGCAGGGCTAGGGTTTTCAACTCTGAGGAGGAGGCTGTTGAAGCGCTTGAAAAGGAGGATTTCACGGTGGACACTGTGGTTGTCGTGCGCTACGAGGGGCTTCTAGGCGGACCCGGGATGCGTGAAATGCTCATGCCCACCTCGCTCATAGTCGGCAGGAAGCTTGTTGAAAGGGTTGCGCTGGTCACTGACGGAAGGTTCTCAGGCGGCACGAAGGGTATTGCGATAGGCCATGTTTCTCCAGAGGCTTACGCGGGAGGACCCATAGCGCTCGTGGAGGATGGTGACGAGATACTTGTAGATGTGTCGGGCAGGAGGCTGGACCTGCTTGTCGACAGTGATGAGCTTGAAGAAAGAAGGCGGAAATGGGCTCCGCCGGCTAAGAGGCTTGAAAGCCGGTTCCTAGCTAAGCTGAGGGGAAACAGGTTTTTCACCTAGCCAATGTCTACACCATGCTCCGAGGGTTTTTCGGTTAAGCTGGACCGTTTCGCAACCATTCGCCTCAGGGAAGGGGAAACGCTTCTGAAAACAGGCTTAGACGAGGCTTTAAACTATCTTTTCATATCTCACGCTCACTTCGACCATCTGGTTAAGTCTGACGCTAAGAGAGCAATGGCAGTATGCTCGGAGGAGACTCTTCTGCTTTCAACGCTCAGAGGGCTTGAAGTAAATCGTGCTGAGCAGAACCGTTTTACCCTTCTCGACTCAGGCCATATCCTTGGGTCTAAAGCCCTGCTCATAGAAACCGATAAGGGTGGAATACTGTACACTGGGGATGTTAACACTTCGCCGGTTGAAGGCATACCTAGGCAACGCTTCCCCCGGGTTCACACGCTGATAATAGAGTCTAACTACGGTCGCCCCAGCCTGGTTTTCCCTCCTAGGAGACAGCTGATAGGGGAGATTGTTGACTACGTGAGTGAAACAGTTAAGAGGGGTAGGCCCATGGTTCTAATGGGGTATCCGCTGGGGAAGTCTCAGCATGTTCAAATGGTTCTGGACACTGTCCTCCAAAGCGTTGTCGAAACATACGTTTCACCATCCATAGCGGAGTATAACAACGTTTACAGGCTTTTCTCAGTGGGAATAGGGGGGAAGAAAGTTTTCACGCCTCAGTCCCCGGAGCTGCCGGATGGCTCTTGGGCTCTCTACTATCCCAATGTCTCAGGCAGGAATGCTTTCATGCAGCTCGTCAAGAGGAAGTATGACGCTGTCTCCATAAGCTTCTCAGGCAGGTCGCTTTTCAACTGGTATAGTGAGACGCTGGGTGTGGACAAGGCTTTCCCCTTGAGCGACCATGCTGATTTCAACGGCCTGATGGAGGTCGTGAGGGAAACCTGTCCGGAGAAGGTTTTCACAGTCCACGGTTTCCCGGAGGAGTTTTCAAGGGAGCTTAGGAGGCTCGGCTACGATTCTAAACCATTACGTCCAAGCATGGAGGCCAGCTTCAGGCTTTAGAGGATTTTCACGGTTTACGGATGAAAACAACATACTCGTCTGCATAACCGATCTTGACAACCCGGTCCCTGGTTGCAACCCTCCTGTTAACCAGCCAGAGCATCTCGGTTTCGAAACCGGTTTCCTCAGCTATTTCAACGAATGTTTCCTCTGTTTTTACAACGCCGGTCGGGAAAACTCCTTGAGCTATGACGAAAACACCCACCCCGTTCTTTTTGAGAACACGGTGCAGCTCAGATAAAACCCTGCGGAGATCTTGGAAGTAGGCTTCAACTATCGCAGGCATGTTTCCAACGTTTTCAGAACCCTCTGTGAGCCTAACGGCGTCGCCTATGTATGAGCGCAGCATGGGCTCGGAGCCCTTGAAGAAAAGCTCGTTTTCAACGCTGTAAACCCTAGTGTACTCTATCTTGTTCAAGTAGGGTGGTGAAGTGGTGACCGCGTCGAACGTCTCCTCCCCCAAGAACCCTAGGTTTCTCGAGTCAGCTTGGTAAGTCGCCACCTTAGGGTTAAGCATTCTGGTGGCTTCAACATCCTTAATCATCCTCCTAATCCTGTTTCTATAGAACTTTCTGAAAGGCGGCACGTTTCTCTCCTTAACTATTCTAATGAGGCCGCCGTCCTTCACGACGTAGGATGCTTTCATAGCGGTGCTTACTAAGCCTAGTTTGAAGAAGCCTTTCACGGCCTCGTCCTCAATGTTTTCAACGATCTCTCTGAAGAACAGTACGTCCTCCAGAACATGCCTCGGGAAGGCTCTTCTAACAAGCCTGCTCAAGCCTCCTAAGCTGGGCCTCCTGAACTTTTCTGAGAAAACCTTTTCGAAAACTCTTCTCAGTTGCTCAACATCGTAGTTGGCGGTCTTAACCCTGGAGGCGAAAACAGGGAGCTCAGCCACGTCGACGCCGACGGTGTTTATTCCAAGCTCCTTCCCCGTGAGCTGGGTTGTGCCAACGCCGCAGAACGGGTCCAGCACCCAGGAGCCTTCTCCAAGTCCCAGCCGCCTGCTCACGAGGGCTACGAAGTCGCGAGAAAAGCCTTCCTTATAGAAAAAACCAATTATGTATTGGAATACGCTTGTTGGGCACGAATGTGACGAGCCTTCCGAGTTCCAGCCTCTCCTCTATATTCATGACGGCTCTTCTAAAAAATACTTGTTTCCGGGGCTTTTAAGTTTTCCGAGAGGTTTTCCGGAAACGCCTTATGTAACCCTTATTAGCCGGTTTCCACATGTTCATCCGGTTTAGGGTTGCCCATGGAGCAGGATGCTGGTGGAGGCATATACCGGAGCAGGCTGGGGCCGGTTTCCTCAGAGGCCACGAGATACGTGTCCAGCATCAGGGAAGATCTCTGGATATTCAACGAGGATATTGAGTGCACCGTTGCACATGACCTGATGCTTATGAAGCAGGGCTATATTACTGAGGAGCAGCTTAAACGGATTCTCGAGGCTCTTAAAAGGCTGTGGGACGAGGGCTTGAGCCGGATCGACCTTGAAAAGTATGAGGATGTTCATGAGCTGATAGAGTCTTACGTGGTTAAGCAGGCTGGTCTAGAGGTTGGAGGTCTTGTTCACACGGCGCGCTCCAGGAACGACCAGGTTGTAACGGCGGTGAGGCTTAAAACGAGAAGAGAGGTTTTAAGCATCATGGGGGAACTGCTTGAGCTTGAGGAGACTCTTCTAAAGAAGGCTGGGGAGACTGTTGACCTAGTGTTTCCGTTCTACACTCATCTGCAGCAGGCTCAGGCCGCTCCCCTTTCACACTACTTCCTAGGGTATTTCGACATTTTTCTGAGAGACTTCAACCGTCTATCAGAATCGTTTAAAAGGGTTAACCAGAACCCCCTTGGAAGCGTTGCTATAGTCGGCTCCTCGCTTAAAATAGATAGAGGCCTCACTACGAGGCTCCTAGGGTTCGACGGGATGTTGGAGAACTCGTTCGACGCTGTTTCCTCAAGGGACTTCGCGCTGGAGGTTATTTCAAACCTTAACATCCTCATGCTTAACCTGAGCAGGATTATGGAGGACCTCATAATCTGGCTTACCTCCGAGTACGGTTTCTTCACGCTTCCAGATGAGCTGGCTTTCCCGTCTAGCGCGATGCCTAACAAGAAGAACCCCTGCATACTTGAGCTGACCCGTGCGAGAACGGGACGGGTTTTCTCAAGCCTAGCCCAGCTTTCAATGGTTTGCAAGGCGGTGCCCAGCGGCTACGTTAGGGATCTTCAGGAGACTAAACCCCCGTTGATCGAGGCGATTGAAACAACCAGGGAGGCGGTTAGAATCGTCAGGATTGTTCTAGAGAACCTGAAGGAAAACCGTGAGAGAATAAGGTCTTTAACTGAGCCGAACATTATTGCCCTGGATGTTGCTGAAAGAATAGTTGAGGAGGCTAAGGTTCCCTTCAGGCTTGCCCACAGGCTGGTGGGGGGGATGGTGAAGCTCAGCGTTAAGACGGGTAGGAGGATGACTAGTCTCAACGAGGATGATCTCAGAATGGTTTCCCTGAGTGTGCTGGGCAGGGACATTAGTAGTCTACTGGCGAACATTCTGAAAGAGGCTGACACCAGTGTTCTCGTTTCTAAGCGAGTATCCTTGGGCGCCGGCTCCCCGGAGGCTGATAAAATGATGCTTGCAGCCAGGCGGAACGTTTTACAGGAATGTTTTTCCAGGCTTAGCCTGATGATTCGGAAGGACAGGGAGGCTAGGATGCTTCTCTCGGATTCTGTAAGCAGGCTTGTGGAGGGCTTCTCCTTATCCAAAGATTGAAAAACGTTAAAGGCTTTTTGATGCCTTGAAAACCGTTTAACTGCTGGTTTAACGCCATGCCTAAGCTGTTAGCACTGTGTACTAATATGGAGATAAAGAATAAAAGTCACCCCGAGAGAATTCCTCTAAGGGTTGCTAATTAGAAAGGACAAGATAATAGGCCTACAGGTTTACGATAAGAGAGGCCGGTACGTCGGCAAAGTTAAGGACATAGGGTTTGTCCTAGGCGAGAACCTTGTTGGAATAGTCGTTGTTGGTAGAGACAATAGGGAGATGGAGTTCATCTGGAGCGAGGTTGATGCCGCTGAAGACATAGTGATACTTAAGAAGGAGGTGACTGTTCCCGCTGCACCCCCTGCGCCGGCGAAGCCGGCTGTCGAGACGCGTGAGGAGCCGAAGGCCCAGGTGAGGGAACAGGTTTCAGCGAAGCCTCCCACATACTTGCCGAGGGAGCCGGAGGTTCAGGTTGCTTCAAGCAGTGATGCAGCCAGGGTTCCTGAGGCTCAGTCTTCTTTCAAGGAGCCTGCTGAATTCGAGGAGGCAGAACTGGAGCATGGTGAAACCGTGGCCGCTGCACCGCGGCCTGCTCCCGAGGAGACGGCTGGCGGTGCAGGAACCAAGTCTTGTCCGAAGTGCGGAGCCATAAACAATGCGCGCTACAAATTCTGCTTCAGATGCGGAACCAGGCTGCCCGCTTAGCTTAACGGTTCTTTAAGAACTATTCCGCGGCCCCTCTCTATTTCAAACCTGTAGATTATTGGGTTCACAGCGGTCCAGCGCATCTTCCTTATGAACATCGTTCTTATGATGGAGTTCCCAACCCTAGATAGGGAGAGTATTATGACGCCGCTCGCCAGAAACTCTTCAACACCATACCTGCTCATCATGTTCTCCCCGGTGGGGACCTCTGATGTTATCACGGTGGTTACGCCAAGCTTCTCCTCAATCGAGAATATGAGGCTCCTAATGTATTCTCTAACCCATGCAACCTCGTTCGAGTAGGTGGTGACCAACGGGGCTATCGGATCTATGACGAGCCTCTTGGCCCCTATTTCCCTCCTCCTCTTGTCAAGCTCCTCTATTATGTTGTTGACTATAGTGTCCATTTCCCTTCCCCACATCTTGGAGGTGAAGTATCTTCTAACCGGGAGGATCGCGAGCTTCCTGGTCTCTATAAGGGGCTGAAGATCCCAGCCGAAGTTTCTCACGTCTCTCACAAGCATCTCCGGCCTCTCGTCTATCGTAACGTATATCCCGGGCTCGTTGTTCTTAGCCCCGTATAAAAGGTACTGTAGGCTGAAAATCGTCTTCCCGGTTCCAGCCTCTCCGGCGAGAAGGCATGTTTTGCCGGATTCGAACCCGCCCTCCAGGATCTCGTCTATCGCGGAGTTGCCTGTTGAAACCCTTCTAACATAGGAGACTCCTTTCCGCGGGGTTCCACAGGCTGGGCAGAACTTGTATTCGGGGCTGAGTGGACGCCCACATTCACAGTAGTAAGCGCCTACAGCCTCTCTTTTAACCGCCTCTCTCCGCTGCAACAGTAATAGGTTTATGCGGAGGCGGTTTATAAATAGTTATCGGGCCTCGCTTTCCACTGGGTTTTATCTGCGTTTCTCCAAAAAATAGTTTATTAAACCTCCCGCCTCTATTATTTTCATCATGAATTCGGGCATTTTATCGCAGGAAAACTTTTCCCCGGTTTTAATAATCGTTAAAACCCCGTTGGCAACGTCGAGCTCAGCCTCATCCTCATCCTTAAGCCTTTCTAAACCCTCGGTCTTCCTGATGATGAGCGCGGGAAGACCCAGGTTTATAGAATTCCTGTAAAAGATTCTCGCGAAGGACTTGGCGACTATCGCTTTCACTCCGGAGTGTTTCAACGCTATTACCGCGTGCTCCCTGGAGCTCCCCAGTCCAAAATTCTCGCCGGCAACTATTATTGCTCCACCTGAAGCCTTCGCCCTGAACTCAGGGTAATAGTCTTCGAAAACATGCTTCGCAAGAACCTCAGCGTCGTGAGTCACCAAGTATCTAGCAGGTATTATCACATCCGTGTCCACATTGTCGTCAAGCCTGATAATCCTGCCGCGTATTTTCAAGCCAGAAGCCTCCTAGGGTCAGTTATTCTACCCTCTACTGCTGAAGCAGCCACCGTCGCTGGGGAGGCGAGGAAAACTTTGCTCCTCTTATCGCCCATCCTGCCTACAAAGTTCCTGTTGCTGCTTGAAACCGCAACCTCGCCTTCTGCAAGAACCCCTCTAGACATTCCCAGACATGCGCCGCAAGTGGGGCTCGTAACTATTCCGCCTGCTCGCACAATCTCCTCGATGACTCCTGTTCTCAAAGCCTCCGCGTAAACCTTGACTGAAGCTGGGCTAACCACCAGCCTCACACCCGGCGCGATACTTCTACCCCTAAGTATCCTGAGAGCTACGAGAAGATCGTCCAGCCTCCCGTTCGTGCAGGAGCCTAGGAAAGCCTGGTCTATCTCAAGGCCTTCAACCTCTGCGACGGGCTTAACGTTGTCCACGCTGTGCGGCAAGCTTACAACAGGCTCCAGGTTTGAAACATCCATCTCGATCCTCTCAAGGTCCGCGTCAGGGTCGCTCCTCACTTCCAGCAGCCCGCAGCATCTCCCCCAGCTCTCAGCATACTCGGTGCTTTTAGAATCTGTTTGAACAATCCCGGTTTTAGCACCCGTCTCAACAGAGAGGTTTGCAAGAGTGAGGCGTTCAGACAGGGTCATTAGGCTTACTGTTTCACCCGAGTACTCTAGGGCCTTGTAGGTTGCTCCGTTGCTGCCGATTTCCCCGACGATGCTTAAAGCAACGTCTTTCGCGAAAACGCCTTTCCCAAGCCTCCCCTTAACCTCAACCAGCAGTGTTTCAGGAATCCTCAGCCATATTTCTCCCGTTGCTAATACAACAGCAGCATCAGTGGAGCCGACGCCTATTCCAACCGCGCCGGTTGCTCCAGCTGTGCAAGTATGGCTGTCCGCGCCAACTATCAGGCAGCCCGGCACGTCGAAGCCTTCTTCAAAGAGAACCTGGTGAGCTATACCTCCCCTCCCTATTTCGAAGAAATTGCTTACCCCGTGTTTTTTAACGAAGCCCCTCATCCTCCTCATCTGGTTGGCCAGGTCTATCGTGCTCGGGGGAACATCATGGTCGAAAACCACTATCACCCTGCTCGGGTCCCAGACTTTCCCGGAGATTTTTTCAAACTCTTCAACAGCCAGCGGCCCAGTCACCTCGTGCAGCATCAGGAAATCCACCTTAGCCTCGACTATTTCACCCACTTCCACGCGGGGCCTGCCTGTTTTCCTGGAAACCACTTTCTGTATTGCTGTTAAACCAGTCATCCGCCAACCCTCTTAATCTGCAGAAGCCTGTTGGCCCCGTTCAGTATTGCGTAAACCCCTGCTAGCACAATGTCCTCGCTGAATCCTTTCGCAGTCACGCTCCGCCCCTCATCGTCTGAAACCCTTACCGTAACCTCTGCAAGCGCGTCTGTGCCTCCTGTGATCGCCTCCAGCCTGAAGCTTTCAAGCTTTATCTTAACCAGGTCGCCGAGAAGCCTGCTGACAGCCTTCATCGAGGCGTCTATCGGCCCGACTCCGAACTCAGCCCCCCTCCACGCCTGTTCTCCTCTCCTTATCTTTATTGTTGCTGTCGGCGTCGTGTTCAACCCTGTAACCACGAGAAGCTCTTCAAGCTCTATACGGTCCTTATCACTAACCCCGTACCCTATGACGCTTTCAGCTATCGAGGCGAGCTCAGCGTCAGTAACCTTCTTACCCTTGTCGCCAATATCCTTGACTATTTTAAGAACCTGCT
Organism: uncultured Nitrososphaerota archaeon; assembly: GCA_964416155.1. Classification (GTDB taxonomy): domain Archaea; phylum Thermoproteota; class EX4484-205; order EX4484-205; family JAAOZP01; genus JAAOZP01. Next base: position 55,295 of record CAYQCW010000004.1, read on the forward strand.
TCAACTCTTCTTCGCTCAGCCTATACCCCATTTCTTCAAGCTGCGCTGAAATCCCGTGGACACCGGCGTGCTTCCCGGCTACCAGCCTTCTCCTAGCCCCGACGAACCCGGGGTCTATAGGTTCATAAGTCTCTGGGGATGCCAGTATGCCGTGAGTATGGATCCCGCTCTCATGGGAGAAAGCGTTTTCCCCAACTATAGGCTTGTTCACAGGTATTGCTATGCCGGTTATCAGGGAGACCAGCCTACAGGTGTTGTATATCTCTTTAAACTTCAAGCCTGTTTCAACACCGTACAATACTTTAAGGGAAACCGCTACCTCCTCTAGGCTCGCGTTGCCTGCTCTTTCTCCCAGCCCGTTCACCGTCACGTGTGCCTCAGCAGCCCCTCCCTCGATTCCTGCAAGCGTGTTCGCGACAGCTAGGCCCATGTCGTTGTGGCAGTGTACCGCAACCGGGATCCTCAGGGCTTCACAAATCCTTTTAACAATCTCCCGCATGGCTAATGGGGTTGCAACGCCAACAGTATCGGGGATATCGACTGTGCTTGCCCCGGCTTCTTCAACCCTCCTGTAAAACTCCACTAGGAAATCAATACTTGTCCTGGTGGCGTCTTCGGCTGAAAACTCTATTTTCATACCGTAGGATTTAGCGAGGTCTATGGATTCAACAGCCCTGCGTATGGCTTCATCCCTGCTTATCTGCAACTTCTTATTCAAATGTATGTCCGAGGTCGCTATGAAGAGATGGATTCTCCCCGCTCCAGTTGAAGCAGCCTTCTCAATATCCTCCTTCATGCATCTGGATAGGGCAGCGATCTCCGCGTTCAACCCTTCCCTAACTATCAGCTTAATAGCCTCCTCCTCGCCGCGCGACGTCGCAGGGAAGCCTGCCTCCACCACGGGTACTCCAAGCGCGTCAAGCTGTCTCGCTATCCTAAGCTTATCCTCAGGCGTAAGCGCGACCCCTGGAGTCTGCTCACCGTCCCTTAGAGTAGTGTCGAAAAGAATCGCCCTGTCAGGTATTTTAGCCTCAGTAAGGTATCCTCTCCAAACCATTACGACCCCCTCCTAAAACAGGTTTAAAACAATATCGTTTTTCAACAGTCTCTAATAGAGGTGTCACTGTTTCTGGAACGCAGGTGGTCTCGCCCCCTTTGGGCGTTACGAGTCATGAGTATGCTACACACCTCCTTAGCGGAGACTGCTTGACTACTATATTAACTTTTCTACGGTCAGCCGGATAAAGTTAGAAATCCTTCTAAACCGTTTCTAATCATAACTATTCCGAAAGCCACTATTATCAGGTTGAATATTTTAGCAACAAGCTTCGAAGGCGTTCTGCCGATACTCACCATAATCCTCTCACCGTTCACGAGAATCACGTATGCTAAAACAGCGTTCAGCAGTATTACTAGTATGCAGGTGAAAATATTGTAGGGAGGATTAGATATTATTATGACTGTGGAAATACTCCCTGGGCCTGCGAGAAGCGGCGTCGCAAGGGGGAAGACAGATATCTCCTCAGCCCTCTCCCCTCTCAGCTCGCTCTCCTCCCCCACAAGTATGTACTTCAAGGATATTGCTACGAGAACCATTCCTGAGGCAACGTAGAAGTCGTAAAGCCTTATCCCTAGGAAGTTGAACATTACAGTTCCAAGTAGGGCGAAGAAAACTAACACCACTGTTGCGGCGACAACAGACTCCCTTATTATTTTCCTCTTCCTCCCGCTTGAGAAGGATTCTAGGAAAGTGTGGAAGACAGGGATGTTTCCGACAGAATCCAGTATGACGAACAATAGTATGAATGCTTTCGTGAAACGCTCCGCTTCAGCCGCAAGCTCTAGACTCATGCCTGGTCGAATAGGCTTCAAAACCAGGATTCTTATCTTTTTCGTGGAAAACAGGAATAAGCTTGACGCCGCCGCACTTCAGACAGATAAGCCCCACCCCCTTGCCTTTCAAAATTCTAATCCTCAGGCTACGGCCCGGTATCAGCGGGTTCTTACACTTGCTACACCTGAAATATCTTCTCAAAACAGTTTTCCTCCTAAGATTATACTTCTCAGCAATCCTCCAGGCAAGCCTAGCGTATGATTCAGCCCTGCTCAAGTCGGATTCCGCGGTTTCCAGGGCAAGCCTAAGCAGGATGTCTATCCTCTCCCTCGCGATGCTCACCGCCTTCCTCTTCCCCATTTAAACGCTTAGGGGAAAACGCTAGAAGGTTATTATGGTTTTATGCGGCGCCCGGGATTTGAACCCGGGGTTCCCAGCTTGGAAGGCTGGTGTCCTAACCAGGCTAGACCAGCGCCGCCGTCTCCTTAATAGGAAATGGTGGTTAATAAAAGTTTTAGTCCTCCTTTTTCTGTTCATTTATTGTTTTTATCAGTTGAAGCTTCTCAGCGTGCTTCGGCTTGCCTGGTTCTCCTGTCCACTAGACTGTAATTGTTCATCCCGTATTCTAGGGTAATCACGTCTCTGAAGCCTGCTCTCCTAAATATCGCGTCAAGGGTTTTCGCATCCATGAGGAAGTAGAATCTTCTATGCGGCCCCCAGTTGACCATGAAATAGTTCCCGCTGATCCTTCTAGCTCTGCGTAGAAACTTCTTATCCCTAGTCATCCTTATTGACCATGAGGAGGCAAGCATCCACCCCTTGTCGCTCAGAACCCTCTCCATCTCCCTGAGCGCTTTCTCAGCATCATTCTCCCTCAAATGGTGTATCGCTGAAACACATATCATGCTGTCGAAAACCCTGTTCCTGAAAGGCAGGTGCGTCAACTCGTACTGCACATAGTGAACCTCTCTTCCTGAAAAGTTTTTCACACATTGTTTAAGCATGTTTCTAGAAAAGTCTCCTGCAACCATGGTGCCGCCTTTAAACGCTTTCAGGTTCCTGCAGTTTCCACAACCGTTGTCAAGCATTAAGCTGGCTTCTCTTGAAAACCCCCTGCTGACCAGTGTTTCGAGAAAAGGGTCCGGTTTAACCCTCGTCCTGTCAAACTCCTCGAATATGGTGTCGTAGAGCCTACGGACCTCTCCCCGGTAATCGCTGGCCATCTGAAGTCTCTCCCATACTGGAGTTATAAGCTTGAAGACCCTTTACGGGGATCGGTTTCAAATTTATAAGCTACCATTCTAAGAACCTAATGATTTAATCAGAAGGAAAAAATCATGGTTAGGAAGAAAGCTGAGGAAGAGAGTGAGGAGGAGTCCAGGGGCGTGGAGGTTTTCGAATCAATAGAGGACATACCCGGCATAGGTCCCTCTACTGCCGCTAAGCTCAAGGAGCTTGGTTACACTACTGTTGAAGCATTGGCAACGGCCACTGTAAACGAGCTTGTAAGCGGAGGCATTCCTGATAAGACTGCCGCCAAGATAATATCGTTGGCGAGAAGCAGCATCGAGGTTAAATTCGTTTCAGCCCTAGACATTCTTAAGCAGCGGGAGCACATTCAGAAGCTCACTACGGGGAGTAAGAAGCTGGATGCTCTCCTAGGGGGAGGGCTGGAGACAATGACGATAACCGAGTTCTTCGGGGAGTATGGGACGGGAAAATCCCAGATAAGCCATCAGCTTGCTGTTAATGTTCAGCTACCCGTGGAGAGAGGGGGTTTAAACGGAAACGTTGTCTACATCGATACTGAAAACAGTTTCAGGCCTGAGCGTATTGTTGCGATGGCTAAGTATCTGAAACTGGATCAGATTAAGACTGTTGAAAACATCACCGTGGCGGAAGCCTTTAACTCGGACCACCAGGTACTCATAGCTGAGCGTCTCGACGAAATCATTAAGAGTAAGAGGGTGAAGCTCGTCATAGTCGACTCCCTGACGACCCACTTCAGAAGCGAATACTTGGGTAGAGAGAGCCTTGTTAAAAGACAGCAGAAGCTGAACGCTCACCTTCATAGGCTTGACCGTCTTTCTAAAGCCTTCAACCTTGTAATCGTTGTTACAAACCAGGTTATGGCTAAGCCGGATGAAATCTTCGGAATGGGAGCCTATCCTGTTGGCGGCCATATTCTTGCACACAGGAGCCACACGAGAATATACCTGCGTAAGGCTAGGGGTGAACAGGGTTTGAGGGTCGCCAGGCTGATAGTTAGCCTAGACAGGCCTGAGGGAGAATGCTTGTTTAAAATAACTGAGAACGGCATAACTGACGTTGAGGAAGAAGCCTATGGTGAAGAAGGCTAGGGCTCCAGTCTGAACCTATCCCTTGGGTATAGCGTTGCTTCCCTGATGTTGTCGAGTCTAAGGATGCTCATTAAAAGCCTTTCAAGACCTATTGCCCAGCCCGCGTGAGGAGGCATGCCGTATCCGAAAGTCTTCAAATGGTATGAGAAGTCGCTTGGGTTCAGGTTTTTCTCTATCAACTGGCTTACAAGCTTCTCCTTATTCTCCTCCCTCGTCCCCCCGGAGCCCAGCTCCAACGGGCCGTAGTTCAAGTCAAAGGATTGCGAAGTACCGTCCTGGTTAACCTTTATGTAGAAAGGCTTGATTTTACTCGGCCAGTGGGTTATGAAGTAATACTCGTCCTTCAGCTCCTCAAGGTTCCTCAGCTCCTCGCTTCCAACGTCGTCTCCGAAACTTACTTGAACACCTTTCTCGTTAAGCATTGAAATAATCTCGTTATACTTGAATCTTTTCAGCGGGGTCTCTGGAATTTTTATTTTCAAACCTAAATTTTCAAACTCATCCCTGCATTTTTCAACGATCTTCTCATGAACATACTTTATCATTTTCTCGCAGATAACCATAACGTCCTCCATATCCGCGAAAGCAACTTCAACATCTACTGAGGTAAACTCGTTCAGATGCTTTGTCGTGTTGAAGGGCTCAGCCCTGAAAAACGGGCCTATTTCAAAAACTCTTTCAAAGCCTATTACCATTTGCTCCTTGGAAAGCTGAGGGCTCTGGGCTAGGTAAGCTATCTTGTCGAAGTAAGGCAGTGGGAAGAGGGCTGCTCCACCCTCTGTTGCAGAAGCTATTATCCTAGGCGTGATTATTTCGACGAAATCGTTTTCATGGAAGAACCCTCTCAAAACCTCTAGAAGGACACTCTTGATTATGAAGATGCTTCTAACTCTTGGCCTGAAAACATCCAGGGGCCGCGCGTCCAGCCTAACGTCAAGACTGCTTTTAATCCTGTCAGTAGGGTCCAGTGGCAAGGGGTGTTCAGAAGCGTTTAAAATCTTTATTTCAACAGGATCTATTTCAAGCCCTCTGGGAGCCTGGGGTGTTCTCCTTACTCTTCCACTCACCTCTATCACGTCGTTAAGCTTTATGTTGTCAAGAGTGCTCTCAACACTAAGGTTGGATCTGCCCCTGACCCACGTTATCTGTATTCTGCCCCAACGGTCTGCTAGAACGATGAACTTGACTCCACCGAGGTCCCTCCTGTCGAGTGCCCAACCGTAGACTCTAACCGTCTTGCCCTCGTCTTCAAGCGTTATGTCAACGCTTCTCTTCCTTTCTCCAAACATTCTCATCATCTTCAGGAAGTCTGAATCCTGACGTTAATACCCAATTTTTTAGCGAGTTTCTCGAGCTTCTGAACCTGCTTCTCATCCCGCTCTTTCCCCTCAACCATGATTTTAAACTCGGTAATATTACCTGGAAGCCACACCTTGCTTAAGCCAACTATTCTAAACGGGTATACTAGTTCCTCAAGCTTCCTCTTCTGATCCTTCCTGTAATCCACGACTGTTATTTTCTCAACGCCAGTATCCCTCATGATTCTCTCAACAATCTCCTTCCTATCCCTGAAAATCCTCACACCATCGTTATTGCTTAAAATAAGTAGGAAACCGTCTTCAACATGTGTCTTCTTAAACTCGATTTTTTCAAGCTCGCGGATCCTGCTGGCTTCCTCAAGCAGGATCCTTGATATTTTTAAGTCAAAATCACTATTCCTACCACTATCTATGAGCTCTCTGCATTTCTGACATAAGATTCCGCTTTTCACACAGAAATCGCAGAAAGGTATTTTCATATATGGTCTTGTGGGCTATTAAACTCTTTTTAAATCTTCCCTCTTTCCAAAGGCCGCGTAAACCTTTTAAATACTAATTTGAAGCGTGATTTCTGGCATGAAGATAGGCGACCCGGTGCTGATCGAGATCGTTAAGAAACGGAGACTGCGGTTCATGATATGCAGGAACTGCGGCGCTAGGAATGCTATTAATACGAAGAAGTGTAGGAAATGCCACAGTAAAAATTTAAGACCGAAGAGGACTGAGAGGAGAGCCAAGAAATAGGGTGCATAGAAAAGAATATAAAACGGGCGTTGAGTTTTTAACCGGGCCGGTCGTTCAGATGGTTAGGACGCCGCTCTCACACAGCGGAGGTCGCCGGTTCGAAAAATAGGGATTAATCGGAAATCCGGCCCGGCCCATGTTTTCCGCCTCTATTAGATAGTGTAACTTTCTCCGAGCTCCGGGGCTGCTGCGTCAAGCCCGAGACGGTTTCTGGCGTATTCCGCCAATTTCTCGCAGTTATCTGAATCACCGTGGACTATGAAAGTTTTCTCAGCCTTAATCCTACCTATCAGTTCTTCAAGCTGATCCTTCCCGCTGTGCGAGGAGAGTTCGAAATGCTTTACTTCAGCCTTGACCTTAGCCAGTTTCCCATCCACCGTCACTATTTTCCTCTCTAGGAGAAGCCTTCCAGGTGTTCCTTCAACCTGGTAGCTGACGAACGCTATTAGGTTTCTGCTTAATTTCCCAACCTCTTTAAGATAGAAGTTGACAGGGCCTCCTTGAAGCATACCGGCTGGCGTAACGATCACGCCGGGCCTCTTTAAAGCATCCTCCCTCTGCCTCTGGGTGGTTATCCATGTTACTTGCTTGGCTGCTTTCTCAAGCAGATTAGGGTTGGACAACCATTCTGGGAAATCAAAAAGTATCTCCGTCACAGTCCTAGCCATGCCGTCGTAATAGACGTTGTGGGGGAAACCGTGTTTAGCAAGTATTGTTATCGCTTCCTGCGACCTACCCAGTCCGAAGGCTGGGACAAGCGCTATGCCGCCTCTTTCAACAGTTTCACTAAGCTTTCTGACGAACTTCGCTTCAACCTCCTCCCTGGGAGGATGGTTCTTATTCGCGTAAGTGCTTTCAACAATCGCTATGTCGAGTGGAGGATAATCAGTGTAAGCCCCTTTCAGCAGGGTTGTTTCAATCGTGTTAATGTCTCCGGTGTAAAGCACCCTTTTTCCGTCAAGCTCGAGCAAAACCTGTCCTCCTCCAGGGGTATGGCCTGCTGACAGGAAGACAAGTTTAAAACCGTTTCGAGAGAACTCCTCCTGGTAACCAAGTTTTCTCGCCTTGCTTACGAACCTGTCTACTTCAAGAACTTCAAACGGAACAGTTTCTTTCGACACCCTTATGAAGTCTAACAGTATCAGTTTAGCAAGCGGTGCTGTTAAACTTGTTAGGAAAGATTCTCTTCCCCCGCTTATGAAAAATATTGGGGCAGCTCCAACATGATCTAGATGGGCATGAGTTATGATTATGCCGTCTACTTCTCTGGGCGGGATATGCATTGGGTATTTAACCTGCCTCCCGGAAAGCATTACTCCAACGTCTAGGAGGAGGCGTTTCTCCCTGCCCGCTAGATAAACAGCGGATCTTCCTACTTCACGTACTCCGCCAAGAAATTTTATAAGCATGTTTCGATCCTCTTCACCGCTTTCCACCAGCCTTTTATTTAAAGTTTTAATAGGACACCAGCCTTTTCAGAGGGGAAAGGCTTGTTGGAGAAAGTTCTTAGAAAAGAGGATTGGACTGCGGACTGCATGCTGATATGTCTCCCCGGCATCGGGCTTGTAGGCTTATTGACTGGCGAGCTTCTCATTGAGTCGGCGGTTGAAAACATCCCCCTGCTAGAGCTTTATCCCGAGTCTCTCCTATACGTGTCGGTAACCTCTAGGGAAGGTTCCATAACTCTTCCGAAAATAACTGTCAACAAAATCCGCACAGGGGAGTTTAGAGGCGTTATTATAGTCAGGGGAGCTTCTCAGCCTACAACTCAATTTGGCCAGTATGAGTTGGCTAGAAGGCTAGTGGATGTTGCGGAAGAATCGGGGGTCAGGATCGTCATAGGTATAGGCGGGTACGCAATAACCCGTGTTGGCGAGAAAAGAAAAGTCTATATTTCTTCGACCAACTGGAGGATTTCAATGCTGGGGGCCTCCCTCGGGTTCCTGCCTTTAAGAGGTACCGTGGTGGGGGCTGCTGGCCTAATACCTGGGCTTGCAAGCCTGCATGGTTTGGATAGCGCGTGCATTCTCGTGGAGACTAATGGGGAGAGCCCCGACCTTGCTGCCGCTAAAACAGCGCAGAGTGGTGTCCTCAGCTTTCTTAAAAAATATTTTTCCGAGGATTAAGCAGGAGGAACCTGTTCTCTCTCTACGGAACTCTCCTTAATGAAATCATTATATATTTCGCTCACCTTCTCGGCGGCCAGCCCGCTTCCCTCTACAACACCATTCTCAGTAACCCTTATCCTGTTCATCACTATTATGACTCCAGCCTCCTCGTTGTACTGAACCATTTTCGGGAAGACTCTTTCTATTCTTTCAGCAAGCTTCCTTAAATCCAGTATCACTGTCCTCACTTCTATTCTCTTAACATCATTCCCGTTGAGTACCGCCTTAGGAATCTTCTTGCCTCCTTTCAACTCCACATCGTTCAAAATCACTGAAAAAGTATCAATATCTAGCGAAGCTAAAACCCCTAGGAGCTCCTCTCCGCCCTGAGTGACGACTGCGACTTTCTTGCCTATTAAACGATTAATCTCTGTCATGAACCCTGTTCTCATCATTTTAACATCACTTTTACAGTACACTCCCTGTTTTTAATACTTTCTGAAGTATAGGGCTTATTCTAAAACATAGCTTTTTTTCATGGCTACTTTTATTTCTCTACCAATAGTATTTCTAGAAATGAAGCAGGAAACTGTTCAACCATTTGCCTCAGCCAAATGTCCAAACTGCAACTCCCAGCTGGTTAACTCGGAGAACGAGCTTGTCTGCAGCAAGTGTGGCCTAGTAGTCGACTTCCTAGACAAGTACGTCGCATCCTACGATCAGGATCACGCGTTTCATGGAGACTCCTGCTACGGGAGTCTGATTGCGGAAAGCGGTTTCAAAAACGATGTCTCTAGGCTTCAGAGAAACATTTTCTACTCGGCCACTAGGAAGGAGAACGAGCTGAAATGGATAATAGACAAGGTCTGTAGCAATTTTCACCTGGGGCCTTCGATAAGATTGTTTTCACATAGTATTGGTTTAACACTGCTGCGTAATTCTAAAAGTAGAAAGATCAACTTGGCGGCAGTTGCAACATACTCCGTGGTCAGCGCAGCGAGGTCCTGCAGTTTAAACATAGTTCCACACTATAAGAAGATACAGGCGTACCTGTGCGGCATAGGTTTTAAAATCCGGCCGAGGGACCTTTTCAACGCGATTTCTATTGCAAGGGAAGTTGGGATTGTGGAAGCAAAATACGATACTGGTAAAACAATCAACGAGATAATATCTCTGGTAATGAGGAATAATCGGAAGCTTCAGGCCCTCGCTGAAAGAGAAATGTTTCTAAACATTCTTAGGGCGGTGTCAATCAGGCTCTTCAACGATTTAAAATCTAAGCACTATTATTTTCATGGTAAAAACCCCATGATATGTTTAGCAGCCGCTGTCTACGCAGCTTCGAAGGAGGCTGCGGCTATGTTGAAAATCAAAAATCCTGTGACTCAGAGGGAGCTAGCTGGGTACGTGGGGTATGCTGAGTACAGCGTTAGAGAAACATATGAAGAGTTTTTCGGAAAAACTCTCAACCTGTTGAATCCTGCCGTTTAACCGTGTTGTGAACACGTTCGAATACGAAGAAGCCTTCAGAATCGCTCACGCGGAGCCTGCACGCGATTTCTACTGAAAACTCTTCCTCACGGGTTTCAATAGTATAGTCAAACTGGACAATTATTTCAAACTCTTTGAAACATTCTTCATGAAGATTTTCCGTTTTGAAACGTTCCATCTTGTCCATCAGGTTTTTCTTAAACTCGGAGAAATTGCCTCGGGAAGAACCCATGCTTACTTCCGCAATGTTTTCCACGCTGTTGAAAATATCTTTTGCCAAAGAATCGGCTAAAAGGAGCCTCGCCCTCTGTTTTAAAAAGCCTACTAGAAGGATGCTTCCTGATTGAACCGTCAGGTTCACTATCAACAATGACACCATGATGATTGTCGAGCCGACTATAGGTATCATCCATGTTTTAATCATTTTTCAACACTCACCACTATACACACGGTATCTTCGCTGCTGACTCTGATTATTCGAACAAGTCTAGTGCACTGTTCCCAAGGATTATTCGAGGCCTGCTTGTTCTCCACCACTATTCTTCCATTCTTCTTACTCAGAAGCTCTATTTTGCTCCACTCAACCCTGTTAGAGCTCAGGATACTGATGACTTCGCGGAGCAGGGCTTCAGAATCAGCCAGGTTTCGAGGAGGAATCTTCGCGAGGCTGCTCTCTAAAGCCAAGTCTGTTCTCATCGTTTCTATTTTTTCAAACAGGGTTCTGATGCTTTGCGAGACGGTTATTATCGGTATTAACAGGAGAGTGCTTAGGACGATTGCAATAATGCCCTCTAAAAACTGCATTCTTCTTCACACTTGCTCGGCCAACCAGGTTAGTGTGGAAACATTATTTAAGGTGAGAAGAACAGCCAACGCTAGTTCTAAGACTAGCAGAAAAATCAGGAATGATGAAGCTAGGAAATCTAGAAGCTTGTCGCTCATCGTTTGGTTAAAACAAACCCGTTCTCCGATGTTTTAACAGAGTATGCTCCACCCGGCTCTAAAGACACGTTGTTAAACCTGTATTTCCAGGTCCCGTGGAAGACTCGAATCCCATGAATCACGATAGAGTATTCATTATCCTTAAGCAGGATCGTATAGTTGAACAAGAGTGTTCTTGGAATAGATAGTGTGAATTCCCCCCCATACTCTGCTGAAAGATCAGCATGTTTCCCTATTAAAAACAGGATGCTGTTAAAAACATTGTTTAAGCAAACTGTTCTAACAGTATTTGCGGCGTAGAGCAGTGTAAAGCTTGCCGTGAGTGTTAAAGATATCCAGAGAGCGTCTTTCAAATGTTCCTCGAGAATCTCGTTCAAGCTGTTTCACCCTAGCCTGCAGCAAGCAGTTTAGCCACGCTTTCATAAATCTGCTTAAGCAGGGGTATCACTCGCTCCGATAAGTAGGCTAAGCCTAGCCCAAGGAGTACTGTAGAAAGCAGTATTAGCAAGGTTTTCTCAAGCAGGCTGCTCAAAGGTATCCCTCCTCTTGAGCCGTTCAGCCTCCGCGTGCATTTTTAACCCCGAGTTATACCAGGGTCACGAGCCTTATAACCGCCAACGGGTCAGTATTGGTGAATAAATAGGTTTTCCACCATTCTGGTTTGTAAATGATCTTTCAAGACGACCTGCTGGTTAACGCAATACTTCAGGAGATAGAGGATTTAAAGGTTAGCATAGGGAAGTTGAACACTAGAATTTTAAATCTTGAGAAGAAGTATTGGGAGTTGAGCGAGCTCGTAAAGGTTGCTCCAAAATGAGCAGTGTCCAACAGGATTCTCTACATGCTGGTTTTGAAAGTAAATGGGTTTTGGACAGTAGAGGTAAAACCTTGTATCTGTCATACCCGGAATCCCAGGAAACGGATCCGTGGCTTATCTGCGACATTATGCATAAGCTCACGTATTTCAAGCCGGAGAGAATACTGGTGTGTGCTAAAGGGCGTTTGCTAGAAGTCCGGGAGCAATATGTTGAACTGTTAAAGGATTTCTCTAGAGGGGTTGAAAAGGAGAAGGAGGAGCTTTACAAAAGACTTTTGGAGAAACATGATGAGAATATCCTTGATTTGAAAACTGCTCGAGGAATGCTTTCCATCAGGCCATTCTATGGGATCGTATATTCTCAGCAGTTACTGCGATTTCCAGTATCCGTTGAACTTTTCTCTGAACGCAGTCTTCAAGAATTTGAAATGGCTTTTCAAGGCTCGCGGCAGGCTGAACACAGCTACGTGCTTGGCCACTTGTTGTACTGTGTGAATGCTAAAGACGGTTCCTACAGGGTTTTTTTCAAGTCTGACGATTACTTCTGGGTTGAAAAGGAGCTTTCAAAAATTCTGCGCCTCGCCTACTCTAAGAGAATGCTTAGAACCGGGAGGCTTAAAGACATATTTAGCTACAGGTTTAAAGCCGGCTTAAGGTTTCTGAAGGTTTTAACGCAGGTGGAGGCGGGGGAGCCGGCAAGCTCCATAGTTAGGCATGCCGTATACTCTTCCATAGGCTTGTCGAAAATATATCCCTTGTTGAATGATAGCGGTGTTCAGTGTTTCTTCCTAGACGATGTTGGGAAGAGGGTTTACGTTAACCATGCCCGTTTCGGAAGGCTTAGTACAAACCTCGTGTTTAAAGAAAGGGATTTTGAAAGCCTCGTGTCACTCGTGAAAAGAGAGTCCGGCCTAAACCTGGATTACTCTAACCCCTCGATTAAAACCGCTATTGTCTTCGACAGGGTTTTGACAAGGGTGTCAATAGATGTTCCTCCCCTAGCTTTGGGAAAAGGCGTATTAGATGTGCGGAAACACGTGACTAACGTGCTTCACCTAAGGGACCTTTTAGAATCAGGATATTTTTCAGTTGAGTCTGCAGCGTTCCTAATCTTCGCCATTCTCAACCGTGCCAACATATCTATCGTGGGGGAGCCGAATTCTGGGAAAACTTCTCTTCTGAACTTTCTAAGCTACTTCGCTCCCTCATGGTGGCGTATAGTGCATGTTGAGGATGCTCTTGAAACGCTTCCCCCAAGGGTTTTCGACCAGCATAGAGTAGTGTACGTTGTGGAGCCGTTTGAAACCAAGGGGGGAAGCAACACTAAGACACTTGAAATAATTAAGGCGCTTCACAGGACTCCCTCCTACCTTATACTGGGGGAGGTTCAAACCGAGAGTCATGTTAAGGCAATGTTCCGCGCTGTCTCAGCCGGCCTGAGAATAATGCATACTGCGCACGCCGCTTCCAGCAAGGGCTTCGTTAAAAGGCTTTTAGACGTTTACAATATTCCTAGAATACTGCTTTCGGAGCTTGATCTGCTAATCGTCATGAAGAAGCTTGAAGCAAATAATTTTGTTAAACGGTTTATGGGGGAAATTGCTGTGATAGATGGAGATTCGAGTCTCACCGAAATATTTTCGAGGCATACTGTTACGGATGAGTTGTGCTGCTACCCTGGACTGGAGGTCTCAGGATTCTTCGGGAAACTGGCTGGTTTAAGCTGCATCGATGAGAAAAATCTTTACGGAGAGTATGAAGCTATCTTGAAAGTGGTTGAGGAGAACCGTTTTTCAGATAATTTCACCGTTAAAAGGCTTGTCCAAAAAATCCATGTGGGAATGCTTGGGAAGATTGGAGGGGGTTTTCAAAGATGATCTTGCGAGGGCTTTTAAGGAAAATTTTTAACGATGAGGATAAGCATTCCTATGAAGTAACAACTCCGATCGTGGCTGAAATAATAGTGGCCCAATCCGCATATAACAACCTTTACAGAACTATTCGCGACGTTTCAAGTAAAGACTATGAGGTTTTTTCCACAGCCCTTTTTCATTGTCTGGAACAGAGTCTGAACGGTGCGGATATTCAGAGAATGTTGAACAAGGCTCTCCGGAAACACCCGGATCTGCTGAACGCGATTACTCATGTGGTTCAAAACACTCCTAGGCAGAGAGTCGATCCGGAGGAGACTCTAATGCTGTTCAGAATCCTTGAGTCGAAAGCCAGGATGAAATACCGTGAGTACACGTTGAAGCTTAACTCCATGGTTTCCCTATTCTTCTTCTACGTGTTTCTCGTTCCAACACCGATAATATTGGCCTCTGGGTTTTCACCCGAGGCTTCAATCATCATGTTCTCCGGGTTTTTCATCATAAGCATGATGGTATTCAGAATCTTTTTCAACAAGATCGGAAGGGTTAGGAGTGTCCTGCTGGGTTGAGGAAAACATACTTTTTTCTAGTAATGGGGATTGGGACGCTTGCCTTTTTAATGCCCTTGTTAAGGCTTAAACCGTATGTCGCATTTTCGATTCAGCTCTTAGTCTACACGCTAATGCTGTCTCAGAGGAAGGAAGACGGTGCTGAAAACCTTTCGGAGACTGTTGACTTGACACTAGTAGGGAGGTTGGCGGATAACCCTGAAAACTTGAACTTTGAGGGTTCCGTTTTCAAAACGCTGTCGGATTTAGGTTTTGAAACCGATTACCGTGGTCTCTTCGAAAAGGCTTTGCGCAGAAGCATAAATGGGCATCCGGTGGAGAAAACTTTAATCTCACATTCCAGTGGGCTTGACCAAACAGGCAGGCTTCTAATCAGGCTTGTTTCAAGCCTTTTCACCAAGGATGCCATGTCAGCTAAAAAGATCCTGAAAAGCTATGTGATCCTACTCAGGGAAAACGAGAATTTGAAGAACGAGAGGAGAACTCTGTTTTCAGAAGCCAGGTTCAGGGCTAGAATAATGCTTATAGTAAGCGCCTCCTTGATGGGTTTCCTCTCGGCTGCAACTCCTGTTCTCAACGCTTTATCGGCTTTTTCAGCCACACCCGTTTTACAGAGTGATTCCTCGCTGCTTCTTTCTCTCATCCTATACGTTTTAAGCATCTCTATACTTGTCCACCGCTCCCTAGCCTTTAGAAACCTCGCTAAAACAATGCTTTTCTCAGCGTTAAGCTTCGCTGCTTCATTCCTAGTTTTCAACGGTATGATCAGCAGCTTCATGGTGCAAATCAACTGACGAAGCTATTGGCGCTTAAATTGTTTAGGAACACCGTAATAGTGGGTTGAAGAGGATCTTGAAAACCAGGCTAAGGGGGTCGCAGCTCATAGAGGAGGGTCTGCTGATAGTGTTGGCTCTAGTCATGCTCGGAGCCGTCTTCGGGGTTTCAAAGCAAATCGTGGACAACATATCTGGGTTCTTCAACTCTCTAATAGAGGAAGTGGGCAACCTAGGTGAAAGCCTATTCGGCTGGCTGCTGCCTAAATAATGGCTGACGGCAGGAATAGAAAGCTGGATCCTACATACGTGGCCGTAATCATCATACTGCTGATAAGCATGCTGAAAAACTTTCCAGGTTTCCAGTTTTTTCTAAGCCTTCCCTCGCCAGGGGTTACCCTCTCCCTAATGATGCTTCTGCTCCCCGTAGCGCTTCTCCTGCTTTACAGGCGGCCGAGCCTAGTTGAACACTTGTCTTTCAGAGAAAACGAGGACTACTTCATCGCGGAAACAGGTTCGTCGCAGCTTGTAGTGGGGGCGGTTTCAATGCTTCCTGAGGAGGGATCTGGTGGAATCAAGGTTGGAGAGGAGAACTTCTATTTGAAGACCAAGAGCCTTGTCAACGGGCTTCTTAAAGCAGGCGTCTCAATAACGTTTGTGACCCATATGCTTCCCTCGGGAAACCCTGATGAAGATGTTCTTCTCGCCCAGCTGCTCGTGGTCAGCAGGAAAATAGGGCGCGAAGGGGTTGATGAGGCGGTTAAGATGCTTGGGACAGATTTTGAAAAAGTAAAGTCTATCTACAACACTGTTTTCCCAGAGTTAAGACTCGTCAGGCTGAGAGGGGGTGAACTGTTTAAATACTTGAGGAGGATCCTGGTGGATGATTCTTTTACTCGGCGAGTTGACGCCAGCAGCTCTGTCAAGCTTCTTACACCACATATGCCTGATGACGAGCTCTGTTTTCTCGCATCCCCCTACGGGCCCTCTGCCGATCGTGTTGAAACCAAGGAGACTATTAGCCTCGGGTCGATTGTTTTCAACGGTTCAAGCATCATCCCGCTTAGGCTTGAGGCAGACAAGTTTAAGAAGCATATGGCTGTCTACGGCTCAACAGGATCCGGTAAGACGACAACTGTAAAACATGTTTTAAGGGAGCTCGCTGAGCTCGGATACCCTTTTATGGTTTTAGACTGGCATAACGAGTATAGGCGTCTGACTGAGGAGCTTAACGGCATTGTTCTCACACCCGGTTCTTTCTCCCTGGACATACTTAACCCAGTTGAGGCTAACAGTCTGTCTGAGCACGTGGCTATAGTCACAGATATTTTCGACCAGATATACGGCTTCACCCCCTCCCAATCATACATGTTTAGAGAAGTGCTTCTGCAAACGCTCACGGTGAAAGAGCTTGGAATTCCTGCTTCAAACTCTCTCAGGGGGCTTGTAGAAGCCTTGGAGAGATGGAGCATTAAATCGTTCTACGAGAACGAGACAAAGTTCGCACTTCTGAGAAGACTGAGGCCATTGGTAACTGGGCAGAGTAGAGAAATATTCTGCAACACGAGTAAGCTGGTGAAAATCGGCGACATTATAGATAGGAACGTGGTTTTCGAGCTGGGAGACATTGTCGAAGTGGATATTCGTAAACTGGTTTCACTATTCATCTTGGCGCTACTCTACGAGTTTAGGGTGAAAAACAAGAACGCCAGGAGCCACTTTACTGTTGTCGAGGAGGCGCACAACATTCTGCCGTATAGGAGGCGTGACTCACCGCCGGGGATTGCTGAAAAACTTTTCTTGGAGATGAGAAAGTTTAACGAGAGCCTTATACTTGTGTCACAGTTCCCATCCCAAATCTCCCCTGAAATAGTCAAGTCCACAAGCCTGAAAATATCCCACAGGATATGCGAGGGGGAGGAGTCAAGAGTTTTGACAGACATAATGGGTCTTTCACAGGGGGACTATGAGCTTCTAAAGAAGCAGACACCGGGATACGGCTTCTTAACGGCGGAGGGCTTTTCTAAACCTATGCTTTTCACCATAGGGCTTAACGGAAGAGGAAGCCCATTTTACTGGGATTCTTCAGAAGGAAGTCAACCCAGTCGACCACGTCGCCCCTACACCTGAACCCTTCTCTGTAACACTCCATAAACCGGGTGTAGGTTTTTCCGACACTAATACCAGTAGTGTCCAGCTGCACGATTCTCTTCCCCTTTAAATGGAGCTTCGCCATCAGATAACAGTAGTCCGTAATCTCGGATTCAACGTTCCTCCTAGCCTTATCCTCACCATATCTCTTAACGCTCGTGAGCCTGCGCCAGAGAACATCTGGCCTACTTCTTAAGACTAGACAGTAGTCAACATGCTTCACCGGGGAAACCTCAGCAGCGTAATGTCCATCTATCAGGAGACGAACTCCTTCTCCGACGCTGTTTGAAACATGTTTTAACAGAGCCCTTTTCAAAATGTCCATGTCGACAATACTTGTTTCTAACGAATCATCATACCCAGTGATCGCGTTTACCTTAGCCGCAAACCTGCCGAGATCTAGGTGAACCCAGCCTTTATTCCTGCTGACAATGCGTCTACACAAAGAGGTCTTACCGGTTCCAGGAGTACCTGTTACCACTATTACCTTGCTCCTCACAACTTAGGCTGTGCACTCGGGTTATAAAAATTCATGGTTCTGAACCGTTTTTAAACAGCAAAAGATTTAACTCCCCCTCTGAAGAATGTTTCCCCAGCTCCGATGGTGTAGCCCGGTCAAGCATACGAGCCTCTCGAGCTCGGGGCCCGGGTTCAAATCCCGGTCGGAGCATTTTAAATATTTCTTCTTTTATTTTTTAACTTGCAGACCGGCCATCCTTCACCTCTTTTGTCACGACTTGCCACTTAGGCTCAAGACCCTGTTTTCAAAGCATTTGAATTCGGATAAGGTAAGATACTTTAGAGCGTGATCCTGCTATGAGGATGTGTTGGTGCGGCTTGACTGTTGTAAAGAGTGTTGCTGGCTATGAAAAACATATTAAAACAGTTCTTAACGTACGCCCACAAATCCGATGTAAAAATTAGGATTTTTAAATCCTACTGTTTTCAGCATCTATTCATTATTTTTTCAAGCCCCTGCTTCCGAGCGTTTTCGTAAGGTAGACTAGTAAAATTCAAATATGCTAGGAAACAGGAGTGGAGAAAATTGAAATCTGGATCGAACCGCACATTGCTAACAATATCCGTAACCGGTGGGCTGGTATGGGCCTCATTTGCACCCCTATCCATTCTGTTTGGTGTCTATCTAAGGTCCCTAGGTCTATCCTATGCTTCTATCGGCCTGCTTATGTCTGTCTCCAGCCTTCTCTCCCCCTTCCTCCAACCCTTGTTTGGCGCTGTTGCCGATAAATATCGGAACAGGAAAGTAATAGTTTCCATATCGCTCTTCTTCAGAAGCTTAGCCTACCTGCTGCTAATGCTGTCTACAGATGTTTTGGGCATGTCGATATGTTACGTTGCCGCCGGGTTATTTCTAGCAGGATTCATGCCGCTTGCCCAATCCATGGTTGCAGATCTCTCTGAAGACAATAGGCTTGGTGTCCATATGGGAAGATATAGATTGTTCGGATCCATAGGTTGGGCAGCTGCTTGCATTCTTACTGGTTTGCTTGCCAGAGACAACCTGTGGAACATTTTTCCACTCGCCTTAGCGTTCTCCACCATTTCCTTTCTGGTAAGTTTGTTTCTGCCAAGTGTCGAGGGAATGGACGGGAGTCACCACGGCATTACTCAGCGCAGAGTGTCCTCTCTTAAGCTTGCCGCTTGCTTCACGGCAAGCATCTTAATCTCGGGAGTAGGCATGGGAGCAACATCCTCCTTCCTTACTATTTCACTGTCGCAGCTGGGCAGCGATCCTTTTTTCATGAGTCTCGTGATCGCCATAGGGGCTCTTCTCGAAGTTCCTGCCATGTACTTAGGTGGTTGGCTATCCGATAGGATCGGGGGTCTTCCCGTCTTGGTTTTCGGAGAAGTAGGCCTAGGCATGGTTTACTGGCTCTACGGGACCGTAGAGAACCTCTACAGCTATCTGCTGATTCAGAGTGTTCGGGGGATTCTTTACGCCTTATACACGGTCTCAGGAATGTCGATTAGCTCAAGCCTTGGTGGAAGCGGGAGAAGGGGGCTTTACGCAGGTTTTTACAACCTCTCGTTTCAACTTGGAATGGCCTCCGGCCCCTATTTAGGGGGTTTGGTCTCAGATTACCGTGGATTGTGGGCCATGTTCGCTCTGTCTTCAGCTTTATCATTGTTCTCTACAGTACTTCTCATGCCTTGGATGACGTTTTTCTTTAAAAGAAAAAATAGCCGGGATTCCTTGAAGTGAATTGTTAAGCGTTTAAAAAAGCTACACGTTTGAAAGGCTGTTTCGAGAAGCCTTAGCTTTTCTCCTCAGTCTTGGGTTTCACAGTCAGTATTACTTCGTCGACACCTATTATCGTCGTAGCCAGTTCCACGGCGGAAACCAGCCAGCTTTTAACGACAAGATATGGGTCGACTACTTTTCCGTCTAGATCGGCAACTTCTCTGCTGACAGCATCTATCCCATATCCTGAGCCATCTTTAGAATGCTTGCTGTTAAGCAGGGCCATCGTTGTCAGAGGCTTCATGCCAACGTTTGTGGCAAGGGTTCTTACAAGAGATTCGACGCTTTCGGCAAAAGCCTCGTATATCAGCCTATCCTCCTCAGACTGGTTCTCCGCGCTTCTTCTCAACGCGCGTCCTATCTCAAGTAGCTCCGCCCCGCCGCCAACAACGCATCTCGGATCCTTATACAGGCTTAGGACTGCTGAGAGCGCGTGCTTAAACTCTCTCTCATACTCCTTCAAAAGATCCTCGTTAACGCTTCTCAGCAGTACTGAAACGGCCTTAGGCTCGCGGCAGCCCTCTACGAAAACTATTTTCTCGTTTTCGAAAACCTCCTCTTTGACGATGTCTGCCCTGCCAAGCTTGTCCTCAGAAATATCCTCCGGGTCTGAAACGATCTTCCCGTAGGTTGCCCTCTCAAGTCTCTCCATGTCTGATCTTTTAACCCGTCTCACCGCAGTGATACTGTTTTTATAGAGGTATTGCTGCGCGAGCTCGTCTATGCCCTTCTGGCAGAAAACAACGTTGGCCCCAGACTTAACTATCCTGTCAACCCTTTCCCTTATCATTTCCTCCTCTTCCCTAATGAACCCGCGGAGCTCCTCAGTAGTCTTAACCTCTATTTCAGTCGATATCTCCGTCTTCTTAACCTCCAGAGCATAGTCTATCAGCGCGATCCTAGCGTCTTTAACCGTTTTACTCATGTTCGGGTGGACGACTTCCTTGTCGACTATAACACCGTTGACAAGCCTTGAGTCTAAAACCCCGTGTCCACGCTTCCTAACTATGCTCACCCAGTCTATGTCTGCGTAATACCCTCCATCCCTTTTTTCAACGATCCTTTCAGCGGTGCTCAGGACGATTTCAGCGATCCTCCTCCTCTCCTCCGGGGAAGAGAAGAAAGCGATCGCTGTTTCAGCGATCCTGTTCAAAGCCTCCCTGTCTGAAAAGTCAACCGGCTTAGCGTCCTTCTCGAGCTTTTCAAGAGCCTCGGTTAAAGCCTTGTTGAAGCCTCTAACTATTGAAATCGGGCTTATTCCCTGCTTGTACAGGCTGTACGCGTTTCTAACCAGGTCGCAGGTTAAAAGTATTAGCGAAGTCGTGCCGTCTCCGATTTCCTTCTCAAGAGCCTTAGCCGCGTCTATTATTATCTTGCCAACTGGGTGTTCAATGTTCGCCTCGCTGAGAATAGTGACTCCGGTCTTAGTCACCGTGACGTCTCCGACTGTGCCCACTAGGAGCTTGTTGAAGCCTCTTGGACCGTAGGCAGTTCTGACAACCTCGCCTATTACGAGCGACGCCACAATATTGTTTTCATAAGCCTCCTCCTTGCTTCTCCTCACGGTCGTTTCTTTAAGCACTATTGCTGGTCTACTCTGTCCATAGGCCATTTTTCGTATCACCTCGATACTCCCTCTTTAAAAAGACTTTTTAAAAGCTTTTCCCGGGAGACAATATTTATTAGGTCATGGGTCTTCTTCCCCCCGAGTTTGGGAAAGATCTATGACAGCCGGGTTAAGGGGGTTGCGAGGATGCTGCTGCTTAAATACGGTGATCTCTTCAGCAACGATTATTATGTGAACAAGCAGGTTTTGAGGAAGATAGCGGTTTTCCGGTCTAAGAAGCTTTTGAACAGGGTTGCCGGATATATTACGTCGGTTAAATCCTCTGAGGGAGGAAAACAACAGGAGGAGGTGATTGAGGTTGGAGAAGAGTGATTTCCCAATCTTCCTGTCTGTCCTCGACTACGGCTGGTTGAAGAGGGCTCTGAGGGAGGCCGAAGCCTATCTCAAGGAGTCTAAGAAGGCTTCTCCGCCTTTGAAACTCATATACGCAAGAATGTCAATCCTTTCAAGCAGAATGTTTGTAACAATGCTTTTCCCGCCGATGAGCAAGTATGAAAGCGCTAACGTCAGCGAGGAAGCTTTAAACCCTGTTGAGTATAGGCTTAGAAGCCTATACGACAAGGCTCTTGAAAAAGTTGAAAAAATACAGCTTTCAGAGGAGGAGGCCGTGGAGATAAGCGATTTCCTGTATAATCTTTCCTCCACAATCCTCGAACAGATTTTAAGAAAAAACTAGTTAGATTAGATAACAATGTGCTTTTCAGGTTTAAATAGTTCTTTGAACATTGTTTTTCGAATGATGTGAACTGACCTGCTCTGAGAGAATGTCTCTATGAAGACCATGCACCTCTCTGAGGTTTCTCAACCATGTTTAAAATGGAGAGTCTTTTCAAGTAGCTGTCGACGATCATGGGCGGCAGCCCAATGTCTATTAGCATATCTCTGAATTCATCAATGGTTTTATCGCCTTCCTTAAGGTTCTTCTGAGCAAGGCTTCTAACAGTTTCACCAATCTCGTGGGGGAAAATAATCCATTTCTCTGTCTTCTTGACGTAGTAGTCCGGCTTAAAAGTGCTCCAAGGCTTGTAGTAGACGGTTGCAACCCTAACCTCGCGAGCACCCTTGCCTTCGAGATGCCTGCGAACTATCTCTAGGCTTCTACCTGTGTCTGCAACATCATCAACAACCAGTACCTTCTTCCCGTTAACGTCAACGTTAACATCCTGCAGTATCCTTGGCTCACGGCCTGTTTTTTCGACATCCTCGTAGAAGGCAACCCTTATGATGCCTATTTCAGGTTTTTCAAACTCGTCCGAAAAAATCCTGAGCGGGACCAGTCCTCCTCTTGAGACTCCGATCATCACTTCCGGCATATATCCGGATTTCAAAACTTTCTCAACGAGTTCTAGGGTAAGCTGGTAGAAATGCTCCCAGCTTATTACTTCGAACTCCATTCCGGCTTTAACACTTAAATGCTATAAAATAAATGTTTTTATCCGGTTTCACGGCCAAATATCCTGTTGGAACCCGTTCGAAGCATAGATTCACTGGGCACGTGCTTCACGCTTCTATTGGTTGACAGCCTCCCGGAAGAATGGGTTAGTATAGCAGCTGAGTTAAAGAAGAATAGGAGGGTTTTCATTCAGTTTTTCAACCCGGCCTGCCTAGTGAGCGAACTAATACCTTTCCTAGTCTACAATGTTCATCAAGCTTTCAAACATGGGTATAACGTGCTTAGGGGTTTTGAGCAGGAGCTTCTAGTGGCGCTTTACGGAAAGAGGAGCTTCCAAGAGGCGTTATCCACGCTTGGAGCACCAGTTTCGCAGCGGGCAGCTATACTAGTGGTTTCAGAGGATGTTGCAGTTTTAAAGGAGGCGGTTACTGCTTTAAATGAAGAGTTTTCGAGGAGAGGGCTGTCTGTTGAACCTTTCAGGGATGATGAGCGGTTGTTCACATCCTTCTGGAGCAGCCTGCTTTCCAAGGGTCTTAACGTTGAAGCCTTAAAGTATTCCGAAGTGCTTAAGCTTGTCAAGGAAAGGATAGCACTCCTATACGTTTAAAACAGGCGTGTGGAAGAAGGCGGCTTATAGAAATCATGCTTTGAACGTCTTTGAGGCTTTCCTGGAAGCCCAGACGGTTTAAGCAGAGGCTAGCAAGATTAAAATACTAGTTTTCATGCATAAGAAACAGCCTTGGAGGCACCGGAAATAGTAGTGGACGTTAAAGAGGTCACTAAGAATTATGTTCTTAGGAGCGGTGTGGTGAAGGCTTTAAAGGGGATTGACCTACAGGTGAAGAGAGGCGAGTACGTGGTTGTAATGGGCCCCTCTGGAAGCGGTAAGACGACGTTGTTCAACATGATCGGCGGCCTAGATAAGCCTACGAGCGGAAGCGTCTCCATAGATAGTATAAACCTGGCGCAGATGAATGACCGGCAGCTCGCATGGGTTAGAAGCAGGAAAATAGGCTACATATTTCAAACATTCAACCTGATACCGGTGCTCTCAGCCCAAGATAATGTTGCGCTGTCAATGGTCTTCCTCGGGATAAGCAAGGAGGAGAGGCGTAAGAAGGCTGCTGAGCTTCTTAGCCTAGTCGGCTTGGGAGACAGGCTTAGCCATAGGCCGCAGGAGCTTTCCGGCGGACAGCAACAGAGGGTCGCGATCGCAAGAGCGTTGGCGAACAATCCTTCTATAATACTTGCAGACGAGCCTACGGGTAACCTCGACCTCTCCACGGGGCTTTCAATAGTCCAGCTGCTGTACAGGCTTAAGGTGGAGAGAAACACTACTGTGATATGTGCTACTCACGACCTTAAAATGGTGGACGTGTCGGATAGGCTGGCATGGCTTAGGGACGGAGTTATAGAGAGGATTGAGGAAAGGACGACGGTAACCCTGACCGCAGGAGAAATGTAGATTGGGAAGCATGCTTCACAGTTTTTAACCAAGGGATATGTTTTTATACTGCTTTTCAAAGTTTCTTCCGACCCAAAATGAGCGAGGATTTTGACGAGGAGGAAGAAGAGGAGGAAGAATGGGAGGAAGAGGAAGAGGACTGGGAGGAAGACTGGGAAGAGGAAGAACTAGAGGAAGAATGGTAGACAAGGCAACGCTTTTTCTCAAGTAGTTTTTCAAAAGTTTTCCATGGTTGATACGGATTGGTTAGAGTAGCCGTAGTAGACAGGGACTCCTGCAAACCCGAGAAGTGCGGAAAACCCTGCAGGAAATACTGTCCAATAGTTAGAATAGGCCAGGAGGCAATATACTTCGTTGAGGATGAGAATCCTCCTGTGATTAACGAGTACCTGTGCAGCGGATGCTGCATATGCGTTAAGAAGTGTCCTTTCAATGCCATATGGGTGGTAAACCTTCCTGATGAGCTTGAGAAAAAGGTTTTCCACAGGTATGATGTTAACGCTTTCAAGCTCTATGGTTTTCCAGTTCTCTCTAAGGATGCTGTTACAGGCATTCTTGGTGAAAACGGAATAGGCAAGTCGACGGTGTTGAAGATAATCAGCGGTATTGTTAAGCCTAATCTGGGCAGGGTTGGTGAAGACGTGGATGTGAATGAAATCCTGTCTTTCCTAAGGGGGAATGTTTCGTTCAACTTGGTTGAAGACATTTTCAAGGGTAGGGTTAGATGCATCTATAAGCCACAGTACCTAGACGATATTCCCAGGATTATCGGAGGTAAAAGCGTCAGGGAAACGCTTGAGAAGGTGGACGAGAAAGGAGTTTTAAACGAGGTTCTGGAAAAACTGGATCTGAAAAGCATCGTTGACAACAAGGTTAACAGCCTGAGCGGTGGGGAACTGCAGAGGCTGGCTGTGGCAGCAGCCTTCATGAGAAGGGGAGACGTGTACTTGTTCGACGAGCCCTCGAGCTTCCTAGACGTGAAGCAGCGTCTCAAGGTGGCTGAGCTAATATCCTCTTTGAAAGAGGATGGTAAGATAGTCGTGGTTGTGGAGCATGATCTCACGCTGCTCGACTATCTTGCCGACTATCTCGTCATAATCTACGGGCAGCCATCTGTTTACGGTATTGTCTCACAGGTTCTCTCAGCACGCGTCGGAATAAACTCCTACTTGGAAGGATACATAAGGCAGGAGAACATTCGTTTCAGGAGGGACAGGATAAGGTTTCATGCTCACAGCCCGGCGGAAGAGTCTCCAGCATTGAAAATGTTTGAATGGCCATCTATACGGGTTTCGCTAGGAGGCTTCACTCTTAAGGCTGAGAAGGGCTTCATAGGGGTTGGGGAAGTCATAGGCATAGCCGGCCCAAACGGGATAGGTAAGACAACGATGTTGAAAGAACTGTTGAAATATTTCTCCGGCGGAGAATCATTGTCTGACAGCGTTCTGGCTAAGAGAATAGGATACAAGCCGCAGTATGTCTCCGGCATGTTTAACGGGGTTGTAAGCGACCTTTTGAAAGAGGCTTACGGGGGCGATGTGCCCGAGGTTCTTGAAAGCGAGCTGGTAAAGCCCCTTAAGCTAGACAGGCTTCATGATAGGCTTGCTGAAACCCTTAGCGGCGGCGAGCTTCAAGCGCTTGCAATAGCAATAGCTCTCTTAAAGGATTCTCCGATATACTTCTTAGACGAGCCATGCGCGTACTTGGATGTTGAGCAGAGGCTTGTCGTTATACGTGCGATACGCCATGCCGTCATGACTAAAAAGGCTTCAGCATTCATTGTTGAACACGATGTTGTCGCCCTAGACTTTCTTTCAGACAGGCTCATCTTCATTCAGGGTGAACCTGGTGTCCAGGGATATGCCTCTGAACCATTGAATGTCGCCGAGGGCATGAACAGCCTTCTCAAGTATCTGGATGCGACTCTTAGAAGGGAGCCTGAAAACCTCCGTCCTAGGATAAACAAGAAGGATTCTAAGACGGACAGGCTTCAAAGGGCTCAGGGAAAGTATTACTATTAGTGTTTTTCAAAAGGGTTAAGTTTTTAAACAATAGGGGCTGAGCGTCCTACAAATGATCCAGACCCCAGTGATAATAGTGAACTTCAAAGCCTATTTGGAGTCGATTGGGCTAAACTGTCTCAGCATAGCTAAGGCTGCTGAGGTTGTTTACAAGGATACTGGCGTGCAGATAGTTGTAGCCCCTCCGGCGACGGAGATCTCTAACGTTTCATCCTCGGTGGAAATACCTGTGTTCGCACAGCATGCTGACCCGGTGGAGCCGGGTGCGCACACCGGCGCTATTACTGTCGAAATGGTTAAGGAGGCTGGTGCAAAAGGTCTTTTGATTAACCATTCTGAGAAGAGGCTGATCCTAGCGGATATTGAGACGCTTATTAAGAAGGCAAAGGGCAATAATCTTGTAAGCGTGCTCTGCACGAACACGCCTGCGGTAACAGGTGCTGGAGCAGCTCTGAGCCCAGACTTCTTGGCTATAGAGCCTCCTGAGCTGATAGGGACGGGGATACCTGTTTCAAAGGCCAAGCCTGAGGTCGTGCTCGACTCGATAAACATTGTCAAGAGGGTGAGCCCTGAGGTCAAAGTGGTGTGCGGAGCAGGAATAACCACCGGCGAGGACGTTTACGCAGCGCTTAAACTCGGCACAATAGGGGTTCTCCTAGCTAGTGGCGTGGTTAAGGCGAAGGATCCTAAGAAGGTTATTCAAGAAATGGCTGGAGCATGCTTGAAATTTCAAGAGGAGCAGTAAGTCCAGCTGGTTTATTAATCCGCAAAACTCGTTAACTATTTTCTGAAGGTTTTCTCCATCCCATAATTATAAATTTTGAAACCGAGCTTCCTGTAAAGCTTAACCGCTGCCTTGTTCTCTTTCAACACGCTAAGCCTAACAGCGTTCACGCCTCCAGCCTTCAAGGTTTTCAAGCTTTCAACAACCAGCTTCTTGCCCACACTTCTCCTGCGAAACCCTGGCGATACGTAGAGGTTGTCTATAGTGCCGATGGGTCTGTAAACATTAAGAGGATAGTCAGGAAAAGAGCCCTGTATAAACCCCACGGGCTTATTGTTTATCTTAGCAACGAAAAGGAAGGTTTTTCCACTTGCTAAACTGCCGCGGATAAAACTAACCATCTATTAGCGTTCTCTTTCGAAGGCAATATGAGACGCTCAACCTTAAAAATTTCACGGGCTAGGCTTAACCATAATTGCTTTAACAAGTCGTCAACATTCTCCGCCTCATACTTGCAGATTTCTATAAACAACGGTCAACACTAAAATATGGTTAAGATATAAAGATTCCGAGTTTCAGAGGATTTTAAAAAGCTAGCGGCACGATGTTTAGGCTTAAGGCGTTACTACCTCGTATTCCTCTTCGTTGCGCGAGGTCGCGAAAAAGAGGCTATGAGGCTGTTGGGCTAGATTCAAGCCCTTAGATGCTCACTATTTGCGGCGAAAGGCGAAGGAGGAGGGTTTAAAAATAGAGACGTTGCGGGCAGACATGTATGGTTTCAGGCTGAAGAGAAAGGCGGATTTCGCCTTCATAATGATGGGTTCATTCAACGCGGGCTCGAACGACGAGCTTAGCCATCTGGCTTCTGTAGTGCGTTCTCTTTAAAAGGGTGGGCTTTATTTCATTCAAAACATGGCTGTAGACTGGACGCAAAACGCGGAACAGAGCTGGACGATGGAAAGGGATGGAATAACCGTTAAAACAACCTATAGTACTAGCGCGCTTTATACGGAAAAGATTACTCTGAAGGTAAATGACCATGGAAGACTGCTGAAGCTCGAGGATGAGGAGGACTTGTAGTTCTTTTCCCACAGGGATTCAAGATGCTTATAAGGCTGAACGGGAAATTCGAGTTCCTAGGCTGGTGGGAGGAATCTGAAAGCAGATGGTTCCTAGACAGGACTCGAGAAGGCTGAGAAACCGGGAAACATTAACATGGTTCTTCTGAGAAGAAAATATTTTTCTATGAGCATTAACACTACTGTTCTATCATCTACTCCGCCGGTTGCATATTTTTATCTGCTAGAGTTAAAAACGGGCCCGCTGGGATTTGAACCCAGGTTCTCCGGCTCCGCAGGCCGACGCCTTTATCCTGGCTTGGCCACGGGCCCTTTAAAAGTTTCGACGTAGGGCTTATTTAAACTTCATTCAGCTTCTCAATCCCCGTTATTTCAAACGCGTTGCCCATGGTTATCACGAAGGCTTTAACCAGCGCCAGCCTGTCCATTCTGATGTCTTCGCCCGTTATCACGGGACACTTCTCGTAGAAACTGTTGAACATGTCTGCAAGATGCCTCATGTATACTGCGATAATGTTCGGCGCCAGTGTTTCACTAGCCATGTTTAAAATCCATGAGAATTTGCCTATCTGCCTAACCAAGCTCAGTTCCTCAGAAGTGTTGAAGAAGACCTCGGTCAGACTGTTCACGTCGACACCTGCTTTCTCAAGTATTCTGCATGCTCGAGCATAGGTGTATTGAAGATATGGGGCAGTGTCGCCCTCTAGCCTCGTAGCGTCCTTAACGTCGAAAACTATAATGTTGTTCTTATCAGTCTTGAAGAGCGAGTATCTTATGGATGCGACGCTCAGATGAGTGCTAACGCTCCTAATCCATTCCTCATCTTTAGACGGGTTTCTCCTCCGGGTTTCCCCATAAACCTTCTGAAACACCGTTTTAAGAAGGTCGTCAGCATTGAAAACTATTCCTTTCCTACCGGACATGTGAACCATCTTTCTTTCCCTCAACTCCTCGACCCCCGTCAGCTCGCTGGCCGTCTCTCCGGAGAGGGCGACAACCTCGTAGAGATATGGGAGATACTTTTTCTCAGGCGGGGCTCCAAGCTTTCTCAAAGCATGCTCAACCACTTTCTGCGGGTACTCTTGCCTCTTGTCAACAACCGTTATTGCCAAGTCTGCTCCACGGTAATCGTATTCCTCCCCGTCCCAGTGCGTCGTTAAAAGGATCCTCCCGTTCGGCTGCTCAACCCATTTCTTCACCCTGAACCTCCTCGACGTCAAGCCGAGCTTCCACGCTGCGTAAGCAATATCCTTTCCCACGTAGGTGGCGGTACCGTCTGACCTCACGAGGACCTCGTCGGGCGCCTTAAGCCTGCTGAACTCTTCAACATCCCTGAGCCTGATCATTAAACACCCCTTGTTTTCACCCTCCTCTTCCAAGTAGGCTTCACCACTGTTTTTCAACTCGTTCACAGCCCACTCGAATATTCCTGACCTCAACACGTCCGTCTCCCAGTTTAGCAAGTCGTAAAATATTCTGAAGCCCCAAGCAGTTTCAAGCTGGCATTCAACAACCTTCTCCGAGAAAAACCTGGCGAAATCAGCCACGTCGTTCCCACCTTCCTCAATCCTTCTTATTATCTTGCTCCTCAGCCTCCTAAGCCCCTCATCCTTCTCAATCTTCTTACTATACTCGGCGTAAACCCTGCCGCTGTACTCGTCGAACCTTGTGCCCTCCGGAGGCTCCAGAGGCGTCTTCATAAAGTAGTGGGCGAGAATATTATCGGCAACCTGGGAGCCGCTGTCGTCAATATAGTTTACAACAGTTACCTCGTGACCCAGAAACCTTAGGAGCCTCGCCAAAACGTCTCCGATTACAGCGTTCCTCAGCGTCCCGACGTGAAGAGCCTTATTCGGGTTAGAATTAGTATGTTCTATGAGTATTTTCCTACTGGCGACAGGAAACTTTCCGTAATCATCGCGTTTAGAAAGAGCCTCGTTCAACACTTTGACGGAGTATTTCACTGGGTCGAAGCGGAAATCGATGAAGCCGTTCACGTTTTCAACACGCTTCAAAACCTCCATCTTGCTCGCGTCTATGGCTGCTATAATCCTGTCAGCCGTCTCCACAGGGTTTAAACCGTGTTTCCTAGCCAAGTCGAAGGCCACGGGGGTTGCAAGGTCGCCGAGCTCAGGGATGGGCGGCTCCTCAACCCTAGCCCTGGCAGTAAACCCGAGTCTTTCCAGCGCCTGGTCCACTTGAACCCTTATTCTTTCAGCCTCCTCCAGAAACCCCATTCTACAGACGGTTTTAAAGCAGAACAGGGTTAATAAGGATTAACGGTGGTAAACCGGCT
This sequence comes from uncultured Nitrososphaerota archaeon, assembly GCA_964416155.1. Taxonomy (GTDB): domain Archaea; phylum Thermoproteota; class EX4484-205; order EX4484-205; family JAAOZP01; genus JAAOZP01. The sequence goes on from CAYQCW010000004.1 coordinate 85,142, forward strand.
GCTGGATTTTCAGCTTTTCTTTCAGCCTCCACTTTGATGCCAGCTTTTCAAAATCCTTTTTGAAAACCTTTCTGAGGTAAGGCAGGTAGAAGTTTATTTCTTCACCAGTCATGTATTGAAACTGGTACTCACCCTCGTATGGAGAAGGCTCTCCAGCCCTGGTTATGAACTCTAGGTGCATGAAGGGGTCTCCCTTTTTAACCACTACGGGTTCCCTTTCGTTGTTCAGGTTCACAATCTCCAGTGCAAGCCTCCCAACGAAGCCGCTGTGAACCTTGGCCGCGTTTAAAAAGGACAGGCCTGCTCTGCCGTAACGGCTTTTAGCAGTAAGGTGTGCGACAATGTTTGGCGGCGTGAAAACTATCTCGTTAGATATCACGTTCTTATGCTCCAAGTATTGAAGCTTAACATCGTCCATCACTGTTAAAACATACCCGTCTCCATCCATGTACTTTTCGTCGAACGGGTGTATTATCGGCATTCTCTTCACCATTCTAAGCAGCTCGCTTTTCCCCAGTATGCTCATCAGCCTTTAGGCTCAGGGGACACTAATATAAATTTTCAATAAGCCTTTTCAGCTTCCTAACCCTGTCTTCAACCTCGTCAACGCTGAAGTCGAAGAAGAGTCCTGTTTTCTCAGCCTTAATGCTTGAGCAGGCTGCCGCGTAAAGACTTGACTCCAGCAGGCTTCCTGTTTCAAGATGCTTCGCAAGGAAAACAGCCGCGTAAACATCCCCCGCACCAGTCGGGTCAAGCGTTTCCACGCTGAAAACAGGCATGTAGAAACACCCCTGCTTGTAAACAATCATGGAGCCGTGTTCAGAGTTAGTCAGCTCAACAATCATCCTTGGGTTGATTTCGAAAAGCTCCTTAACGTCACGGTTCAAGAAGAAAAACTGCTCGTCAACATTCATGTGAACATAGTCCACCCTGCTTAGAGCATCCTCGGGAAGCATTCTCTTAACGTGTTTAACACACCCGTCGACACCGCTAGTTCTGATGAACCCCTGCGCGTCAACAGAAAGCCTGAAGTCTGCCTCCTTAAACTCCTTGAAAAAACTATGGTCAACCTCGTTTAAAACAGGTGTAACATGTATAGCGTCAAACCCTATAAGCCTACTCCTTTCAACAACAATCTTTCTAGAAGGCTCTCCAGACGTCTTCTGAATCCTAGAGGAATCCTGGTAAACATTTTCAAACAGGATGCTTCTATCAAGCTCCGTAACGTAAACCTCGACACCCTTCTGCTTAAGACTCTCCACCCACTCCGGGTTCATATCCGGCCCGTAGGCTGTGAAAAGAACTGTTTCAACACCTATTCTAGAGAGGCTGAGCGAAGAGTAGAATCCTCCCCCACCCATGTAACTGTAGGATCCGCCCCTGCTCCTGTTAACGTCTATCGTTAAAGCACCTATCACGCCGATTCTATGAGGCATCCTAGACATTTAGACGAAGAAACAGGTTAAGCCCCCTATTTAACCACTATCAGCATTAGGTAGGAGCCTCCATCTAAAAGCTTAAAAAACCTTCTGGCTAAACCATTGGTTAAAATTTTTCCACTCTAAAGGCCCAGGGTTAGGGCAAAGTGTATAAGCCAGTGTTTTCCAGCTTCCCCGGGGATGATGAGGATGGTGAAAACAAGCAGGATTGTTGAAATAAGGTGGCACGGCAGGGGCGGTCAGGGAGTTGTCCTAGCAAACCAGCTGATAGGAATGGCTCTCTTCGAAGAAGGCAAAAACATACAGACTTTCCCGGATTTCGGACCGGAGAGGACCGGTGGGCCGGTGAGGGGCTACACGCGTTTCTCAGAGGACCCTATAGACATACATTCCTCAGTATACGAGCCGGATATTCTGGCGGTTATAGACCCTTACTTGGCTGAGGATCCAAGCGTCTACGCAGGCCTTAAGCCGGAGGGTGTCGCGGTAGTCAACTCAGCTAAAAACCCTGGGGACCTGAGGAGGAAACTGGGTTTAAACGTTAAGACCCTGGGCGTCGTAGACGCCGCTAGGATCTCGAAGGAAGTTTTCGGAGCTTATGTTTTCAACACGCCTGTCCTAGGCGGCCTAGTGGGGCTGACGAGCATAGTTAGGCTTGAGACACTTGAAAAACTGTTTTTAAACAGGTTTCCGGGCAGGGTTGGGGAGCTGAACGTGAAAATGCTTAAGAGGGGGTATGAGGAGGTGGCGGCCCAATGAGTACAACCGTAACCTGGAGAGAGATAGACCTGGGTGGAAGCGTCGCCGGCGGAACAAGCGAGAAGTATAAGACCGGCAACTGGAGGGTTGAAAGGCCAGTCATAGACTATGAGAAGTGCGTGAGATGCTTGATATGCTGGCTCTACTGTCCTGAGCCCGCGATAATTAGAAACGGGAGCGGGGTCAAGATAGACTACGACTATTGCAAGGGCTGCGGAATATGTGCCGAAGAATGTCCAAAGAAAGCGATAACAATGGTTCCGGAGGAGATTTAGAATGATGATGGAAGCCTTAGCAAGGCAACACAGGATCGCGTTAACCGGGAATGACGCTGTAGCCTACGCGGTTAAACAGGCTAACGTCGACGTGATAAGCGCATACCCGATAACCCCGCAGACATTCGTCGTCGAAGCGCTTTCAAGGTACGTGAACGACGGCGAGCTGAACGCAAAGTTCATAAACGTGGAGTCTGAGCACTCCGCCCTCTCAGCAGTAATAGGGGCATCGCTAGCGGGGGCTAGAACGTTCACAGCGACAGCAAGCCAGGGCCTCGCCTACATGTGGGAAGCGCTTTACGCAGCATCAGGATTAAGGCTGCCGATAGTCATGGCTTTAGCGGCGAGAGCATTGTCGGCACCGATAAACATTCACAACGATCATTCAGACTTCTTCGGAATGAGGGATGCAGGCTGGATAATGTTCAACGGCGAGGAGGCGCAGGAAACCTACGACCTCACAATTATGGCTTTCAAAGTCGCTGAAGACCCCAGAGTACTTCTGCCGGTCGTAGTCTCGTACGACGGCTTCATAGTCTCACACGCGATAACCAACTTCTACGCTTTAAACGACGACGTCATCAAAGAATTCTTGGGTGTGAGAACAACCGGGCCAAAAATAGACCCGGAAAACCCGAGAACCTTCGGCGTCCTCGCCCTTCAAGACTCCAACTTCGAGTTTAAAAGACAACAGTACGAGGCGATGGAGAACTCTAGGCAAGTAATAAAAGAAGTATTCCAGAAATACGGAGAGATCTCCGGCAGGAACTACAAGCCTCTGAAAGAATACATGACGAGCGACGCGGAAACCTGCATAGTGGCAATGGGAAGCACAGTCGGAACAGCTAGACACGCGGTTAAAAACCTCAGGGAAGCAGGCGAGAAAGTAGGCGTAGTGGGGATACTTCAATACAGACCTTGGCCGGTTAAAGAGGCTGAACAACTATTCGCAAGGTTCAGAAGAATCATCATCATGGAGAAGGTGATGAGCCCGGGAGCAAGAGCAGGGCCAGTCTACGAGGATATCGCTGCAACACTATACTCCAACTGCAACGTTAAAATGATAGACTTCACATACGGTCTCGGCGGGAGAGACATCTCAACACAGGGAATCATAGAAATCTACAAAAAGGGCAAGGAGCTCATAGACAAGGGTAAAACAGACAGGGTCTACTTCCACGGGGTGAGAGGAGAATGAGCAAGCTTAACCAAGTAGCGAAAATATCTGATCTGCCCGAAGACTCAAAATTCAGGCCAGGACACAGACTCTGTGCAGGATGCGGCCCAGCAATAACCGTGAAACTAATAACACTCGCCGTCCCGGAAGCAATAATAGTGAACTCAACAGGCTGCGTCGAAGTCGGAACAACAATCTACCCTTACTCCGCATGGAAAACACCATGGGTTCATGTGCTCTTCCAGAACAACGCTCCAGTCGCATCAGGCATAGCCGCAGCACTTGAAAAACTCTCGGTAGAAGGGAGGGCTAAGAAAATCCCCGTCATAGCACTTGGAGGAGACGGCTCAGCATTCGACATAGGACTGGGAGCAATATCAGGTGCACTCGAAAGATTAGACAAAATTACATATATATGTTATGATAACTTTGCGTACATGAATACTGGAATCCAACGTTCAGGAGCTACTCCTTTGGGTGTTGCGACTACTACGAGTCCTGCCGGCAGGGTGATTCCGGGTAAGCAGGAGAACAAGAAGGATTTGATCGGCATTGTCGCTTCACACCATATTCCTTATGCTGCCACTGCGACATTTTGGCTTTGGCGCGACATGGTTAACAAGATTCGTAAGGCTGTCAGCTATAATGAGCAGGGATCCGCGTTCCTTCATATTCTTGCTCCATGCCAGTTCGGCTGGCGTTATGAGCCGCATTTAACGGTTAAGGTTTCCCGGATGGCTGTTGAAACAAGGCTGTTCCCTGTTTATGAGGTTGAGGATGGTCAGCTAAGAATTAACTATAGGGTTTCTAAACCAATGCCGGTTGAGGAGTTCTTGAAGATCCAGAGGTGGTCTCGTCATCTTCTCGAACCCAAGAATGCTGATGCTCTTCAACGTCTTAAGAACTGGATTGAGTGGAACTGGCAGCGCTTGGAGAACCTGGAGAAGGCTGGCAAAGTATTCTAGAGACTCTTTCCCAAGTTTTTTTAATTTCTAAAGTGTTTAGACGTGTTTCTCTAAAATTTGTCCATGCGTCAGGTTTTCCTCAGAAGCCGGTTAATGTTTTAAACGGCTGTGAAAATCGAAACGGATGGCTCCACCCTAAAATAAACCTTTAATACTATACTGTTTCCATGGCTAGTGAAACTTGAACAGTTGGATAGTAACCATGGTCCACTGCTTCTGTTATACTCAAATACTACTGTCTGGCGGGAATCTATGGTTACCACGTATAGGTGGCGGTTCAAATGGCTAGGTGTGAGGTATGCGGTTCAGAAGTAGTCTTGCCGTTCATCTGCTCCTACTGCAAGGGTGCGTTCTGCTCCCATCATAGGCTTCCCGAGGCGCATAACTGTCGAATGCTGCACTTAGCCAGGGTTCAAAAACCAATGTATGGCGAGGCCCCCTTGGTTCAACCCATGAACAAGTCTCGAGCCGGAAGAATCACCAGTAAGGCTGAGGTCACACATCTTTTAGCTGCATGGGTTGTTCTAAGCCTTTGTTTCTCCACTGGATACTTTTTCAGGGCCGGTTTGACACTGCTGTTAGTGCCTGTCATCTACTTGTGCGCTGTTGGAACAGGATTCGTTTCCCACGAGCTGGCGCATAAGTTTACTGCTCAGAGATACGGCTACTGGTCTGAGTTTAGACTCTGGCCCTGGGGGCTAGCGATGGCTCTACTTTCTTCTCTACTTACACTAGGCTCGTTCATCTTTGCTGCCCCGGGTGCAACATACGTGGCGCCACGTTACCATGCTTTCGAATTGTCCAAGGTGTCTGAAAAAAGGCGGATGGGGCTGATTTCTCTAGCAGGCCCTTTATCTAACGTTGCCTGGGCCACTGCATTCTTTTTCTTAAGCGGGCTAGGCGGCTTGCCTGGTCTGGTTGGCAAAACTGGTTTTCAAGTAAACCTGTGGCTTGCAGCTTTCAACATGATTCCACTGAGAGGTTTAGACGGTAGAAAAGTTTTAGCATGGAATATTACTGCTTGGGTGATTGTGGCAATCCCATTATGGGTCATAGAAGCATTCTTAATGCTTTTTTAAGCCGGCGTGTTCTTTACACACCGTCTGCAGCCACCTCATCGTCATACTGGAAAAAACGAGGGTTCCTTGCAGCCGTATTTCACAGTCCTGGAAACCCTGAAGGGGAACATTCTGCAGGCGTACGGTTTCTCACCGTGGATCCTGTAGATGAAGAACACGCCTCTTCCTGAGGAAGAAACACCTGCCGTCGGGAAGGATCCTAAGGTAAAACTCCTTCTCCCCGGGCTCGACGGATCTCGGTCCATACTTAGGCTCTATCCTAGCATACTCTTTGAAAAAGGAGGGGAACCCTGTGGTTTATGCAGCATCTTTGAGACACACCTCCAGTTTTCGGCGAGCCTCCACGGCACAAGGCTTTCACCTTGCGTGCTGGTCAAGCCTTGGTTTTTCAACCAGTTTTTTCCGGTTAAAAGTTTTCACCACTGGAAACCGGCTTCCGAATCGCTGGGGAACAAGCCTTTTAAGCCTCAGAGAGAAAAATCCAGCTTACTGTCAACGTTGAAAAACAGGTGGCGCTATTAACCTTTACAGGTGGAAAAACATGCTTAACTTGGATGTAGCCATTTTCACACAACCCTCTCTCTCAAACATTTACCTTCTCAATCCTTAAGAAGCTTTGAAAGATTTTCAAACAGGCTTGATCAGCGAATACTCGCTTGAGGATATTGACGGTGTTGGGCCTGCGACTGCAAAGAAGCTGAGGGAAGCAGGATACGTGACTGTTGAGTCGCTGGCTGTCGCCACGGCTTTCGAGCTCTCCGAGGCTAACCCGGCGTTAACAATATGGCCTACTGCCACTCCTGCTGAGCATTATAATGGGCTGCAATAATCATGGGGCTGGTGGGGGTTCGGGAAGCAGGTGAAACAGAGAATTATATTACCATACATTATGACCAGTATTAACTAGACATGTCTCAGCATCGAATCAAGATTTATAAAAGTCCTGTGGGAAGCCTAGTTGAAAAATGGCTGGAAAACACGCCGGCCCCTTAGTATTGTCAGTAGCCGGGGCAATACTGATTCTTATAGGCGTTCTTATTCTCACCTTCAGCAGCCACTACCTGTCTCTTCAACCGGTTCTCTATTTCGCCACCCTTATTCTCGCAGCAACCATCTTGGCGGGAGCGCTGTTAACCAGTCAGGAGAACGAGAAGAGGATTGTAGCCGGTTCGACAATAGTCCTAGGCCTCTCAACGGTTGTTTTCTACTTCTCCCTTCTGCCGGTTCTCCTACAGTACGCGGGAAGATTCATACCTATGCCGTCCAACCTGGGCACTTCAGGCCTCCTAGATTTTCTAGGAGGCTTTGTGCCGTCGACCATCGGGACAGTGGGCGTCGTACTTTGCATTATTGGAGGAATATTTGGATTAAGGAGGAAGCCCTTACTCTTACCGTCCTCTTTGGCTAAAGCGCAGGTGAGCGAAGTTGAAGAATCAACAACCTGCCAAGAATGCGGGGCAGTGAACAATGCGAGCTACAAGTTCTGCTTCAAATGCGGAGCAAGGCTGAAACCCGAGAAGCCGAGGAAGACTGAGGAAGCAATGACAGTGGAGCCGTTGATTTGTCCCGTCTGCGGGAAAACATTGCTTGGAGGCTCTAAGTTCTGCAGCCAGTGTGGCACACCACTATCTTGGGGTGAGCAACTCCCCCCGCCGCCGCCAGACATAGAGAGCAGACTTGAAAAACTGGAGGAAAAAATTGAGAGGCTGGAGAAAACCATAGAGAAGGTTGAGCGGCTGGAAGTCAAGGAGGAACGCCAGGAGGAGGGCGAAGCCGGAGAAAGCATATTCGAAGACTACACTCCTGATTAGCGTTCAGGCTGACGACTCTAATCCGTGTTGAAAAGCAGATTGCTTAATGGCTTCTTGCTTCAGGCATAGGCTTAGGCTTTAAGCCTCTCCGAGACCACATGGCCCACGTAGAGGCCTGAGGCCGCTGCTTGAGAAAGCCCTCTTGTGATGCCCGCGCCGTCTCCAACTGCAAACAGGTTTTTAACAGGGGTCTCGCCGCGCTCGTTGACCTCAACCCTGGACGAGTAGAACTTGGCTTCAACACCGTAGAGAAGCGTGTCATGCTTCGAGAAAATCCCTGGAATAAGCGTGTCTAAAGCCCTGAGCATTTCAACAATGTTTGAGAGAACCCTGTAGGGAAGGATGAAACTGAGGTCTCCAGGCGTCGCGTCTGGCAGCGTCGGAGAGATAAGGCTCCTGCTGAGGCGCTCGTAAGTAGACCTTCTTCCCTGCAATAGGTCGCCTAGTCTTTGAACAACCACGCCGTTTGAAATAAGGTTTGCAAGCTTAGCTATCGACATGCCGTATTCAATCGGCTCTTTAAAAGGCTCCGTGAAATCCGTTGACACAAGCACAGCGAAATTAGTGTTGTCTGTCCTGTAACTGTTGTAACTGTGGCCGTTCACGGTTACTATCCCCTCATAGAACTCTGTTAAAACCTCTCCATGCGGGTTGACGCAGAAAGTCCTAACATTGTCGTCAAACCTTTTCGAAACATACTTCAGCTTCGGCTCATAAAGGTCCCGAGTAATGTCGTCCATTATTTCAGCCGGAACCTCTACTCTGACACCAAGATCTACAGGGTTACGTTTCATAGGGATATTGAGCTTCGTGAACTCCTTCCTCAACCATCCTGCTCCAGACCTGCCCGGGGCGACTACGATGAACCGTCCAAACATGTTTTCACCATCCTTAGTCTTAACACCCCTGGCAACACCGTTTTCAACAATGAAGCTTTCAACTTCAGTCATAACCCTTACTTCAACACTCTTCTCAAGATCATCCTTCATTCGGCTCAGTATTTTGAAAGACAGATCTGACCCCATGTGCCTAACAGGGTTCCTTTGAAGCTTCAAGCCAGCTAGGCTAGCCCTCCTCCTCCACTCCTCGAATGAATCCTCGTCGTCACCGTAAACCTTCTCCGGCGCCCCGTGGCTAAGGAAAACCTCGTCAACCCTCTTTATGTATTGACGGGTCTTCTCGGACGATAAGACCTCTGGAAGCCAGCCTCCAACCTCCGGGTCAAGAGTTATCTTCCCGTCTGAGAAAGCTCCTGCACCACCCCAGCCGCTGTAAACGTTGCAGACGCCACACCTGACGCACAGCTTGTTAAGCCTCCTCGCGGGGCATGTTCTATCATCAATGTCACGTCCCTTTTCAAGAATCAGGATCGCCGCGTCCGAATGCTTCTCAAGAACGCTTAAAGCACAGAATATTCCAGCCGGACCCCCTCCCACTATTATCACGTCATGCAATACTGCTTCCTTTTCCCAACCCTCCCCACTGATACTTTTAAGTTTACCGTTTAGATAGGCTCCTCAGACTTGAGGAGAATAGGGATAATAGGCTCCGGAAAAGTAGGGTGCTCCGCGGCAACCTTCCTATTAACTGAGGCTGACGAAATAGTGCTTTACGACATAGTGCCTAAGCTTCCAGTCGGAGAGGCCCTAGACCTGCAGAACGCGGCTGAAGCCCTTGGTTTAAATGTTGAGGTTAAGGGGACTAACGATCTCTCGCTGCTTCACGGCTTGGACGTCGTTATCGTGACGGCGGGTTTTGGAAGAACCCCGGGGATGAGCAGGATGAACCTGTTGAGCAAGAATCTGCCGATAATAGAGGGTATAGCTAGGGAATACGCTGGTGGAGGAGACAGTGGAACCGTCTTCATAATGGTCACCAATCCTGTTGACGTTTTAACCTATGTTTTCTGGAGAAGAGCCGGCGTTGAGAGGCACAGAGTGGCGGGCTTAAGCGGCGTCCTTGATTCAAGCCGTTTAAAAACGATAATAAGACTGAGCAGGAGAATCAGGATAAGTGGCTTAAGCTCGTTCGTTCTCGGGGAGCACGGTGAGAACATGGTGATCCTGAGAGACAGGATGCGTGAAGAATACGGGTTAAGCGACACGGATCTAGATCTGGTTCTAGGCGAGACTGTTAAGGCAGCCGCCGAGATAATAAGCATGAAGGGAGCCACGGTCCACGGGCCGGGTGCGTCCATAGCTAGAATGGTTGAAGCAGTGCTATCGGACAAGGGAGAAGTCCTGCCGGCATCAGTCGTCTTAGACGGGGAATACGGGATAAAGGATGTTTGCCTAGGAGTACCCGTTAAAGCAGGGAGAGAAGGCTTCAAAGTGGTTCAGGAAAAGCTGGGTGAGAATGAAGTTAACATGTTGAAGAAGGCTGCTGAAAGCATCATAACAGCGTTAGAGCAAATAGGATACAGAAAATAAAGAATAGAATACACGTTGCCTAACATAGGTTGCCCTCTCTAAAATGTCACGCTTGCAACCACACTGAAAAAATAACCTTATATAGCTGGCTCGACTAGACCGGAACAAGATGATTCTGCAGAATGCTTAAAAACGTTTATAATGCTGATTTCAAGCTTGAACACAATAGGGGGCTCCTTCCTATTCATAATGAATAATCGGGAGAAGGCGTATCAGCATATATTACACGAATATCCAGCGGGGTTCAAAAGGATATAGTCTACATAGGTGTGGAACCATTGTCCTAGGGCTCGCATGTCTAATCTCGGTGAAACTAGTTAAAAATAAAAATGCAGGGTAACAAGCTAGGAAACCTCGTGAATAACTTAAGATACTCTATGACTGCAACTTGGCCGTTTTGCTTAAGCACCCAGTTACGAATGGCAACTGCTCTAAGCGGTTTTATGGTGGCGCTGGTTTTCCCAGTACTGCTGCGCTATTTGAAAGAAGTTTTCAAGAATCCTTTTCATCAGGATGCTCCTCCTCATGATGAGAAAGCCTTTATCAAGTATCCTTCAAGATGAGTGCCCACGTTTCTATCCTTCTCTCCCGGTTTTAGGCGGCGAATTGGCGAACAGCCCAGTTCACGGCGGGGATGCCAGTAGGCCATACCGATCACCTGGTGCCCGCCGCATATCCCTAGAACAGGGACCCGGGCCTCTAATTATTTCAAACTCCCTCGCCCAGTCGTTCTTCACAAACCGCTCCCAGGGGGGTGCCGCTGCCGCTCCGGATGACTGCCAACGGCTCCAGCTCCTGAACCTCCTTTAGTGAACACCTACTGGAGTACCTAACGACACAGGGACCTGTGTAGACACGGTAAATCTCTCTACGCATGTTCTCGTAGCGTTTCTCCGCCTACTCACTATCAAGATCAGTATCGCCATTGTCAACATAGTAAACGATGCCACATGCTCGCATGTCTCAACCCGAATAGTAGCGAAGCACGTATAAAACTGTTAAAGCTGAGAAAGTGGACCGGGAGGGACTCGAACCCTCAAGCCTCCCGTATTTTGTCCTGTCGGTCGCCAAACGGGCGTTCTACCTTTGAACTACCGGCCCTTGATTTAACCTGTTTTTCCGAATGATATTTAAGTTTTCCCTTGGATGCTTTTTCACGGGGGCGGCGGGGCCGCGGCAAATAATTGCGCAGTGTTAAACCAGTTTTTAACGAGTTTTACAGCATTCCTTGAAAGGAAACCCATAAAAACCCTTTTGAAGCGTTCAACCAGTAGTTGGTGAACAGGGCGAGGATAAAGATAGTGAGTAACGAGCTGAGCAATCTTCAAACAGTAGTAGACCAAATACTTAAGATAGCTAAGGAGAACAATGTTAGGGTTTCAGGCCCGATTCCGCTTCCGAGAAAGGTTTTGAAGGTTACCACCCAGAAGAACCCTAGTGGGCAGGGCACGATAACTTGGGACAAGTTTGAAATGCGTTTCTACAGGAGGCTGATCTACCTTGGGCTTAACGATAAGGCTCTTAGAGCCTTAACGACGATACGAATACCGCAGAACGTCACAATAACTCTCGACCTAATCTCTTGAGAAACCTATTCTCCGTCTAATCATGAAAAGGAGTATTTTCAAGCCGTCTTTAAGCGGGTTCAGCTTTGAGAAGCCTATCCTGCTGTAGTATCTTATTCCGACCTCTGTTATTCTGAGGCCTTTCCTACATGCTTCGGTTAACACTTCTGTCGAGAAGGGCATGCCGTTCTCCCTAAGCCTCATCCTCAAGTAGGCTTCTCTCGAGAATACTTTCATCCCAGTCTGCGTGTCACCGATCCTTCTGAGGAATAGCATTGAGAAAACAGTGTTCACTATGAAGTTGCCAATGTATCTCGGGGTGCTCATTCCCGCCGGTTTGCTACTGAACCTTCGTCCTGTGGCTACATCCGTCTCCCCCTTCTTCACTGTGTCGACGAGCCTCTTTAAGTCCGCCGGGTCATAGGTTCCATCCCCATCCATAAAGGCGAGCACCCTGCCCCTGGCTTTCTCCAATCCTTTTCTTATCGCCGCCCCGTATCCTTTCCTCTCCTGCTTAACTACAATTACTCCAAGAGATGAGGCTATTTCAGCGGTTTTATCATCACTTGAATCTACGACTATGATTTCCGCCCCTGGAAGCCATCTCTTGGCACGCTCTATAACTAGCCCTATTGGTTTCTCCTCGTTCAGGGTTGGAATGATTACTGACACGTCGCTATGATCCTGCACCGTATGATGTTTGTTTTTCACAGGAAAAAATGTGTTTATCACACAGATTGATTCCAACCTCTGGATCTCTTTAAAAATCTTTTTAAAACAACATTTTTTCCTTTTTTCAATTCATTTAAAAAGAAATCTCCTTAAAAAATCTGTTTCAAATCATTTTCAGAAATGTTCAACTCTTTTATCACCAAATCTCTTATTTTAGGCATGTAGAGAAGTATTATTGGAATGTTTTCCGAGCCAATGTCTAAAACATATTCTCTAACAGACTCGTAAAGCGGCTGCACACCGCCGTCGGCTGGGAAAGAGATGGAGCCACGGTTTCCGATTGAGAATAATAGTCCAGCCTCCCTGCAAGACTTAAGGTATCTGAGAATAAAGGAGTTGACGAAGTTCTGTGCTGTGCGCCTGCTCCATTTCATTCGGAAATGCGGATGGTTGGAGACAAGGAACCCAGCCAGGTTCTTCTGCTGAACGGTTTTCCCGCTTGCTGAATCAGGGTTCTGCAGCTCTAGGAAAGCCATGCAGACCATTATGAACAACGGGATCGGCGAGACGTTTTCCAGGTCGACCGCCTTCCTGCTGCCAGCCGGCATTGGCCTGGGACCGAGGATGAACCCTGCCAAGTCGCTTAGAGGAAAATCCTTATGGTTCTCCCAGAGCCTAAGGATCTCTTCAGCGAGCCTTTTCGAGAAGGAGGTGTTTAGGCTGTTTATTGTCTGCGACGGCCTGATGCTTTTAAGCTCCTTCCTCAATTCTTCAATCGCCCCGCTGCTTGAAACAGTCATCCTCTCGATTATTCTCGTCAAGACTTTTATCGCGTTATCCTGCTTCTCAATAGTCTTCTTGCTTATGTCGACATCCTTCCTAATCCCTTCCAGAATGCCCAGTAGGTCGTTCATCGTCGCCTCCCCCCCGCTTCTAGTTTCTAACTGGCCTAGGGAGAACTGTTTCACCCTAGAGTCCATGACTTGGGTGTTTATGCTGAGCAGGAAAACCCCGGTGACTATCTTAGGGAAAACAGTGTCATACTCTGTGTAACTCAGCCTGATTATTTCAGCACCCCCGGTCAGGGAGAAGAACACTACAGCAATATAGGTTAGAAACATCATTATGTAGACGCTCGCCCTATAGTTCAGAGCCACCTCGGCGGACAGGTAGAGGAAGATCAGTTCGAGGAAGAAGATAAAAGTCTCGTACATGAACCATTGCGTCAGGTAGCGCGGAAGAAGGGCATCGGACAAGACGAATGAAATTATGCTTGAGAAGCCTATTACCAGCGTTCCCGCATAGAGCAGGTATCTTATGTTCCTCCTATCTTCAAAAGGCGAAACAAGTATCTGAATCTGGAATATGAATATTTTGGCAAGCACTGAGAGTATTAGGAAGACCGTGAGCATCGAGATCACACCCCTAAGGTTCTGAAAGTATAGAAAGCTGGGCTTACCCAGGTAGAACAGGACTGCGACGAAAATCATGAGAATAGGCAGAATAGTGTAGGATGTAATCCGGAGGCTTTCGACAAGTATGAGGAAAGGATTGGACCTGCTTCTTTCAAGCCTAAGCTTGTCCGCCCCACCAACTATGAGGGTCGCGACTAGGGCGACTGTACCCGTCTGAAGCATCGGAACGGCTAGGAAAAACTTGGCGACATCCAGCAGGATTGAGATGGAGAAAAGGTTTATCGTGATTAGAAGCAGTATTATATAGAGCTTGCTGAAGCCGCGCTGCCTCAGCCGGTAGAACTCCACTATCTCCCTCGGATTAATCAACCCTGGGCGGACCCTGCTAGATGAATATGCGGTTAAACGCTTATTTATTTTTTCCCACCGGCAGTTGTTAAGCTGGTAAAACTTATCTAAGGGGTCTTTGAAGATTTTCCATGCCTAAGGAGGTTAGAATAGGGATACTAGGCGGATCAGGGCTTTACACTCTTCTCGAGGCGGTTGGACACAGGATTGTTGAAACCCCATTCGGCAAAACGCCGCGAGTAGAGCTCGGGTATATCGGAGATAAGGCTGTAGCCTTCCTGCCGAGACATGCTAAGCCAGGCAGCCTCAGGGTTTCCCACGCTGTTCCACCCTCGGAGATAAATTACAGGGCAAACATTTATGGTCTTAAGAAGCTTGGTGTTGAAAGAATATTCACAACCCAGGCGGCTGGCTCAATAAACCCGAATATTAAACCCGGAGAATTCGTCATCGTCGACCAAGTTATAGATGCGACTAAAAGGAGAATCCCGACTTTTTTCAACGGCAAGACTAGGATTAAAGTCTTTAAGGATAGGCCTCCAGTCGGCGGAGTGGTGCACATTGATTTTACGAATCCCTACTGCCCGGAGCTCAGGGAGGTTTTAAGGAAATCATGCGAGGAGGAGAACATATTCTGCCATCCAAGGGGCACGTACATATGCACCGAGGGCCCCAGGTTCGAGTCTCCGGCGGAGATTGCAGCCTACAGGACTTGGGGTGCCGACGTAGTCGGTATGACGGGCTACCCGGAAGTGGCCTTGGCGAGGGAGCTCGGAATATGCTACGCGAGCATAGTGATGTCCACCAACTATGCGGCAGGCACGGGGCCGGTGAAGATTACGCATGAGGAGGTTAAGGAGATCTTTAACAGGAACATAGATAACGTTAAGAGGCTGCTTGCAAGAGCTGTTAAAAACACGTCGAAAGAGAGTAAGTGTGAGTGCGCCAGGTCGCTAGAGGGAGCAACCGCTTAGAACAGTTTTACTTTATTCTTCCATCCAGTCCTCTTTCTCCAGGTTTTCAGGAGAAACATAGTTTCCAAACTTTTTCTGTACTTTCATTAAACGAGCCCCCTGCTCTTCGAGTATTTCAAATAGTTCCTGCGCGTGTCTTCATTCTCTTTGAAGACTCTTTCCACACGGTTTATTTTAACCAGGTTTTCACGGATACGCGTCGTAAACTGTTTCACGTAGTCCGCCTTAATACTCGACGCCACGCAACTCGAAAATCCTTCTTAGATTCTTATACTTGGGAATCCAGCCGGTGGGGGATTTTATGGCTTCCACGTCTTTAAACCCTCAGCCCCATCCGTTTTATCCAAACCTGTTTATCCCGCTGTCGTTCAGGAACTCTATTCAACTCTCTTCTAAGAGAGAAAAGCTTGAGAAATCAGGGGCACCATACCGGTTGAGTTAAAACCATATTTGGACAACCAGACTAAGACGCTCCTAACCCTGATAAGGGTCCTAAGGTCAACCTACACCACGGCCAAAACCAGTAGGGATTAAGATCATAACGCGATGCAGATATCATCAACACTTAAACAATAAGCATAGCAAGAAAAGCTTGATTTAGCGTTCATTAGTATTCTGTTCTCAATGGAAAAATAATATTTGATCCATTATGATTCAATCCCGATAATTCCCCCTTCCTCACCCAATATTCTCATCTCCAATATGTATTAAAGCCGCTGCGCATAAATAATTTGCCAAGACAAGCCTATCCTAAGCAGCGCCTAATTTTTGCAGCTTCAATCAGAAGCCTTTTTGCCTCTTCTTTGTCCTGCTCAAGAAAAGCTATAAGAAAATTGTTAATTATATTTTCATATTTCATCTGAGAGAAGGTTTGGGGGCCGAGCCGAATTGACAGGTTTTCTTCTACTGCATGTAAGTCCCTAATTATGTCAGTAATTGCTGAACGTAATTTTTCACTATCAACGCCAACGGTTTTTGCCACACGCTCATGCATCTCCGTCAGCATGTTCAAGTTACGCCATGAGAGAAAAACACCAGCAGTTTTAAGGTCACTTTTTAAGGTCATATAATAGTCCTCCAAGACATCCCACTCGGCCTCCTCCAAGTCCTCCAAGGCTCTAAGCCCAATCAACTCTGGCGGGATCCCGAGGCTATACAGTGCCCCGGCGAAAGGTATAGCCCTCGGCAGCGACACCCCCCCTAAACTACGGCTATAACCAAAGAGCCCAATATGCAACTTTCGCGCCCTCCTCGAGGGGATAATCGAAGCTACGCTATTTATCAGAGGGGCAAGCCTCTCCACAACACTCTGATATTTCTCCATGAACTTAAAGAGCACGCCCTTAAGGGCTTCAGCCTCATGGAGCTCTATGATCACCGGCTCTTTGTATGGAAGGTTTTCATTAAGAAAGGATATAACATTCTTAACTTCGTCGGAGGGATAGTCATACTTAAGTGCTGATTGGATAGTGATGGTGTAAACACCCCTATATTCCTCAACAAAATTTTTCAGGTTTTCTGGAGACAAGTGGCCCCTAAATGGCATGCTCCCGACGCCTAAAATTGGATGGATGCTAACGTTTGTGGACTCCTCAAACCGTTTAAGCTGGGAAAGGGCGAGTTTACTTAAACCTACGGCACACACCAAGCCATAGTTTAGCGCCGGATCCGACCTGGCTAAGAAAACTCTAAGGTATTTTGGTTTAACTGTCTTAACAAAAGATGAGAGTATCTCATTCATGCTAAGAATGCTTTTAAGGTCCTCGATGAGTGGGATAACCTCTATAGTCTCGGGCTTGAAACGACCAAGCCACTCATCGACCCTGATTTTTTCATCTAGATTGACGCAACTGGTTCCAATTATGACCTTCTCATAGCATTTCTTAAGCCAAACAAGATCTTCCCCCCTTGTCGTGAAAGGCAGTATAACCTCAAAGATTGGCGAAACCTCCTGCTGATAGAAGCGGGTGGCAATATCATGTGCAACTGGAATGCTTTCAAGAGACTCTAGAAGGATCTTCTGCTCAGCCACCTCAACATACGGATTCGGGACACGATAAGTTAAGTAAACATCCTCTCCCAACACCTTCTCCTTAAAAAAATCACCATAATTCTCTAACAGCTTTCGGACAACATGAGTATCCACATCCTTCCCCTCAGCATCCCACATAATCTCCATACAGCCCAAGTCATGATAGGCATAATACGCCTCATAAACCTCAGCGTCGCCATGGATTATTGAGCCTCCAGCCCAAGGAGGAACAGAAGCATTATCTGGATGCTGCGTAGACATAGTTCTAGGAATTTTCTTCCTCAAAGACCACACCAGGCTTCTCGATATAACGGAGGAAATAAAGTTATCGCTCAAGTTGTGGGGTATGAAAATTGTGACGCATATCACAAAACATAGCTCAGTTAAAACAACAGGGTTAGACAGAGCAATATTTTAGCCTGTGACAATTTCTCTTTAAAGGTATATATGAGAAGCTTCAATAACCTTTACTTTCTTTCACGATCTTTCCTAGAAGATCATTATCCGCCTTAAAAACAACTGGTTTATGTGCATAATTACTACAGATCGATTGTCGTCGCCACTCATCGTCGTCTTATTCCTTGATTCAGGTTATATAAAGTGCACGATCCATTTTTCATCCTTATTTTATGCAACTATACAAGGGAAGCAGGAGGGAGAGAGTTTAATTTTAACCGTGAGTGGGAATCCTATGCCTTTAAGGGTGGTGAAGGTTAACCCTCAAGGCACAAGCAAAGAATACAAGCATGGAGAACCGGACCGGGATCATAACGCCTCGCTGAACATGCTTAGGCAAGGCTTATTCAGGTTCCTGCAAGCCCCATTTTTGAAGCAGGAAGCCCGCATCCTTTAGGAACGGGTAGTTCACTTTGAACCAAGTAACTTATTGGAATGTCTTTTAACAAGAACGGTACATCGAGTTAACTAAGAATTCGGTGTCTTTTATGAAGAGGGAAATCGATAAGATCCCCGCAACCTTCTTGTCATATCTTTAACGACCTTCGAAATACCCGCGGTTGTTGCTCTACCGACCATGAAACGGACTGAAACCCCCTGTTTTTTTGAGCATCGCCAAGACACAGGAGCGCGCTACGGCTTCCGAGATAGGCGATGGACCTTGAGGACAGGTATGGCGGCAAGCTTCAAGTAGTCAGGCCCGCTCATAGCGCGCGCTACGCTCCTACTCTTGGCGCATGGAGAAAAGTTAATAAAGCCGCTGGCCGAAGGGTTTCGCCAGCCGCCCCTTGGAACGGCTAGGAGATGGAGCTCTCCTTAAACCGCCTTAATCGAGGCTGATAGCTCCTACCCTGTATATGTGGAGGACGGTATGGTTGGGAACCGAGGCGGTTAGGACCGAGAGGAGAATTCTGCTGCGGAAAACAGTGGAGTATATTGCTGCGAGGCAGAATGACGACGGGGGCTACACCGCCGTCCAATATACGGACTCTACTCTCTACGACACTTATCTTGCTCTCAAAACCCTGAGGATTCTTAAAGCAAGCCCCCCTAGGGTTGGCGACACTATAGCATGGGTTAAAAATTATAATGCTATGAACATTAGGGACTACTATCTTATTAACAGGATTCTAATGATTCTCAACAAGCCTCTGATAGATGTTTCCAAGCATGTTCTTGAACTCATGGATTCCACTGGAAGGTTTGGAGCATACGAGGTTGATGTGGAAACAGTTTCAGAGGTTGAAACAACCTTCATGTGCGTGAAGCTTATGAGCATGCTTAACATTGTTCAGAACCGGGACAGGATAATAGGATTCCTCCTTTCTCTGAAAAAGCCTGACGGTGGCTTCGGCGCTGTGGAATCAAGTCTAAACTCGACCTTCTACGCTCTCAAAACTCTTTCAACGCTGAACCATCCTGTTGAGGGTATGCTGGACACGCTGCGCTTCTTGAGGCTGCACGAGAACCCTGAGGGAGGCATCTCTCTTAAACCAGGTGTCAAGCCCTCATTCATGGAGCCTACTTTCATGGGGTTAACGTGCCTCCAATTGTTTAACGAGGAGCCTCTCTACCCTGGTGAAACCATAGGCTTCATCCTGGGCTGCCAAAACTCTAACGGAGGGTTTAGAAGGAGCCTGGAGCACGGCATCTCATCGTTCGAGTATACTTTTCAAGCAGTTTCCTCTCTAAGAATGCTGGGCCTGGAGGTGGAGGAGTTTTGAGCAGCCAGTTGGACAGGAAGCATGAGAGGTTTGTTTTCTCCGCTGCCCTAGCCCTCCGGAAATACGTTAAAGACTTGAGAAAACTTGTTTCCGAGGGTGAGCCCCCAGAGGCCTCTGGCGTAGCCGGCAGGCCTGCAGCACTGTCAGGCGGCGACGCGGAGAACTTCATCAGCAAGCTTAACGAGATCGAGCGGATAATTGATGAATTTATTGAAAGATGCGGCCGAGTCAAAAATGAGCCTAGCCTAAGCCTGACTTACATATGGATCAGCATTCTTCTCGGGAAAATGGAGGGCATAGTTGAAAGCATGGATCCGCGGAGCCTTGGGAAAACCAGGGGCGAGATGCCGCGTGAACTCGAAACATATCTCGACAACCATGTTAAGACTCTTCTAAGCCTCATCAGGGAGTTGAGGTCAACCTACACTACCGCTGCCAACAGGAAGACGCGGCCGACTACAGAGTAAGCATTATATTTTTCACCATGCCTAGTTTACAACGTTGATGGAAAGGGCTGAAGCCAGGCGGAGGCTGCTCGAGCTTGTTGAAAAGTTTCGAGAGAAAGGTGCTACAAGCCCCGATAAGGCTATGACCCCGGAGGAACTAGGCCTTTCACCCTGGTTCAGCCGCCTCATGCGCGGACGCCTGGGGGAGCTGGGAGTATTCGTTGAGAAGGAGGGCAAGTACTATCTTTCCGAGGAGCGTTTAAAGCAGCTGGAGAAGAGGAAGGGCAAAATGCTGGAGACCCGGAGCGCCCGGAGAAACCTGTTAATGCTGAGAATAGCGAGAGTAACTGTTGGAATACTACTTGTGTCGATCCTGCTGGTAAACATTTACGTTAGGGATCCTAGTGTTAGAACGGTTTATTCCATCCTGCTGGTTGCCCTGCTAGCCGTATCAATCCTGCAGCTCTACTACTTGACGAAGGCCAAGAGGGTTTTCGAGGCCCAATGGAAAACAGGAAGCATAGCGGCGCACTGTCCAAATCCGTTTGGAAGCACATATCCTGCTTAGTTGAGCTGCGTTGCTGTCCCCCTATCCTTTCACAACGCCCAGGGGCACTAGCCTAGCAACCTTGTGCGAAATCTCCGCCCTATGCGTAACCTCCACCACCTGATCCGGATCCTTATAGGCTCCCGGCGCCTCCTCAGCCACCAGGTTCATGTCTGCAACCCTAAGGTAGACTCCTCTTTCCTCAAGCATCCCCCTGATCTGCCGGCTCGTGAACCTCCGCATCGCTTCGTGCCTGCTGAGTGTTCTTCCAGCGCCGTGTGCTGTTGAGCCGAAGCTGGCCTCCATCGCAACCTTCGTCCCCACTAGAACCCAGCTTGCCGAGCCCATTGAGCCGGGTATTAGAACCGGCTGGCCGTGCTCCCTATACTTGGAGGGAATATGGCTATTCCCGGGTGGGAACGATCTGGTGGCTCCTTTCCTGTGGACGACAACCCTCTTCCTCTCTCCGTCAACCTTGTGGTCCTCAATCTTAGCAATGTTGTGCGCAACATCGTAGAGAACGTTCAAGCCGAGCTCGGAAGCATCCTTTTTGAAAACCTTCGCGAAGCTCTCTCTAACCCAGTGGGTTATAACCTGCCTGTTTAGGAAAGCATAGTTCACGGCGCAAGCCATGGCTGCAAAGTAGTCCTTGGCCTCCTGGCTTTCAACCGGGACGGCTGCCAGTTCCCTGTCCGGCAACCAGATGTTATACTTCCTGCTCGCCGCCTCCATAGTTTTAAGATAATCGCTGCAAATCTGGTGACCGTATCCACGGCTCCCCGTATGTATTAATACTACAATCTGGCCGACTCTCTCAATGCCGAATCCTCTAGCAACCTCCCCGTCGATAATTCTTTCAACGTAGTCTATTTCGAGAAAATGGTTTCCGCTTCCCAAGCTGCCCAACTGGGGGAGGCCACGCCTCTTAGCGGTGACGCCGACCCTGCTCGGGTCCGCTCCCTTTAGGCAACCGTTCTCCTCAATAAACTCCGCGTCCTCCTTCCAGCCGTATCCACGCTTAATAGCCCAACCGACACCCTCCCTGACAGCACCGTCCAGCTCGTCGAAGCTCATTCTAAGCTTTCCCTCTGAACCCAGGCCTGAAGGCACGTTGTGAAAAATCTCGTCGAGCAGCTCTCTAAGGACAGGCTTAACGTCTTCAACATTCAGATTCGTCAGCAGGAGCCTCACGCCGCAGTTGATGTCGTAGCCCACTCCGCCGGGTGACACAACCCCGTCTTTAACGTCGAAAGCACCGACTCCTCCTATTGGGAAACCGTAGCCTTCATGTCCATCCGGAAGAATTATTGAGCTCTTGTATATCCCCGGTAGGGTTGCCACGTTCAACCCCTGCTCAACAGTTTTATCCTGCGTCATTTTATGCAGAAGTGTTTCGTCCGCGAAGATTTTAAGCGGCACCCGCATTCCTTTTTTAGCGCCTACGCTAACCTGGTATTCTACATCCGAAACCTTTTCAAACCTGTAACTCATTTCTCGGGATCACCCTTTAGGGTTTTCTAGATTTCCCCGGGTGACCCCCAGGGATTCTCGCCTTAAAACCCTCAGGCTTATTAACGCTTCCCGGGTTATTAAGGTTTTCCCCGTGGGAAAAATTAGTAAAAGCAGTGTTTTTCAGAGTAGGGGGAAGACGATATGATTCCACGGATATTCGGATAAATTAGATTTAACCGGGTCCAGTTGCCAACACGTGGAAAGCGTTCTAAAAAGCAGGCAAGACCAGGCTTATATCGGAGCGTCCTTCCTCTCTACAGTGATGCATCCTGTTCCCAGCACTTGGAAAACCAGTTACGTCCAAGAACCAGTCTTAAAGCTGAAAAAACGGATGTTTCTAATTCTTACAATGCTTTTCATAGTTTTGTTTTCAACCCTATACTATCTCTTCGCTATTCAACCCGGTTCCCCCGGGAGGCCAGCGCGGATTTCGTTCAGGGATATTCAACCATCCAGTGAGAAGCCACGGGTCTATGAGACTGTGGAGCTGGACATCAGGCTTAACGGCAGTGTAAGCAATCCTTTCGATGAGAACGAGGTTAACGTTACTTCAGAAATCATTCTTCCAAACGGTGTGAAGTGGAACATACCTGCCTTTTTCTACCAGGATTATGAGAGACGCGTTGTGAACGAGGGGGAGAGCCTGCTTCCATCTGGAGAACCGTTTTGGAAGCTGAGGTTTACACCCATACTGGAGGGAAGCCACACCATTGTTTTACGCGTGTACTCAAGGGGGGAGCCCACGGATTCTCGCGAGCTGTCTTTAGAAGTAAAGGGTTACTCGCATAACCCTGGTTTTGTAAGACTCAACGGTAATTACCTGGTTTGCGACAATGGCTCAGACCTTTTCCTAATCGGCCAGAACGTTTGCTGGTACACGGAGTCTAGGAAAACGTTTGATTACGATGTCTGGTTTGAGAAAATGGCGGAGAACGGTATGAACTATGCGAGGATATGGATGGCTCCCTGGGCGTTTGCGGTTGAGTGGAGCGATAGGGCGGGCAGGTATGATTTGAAGGAGGCGTGGAGGCTGGACTACGTGCTTAGGCTTGCGGAGAAAAAAGGGATATACGTGATGCTTTGCCTGGTTAACCACGGGCAGCTCAGGGCTGGCGAAAACTGGAGCGGCAATCCGTATAATAAGGCGCGCGGAGGACCATTATCCTCACCTGAGCAGTTCTTCACGGATCCTGCTGCGAAGGATCTTTTCAAGAAGAGGTTGAGATACTTGGTGTCGAGGTACGCCTACAGCACCCATCTATTAGCTTGGGAGTTTTTCAACGAGGTTGAGTTAACCGATAACTATAATCCTTCCAATGTTGCAGACTGGCACAAGGAGATGGCGGGTTACTTGAGAAGCATCGATCCCTATAAGCATTTAGTTACTACGAGTTTCGGGGGGCCGAGAGAAGGAGATCCGATTTGGAGAACATCCGGCTTAGATTTCACACAGACACACATGTATGGACCAGACGTTAAGGATCTTGCACGGGCGATTTCAAGCGAAATAAAAAGGAAGCTGGCAACATACGGGAAGCCGACCCTGTTTGGAGAATTTGGCGCCGACTGGAGATGGTTCGACTCTCCATTGTACTATAAGGATAAAGAAGGCGTTGAGATACATGAGGGCATATGGGCTTCTCTTATGAGCGGATCCTTTGGGACAGCGATGCTATGGTGGTGGGACGTTTATGTTGATCCGTACAACCTATACTATCATTACAATGCTTTGAGACTGTTCGTAGCGAACATTAGCTTCAGCAGATCCAGATTGGCTGAGCTTGAATATAGGGTGGTTGACGGTGAGAAGATTAATGCGTCGAACGTCGATTTCGAGATTTTCGGCCTTAGAAACGGGACGTTCGCAATGGGCTGGGTTAGAAACAAGGATTACAACTGGTTTAACACTGTTAGCAATGTTACTCTAAAGACGGCTGGAGGAGTGTATGTAGAGCTATTAGATTTTAACTCTGGAAGCTACCTGTTTGAGATATGGGACACGTATACTGGCGAAAGAACGAGGCTTAGCGAAGTAGAATCCTCTGACGGTAAGCTTGTAGTTGAGATCCCGGTTTTTCTCAAAGACGTAGCTTTTAAAATGATTAGGGTTGAAAAATAACGTGCTTCCTAAATACTGTGGTTTGATTCTTACAATAGAAGCATAAACTTTATAATAATGCGAAGCAGCTTCATACTCCACTGGATATGAAGCCGCTTGTTGTCTACTATTCTAGGACTGGGACCACGAGGAAGGTGGCAGAAGCTATCGCGGAAGTTTTAAAATGTGATGTTGAGGAAATCCGGGATTTGAAGAATAGGACAGGTGTCTTAGGCTGGCTGAGTTCAGGCATGGATGCAACTTTGAAGAGGCTGACCAAGATAGAGGAGCTGCAGAAGCCTCCTGAGAATTATAGCGTTACGATAATCGGCACTCCCGTATGGAACAATACGGTGTCCACGCCTATTAGAACATACATAGTGGAATACAGAAATCGGTTTAAACAAGTCGCATTCTTCTGCACACAATACGGTTCCGAGAGCAATGTGTTTACAGAGATGGAAGCCCTGTGCGGCAGGAAACCGCTTGCAACGCTTATGCTGAGGAGGAATCAGGTGGAAACCGGCGAGTACACCGACGCGGTTAGGCAATTCTGCGTGCAGATAACCCGGTAGACAAGCATCCTGTAGCAAAAAGGGATTCAAACGGGCCGCCACTGGCCCGTGTTTACCATTTTTAGGCCGATGGTTTATCGGCCTATTGACCGTATTTTTCCACCCTGTATTTTTCAACCGCGTTTATTATGCTCTCCCTCAACCTTATAGTTTGCCGTACTGCCGTAAGCGGGATCACGTATATTTTATTCGGGTCATCCGGGTCCGCGAATAAAACTATCCCTCCATCAGAGTCCACAATTCTGAAAGGGTAGGTCCATTCTACGACGAGGGTTTCTATCAGCACGCCAAACTGGTCATAAATATTCTCTATCCTACTATCCTTCTCCTTGACTAAGAAGCCATATTCAAGACATATCTGCTTCATCCTTTCAGAATCCAGCTTGCTTGAGAAAGTGATGCTGAAGCATTCGAAGGTTTCTCTAACAACCTCTTTTATCCCCGGGGGGAGAACTCCAACGTATTTTGCTTTCCAGCGTGGAGCCTGAAAAAGAGCCTCCAATACTTGAAGGAGCAGCATGTCTTCCTATAGGCGGGAGTGCTAATATCTGTTTTGGCCTCGGCAAACTGGTTTTGCAGAACATGATCAAAAGCGTGCTACTCTCCGCTGGCAGGCTTCTTTTACTTGAACGTTTTTCAAAAGCCTTATAAAGTTGGCGCGTGAAGACGAGTATGAGTAGGTTAATT
Organism: uncultured Nitrososphaerota archaeon; assembly: GCA_964416155.1. GTDB lineage: Archaea > Thermoproteota > EX4484-205 > EX4484-205 > JAAOZP01 > JAAOZP01. The sequence goes on from CAYQCW010000004.1 coordinate 110,127, forward strand.
GCGTATTGCGGGCTAATATGCTCTGATTGTCCGGCTTTTCTGGCAACTCAGAAGAACGATGATGCTGAACGGAAGACGGGTGGCGGAACTCTGGCCGAAAAGAGTTCGGCAACTCCTTCAAGCCTGAGGATATTAATTGCGACGGCTGTTTGACAACGGGGGAAAGAATAATTGGCTACTGCAGGATCTGTGAGACAAGGAAGTGCTGGCAAAGCAGGAAGGTTCAGAACTGTGCTTGCTGTGAAGAATATCCTTGCGAGAAGCTTGAAGAATTCTTTAAAACAGTTCCAAACGCCAGGAAGAACCTGGAAAGTCAGGAGAGGCTCACTCTAGAGGCCGCTTTTCCACAGGTGTTTTTCAAAACTCTAAACCATCCTAGGAGAACAGGTGGTCCGGGGAAACCATTAGGAGAGGAGGCGAAGCCATTTCGCAATCCGTTCCGCGAGGAAAACGACCGTTTTCAAAGAGATCTTTAAGAATGGGTTTGTTTTATTGAAATACCATCCTGAGAGGTCTTTTATCCAATGGAGGTCGTGCTTCAAACATGCCTTCATCACCTCCAGCTGTTCCTCCGTAGGCCTAGCCCTATACCATTCCCCATTCTTGAGAACACCCATGGGCACGAAATACATGGGTATTATCAGGCTTCTAAACTCTTTAAGTTCATCTATGAGCTCAAGGGTTTTAACAAGGTCCTCAGGCTTCTCCTGGGGCAGGCCGATTATTATGGTTGCTGCAGGCACTACTCTAGACTCGTGCATTATGGAGAAAGCCTGTTTCACGATGCTCGGCCAGGAGGCTGCCGGGTAGGGGGCTGTTTTCGCAGGCATTGTTTTCTCAGCCAGCCTTGGTGATCCTGTTTCAATACCGACTTCAACCCCTATGTAGTCATGTTCATCCTGGAGAATTATCTCGGATAGGCGTGTTATGAGGGAATGGTTTTCCTGAGCATGCTTGACTGCGGAGAGGCTCACGTGGCTCCATCCTACGATCTTGAAAAACCTCCTAGCCATCTGGTGCAGCCTTATCAATGGTTCCGGCCTAGGCTTAACCCCGTCAGCCCCATATAGAAGGATATCTTCAGCGTGCAGGAGGCACCTGTTTAGCCCGCAGGCCTTATTCACCTTGAGCTCCTTCTCAATCATTTCAAGAGGACACTGTCTTAATGGTCTTAGAGTCACAGAGCAAAACCTACAGCCCCTTGGGCAGCCCCTCATTATTTCAACCAGCCCGTTTACCGAGGCATTTTTAATCGTAGGAATCTCGCTCAGCATCGGGGTGTCCTGGATTCCAACATGCACGTATTGCGGAAGAGGCTTGCCTTCTAGAGCATCTTGGACAAGCTGCACTATTGCTTTATCGGCTTCTCCCTCAATAATGGTGTCTACGCCCCATTTCTCAGCGTACTCGGGCATCCAGAGCCACTGCCACGCGGCGGGCCCACCCACAATTATTTTAAGCCCATTTTTCTTAGCCGCTCTTATCTCAGGTTTCTCCATGAACCTTTTGAAATACTTTGAGTTAACAGGCTCCTTCCCAGTTAGAACCCACCATTCGCTGCTCGGAGGCCCAAGCGCAAAGTAATCATGGTGGCCTATTCCAAGAACCCTAGCTTTTTCCAAGTGTTTTCCAAGGTGGTCAGGGTCTATCACGGCAGCCTTAATACCTGCTTCGAGCAGCGCGGCCTCTATTTTTCTAAGCCCGTACGGTGCTTCCAAGGGTCTTCCTAAATCATCCACTTTCATCCTCGGGGCGGCTATAGTCATCCAGACTTTCTCCGGAACCATAATCGGCGGGCCGGTTGCCAGAAAGCCTAGAAACTCTTTACCGTGATGGTTACTCATGAGGGTTCTGTCGACGGAAAGCACCACGTCGAAGCTTTCATAAACCATTCCTAAGGCACGGTTATCTCCTCGTCGTAAGCCTTCGTGTTCCTGTTCCCACCACTATACACTATTATCGTTGCCTGCATATTCTTGTTTGAAAGAGACCTGATCGCCTCCAGCAGTTCTCCACGCTTAAAACCCTGCATATCGATGATTATGCACCTATATTTCGTAAGCAGGGGGACAATTCTCTCGACAAGCCTGCCCGGCTCTTCTAATTTTTTTTCTTTTTTAACAGTAACATGGAGCTTTCTATCAGGGTTCACTTAAACCACCTTCTCCAGGATTTTCTCGAGACACTGCATCACCTTGTACTTCACGTAATCTTTAACGAGCTGAGAGGCTTCTTCTTCGACAAGCCTTCTGTATGTTGAAATATATTTTAAGGTGATGTGCGCAGCCTTCCTCCTACTGAGCCTTCCCTCAAGCCTGTCCTCACGCATCTTTTCCAAAACGTTGATTGCAACACTCTCAACCATGATTATCTTCCTCTGTCTATGGCTGGGGTCCCTAGCGATTTTTAAAACGCCTTTCCGTGAAAGATTCCGAACCTCTCTGGAAAGCACTACTCTTGAAAGTTTCCCTTTAAGTCTGTCGGCCAACCTGTTAAACGAGGTTCCACCCGGATGGCTAGCCACTTCGTCTATTATCTTTCCCTGGATATGGGTTAAGCTCATCGTTAAAAACCGGTACATCGATGAACCGGTATTTAAATATACCGGTAATTATTCCAGACACTCTAAAAATGGTTAAGTGGGCGCCGGCCCCTGTTTAATCCGTTCACACTGCTGTAGTCCCGACGGTCAGCAGTGGAGCCTCACGACGTTTACCGAATGGGGTTTCAATACTATGTTTATCTTTCCATCGGCTGCTTCAACCCGCGCCTGTTCTATTCTAACCCTGTCCGGCTCTTCAAGCGTATTCCTGTCCTCAGCCGATTCCCCTGCGATAAACTGTTGCACGCCGCTCTTCGGAGTAAACCCTTTGAAATCCACTTGGAGCTCAACACCGTTATCCCAACTCCTGTTTAAAACATAAAGGTATACTGTCTCCCCGTCTTTCGAGGCCGTTGCGGAAGCATCCATGTAAGGTACATATCCGCCGACATCGGTGGACATGTAGTGCTCTGAATCAACCAGCGTTCTAAGAACACTAACCCCCTTATTGTTGCTGTACATTTTGAAAACAAAGTATTGAGGTGTTAGAACCATGCGTCCATCAGAAGCAGCTATTATAAGCGGCAGGACGTTCACAGTCTGCGCGAAATTACTTATTGGAACGATGTTACATAGTCTTTGAAGCATATTCAGAACCCCTCCTGTGAAAACAGCATCCCTCACGCGCGTAATCTGTGTCACTAAGGGTTCCTTAGCTTCAGGATACCAGACGTTCCATTCGTCGAAAGCTATTTTTATCTCGTGTTCTATCCCGTATTTTATCCTAGCGGCTTTAATCAAGCCGTAGACACTTTTAAGCCTCTGCTCAATCTCTTCCGGAAGAGCTACTAGCTCACCGTATGGCATACTTCCCGAAGCATAGAAATGAACAGAAAGATAGTTGAAGCATCTCCCTGCTCCCTTAAGCATTTCAAGGTTCCACTCAGGATCTTCGCAACCAACAGCCACAAGCTCTATGTCCGGGTCAACCTTACGCATCTCGTTCGCATACTCAACAGTTCTCCTAGCGCATTCAGCACCGTCTACGCAGAATCCTATCTGCCATTTCCCGTGCAGCTCGTTACCTATGCCCCAGAGTTTGACACGGTAAGGCTCCTCATGGCCATGCTCGCGTCTTAGGGAAGAATAGTATGTGTTCATGTTCGAATTACAGTATTCAACCCATCGTGCAGCCTCCTCAGGCGTCCCATTTCCAGCGTTTACAACTATGAACGGCTCCGCACTTATCAGCCTACACCACTCTATGAACTCGTCTGTCCCGAAAAGATTAGGCTCCTCAGCTCTCCACGCCATGTCGAAACGCCTCGGCCTCCGGCTTACGGCTCCAACACCATCCTCCCAGTGGTAGCCGCTTGCAAAATTTCCACCGGGCCATCTTACGAGAGTAGGATTCAAATCTTTAACAGCTTTCAGAACATCAAGACGATAACCCTTCACATTAGGTATTTCAGAATCCCTGCCGACCCAGATGCCTCCGTAGATACACTCGCCCAAGTGTTCAATAAACTGACCGTAGCATCTCTTGCCGATAGTGCCTATTGGCGTGGTCGCGTCAACGATCACCCTGCTCTTCAAACCTGTCCACCTTGAAATACAGCTTGGCTCACACTAATAAAGATGTTTTTTCCAAACAGCTGGAAAAAGTAGAGGATGAAATGCTCAGGCTGCCATACTCTTCCTCTAGAAAGTTTTAGACTCGAAGTATTTCTCCAGCAGTTTACGAATACCGCTCCTAGTTATTTCAGAGAAGGTTGAAGGAACTATTCCAAGTGTTTTCGCAAGCTCCCTGGTGCTGATTTTCCTAGGGGTGTCGAAGTAGCCCATTTTCAAGGAAAGCCAGAGCAAGTTCTCCTGCTTCTCGGTTAAAACACCCTCCTTATGGTCATGCTTCGTTAAACCAAGAATTCTAGGCTTAAACCCGAGGGGCTCTAGGATACTTACTATTTGTTTAAAGACCTCGTAGCCCGGTGCTATGAACTCGTAGATCATCCGGTATCCCCCTATATGCTTGCCTGAAATAAGGAAAGCGCCTTGAGAAAGCATTGTGTTGCAAACGTTACACCCCTCTGTTTTGAAGGAGGCGAGTACGGAGCCCTTAGAGCTTTTCAGAATCCTAAGATTCTCCCCGGAGGTCTTTCGGAGCTCGCTGACGGGAAACCGGACCAGGTGTCTCACGGAACCATCAGGCAGCCTTCTAACATCGATAAGCTTACAATCGTTGATGCCGAGCTTAGACATGAGCTCCAACCCCCTGCACTGATTATTCTCAACCTCGATAGTCACATGGTAAATTGCTTTTTCAAGAACCATATGGTCCATCTTTCCATAGAATAGCTGACCGATTCGTATTAAAACTTATCTGGTGCGAGTAAAAGGTTTTTCCACTGTATTGAGTTTATCTTTAAATATGTGGCCGGAGTCATAGGCACCAGATGCTGAAAACCCTCCTCTCAACCCAGCAATTCTTAGAATGGTTGGAGCAGCTTGCTTATCAGTATGGATACCTGGGTATATTCTTCCTGTCCTTAATCGGAGCCATTTCCATCGTCTTTCCAATACCCTATACTGTCGTGATCTATCTGATGGGCTCCGTAATAGATCCCTTTCTAATAGCCGTCTCAGGAGGCTTAGGATCTGTCTTCGGAGAGCTAGCCGGCTACGCCTTGGGATACTACGGCAGGACGCTGATGGGCGAGGAGCGGAGGAGGAAGATGGGTTACATGCTTAAGATATTCGACCGTTACGGTGTTGCAGCAATATTCCTGTTCGCCCTAACTCCTCTGCCTGACGACCTGCTGATAATCCCACTTGGCATAATGCGCTACAACCCGGTTAAGTTTCTCGTACCGTGCGTCTTGGGTAAAACCGTGATGTGCCTAATACTGGCACTCGGAGGGAGGTTTTCAATAAGCCTGATTAAAAGTCTTTTCGGCGGGGAGGGAGGATGGGCTACAACCCTGGCGACTTTTCTGCTTCTAGCGGGAGTCATAATAATGATGATGAAGATAGACTGGGAGGAAATCTTCTTCAAATACGTGGAGAAGCGGGGGAAAGCGGAGTCAAAATAATTAAATAAGGGGTTTGGAGCACTAGTGTTTAATGGAAAACCTTGAAAAAGAATACTGGCTTGAGGTTGAACTGCAACACCCTAAAGGATGGATGTTAGCCGCGGAGTCGGGAGGAATGTTAGACGGGTATTTCAGGATAGACTCGAAAACCGCCGCTAAGCTTGAAGTAAAGTGGGAGAAACAGGCTTCTGACAAGAGGGCGAAGGCGAAAGCGCAGCCGATGATTGTGATAAACAAGTTTATCGAAGACTATATGACGCGGGCTAAGAGGAAAGGGAAGGCTGAAGTATATGAGCGGGGGAGTGCAAGAATATGCGGACACAACGCTTACTTCGCAAGATGGCGGGATGTTGGCGATATAGTTACCGTCTCCTGGGTGTGTGAAGACGAGAACAAGGTTTTTCTTCTCAACTATTATCTGGAGCCGGCCGAGAAATGGGAGGATGTTGCAAACTGGCTGATCCCCGGGTTTATATGTCATACTTCGGAAAAATTCTGGAGGTACCGTCTGATCGGCGTGGAGTTCAAAGTGCCCAAGGAGTATTCTCTTCAAACAAGGAAGCTTTTACTAGGCAGGCCGATGGTTGTTTTTAAAGCAGGGGGGAAAACACTGCTGATCCACTGGTCCGCATTCGCCAGAGAAACCCTTGTTAAGTATCGGAGTCTTGCTGAATGGGCGAAGAAAGAGGTTCCGAAAGAAGTGAGCAGCATCATGAAAGGGTTGAAATACGATAAGCTTAAGCCCGACGAGGAGACGGGGAGAGTGATGTTGGAGGAAACGGGACGAACATTCTTCGGCGGCAAGACGAGTGTTAAAAAGTTAAGGATTTGGCATGACTCGGATTCGAACAGAATATTCGTAACAGGCTACTCCGGTCCTCGGGAGAACATTATCGACATGGAAGAGCTTGAGAAAAGCATAGTGTTTAAGCCGGTCTAGGTGAGCAGAGATGCCGCTTTTCGGGAAAAAGAGGGAGCCTCCGAGGGTTTCGCCGGGAAGACTCTACAGGAGTATACCTATCGTAAACCCGAGGGTGAGACACGAGGAGGATGCGGACGGCATCGTCACGATTCTTATCCCCGTCCCGACGGGCGACTCTAAAAAGCCTGAGAGGACAGCGAGGATAAAGCTCGACGCGATAGGGAGCAAGGTTTGGAAGAGAATAGACGGGAAAACACCTCTGAACGAAATGGTTCAGTGGATGAGGCAGGAATTCACGCTGACTGAGAGGGAGGCGGAGGTCTCGCTATCCATGTTCATGAAGAGTCTTGTCGACAAAAAACTTGTGGCACTTGCCCTACCGCCGCCGACGCCTGGAACACCTGAGGTTCAGGAGGAGATTGAAAGAATAAGGTTTGAAATAGAAGAGCTTGAAAAAGCCTTTAAAAAGAAGAAGTTGGACGAGAAAACTTTCAGAGAGCTTAAAGAGAAATACGAACAAGCCATCAGGGAGCTTGAGGAGAAAGAAGCCGGCCGAGATTCTTGAAGCCGGCCTGCATGTTTTAGCGACAATCCTACGCTTCTCTCTGGTCAGGGTCGCTGCATGCTTGGCAATAGCATGCTTTTAAAGGAGTAAGCAATAATATGTTTTAGGCATGTGCTAAATCCTCTGGAAACGTTTAAATAGTGTGAAATCCCTTTTTCTTCTCCTCAGATACTTCAGTGGCGAAACCAATACGAGGAAGCGGAAGAATAAGCGTAAGCAGGTTTCTAGCAATATGTATTCGTTTCCCTTGTACAGAGATTTTTTCTGAAGCCTATTGGTTGAGAGGTGTTTTAAATGCCTAGGATGGGCAACATAAGAAAAGCGCTCGTCATAGGAAGCGGGGGGATCGTGATTGCTCAAGCAGCGGAGTTCGATTACAGTGGGAGTCAGGCTTTGAAGGCTTTGAAGGAGGAGGGTATAGAGACAGTAATCGTGAACCCGAATATTGCGACGATTCAGACGAGCAGAAGGATGGCTGACAAGGTGTATCTTGAGCCGTTAACCGTTAAATCGGTTTCGAGAATAATTGAGAAGGAGAGGGTTGACGGGATTCTGCTTGGCTTCGGGGGTCAGACGGCTCTCAACCTTGGCATAGGCCTGCATGAGGCGGGTGTCTTAGACAAGTATGGTGTTAAAGTGTTGGGGTGCTCCATTGAAACCATCAGGATGGCTGAGGACAGGGACCTGTTTAGAAGAGCCATGTGGGAGATAGGCTTGAAGGTTCCTCCGAGCAGTGTTGCAAGAACCCCGGAGGAAGCGATCGAAGCCTCGGAGCGCCTGGGTTTACCGCTTCTCGTCAGAACCTCTTTCACACTCGGGGGTCAGAGCTCAGGCATAGCTAGGAACCGGAGTGAGCTTTACGACGCGGTTTCAAAAGCTTTGAAATGGAGCATTAACAGGGAGGTTCTAATAGAGAGGTCCTACTATGGGTGGAAGGAGCTTGAATACGAGTATATGAGGGACTACTATGGGAACAGTGTTTCAGTCGCGACTATAGAGGGCTTCGACCCTCTAGGCGTCCACACGGGTGAGAAAATAGTTGTGGTTCCGATTCAGACGCTTACGAACAAGGAGTACCACATGATTAGGGAGGCCGGTCTCAGAATCGTGGACAAGCTTGGAATAGTTGGAGAGTGCAACATTCAGTTCGGCTTGAATCCTGAAAATGGGGATCTCATCGTCGTCGAGGTCAACCCGAGGCTTTCAAGGTCTAGCGCGCTGGCGTCTAAGGCTACCGGCTATCCTCTGGCGTACCTTGCAGCGAAGCTCGCCCTAGGATACCGGATAGAGGAGCTTACGAACAAGGCTACTGGAGTTACGAAGGCTAGTTTCGAGCCTGCACTGGACTATGTGGTTGTAAAAATCCCCAGGTGGGATTTCAAAAAGTTCCCTGGAAACGTTGACAGAACCGTGGGGACGATGATGAAGTCTGTTGGAGAAGTAATGGCTATAGGCAGGACTTTCGAAGAGGCGTTGCAGAAGGCTGTTAGAATGCTTCAGATAGGCAGGGTCGGCGTAGTGGGGAATGAAGGCGAAGAAGACGGGGTTCCATCCGATTTAACCGGGTTTCTTAAGCCGAGCGATGAGAGGCTTTTCAACGTCGTCAGAGCGTTGAAGGCTGGTGTTAGAGTAGAAGAGATAAGCAGTGTGACGGGCATAGACAAATGGTTTCTCTACAGGATACTGGACATAATCCGTGTCGACTCTGAGCTTAAATCCCTCCGCAGCGGGAAGGATGGGGAAGAGATCGTTGAGAAGATTAAAGAGGCTAAGAGGCTCGGCTTCTCAGACATTCAGATAGCAAGGAGGCTCAGGTGGAGCGAAGACGAGGTGAGAGGTTTCAGGATTAAACATGGTGTCAAACCAGTCTTCAAACTGATAGACACGATGGCTGCCGAATGGGAGTCCGTTACAAACTATCTTTACGCTACCTATGGGGATGAGGCCAATGATGTTTCAGAAACCACCGGCAGAAGGAAGGTGATCATTCTTGGAGCTGGGACCAACAGGATTGGGAGCAGCGTCGAGTTCGACTACTGCACGATGCACACCGTATGGTCCATGAAGGAGGAGGGTTTCGACGAGGTCATCGTCGTGAACAATAATCCTGAAACAGTCTCCACGGACTACGACATGTCGGATAAGCTGTATTTCGAAGAGCTGTCGTTTGAAAGAGTTATGGATATTGTGGATGCTGAGAAGCCTGAGGGCGTCGTAGTGACAATGGGCGGGCAGGATCCGATCAACATTAGTCAAAAACTCTATAAGCACGGTGTCAGAATCCTTGGGACGTCTCCGCTGAGCATAGATTTTGCTGAGGACAGGGCTAAGTTCAGCCTCCTGCTGGATAACCTAGGCATAAAGCAACCGGTCTGGACAAGGGTGACCAGCATGGAGGAGGCTGTTTTGAAAGCAAGGGAGATAGGGTACCCTGTTTTAATAAGGCCCTCCTACGTGCTGTCTGGAGCAGCGATGAACGTTGCTTCAAATGAGGAGGAGCTTGTAGAATATATTCGCAACGCGACAAGAATATCTCCTGAACGCTCCGTGGTCATAAGCAAGTTTTTCGAGCAGGCTTATGAGGCGGAGGTGGACGCTGTTAGCGACGGCGAGGATGTGTTCATAGGTGGAGTAATGGAGCACCTGGAGTATGCTGGGACACACAGTGGGGATGCAACCATAATCCTTCCTCCCCAGAGGCTTGGCGAAGACATTGTCGAGAAGATTAAGGATTACACTGTCAGAATCGCGAAGGAGCTCCGAATAGTCGGGGCTTTTAACATACAGTACTTGGTTAAGGATTCAGAGGTCTACGTGATAGAAGCCAACGTTAGAGCCAGTAGGACAATGCCTTTCGTAAGCAAGACGAGGGGCATCCCCCTCATATGGCTTGCAGGAAAGCTTATTGCTGGGCGGAAGATTAGCGAGTTTAAAGATTCGCTGAAGTACAACGAGAGGACGATTGGTGTTAAAGTACCGGTTTTCTCATTCATCAGGCTTAAAGGAGCTGATCCTGTTCTAGGCGTTGAAATGAGGTCAACGGGTGAAGTAGCATGCATAGGTTACGACTTCATAAACACTTTCACCCGGGCTTGGGAGTCTTCGGGCCTAAGCCTGCCGTCTAAAAACGACATCATATTCATAACGGTTAGAGATGAGGATAAGCCCAGGGCTTTAAAACTAGCTTTAAACCTTAAGGAAATGGGGTTCACAGTGGCCGCCACTCGACGCACAAGGGACTTCTTGGTTTCTAACGGTTTGAAAGACGTAGTACTGGTTAGGAGGCTTAGCGAGAAGTCTGATGACGGAGTAGACGCGATAAGTTTCCTCGCAAGCGGGAGAATAGGCATGGTAATAAACACTCCAGATCAAAAGGATAAGAGTACTCTTGAAGACATGTATGCGATCCGGAGGACAGCTGTAGAATTCGCTGTACCCGTAATCACAAGCCTCGAGGTTGCGGAGAAGATAGTTGAAGCAATACATTTCAAAAACGACAATAATGGCTGCGGGCAGGAGCCGTATTCTTTAGAAGAGTACCACAGGGGCCTGCCCCTGTCAATATACGTTTAGCTAGGGTTGAACATACGTAAGGATCTTTCTTAGAAACCTTGTTTTCTCAAGAGAATCCCGAATGTTAAGAATTATGCTCAGCATCGGGGAGACGATTCCGGGTGAAACAGACGTTGTTTTCCCACTCGCCATTCTGCCGCCAACAATACTGTTGAACAGGAGGTCGAACTTGACCTCAATCTCCTCCTCCGTAGAGGACACCACCGTGGCGGAGAAATCAGCCATCATCTCCTGGATCTTAAGGATTCTTTCAAGAATCGGGGTTAATGCTTTTCTTGTCTTACCGACAACATACTTCCATTCCGCCAGATTATTGGATAAAACTGTTGTCTGAAGAAGGGTTGGTTTCTTCCTTCTAAGCTCCTGCAGCAGTTTCTCAGCTTCAACAGTTTCGCTGATCGAGCTTAGAATAACGTCCTCTTCCCTCAGGATGCTGCTTAATGCTTGTTTAAGCATGATCAGCCGCATCGCCCTATCTGGAAGCCGGGCAGCATAGAGCCAGGGTACGACGCTCTCCATCTGGTCTACAACCTTACCCGCAGAATCTCGAACCAGCTTCAGCATCCTGCAGGATTCAGATGCTTCCCTAAGGGTCTCCTGATCTACAGTCTCTGCGGACGGTATGCTAACCTTCTCCCCACCCAAGTAGGCTTTCAGCAGCACAGCATTCCCGAGCAAGCCATGCGTGAAAGGAGTTTTAAGGCTCTCAACATGGGAGAAGAACAGAACGATCTTTCCGGATCCGTGTTCGGTAAACCCTATGCTGCTAGCGTCTCTTATCGTTTTAAGCGCCTCCTCGCATGGCACACCATACTCTACGCTAGTAAGAGGCTGCACTATTTTTGCGAAAACCTGTTTAGCGCTAGTGATTTTAGCAAGCGGACCAGTGTGAAACATCGTGAGCTCACCCCCATACCCTAGTGTCAACAATCCTCTTCTCGTAATCCTCGCCTTGACGAGGCCTGTTACAGGGTAAGTCCTTAAAACCCCGCTTAGCCGTCTTCCTGAGAAAACAGGCCAAGAAGGCTCTGAAACCGTGTCGCTTAAAAGTTTGCACTCAACAATCTGCAGCTCGCTCCACGCCTCTATCTCCCCGTACGCGGATATTGGCAGGTTGACTGGTTTAAGTGGAAGCAGCGCGCCGGCGCATATTCCAACATATGCGCCTCCAGACTCTACGAATTGCCTGATCATCTTGGCTTCCTCTTTCCCGAGCGACCTGAGAATTTCAAAACTGTCTCCACCGCCAACTATCAAGACATCTAGGGCACGCAGGTCCTCGAGCGTCAACGGCCCTGGGAGGAGAGATATCCTTCTGAAACCCATTTTAAGCAAAGTCTCAACGGTTTCCTTCAAGCATGATACTGAAACCCCGCTTCCACTGTATAGTCCGATGAGCGGGCTGCGCAACCAGGCAACACTCTGCTGATCAATGGTTTTCAAAGGCTTCAACTCTACACCGTACTCTTCACCGAGATTCTTCACCAAGCATTCCGAATAAACGTCTTCTACACCGATCGTGAAGTCCCCGGGCTTAAGGCCCATGTCCCTAGCACCCCTAAGTTTCACGGTTCTTCCAACTTTAAACCCTGATTCGAGAAGATTATTTACAAGCCTATAAGCATTAGAATAGGCTTCTCCACCGCCTTTCTTAAACTGTATCCTCCACCACTTCAACGTTCTCAGAGAAGCGTCAACCAGTATTTAATCTCATCTGAATAATTCCTCACAACCCTATTTTAATGGGTGGTTTCCCCGCTGGTTTAAACTTGCCTTTTAAAACCTTTAAAGCAGCCTTGACAGCGGTTACACTCGGGGTGAAAGCGGCAACGCAAATCTTAGCGCTGCTCAACTGAGACAGGTCCTCAGGGGCTCCGAGCGATATGACTATGCTCTCCCTGAAGAACTCGACAAGCTTTTTAAGCATGGATAGCTCCCGCCTGTTTTCCTGCGTGTTGTAAGCCAGTATTAGTAGAAGCGTATTGCTAGGGGTGCTTCTGTAGATCTCCCCTAGTTTCTTGCTGGAAACCTCTTCGAGACGCTCTAAAAGGTTAAACCCTCCAAGCTCTTCCCTCAGGACTTCTTGGAGGGCGCTCCTGCCCGATTCCTCAAGCTGTTCTTCAAACCCGCCTGTGACGACCACTAGGGGTTTACCCAGCCATCTTAAGGGGAGTTCATCAACACCCTTCACCAGACTTATGCTCCGAATAAATATTTTCCAAGCCTTAGTCTGGTTTATAATGCTGCCACGTGTTTTCTCAGGGGTTTTTTTAAACTTCTCAAACTTTTCAAGTTTAAAACTCAGCACTTCCAGAGCACTGCTTCTTATTCTCTCGTATAAATTTCTATCCTCCCTGGCTTTTTCAAGAATACTGTCCAAAACCTCCTGTGTTTTATCCGTTCTTCTCGAAGGCACCACTATATGGTTGCCCGCTTTCAAAGCCTTCACCGCAGCTTCCTCAAGGTCAAAGCTTTCCAAGACCCGCTTATCATCCAAATAATCAGTCACGAGAAGGTTTTTAAAACCCATTTTCCTCTTTACTATTTTCTCAACAACCTTGGGCGATAACGAGGACGGTGTATCCATGTTCCCTGAAGCCGGAAGAAGACTGTGTCCAATCACAACCCCTTCGACGCCAGATTTAAAGGCCTGTTGAAAAGGCTTGAAGTCCCGTCTAAGAAGCCCGTTAAGGTCTTCCTCGCCTTCATGCTTCTCGTAAAACCTTCCGGGAAAATATTTAACGAAGGATAGGACACCACCGTTTCTAAGACCCTTTATATAGCTGACCACGTAGCCAGATACTTCATCAGGATCATCTCCGAAAAAGTTCTCCCCCATTCCGGGGGAGTAAATATTCGCCGTCGGTGCCAAGTTAGTGTTAATGCTAAGCGTCCTTAATTCTAGGGCGGTCACGTAACCGGTTATGTAGGCTGACTTAGCCTCCCCGGTTGCACCCACACCCATTTGACTAGGCAGCTCGGTTAAAGGCGGGTAAACACCATCAAGACCCTTCCCCTCTTGTTCAGCGGCAATTATTAGGGAGAAGCCTAAGGCTTTCTTGTACGAGGCAGCCAGCTCCTTCAAGGAGGAGCCTGGATTTTTAAGCCCGGACAGGGCTTTCCTGCCGATTATCAACCCGCTTAAAGCATTCTCCAAAACCATCTTCTCGAGCTCGCTGAAGTTTTTCACCTCGTTAACATATGCCATCACAGTTTGACCGGCAATCTTTTCGAAAGACGTTCTCTGAACGATCCGTTCCAGCGTGACCATTACTTATTCGTTCACCGTCCTTCCACCGTTTGACGTTTTAAACAGATGATTCATCACGTCTCCACGCTTTAAAAACCCTATAAGGATTTCCATATCGTTTAAAAACGTTTTTCCAAGGCGTGTTCAACATTTTCCATGAACTCTCTCAACCGGATGCCTCCTTGTCTACTAATCTTTCCCTCGGGTGTGAAAACCCTTATGTCACCATATCCGAAGTCCACTACGACGTAGAGTGGAAACCCCTCTATTTCACGGGGCATCGGCCCCTCCACGTATAAAAAGCGTTTCCTAGTGGACTTAACCTGCATAAGAATACACTTGCCTCTCCTGAGGCAAACCAGGTCTGCCGGCCCAAGGCTTCCGCCGGACCTAACGGTCATCCAGCCGTGTCTTTGGAGAAGCATTCTGACCTTACGCTCAGCAAGATAGCCTTTCCTCTTAGGGGGAGCCATGGGGCACGACCTAAACCCTCTTAATCAATTTAATGATTTCCATCCCGTCTACAAGCCCAAGCGATCCTCTAAGCCCAGAAGCCTCGTCGAAAGAAAGACCGTCCCCTTTTAAACCCGGTTTCATAACGGCGAAAGGAGTCGGGTCCAACGTATGGTTCCTAACAGACACCGGCGTCGGATGGTCTACCAGTATGCTTATCGAAACGTTTTCCTCAACGCTGTCAAGTATTTTCTTGAAAAGCCTCCTATCCATCTCCTCAATAACCTTCACCTTGGTTTCGAAAGAACCCTCGTGGCCAGCTTCGTCAGGAGCCTCAACATGCAGATACACGAAGTCGCATTCCTCAAGAGCGTTAACCGCGTAAACCGCCTTGTTCTCGTAGCTAGTATCATAGTAGCCGGTTGCACCCGGTACTTCAGGCACACGCATCTGGGCGAGCTTACCGATCCCCTTTATCAGGTCTACCGCCGCTATAACCGCGCCTCTTAAGCCGTGTTTCAAGGAGAACGGCTCCATATTGGGCATTCTGCCCTGCCCCCATATCCAAGCCATGTTTGCAGGCCTCTCGCCAGCTTTTCGCCTACGGGTGTTCACCTGGTTTTCGGAAAGAACCCTGATCGACTCAACCATCATCCTGTTAAGCAGTCTAGACTCCTCGTTATCCGGCTTCAACAAGTGCTTACCATATTCCTCGGCGACAATATCGTGCGGCGGAGTAGCTCTCAACCCATCGCCCCACTTGGAGACGAAAATATTCCTGTAGCTGACACCCGTGTAAAACCTTCCGACACAGCTAAACCTTCTGTTCAACTCCGATATTAAAACTTCAGCCTCGCTCGTAGCAATATGACCACCCGAGTAGTCGACAACCCTGTTTTCTTCAACAGTTATGAGATTACACCTGAAAAAAACCTCGTTATCCCCTGCCCTTATGCCTCTAGCCGCAGCCTCCAACGGGCCTCTCCCAGTGTAATAGGTGCAGGGGTCATACCCCAGTATGATGAGGTTTGCAATATCGCTGCCCCGAGGCAGGTTCGGCCGGAGTGTTCGAAGCATACCCATTCTCCCTCTTCTAGCTATTTCATCCATGCTGGGCTTCTCCGCCGCTTGAAGAGGAGTTTTACCCTTCGCCTCCTCAACCGGATAGTCAGCCATTCCGTCTCCAACTATTACCAGATGCTTCAAGCCTCCTCTCTAACTGTTAGAAAAGTTTTAAGATTTTCGGGCACGTTGGATAAACTTATTAGGCTTAAGCCTTTAAAGAAACCGGCTTGAAGAGGAAAACAGACCAGGTTGATAAAATACTCGAGCTGCTTGCTAGGAGAAGGCTTGAAGAAGCTGAGAAGCAGCTGGATGGGTTTAAGCCCAGCGTCGGATACGAGGCTGGCTACCTTAGAGGTTTAAGAGGAATTCTCCAAACGCTTAGGAAGCCTGTTGAAGGAAGCATTGTCGGAGGGCCTGCGGAGAACTTGGAGAAGCGTGTGAAAAGCCTTCTGGAAACGGTTGAAACACATTGCTTGAGTCAGGAGGAGGAGGGGTATTTCTCAGCCTGGGTTGACTTCTTGGAGAAACTATCCGGAGGGGAATAGAATGTTATACAGGAGGAACCACGTGAAAAGCCAAGCCAAGAAGAAGCTTCCCACGCCCTCCTTCCAAGCGGCGCTCTCATCCCTAAGCCTGCCTTTGTAGATTCTTTTGAAAAAATAGTAGGTTAAGAAGTATGCCATAACCATGTTTAGGAAGGCGCTTATTATCGGGGAAGGGGGACGCCAGAAGAAGGCGTGTAAAGCACCCAGTATGGCTCCTAGGGCAACCCTCGTCCAGTAAATGAGGCTTTCAGGTTTAAATCTGGATTCGCTCATTCATCTTGAGCTTGAAACCCCCGAAAATAAGTCTTTCCAGCATTGACTACCTTGTGCTCTCCAGGGAGCTTTCTAAAGAGCTGCAGGGAGCATGGGTTGACAATGTGTACAACCATCCTGTTTACGGATACTATCTGATGGTTTTCAGAAGCAGCGGGGTTGTTAAGAAGCTGGTCGTAATACCTGGAGAATCATTGTTTCTAACCCGTCACGATTATCCTGTCCCGAGTACTCCTGGAGGCAGCGTATTGCAGCTGAGAAGAATAGTCTGCAACCTTAGGGTTGAGAGCGTGGAGCAGCATGACTTTGACAGGATTATAATCATTAGTCTTTCCAGAGGAGGGTTTAAAGCCAGGCTTATCGTGGAGGGGTTGAGACGAGGCGTCATCGCCCTCGTCTCTGAAGACTGGCGTATCCTTTTCACTTCTCAGAGAATCGAGCTGGGAGCCAGGTCGCTCAGGGAAGGGGAGAAATACATTTTCCCACCGTCAAACATATTTGACCCCACGGGTGCCCCGGGAAGCCTGGAAGCCCTGCAGAAGTATTCCTCGGAAAGGCTTGGCAGGCTGATAGCTGGTAGGCTGGGCTTCGGGTCTAAAACAATGGGTGAGATATGCAGAAGAATAGGGCTGGATCCTGATTCAAGCGTTGAAGGAAAGATCCCTCTCGTAATCGAGACCATACGTATGCTTATCAAGGAGGCTGAAGTGTCTCCGAAGCCGCGGATATATTATCGCGAGGGACGCCCGGTGGATGTGTCTGCGATAAGGCTTCTCTCCTTAGAGAGCATGGAGCAGAAGGAGGTTGAAACCGTTTCAGAAGCTTTGGACGAATACTATGCTACACTCGGGTTTGAGGCTGTTTCCAAGGATGAGAAATCATCCTTAGAGCTTAGCAGACTGGTTAGAATAAGGGAGAACCTTGCCTCCGAAGTAGAGGCGTTGAGGAATAAAGCCATGATGATCATGGTGAACCTCGCGGGCTTCCAGGCAGTTTTAGACGCTGTAAGGAATAAGGTGGAAGCGCCCGCTGGTTTCAGGATTCTTGAAACCGACTACGGTAGGAGAACCGTCAAAATACTGTTCAACGATTCAGAGTTTAAGCTTAGCCTGGATTCCTCAGCCGCGTCAAACGCCTCCAGCATGTTTGAGGAGGCTAAGAAAATAGAGAAGCATCTTTCCGAGATCGATGGTAAGATTCTTCTTCTTAAGGAGAAGACCCCTACTGAAAGGAGGAGAATGGTTCCTGAGAGAAGGGTTGAAAGAAAATGGTTTGAGAAGTTCCGGTGGAACATATCGGTTAACGGAAACCTGATTCTAGCTGGTAGAGACGCTGGGACGAACGAGCTTCTCGTCAAGAAGCATGTTTCGGATAGAAGCGTAGTGTTTCACGCGGACTTCATAGGGGCACCGTTCGTAACCATTCATAACGTTGAAAACCCTTCGGACGAGGAGCTTAAGGAGGCTGCGCTCATGGCGGCATGCTACACCGCAAGAGCCTGGGAGAACAAGTATGCTTCCCTAGACGTCTACTGGGTCAGGGGGAGCCAGGTCAGCAAGCAGGCTCCCCCCGGCCAGTATCTGCCCAAGGGAGCGTTCATGATAAGGGGGGAGAAGAACTTCATTAGAAATGTTGAGCTTAAGCTTTGGATCGGGGTTTCAGATGATGGCGAGGTGGCCTACGGGGGTCTAAGCAAGGTAAAGGCAAGGTGTAGAAAGTATGCGGTGGTCCTTCCGGGGGACAAGGATAAGAATCATGAAGCAGCTTTACTCGAAAAGAGGTTTCTTAAAGACATGTCTCTTCCCCGTGAAGCATTGCCAGGGCTGCTCGAGAGGATTCGCAGCATTATTCCAGGGAGACGCTGTGAAGTCCACTACATGCCACCCGTTCCTCCGGGGCAAGGCAAATAGCTATCCGCATACCCAACATTGGAAAAGGGTTAATGCTTAAAAAAGGGCGCGTTGGGAAAAACCAGGTTGAAAATAGCCGCCAGAATAAGTAGGATCGTCGAGCCGCCCCACAGAAGGATCTTGAAAGAAGCCTTGTCTAGAAGGAGCGTTGTGATGAACCTTAGCGTAGGAGACATTTTCATAGAGCCCCATCCGTTGGTTAAGGATGCCGTTAGGAAAGCCTCTGAGGAAAGCAGCCTCACATACCCCCCGATAGAAGGGTTCGGCGAGCTTAGAAGCCTGATAGCTGAATACCTGGTGGAGAGCAGGGGTTTAGACGTAAAAGCTGGGAACATTCTAGTGACCGCAGGGGCTTCGGAAGCGTTTCTCATAGCGTTAATGACTGTACTTGATCCTGGGGACAGGATTATTCTCCCAGACCCCACTTACCCTCAGCACACTCTGGCTGCGAACCTTTTCGACAACATTATGATAGACTATTACAGTCAGGATTCGGATGTCAGTAATCAGGTTGCTGGGGGAAAAGACGGGCATAGCCTTATACTGGTTTGCTCTCCAAACAACCCGACTGGAAGGATTATTTCAGCAAAAGACATGGAGAAGCTTGTCGAGCATGCTCGAGAAACCGGTTTCACGATTGTTTCCGACGAGACTTATTTAGAAATATTTTTCGATGGAAACAAGCCCGTGAGCCCTGGAAGCTTCGACATCGACCTTGAAAACACCATCATCATAGGAAGCTTCTCTAAAAACATGGGGGTAACCGGCTTAAGAGTGGGTTTCATAGCTTCTGAAAAAAGCATGATCAGCAGGGCAAGCATGGTTAGATACGCTACTTCGCTAACGTCAAACACGCTGGGGCAGCGCGTAGTTTTGAAAACGCTTCCCCTCATAAACGAGATATCCGGGTATGTAAGGATGAATGTTGAGAAACGCCTCAGGATGTTCCTACAGGGCTTTAAGAGAAGCGATTTGCTAAAGGTCTACGAGCCCCAGGGCTCGCTCTACATATTCCCATACGTGCCGTTCAAATCCTTCGAGTTCTGTCTTGAGCTGGCTAGGGAGACAGGAGTCGTCATGGCTCCGGGTCAGGGGTTTGGGCCTTCAGGCGAAAACCACGTTAGAATAAGCTTCGGAGCGAGAGAGGAAGACATAATAAATTCAATAGAGTTGTTAAACAGGTTTGAGCCTAAGGTTGAACGATGCTTTTAAAGAAGGCGAGGATGTTCTACTCATCTCATCTAAAGGGAAGAAACGAGTCGTGAAAATACAGGGAGACCGTATTCACACTCATAAAGGGTATATTCAGGTCGGCGACATAGTTGGCAACCAGCCTGGAATAGTGGTTAGAACACACACGGGAGACGAGTTTCGTGCCCTTAAACCTCTGGTTGCAGACTATATTCCTAAGCTGGCTAGGAGGACGCAGGTAATGTATCCTAAGGACCTCGGCTACATGGTTTTAAGCCTAGGAATATCACCAGGCTTCAAGGTTCTGGACGCGGGCACCGGAAGCGGGGCTGCTGCCATGGTTATGGCGAGCCTCGTAAAGCCGACTGGGAAAGTCTTCTCTTACGATGTTGACGAGGAATCCATAGCGGTTGCTAGGAGTAACCTTGAAAGAGTCGGCCTCCTTGAGTATGTTGAACTCGTGCATGAAGACGTTAAGATAGCTGTTTTCAAAGAGTTTTTCGACGCTGCCTTGATGGATCTTCCAGACCCTTGGGAAGCCCTGGGGAATGTTTTAAGATTCCTTAAGCCGTCAGCCAGAATATGTCTCGTACTGCCAACCATGAACCAGCTGGAGAAGGCTTACTCGGCGCTAGTAGACTCTGGGATGGCACATCTCGAAACGGTGGAGATATTTCTCAGGAGGATAAGGCCGTTCCAAGGGAAGGTTAGGCCCGAATCCCTTATGACTGGGCACACTGCCTACCTTATGCTGGGCGTAAAGGTTTCCAGAGAAAACGTTTAAAAAGAACACGGAGAGAGTAGCGTCGGATTGGAGAAGAAGGAGGCGGTTTACTCTGTTGGAAACCTGCTAGTACTGATAGGTTTAATTGTTTTCACAGTATTCACGTTCGTCGCCAGCCTCCAAGTCACCGGCTTTCTAAGAACGGGCGTCAATCTTTTCAGCTCCATCCTTGTATTCCTAGGCTCAGTTTTTCCATTCCTGCTTAAAGAGATGGAGGCCCCGCGCAGAATGAGGAGCATTGGGCTAAGATGCTTCACGTCAAGTCTCATAATGTCAATACTAATCCTGGCCCAAACAATGGTGAGGGGGTTCGCCTCAACGATGCCGATTTTAGCGTCGCTAGCATTAGGATTATTCGGCATAGCGGCATACCTTCTTTCGAGAACTGGGAGAATCGCCCCGCCACCCATTAGTGAAATACTTCTATTCGTCTCAGTGATAATAGTGTTTTCAGCGCCGATGCTACACTTGCTTCTAGGAGACCTCGGGGTTGACAATAACGCTGCGAGAATAATGTCGGTCAGCCTATTAGTCGTCTTCATAGGAGTACTCTATGTTTCGCTCAAAAGGCCCAACAACCCTTCTGGAACTGGTTCAGATGAAAAAAGAACTAGGCCGCCGGATACGTAACACTTAATACCTTCTTGAAAACAGTCTGAACAGGGTAGACCAGGCTCCTGCCCAGGGGGGGACCCTGAAGCAGGCCTCAACGTCTTGAGGAGGGTACAAGCCGCCTCGACCATGGGGACTGGGCGCGAAACCCGTGGAGAGGTTGAAGTAGCCTTCCCAGGGTGTTGCGGAGTAAAAGCATCTTCCTCAGGCTTGTTGAAAAGCGGATTGGGGAGGATGAGCCTACTAGCCTGGGCCCAAAGCTCTGACGCGGTAAAAGCAGGCTGCGCAGAGAAGAGGAAGGCAAGCCTTATTAAAGAGGCGGTGGGAAACAAGTTGTTGCTTTCGAACCCTGATATGAACAGCCCCCCGGTTAAGCGTTCAGATGCTCTTACCCTGACAAGGATTGAACAACTTCTCAGAGACCTCAAGGATAAGCCCTCTCACTACGTTGACATGCACATCCATTCAAAGTATAGCAGGGCTACAAGCTTAGACATGTCTCTCGAGAACATTGCTTTCTGCGCTAGGTTGAAGGGCATCAATATCGTCGGCACTGGCGACTGCACTCATCCCAAGTGGCTGAAAGAACTTAAGAAGAGCCTTGTAGAGGAGAAACCTGGGCTCTACAGGCTTAGGAGTGAAAAGAATCCTGCGAATGCTACGCTTTTCCTAATCCAGGGCGAGGTTAACACTGTTTACCAGGATGGGGGTATGGTTAAGAGGATCCACCACGTGGTTCTCTTCCCTGATTTCGACACCGTTAAACAGGCTTGCGACGTTTTAAAAAATATTGGCGACTTGGGTGCTGACGGCAGGCCCTTGCTGAAATGCAGCTCGCCGGAGCTCGTTGAAATTCTGAAAAGCGTTTCAAAAGACGTGGAGGTTTTTCCCGCCCATGTGTGGACCCCGCATTTCAGCATCTTCGGCGTTCACGGTTACATCAGCGTTAAGGAGTGCTATAAGGATAAGTCCGGGGAGATACATGCATTGGAAACAGGGCTCTCTTCAGACCCTTTGATGAACTGGAGGGTTTCAAAAAACGATCCTTACACTCTTGTTTCAAACAGTGATTCACACTCATACTATCCTTGGAGGCTTGGGAGAGAGGCCAACCTGATGCTTCTCGAAGAGTTGAGCTACAGGAGCATTTTGAACGCGATACGTAAACAGGGGCATTCAACAATAATTCTGACCGTCGAAACCTATCCTGAATACGGTAAATACCATTACCCGGGCCACAGGGGATGCTCAGTTTCAGTCGACCCTGAGAAATATTTCAAGCTTAAGGGGGTCTGCCCGGTGTGTGGAAAAGAACTTACTCCAGGCGTGGAGACGCATATAGAGGAGCTTGCTGACCGTCCTAAAGGGGTTAAGCTTAGAGACGCTGCAGACTATGTTCACCTGATACCGTTATCCGAAATAATAGGCTACGTTTACTCTACAGACCTTAATTCTAAGAAGGCCTGGAGCATCTATTACAGTCTTATAAGGGAGTTTGGAAGCGAGTACCGCTTGCTGATTGAAACGCCTGTCGAAGAGATAGCTAAGCGCGACAGGAAGCTGGCGCAAGTGATCGAGATGGTTAGAAAGGACAGGGTTAGAATAAGACCTGGCTATGATGGAGTCTACGGCGAGATCGAGGGCTTCTGCAGCCAGAACAAGTTGACGGGTTTTTGCGAATAGTTTAGGCTTAATTCCCCCATTAAGAATGTTGAGGAATGAACAGGGCGTGTGCACGCGAGCCTAGGCCTCTTTAAGCCGCAGGTAAGTAAGCTGCTTAGGCATGTAGTTGATCCTCCTGGGAGAAGGCCTAGTGCCGTATTCAACAGTCCTACCTATCGTGTCGAGAAGAACCTGCATCAATTCGCAGCCCCTTATCCTACCGAGCCCGCCACGCGCAGCCTCTCTTTCCGAGAAGATCCTCGTGTCGTCTTTCCTCAAACCGCTGGAGGACACAAGTATTGGAACAGGCTCCCCTGAGTGCATCCCCCTGTCGCAAGGCGTAGTGTGGTCGCCGGTCACAACTATAGTGGTGCTGGTCAAAACCTTTTCATCAATCATCCTCAGGTTTTCTTCGAACCGCTGTATAAACTCGTATTTCGCAAGAGGGTTCCTACTGTGGCTTGCAACATCCGTGCCCTTCAAATGAAGGTATACGAATTCATACTTGTCCAACAGTTCAAGAGCCTTGTTCACCTTCCCAGTGATATTAGTATTTAGAAGACCGTTAGCACCCTCCACCCTGTAGATATCCATGCCTGTGGCTCGGCCTATCCCCTTGTATAGCAATCCTGCGGCGACACAGGCGGCGCTAAGATCCCATTTCTCCCTGAAGCTGGCCATCCTTCTCTTAACCCCGGGGCTTCTCACCAGAATAGCGTTAGCCTCGTGAAGACCCTTCTCAACCCTAATCCTGTTCAACTCGTGTCTACTCAGCCTTCTAATCGCCTCCACTGTTATGCTGTTAACCAGGTTGGCGAGCCTCCTCGCACCATCCGTATCCTTCGCTTCTTCAACAGGCTGGCAGAGTAGAACCGGCTTACCCTCAGAATGAGGATCATTATCAGTAACCTCGTGGGACAATCCTTCTCCTGAAACAACCATGACGAACCTGTGCTCTGAAAGAGGCTGGAACCTTACTCTAAACAAGTCGCCCAGCTCCTCGTTAAGAAAGCCGGTAAGCTCCCTCGTCTGCTCGCCGCTTATTCTCCCAGCCCGCCTGTCGACAACAACCGGGTAACCGTTATCAACCCTGATCGTCGCAAGATTACCCCTGAAGGCTATCTCACCCTCCTCCAGCTCAACACCCTCGCCCAAGGCTTCAATAGGGCCCCTCCCGAAATACTCCCTCTCAATATCGTATCCGAACATGACTAGGTGTGAAACATCGCTGCTAGGTGGAACACCTGGAGCAATAACATCCATCAGTCCTTGAGAACCGTTTTCCTTAAGCTTTTTGAAACCTGTGGAGTTCGCCCTTTCAAGCGGTGTTAAACCGTCTAGCTCCCTGTAAGCATGGTCGCCAAGCCCGTCCAGCACTATGAGCAGTATCCTCTCAGGGTTCAACCCTACGGTTTATAATGGTGCCTGTGTTTAAACTTTGCTCAGGGGAAACCGGCAATCAGCGCCAGTAGTATAACAGTATAGGTAGAAACCAGGTGAAGCAGGCTGTGAAAAACAATATGGTGAAGGAGTAGAAAATCATTGGAATATTGCGGTAAGCGTATGCGAAGAGCAGCGTCAACATTGAAACAATCGTCAGCAGGATGAGAACAGTCAACATCCCCCTACTGCGCGCGGCCACTAAGCCGGTTTTAGAGAAGGCTTCTAAAACGAGGAAGATTGGGAAAGCATACATTAATCCGATTAGGAGGCTGGCTGTTAAAACGGCCCCGACCAAGCCTATTTGAAGATAGAGGGAGAAACATGTTGAAACCGCTATGGCTGCAGGGAGGAAAAGAAACCTGAGGAAAGACCATCCGGGTAGGCTCACCAGCCTCCTCGAAAGATCAGCGTAATGAGTGGTAAGCCATTTGAGAAACTCCGAGTCCAGCCCACCCGCCTTAACAGCATTATCCCTGAAGAAGTATAGTTTTTCAACAAGAGTATGCAGCCCAGCAGCGTCTAAAACGTCGCCTAAAACCCCACGATCTGCAGAATCCTGAACCTGAGCGCAGACCCTGTTTAAACCAGCCTGATTAAGCAGGAACAGGGCGAAGGCAGAGGCGAGCAGTAGCCGCGTTGATTGACTACTCATTTGGACATTGTTAGCTGTGCAACCCTTTCTTTTTAGTTTTTCCTAAACGGTGTTTGGAAGACTAAAAAGCTGGGTCAAACGGTTTAAGACCCTTAGGAAAAAGGTGAAAGCCGTCTCCCTAGATGTCGCGGGGACACGTAGCCGGGTCGGGGTTAAACGCTTCTGAGAAATCTTTCTCCAGCCGCCTGCGCGTCGGAGAACAGTGTTTCATTCAACGAGGCGTATACGCGTGTTTAAAAAGAAGTACAGCATGGTGAGCAGGGACTACGTCAGATGGTGCCTGCCAGAGTACTGGTTTAAAGAGCTGAATATTAGCATGAGCCTAGAGAAGCTTCTGGAAGAGTTCAGGCGTAGAGTAACTTTTCCCCGGACGCTGCCCCATCGATAGCCAGGCTCTCCTTACAATACGTTTAAAGTCTCTTCGAACCTTCTGAGTATACTTCTGCAAGCCATCCTCAGCGATATTAAAGAGCATTTCTCAAGGGTTTTCAAGTCTCAACGTACTGCTTTCCTTATAAAACAGCCGAGTTCTACGCTAAAGCCTGCTCGAAAAAGGCTTCTCTCCAGAAGAGTTTCTCCACGTGGACGACAGCGAGACGTACCGCCTTCTAGTGCCGAGAATAATAGGGATGAGGAGCATGCTGGTGGAATGTTACGGTAATCCTGAGCGGCACTACGAAGCTGACAGTTTGGATGAGATATTTAACAGCATGGTGCCGGCTTAAGCAGACGGTGTTGCGAAAGATTCAGTAAGTAAACGATCGTACAGATTGGTCTTTAAATATGGTTGTGTCGCCGTTTTACAAAAAAGACGTTATATACGTTTAGCGAAATGCTAAATGTCGAGATGAGGAAACACGCGGTAATCGTGCTGGCAGCGTTCATGGTTATGGCAGTGTTGGTCTCCAACCCGGCTTACGCGTACATCTGGGTGGATGAGCCGTGGCAGCCGTCTGGTCAGGAACAGGTTAATCTAGGGATCAGCGGATGCGTGTTCTACGATTCTAATGCGAACGGTGAGAGGGATGCGGGGGAACCCGTGTTAAGCGGCATCCGCGTGGAGCTCTGGGTCGGGGAGGACAGGGCCACGTACACGTTAACCGGCTCAACCTACAGTTTCTACAATGTTTGGGGCGAGTATACTGTTAAAGTGGGTTTAGCGGAGAACTGGGCTAGCACAACTCCCCAAGCCGTAACGTTGACAGTAAAGCAGGGGGAGACTGTTATCAGTGACTTCGGCGTTGTCCGCGTAGGGTGCTACGGCGGCGGCCACACCGTCGGGTTCTGGAGCAGCAAGAACGGTGAAGAAAAGATTAAAGACAGCCCCGGCGGGGAATCCACGGAGCTTTCACTGCTGGCCGGCTTTAACTTGAGGACTAGGGACGGATACTTCTTCGAACCTCAATCGTATTCTGAACTCAGAAACTGGCTTCTGAGCGCTGACGCGACGAACATGGCTTACATGCTTTCAACTAAGCTAGCCGCCATGTTTCTGAACGTTGAAGCAGGCTTTGTCAAGCCGGATGCGCCCGTCTACGCACCCGGCGTAAAGACTGGAACAGACTTCCTAACAATCAGCGAACTAATAAATGAAGCCAACCATCAGCTGGGGCTCGACGGCTATACTCCGAGTGGAGACCCTAATAGAGCGTATCAGGAGCTAATCAGCATGGCGCTGGATGCTGCGAACAACAATTTGAACTTCGTCTGCACAACCCCGTAGTGCTAGAAATAAGTCTCTCTGCTCGTCCAACAGTAGTCTCAGGTCTGCCAGCTTAGCTTTCGTGAGAGCACTAAGTTTTTCTCAACAGTTTTAATATCCTGCCATAACAGGTTTTATTGAAACGCTTAACGTAGCAACATGTTCATTCTAAAACCTGCTGAAAAATTTTTCCAGACAGCCTTAAACAAATGTTTAAAATTTAGAAGGCGTAGCCTACCAATGAGGATTATAGCCGGGGTCTCCTCGAGAAGACCTTGAAAACAAGGTGCTGAACATAGGCTCTCGGCTGGAGCTTTTCATCGACGATTGGCTCATAGCTGAGATGAGGAACGTTGAGCTGAGGCTGCACAACCCTGTTCCACAGGAGGTTTCGATCGTCTTCAACCAGTCTTGGGAGGGGAACTCATCAGGCTACGTGACAGTCTTTAAAGACTAGGGCTGCTTCAGAATGTACTACCGTGGCTCGAACCATGATCTGGCAACCGGAGAGGCAACGCACCCGGAGTTCGCGTGCTACGCTGAAAGCACCGACGGCATAAACTGGGTTAAGCCCCAGCTAAGCCTGTTCGAGTTAAACGGTTCGAAGCAAAACAACATAGTTTAGAACGGGGTTGGAACGCATAACTTCACGCCCTTCAAAGACACTAATCCAAACTGCCCGCGCGAAGCGGCTTACAAGGCTCTGGGGTTAGGCGGGGGAGGGCTCTACATCTTCAAGTCTCAAGTTTGCTGGCAGTTAACGTCCAGCCGGCCGGTCATAACGAAGGGTGCTTTCGACTCTCAGAACCTGGCTTTCTGGGATAATGTTCGAAAACGTTATGTTGCTTTCTTCCGCGGCTGGCGCGACGGGGTGCGCGACATTCTGACATGCTTCTCGGGAGACTTCGTAAACTGGACTGAGCCCGAATGGCTGGACTACGGTGAAGCCCCACGTGAGCATCTTTACACTGACGCGGTAAAACCCTACTTCCGGGCTCCGCATGTTTTCCTAGGGTTCCCCATGCGCTTCATCCCGGAGAGGGAGACGCCCCGCCGCTACAAGTAGGTTTCCGACACCGTGCTGATGAGCAGCCGCGACGGCCTGCATTGGCGGCGATGGACGAAGGCTTCATCATCCGGCCTGGACCCATTCCTGAGCGGTGGATCAACCGTAACACCGTGACGGCGTGGGGAATACTGGTTACTAAACCCAGGCTTACGAACGCTCCAGACCCGCTTTCACTATACTCTAGCGAGGGATACTATACTTCCGGCAACCGTCTACGCCGCTTCACGCTGCGAACAGACGGCTTTGTCTCTGTGCACGCCCCTTATTCTGGAGGCGAGCTCGTAACACGTCCCCTCGTATTCGAGGGGAAAGGCTGTTGCTCAACTATTCCACGTCAGCCGCAGGAGGAGTAATTGTGGAAATCCTGGGCGAGTATCGTAAGCCTATTCCAGGCTTCTCGATGGAGGAGGGTGTGGAGCTTTACGGCGACGAGGTTGAGGCTGAAACCCGGTGGAAAAACGGCTCAGACATAAGCAGGCTGTCAGCCTACGCTTAAGGATGCGGGATGCTGACGTTTACGCTTTAAAAACCTGTTGAAAAAGAATATTGGGCAATGGCAGCGTGCGCTAAAACTCTTAGGAGCAGCTACTGTTTTTTTCACTCATCAGTTTAGTTTTAAATAACGATCGCGGAGTCGAAAAGTATTTAAACAGTTGAACCTTTGCAACCTAAGCATCGCGGTGAGGGAAACCCATGAATGAAAAAGAGGAAACGGAAGGTGCTTCTGATGAGGCTCACCAACATTCCACGAAGCCTTCGCACAGCCATAGTCCCCACCCCAACCGGTTCCTTGACACGCGTCTCCATGTTGGCCGGTAAGGCTGAAAACACTATGGGTTTTAAACACGAGTTTACCGGTTCTCTGAGACAGTCGTTAATGGCCTATGTCTTCAACATCTTCGGAATCGCCGCCGGCACGATTGTTGCCCACTATCTCGGTGTTTTCCAAAGCTTCCCATGGGCCTTCATCGTTTACCCGCCGATTTTAAGTGCGAGAGGAGTCATAGGAGGGCTTTTCTGTGGCCACCTGAGCACTGGGCTACACCTTGGAACTGTTCAGCCAAGCTTTCCTAAGAACACTAGAAGCTTTTACCTGCTGCTCCACGCAACCATCGTCTTAACCCTTGAAGCCAGCATCCTAATGGGGCTGATCGCTGCCTCTCTGTTCGCCCTGTCTCAAAACGTGTTGAAACCGGAATTTTTCACCATTTTAATCGTCATCATGTCGACAATGGCTTTAGCCCTGCTCGTTATCTCCCCACTCGCAATAACAGCCTCGTTCCTCTCCTTCAAGCATGGTTTGAACCCGGATATTGTGCTGTACCCAGTGGAGTCAACTATAGCCGACCTGTTAATCACCTTACTCTACGTCGGGGTGCTAAATATTTTCGCCTT
Organism: uncultured Nitrososphaerota archaeon; assembly: GCA_964416155.1. GTDB lineage: Archaea > Thermoproteota > EX4484-205 > EX4484-205 > JAAOZP01 > JAAOZP01. Next base: position 138,824 of record CAYQCW010000004.1, read on the forward strand.
CAACAATTCTACTGGGCAATATTTGCTCGCCTCAATCAGTTTGACACTGGTTTTCTTCGCCACGTATTTCACGATTAGAAACCTTAGGGAGAGGGAGTTCGTAAAAACAATAAGGGAGTCTCTTCTCACAATAATCCTTGTCTCCCTAATAATAAACATAGCTGGGTCAACCTTCGGGAAGATATCGGAAATCGTCGAGGAGAGGAGAGAAATATACACTGTTTACCCGGCTCTAATCGATACGATAGGCGACGTTGGCTCCATAGTTGGCTCCACCGCCACGACTAAACTCGCCCTAGGCACTCTGAAACCCGCTTTTTCCTCAATAAAGGAGCACTTTTTGGAGATTTCCAGTGCATGGCTGGCCTCCCTGATCATGTACTGCGTTTATTCCATCCTGTCTTTAATGATTCAAGGGGTTTTAACATTGCCTAGTCTCCTTAGCTTCACCGTTTTACTGCTTATCGCCAACTTAATAGCTGCATCAGGCATAATATTAGTGGCTTATGCGGTCGCGATCCTGACCTATAAAAGGGGTTTTGACCCTGACAATTTCGAAATACCGATTGAAAGCTCTCTGGCTGACAGCCTCACATCCATAGCTCTACTGGTTTCCCTCCTTATAATGGCTGGTTTCCAAGAATAAGATTTAAAACATTCTCCGCCACTTCTTATTCAAGAGATAAAAACAAAATGGCCGAGTTTGAGAAGATAGAATACAGGCCTAAACCAGTTCGGGAAATACTCTTGGAGATGAAAAACCTGTCTGAATTGATGATAGACCTAGCGTACTCCGCAGCCCTTTTCAACGATAAGGATCTTGCGGAAGAGGTTCTTGAGCTTGAAAAAAGGATTGACACGCTAGCCTATCTATTAGACATGACGATCATGATAGCTGCAAGAGACGCCGAGGACGCCGAGGCCTTAGCAGGCGTTGCAAAAGTAGCTGGAGCAACCGATAAAATATCGGATGCTGCCGGAGACATCGCGGTGATAGTTAAGCAGGAGATAGGTGTGCACCCTGTTGTAACCGAGATTTTTGAAAAAGTCGAGGAACACATAGCCCGAGTTAAGGTTGAGGAAAAGTCTATAATCATTGGTAAAAAAATCGGGAAGCTGAATCTCGCGGCTAGAATGGGTGTTAACATTATAGCTATCCGCAGGGGGAGAGAGTGGATAGTGAAGCCTGGGGACGACGAGAAGATTCTTAACGATGACGTTTTGATTGTGCGAGGAGCCCCCCAGGGAATCCAAAGGTTCAAGGAGCTTGCAGAGGGAAAAATAAGGAGGGTTGGAGATAGAGATGCAGCAAAGCAGCCATGAAGGTTTTAAGGAGATAGTTGAAAAATTCGTTGAGCTTAAAAACACATCGGAACTGATGATCGATTTAGCTTATTCAGCACTATTGCTGAACAGCAAGGACTTGGCTGAAGAAGTGCAGAGGCTTGAAGAGTATGTCGACAGGCTGCACACGGAATACGAGATGGCGCTCCTGTTAAGCCGGTTTAGAGAGGAGGAGGCGAAGGGTATTCTCGGCCTGATAAGGCTTGGCGTAGTCACTGAGGAGATTGCTGACGCTGCCGCTGAAATAGCTGAAGTAGTCTTGAGAGAAATAGAGCCACATCCAGTAGTGAGGCTCGTAATAGAGGAAGCAGATGAAACCGTGACGTACGTGAATGTTTCAGAAGGCTCGTTGCTGGCAGGAAAGACGCTTCGAGAAGCACGGATCCCGGAGGAAACCGGAATGTGGATTCTAGCTGTAAAGAGGGGAGAAAAATACGTGAAGCCTAGGCCAGTCTTGAAGATTGAGCCTGGAGACGTTTTAATAGCCTTCGGGTATGCTGAGGGCGAGGAAGACCTTAAAAAACTGGCGTCGCCGAGCAGCTAGACTGTATTCAGTTTGATGAAAAGACATTATAACAAGTCTAGAATATGCTTGCTGGCTAAGCATGGGTGGTAAGGGGGAGCAGGAGCGCAGCGTTATACAGTACTACGAGAAGGCTGCTGAAGAATACGATAAGGAGTATGAAACACCCTGCTTTAAAAAGCTGTATGTCAAGATTACTTGGCGTTACATGGAGCCGTATCTAAGTCGGGCGTAGTGCTGGACGCAGGCGGAGGTACTGGAAAGTGGACAATTCCCACAGTTAGAAAGGGCTTGAAGGTTGTTCTCTACGATATTTCTAGAGAAATGTTGAACGTGGCTAGACGCAAGATCATGGAGGAGCATCTTGAAAACATGGTTGTCTTCTTCAAGGAGGGCGACGTATGTGAAATAAACTTCTCTGAGAATCATTTCAACTTTGTTCTCGCCGAGGGGGGGTCCAATATCTTACTGCAGCAACCTTGGTAAAGCAGTGGGGGAACTAGCTAGGATTCTTAAACACTGGCTGCTTCATGGCTGCTGGAGTAGACAGCTTGTTCAGCATTGCACGGGGCATGCTGGTTCGCAAGGGGCCGGAGGAGGCTTTCAAAGTTCTTCTGGAGAGAAGGTTTTTCGCTGAAGCCTAGAGTTTCTACTGCTAGGTTTTTTCACCATCTGATCTGAGAAGCCTCTTCGAGAAGAACGGCTTAGAGGTAGTTAAGATAGTCGGCAAGACCGTGGCCTACGTCTCCAGACCTGAAACCGAGCCTCTCCTCCAAGATGAAGAGAAGGCTGAGAAACTCCTAGAGCTTGAGCTGATGCTTTGCGAAGAGCCCTCTATAGTCGGCTACGGGAGCCATCTCCACATCGTTGCAAAGAAGAAAACTATCCCGGGAGGCTAGGATCTAGGTAAAAACAGTAAGACACTAGTCATGGGGCGAAACTCTTATGGTAAGGGTTTAGGTTAGAGCCGAGGGGCTCAATGTTTCCAACTAGGGGCTCAACGTTTAACGGCAGCCGGTTGAAGACCCCGACTTCCCTCCCCTTCTTCCAGAAAGCGTCTTCAATAACGTCGTAAACGGTTTCGAAAAGGGGTTTCCTCCTCTGACTAAAGCCGAGCAGCGCCACGTCAATCATAAGGGCAACCTGACTGCCCAGCGGCTGCGTAGTATAAGGCGTTACAGCCCCGTATCCTTCCTGGCACTCTGAGCAACCAGTGTTATGGATAAACGTGTACGGCTCAACAGGGGTTGAAATCCCGTTGAAGCCACGGAGCTTCAGGTTTTCGAGATACTGCTTTCCCTGCTGGTCAATATAGTTCGAGGGCAAGTCCTCCCTGGCTGCTGTCTGAACCGCCTCCATCACAACCCTGTACAATCCTTCAACAGCCTCGTGAAACTCTCTTTGCCCCCTGGTCATCGGCTCACCAACCCTGAAAGTCCTCCTTATCACGCCATGATACCCGTTGAAAGTCGGGCTGACGCCCATAGACACCATGTCGCCCTTATGGATAACTCTGTTAGACGCCGGGCCTATTATCGTGTAATTCCTTTCGCCAGACGTCACGATGGTGGGGAAGCCTGTTCTACCTGCGCCCAGCTCCTTCATAACGTAGTCCCCTACCCCAGCGACCTCCAGCTCCCTCATTCCCGGTTTTGAAACCGCCAGCATAGCCCTGAAAGCAGCGTCAGCGATAATGTTAGCCATCTCGCATATTTCCAGCTCCCTGTTAGACTTCTCATACTTTATTCTCTGCAAAAGCTCCTCATCGAAAAACACTCTGTCTAAACCGAATGTATTTTGAAGTAGAGCAACCTGCTCGTATGGCGTGGCTTGCGGGCTTGAAACAATTGCCACCCGAATGTTCTCCGAAACACCCATATGCTTCAAAACTTCACGGAAAGAAGTGAACCGGGCGTGCCTATAGTCCTCGTCAGATATCTGGAACTCTTTCAGGAAAACAATGTCTGCACCCGACTCCTCGACAGCCTCCTCTATCACATGGCCGCCTTCTGGGCCAGCCAGAACAACCGGCTTACCTTCTGAGGGAACAAGAATACCGTAACGCTCTATTATCGGGTCGAAGATGCCTGCGAGCCAAGCTATGTCAGACCTGTCCAGCTCGCTGCCGCACGCATACGCAAGGCTGTAGCCTTTTAAACCCATCCTTTCTTGAAGAATACTCCATCTTTTCCTATACTCCTCCCTAGTTATTCTGAGTCCAAGGTTTATCCTGGGCTTGGTTTCCTCGATTATTTCGGCAGTGATAACGCCTATTTCACTTTGGCTTAGCCTGTTGGCCAAACTCGTTCACCATCCGAATTGTATATGATTAACCAATTTAAGCTTATATGCGTTCTCTTCCAAGCGAAGCCGGTGCTGCTAACAGTTCATGCAGACAACCTTATAAGTTTCAGGAAGAGCTATAGTTACAAGTTTGAAGAGAAGCAGATTGAGAAACAGAATTGTGCTGGCGGTTGGTGCGCATCCTGATGACGTTGAGTTTTTAATGTCGGGTACTCTGGCTCTTCTCCGTGAAAAAGGCTGCAGGATTCTCATCGCAACGGTTTGCACAGGAGACATGGGCTCAATGAGGCTTAGGAGCCAGGAGATTGCAAGCATCAGGTTCAGGGAGGCCGAGAAGGCTGCGAGTATTCTCGACTCACCCTATATGTGTCTTGGAGAATCAGACTTGCATCTGGTTTTCGAAAACACGGCCCGTTTCAAGGCAGTGGAGCTTGTGAGAAGAGTTAACCCTGACATCGTCATAACTCACTCTCCGGAGGACTATATGATAGACCACCAGTTGACCGCAGACCTTATGTGGGACGCTTGCTTCAACGCGCCAATACCTAACTACGTGACGAACCATGCTAACCCCGCAAAGCCGACGAGTAGAATACCATTCCTATTCTACGCGGACGCCATCGGAGGCAGGAACAGGTTCGGCGAGAGAGTTCGCATGGATTTCTACGTGGATATAGGCTCGACGATCAGAGTCAAGGAGAGAATGCTTGTTCAACATAAGAGTCAGAGAGAATGGTTGCGCGCACAGCACGGCATAGATGAATACATACTTCAGATGAGACGATGGTCTAGGGAGAGAGGCTCGGAAGTCGGAAGGAAATATGCGGAAGCTTTTCGCCAGCACAGGGGCCACCCGTTTCCCGAGGAGAACATTTTAGCTTCAATACTGGGCTCCTTCTGCATAGTGCCTTGATCAGGATGCGTGTCGCATCAGCCGTCGTAACTAGGCTTATTCCCAGCGGGGCTGAAGCTTAAACGGTAGATAAAACCTTAAGTAAAAGAAAAACGGGATAGGAAAAGCAGAGGGTGGAGGATTGAGTTCAAGCACGGGTTCTACAAGGCTGTCCAAGTTCTACTCCTTATTCCCGTGGCCGGAGGATCCGTACTCTGAGCAGGGAAGAAAACGCTACGAGGATACTTTAAAGGATATGGAGGCCCTCATAAGCAGTAGAATGCTTCAAAACCTGGTTGAAAAGAAGACGGTGAAGGTTCTTGAGGTCTGCGGCGGGACAGGAATCGGCGGCGTCGCGCTTTCCAAAGTCTTAATGAGCAGAGGGGTCTCCGTTGACCTGCTTGTCACAGATCTTCGTGGGGAAGCCTTGGAGACGGCGGAGAGGTTTGGCTACGAGGAGATTGGCTGCAGAGTAAGAACAACCATGATGGATGCTCGCGAAATCAATAGGACAGGAGAGAAGTTCGACCTGGTTTTGTTGTATGGCTTATCAACTCCCCACTTCAACCCGTGGGACTTTGTCAGATTCCTTTCTTCCGCTGGCGAGGCGCTGAACGATGACGGGTTTCTAGCAGTTGAGGAGGTGGATAGGAGATACAGTATTTTCCTCACCGCAGGCTACAAGTGGGCATTGTACGAGGCGTTTGACGAAAGCAAGCCCGTTGTCAGCTTTCACGCAGGCTACGGCCTCAAAAGCGGGATGATAAAAAGAGTGTTTTGGAACTTTAAGGAAGAACCTCTTTCCATGGAGCTATATTACTGGAGTTTTGCAGAACTAGCTATCTTAACATGGGTTTTCTTTAAGGATGTTGACCTAGTAGGCCTAGGAAGAGCTAGGGGATTCATAGTGGGCGTAGCCCCCAGGAGACTCTTAAAACCGGAGGAACTGGGAGAACCCTCCTTCACATCAGAATAAGCCGATTACTATTTGTTTCCATCGGGTTGGAGACGTTGAAGCGGAAAATTGGCCGTCAGGCTTCTCAGCCGAGCCGCTTTAAAACCTGTCGAAAATTATTCGGTAATAGCTTATTAAGAGTCATGCGTATAAGCCACATGAGTTCCAGGATTAATCCCGCATTCTGCAGATGATTAATGTGTCGGCTATAGTGGCAACAATAATATTCAATTCTATTGTAAACATACTGCCTCTAAACGGTGTAACAACCGGAGCGGTTTCAGGTTCGAGCACTATCGTGTGGGTCTTCAGGCGTACGACACGTGGGTGAAAGCCGTGAACGAGGGTTTAAGGTCGAGCCATGGGAACTGGTGGAACGGAACAGTGTGGGCCGAGTGTAGAGAAATGGCGTCCGGCTACTTCGCGGAGATCGCGACGAAAAATCAGGGCGCTGTTTCTGAAACAGCAGGAGAGTTGAGTAGTGAATATGGGAAAATTGCTAGGCTGCTTGACAAGGCTAGAAGCAAGGAGCTTGCTGACGATGCGAAGATAGAAGCGCTCCGAGAAGCGCGGAAGGCTGAGGAGTCTTGCATACGTCAGGTTAAGAAGCTTCTAAAAATGGTGTAGGCGGAAGAACTGTTTTACTCCTCTTTATCAAGCAAATACCATGAATAAACCGATTAGTCATAATGGTTGTGACACTTCCTGTTACGTAGCCAGAGCATGAATAGGGGTAGGGAGCCCAGCACGTTTATCGCTGCAGAAGCGTAGAACACTGCCTGCGGTGAGAATTGAGTCCAGATTAATCCTCCGACCGCTGGCGAGACTAGGGCAACCATCCCGGATATCAAGTTGATTATGCCGTATGCCGTGGCAACACCGGCTTGCGACCGGTACTTAGCTATAAGGCTCTGCCTGCTCACGTTGTCCAACCCGAATGTTAAGCCCCAGAGGAGGAGGATGGTGCTCGCCAGAATAGGGTTTTTCGAAATCGTGAAGAGAATCATGCATGGAGAGGTTGCGGCTATGTGGAAGGCGAAAGATATCTCTCCCCCATACTTGTCAACTATCTTTCCACTCGGCAAGTGGCCGATCAGGATTCCCAGCTGCTCCGCACTAAGCATCAAGCTTATAGTAGGCAGGGAGAACGCTAAAACATCACCCGCGTATATGGCTAGGTAAGGACCCTGAATACCTATTCCCAGCATGTGAAACATTATGCCTAGCAACACTGCTAACAGTAACGGGTTTTTCAGACTAGCCAAGCCGTTCTTAAAATCCGTGAAGGATAGTCCGTTTCTCCGCCTCTCCTCAACCATTTCCACCGAATAGTCTAAAGATTCTTTTAAGAAAAGCATTGCACCGCATAAGGCAGCTGACTCCAGTAACAAGGCCGCGGCGAAAAGCCAGTAGAAGCCGAGCAATACGGCTATTATGCCGGCGACGGATGTTGCGACGATGCTGCTAAGGCTCTGCAAAAAGGCGAGGGTCGCATAGGCCTTGCCTCTTTTCTCCTCAGGTATCACATCTATGACGTACGCGCTGCTGGAAGGACCCATTAAGCTCGTGCTCAAGCCTTGGAAGACCAGTGCTATGAGCAGCCAGATGGGATCTTTGAATAAGAAGAGCAGGAGTAGAGTTAAAATGGAGGAGACAATAGCCAGCAGCATCATTTTCTTCCTTCCAAAAACGTCTGAGAGTACACCGGATGGGAAGCTGGCTAGGCTCGACAATAGATCCCTAGCGGTGTTCATGAGGCCGAATATGAGTATGGAAACACCTAAAGTACCTGTTATGTAGAGTCCCAGCAGGGAACCGTAAAGGCTGCCTGCAAAACTCATCGCCGCGTTGATGAAGGAGAGAACCCTTAGGTTTTCGTCTAAAACTAGGTAATCCGAAAACCGGCTGATCATCCTTCCGAGCAGGCTCATAAGACCCTGTAAGGGTGCCAGCTTAAAACGGAGAATTTAAATTTTTATCCCTATTTCTACCGTCTGTCCCACTGAGAAACCTCGTAAGGCTTCTATAGTTAGAATCGCAATCCTAAGGATAATGCCTGCTATGACACAGCGGATCGTACTGGCGGATGAGGGTAAAAGCCACTTCCGCATCATCATATCTGTGGGCTCAATCCCGTCGGAACGCTATGCTGCTGAAGAGCTGCAGAAATACTTTGAACGCATTAGCAGCGTGAAACTGCCCATTGCTACGGATGATCAGCCGATGGCAAGCAGTGAAATCATGCTCGGCGACAACAAGCATCTGCACAGCATAGGATTGCAAGTGAATCTGTCTAAACTCTGCTCAAAAGGCTTCCTGCTTAGAACACTTAACAACCATCTGGTGATAGTCGGCGGCAGGCCCGTGGAACGCTTTACGGTGTATACGCCCTGCTGGAGGAGAAGCTCGGCGTCCGCTGGTTCAGCCCTTAGGCCAGAAGATGTTCTTTTCATGTTGAGGGGCTGTTTAACGAATATCATCCAAACCGGCTTTCTACCAAGCTGCTTCCCAAAAATATACGGCAACTCTAGGACCATGACATCCATTTTATCGTCTGAGAAGGAGTGTCACGTTCTCCTAGTCGACGCGGCTCCTTATGTAAGGATGCTTCTCGTAAAGCTTTTTCTCAGGCCACAGCTTAGCGAAATAGGCGAAGTAGGAGCCGAGGACAACCGCTTTCCTAACCCCGCACTCCCTGGCTAATCCTAGCAGCCTCTTGATAGGGCAATATTATACTTGTAGTAGGCATCGTAAACCGGCGGAGGGAACTCCACGCGCTCGTCAACCCCTGCGGCGAAAACAAAGCCATCACAGCCCTCGATAAGCCTCTTTATCTCCCCGTCAGACATCTCATTCATATTCCCCAGTATCAGCTCCATTTCACTGGAAAGGTTTGCACCCTTCGGAATAGGCGGCAGCGCGATCGACCTTACTGAATGCCCACGCCTAATCAGCTCAGCCGCTCCAGCCGACCCTGGGAGCCCAGTGCCTCCAACTATGAAAACCCTCATTCTTCTTTGACAGTTTATTTCCAGGCTGATAAACTTTAAGCCTCGCCGGCGAGCTAGCCACGGTTTTCTCAACAGCGTAGAAACCATTTGCCACCGAAGCATTGCGCATCTAAGCAATACACGTTATTGTTTAGCCGCCAGTGATTCTCTTGTAAAAATAGAAGATGACTATGCCAGTCAGCCCTATGATTATCAACAGGAGTGGAGGAGACAGGAAGTCTCCGAATGTCTGCACAATAAGCCAAACGACTCCAATGAATAAGACTGCGAGAAAAAACACGAGCACGATTTCAGCCTTATAGCAGCCCATGCTTGCTTCACTCGTAGGATTTTCTATAAACATGCTTATTAATCTTGTGAAAAACACAATCAGGCTGAAATAATAATGATGAAAGACCGAAACAGGTTCCCCTAGCCTTACGGCGGAAGACCAGCAGCCCGGATGATCCGGAAAGCCATCCTACCGTGGGAATCGCGAAAAAGTAGCACGCTAATTAGGAATGATGCATGTCGCTAAAGTGGCTGCTTAAAGTTTAAATAATACTGCAAGCGGAAATCAATACTGGTGAAAGTTGGAGATATTCGACAGTTTCTCTAAGTCTGTCGACTACGCTTCAAGACTCTTGTCAAGAGGAGCGGAGCTCATAGTAATGATAATAGTGAACATAATTCCAATAGTCAACTTCATCTTTCTAGGCTACTGTGCCAAGATTTTTAAAGAGGGGCCTGCCAAGAACGAGCCGCCGAAGTTCGAGAACTTCGGGGAGCTTTTCGGGGAAGGAGTTAAAATATTCGTCGTAGGACTATTGTGGGCATTATTGCCGTTAATAATACTGGTGTTGGCGTTTGCTTTAACCGTGCCCTGGTACTTGATCGGCGGGCTCAGCTTCGCTCGACTCGGAGTCACGTTAATCATCGCCATATTCATAACACTCTTAGTCGGCATAGGCGTGGGGATATTTGGAGTAATAGGTCTACTTCTCACCGCCAAGACCGGGGAAATAGCTAAAGGGTTTTCCTTCCAGCAGATAATGGCGGTGATAAACAGAGTCGGCTTCGCCAACCATGTTATCTGGGTTATTGTTGCAGTCATCATAGCGTTCATAGTGGGCATGTTGGGCACGGTTCCACTGATCGGCTGGCTCATAGCCTTAGTCGTATCACCCCTGCTCGCAACCTTCCTAGTCAGAGCAGCAACGCTCTTCTACTCGGACGCTGTTGAAAAAACCCTACTTCCCCCGCCACCGCCTCCACCGCCACCCGTTTAACACCCTATTCAAGGGTTCCTCCGCAAGCGCTTAACATGCTTCACAACCATGGCGGGCAGTCGGCCACATGGCAAAACATAGTGTTTCAGAATATTCTTCCAACCCCTTCCTCGCGGTTGAACCTGGCGGCAATCCTGCATAAATGTTTTTTAAAATCGGAAGGCGCTTTTCCTAATAATCATGGAAGACTGGGTTAGGAGGATTTTCATAGAAAGAGCTGACCTCTTTCTTAAAATTATGAACGAGAGATGGCTTAAAACAGAGGTTCTCGTCAACGGGATGATAAGACTGCTTAAAGATTTCAGCATTGAAAGCGGAAGAGTCTTAGATCTGTGCTGCGGAAACGGGAGAGTTGCAATATCCTTCGCCAAGAAGGGTTTCACAGCCGTAGGTATAGACTTGTCCCCAACGTTTATCGAAGATGCTAAAGCGAGGGCGAGGGAGCTAGGCGTCTCCAAGAAGGTTGACTTCATATGCGGCGATGTTCGAAGACTCCTGAGCCTAGTGCCCAAGGACTCGTGTTTCAACGTGGTGACAAGCGTCTGGACGTCAATAGGCTATTACGATAAGAGTGAAGAACTCGAGGTTTTTAAGCAGGCGAGACAATTAACGGGAGACGGTGGAATACTGTTCATAGCTGAAACAGCTCACAGGGATTCTGTAAGCCTGAGATTCTGTCCTTCATCATTTCACGTTTCACAGGATATTGTTCTGGTTGAGGAAAGCAAGTGGGATACGTTAACCTCCAGGCTTAGAACAACATGGTCTTTCTACGCGAAGAATGGTGACGACCTAAAATTTATCGACAGAATTACGTTCGAAATATACATCTATAGTGTGAGCGAGCTCGCATCAATGTTGAGAGAAACAGGCTGGGAAACCGTCGCAACCTATGGAAACTTGGCTACTGAACAACCGTTCACACCCTGGACAGAGTTAAACCTGGTTGCGAAAACCATTAATAAGAAGCATGGGAAGAAAGAATAATAACACTGTTTACCCTTTTCACAGGTGAACCACTTCTTACAGGATTCGTTCCCTTATAACTGGCTTTAGCACGCTTAGGTTTTGAAAACCCTCAGGATGGGCGTTAGACTTAACGGCGAGAGTATCGATGTTTCACAGACAGCCTTGGAATTAACAGCGATTCTTCTAGAAAAAGAAGTTTTTTAAAATAGTATTATGCTTCTTTAACCCCTTCCAGAGCTTCACGAAGACCCTTGTAACGATTACGAACAGTAACCTCAGTCACATTTGAAGCCTCTGCTATTTGTTTTTGTGTGAATAATTGTAGACCTAATCTCTGGGTTGCGAGGTACATCGCAGCTGCGACCATGCCTAATGGGTCCTTGCCAGCGGTGATCTTTTTATCTTTTGCTTCTTTTAAAATTTTCAATGTTTCTCTTTCTACTTCTGGTCCGACTTTGAGTTTGCTTGCGACTTTTTCAACGTATATTGCTGGGTCGCTTAGTGGCATTTTGCTTTCGAGTGATCTGATTAGTAGCCTGTAGCTTCTCGCCACTTCTTTTCTTTTAAGTCCTGATGAGTTTGCAACTTCTTTCAGCGTTCTTGGTATTCCGCTGTCTCTGCATGCTGCGTATAGTGCTGCTGCCGCGAGGCTGTTTATTGGTCTTCCTCTCACTAGTCCTCTTTCAAGAGCGTCTCGGTATATCTGTACTGCTCTCACGTATGTTGCTCTGGGTGCTTTGAGCTGGTCTGCTATTTGTGAGACTACTTTGCTTGCTACTTGTAGGTTTCTCTCCGCCGAGTTGTATGCTCTGTTTCTTTGCTGCCATAATCTTAGTTTTTGTGCTTCGGCCATTGCTTTTTCCGAGAGTACTTTTCCGGTTGCGTCTTTGATTCCTGTTTCAAGCGTGGTTGAGAGTCCATAGTCGTATATTGTTGTTGAGAGTGGGCTTCCTACTCTGTCTCTTTTATCTGATTCTTCGTCTCCGAATTCTCTCCATTCTTTCGTCTCATCGAGGAGTTTCTGCACGAGTACGAAGCCGCATTCTGAGCAGTAGATTTCCCCAGACCTTTTATCCTCTACTATTTTCTTGGAGCCGCACTGGGGGCATGCCCATCTCTGCAGCTCGTCTGTCGGGAGACTCATCTCTCAAGCCTCCTGCGGAAAAGCTTAAAAGCAGGTGTCATTTTCACTTAACCCTCACCTGCCACTATTTAAACTTTTCTCTTGACGACTTACCTGGCTCATCGCCCCTTTTATTAGCACTTGACGAGACCGAATCCCTAGTGTCTCTAGTGTCTCCTGTTCTCAAGGCTGGTTTCCAGGCTAGGCGGCTGGCTCAGCGAAGGACCGTGGCAATATCGCGTTGTTCCCAGTAGGATCGTTTTAGATGCTCAAGGTAAACTCTGTCAAGACAAGGAGGCCTTTAGATTCTCCCTGATTCAGTCTTTTCTTCAGAAGTGTTCTTTTAAACGCGTATGAATCAGCAAATAGGTGCCGGTAGCCATCAATTTTTGAGATAAAAACACGTTAATGCCGGATAAGTTAATTATCAGCTAACGAGTGCACGCCTCTTGTGATGCTTCCACACGTTCTCCATCCGAAAATTCTCCATGTTCAGCCTTCTCTCTTCAACCTGGACTAAGTCGTCACCTGTATCATGGATGTCTCTGGCTTGGAAGTGCCGGATTAGCCAATCCCTGTTGACGGTGTCAACGACCATGATGCTGTTTGAAGCAGTAAGTGCTAGAAGCTGCTTGAAAACCTCCATATCCGTCTTTTCATCGTAGTGGCCTATGGAGGTAAAAAGGCTGATTATTGCATTGAATTTCTCCATCTAGTTCTGAAGAACCGCTTACTTGCCGCATGTCTCAGACTTTAAACTCAACGTTACCACTAACGTTTTTCTCAGCCGCCAATTTCTCCACCTGGGTAATGAACTCCGGCGATATATCAACGCCGATAACTCTAAAGCCCTTCTCAGCCAGTACAACCGAATGGCGACCATGCCACAATAGATCCAGAACCAAGCCATTTCTCGGAACACCGGATTCCAAGAAAATCCTTTCCAGTCCCGCGACCTCAACACTGGCTCGTTCAATCGTTCTCTCGAGCACAGCTCCAAACAGGAACGGGTTCTCAACGGACATTCTTTCTGTCCAATGCTTTTTCATCTGAGAATACCTCAGTAAAAGGCTAAAGATTTAGAAATGCGTCCTGTCGATGGTCTCTCCTTGTTTCGCAAGTATACGCAGGGAGAACTGGTATATGAAGCACGGCTAAGAACAACAACCCTTGAAGAAAGACAAAATCTTATCAACTATCTATGAGTAGACATTTCTGAATCAACTCGGCTATGAGCTTCTCAGCAGCGTCGTAAACCATCTTCTCGTTAACAGCACCAGTACACAAGTTTCCCAGAAGCAAATAACAATATACAACATCCGATCGTGCGTTCTATATGTTAGGTCTAATCCCTCTCTATTATTCTTATGCGTTTACGAGTCACTATTATAAGCTTCCCTATGTACTTAGATAGATCTAGCTCTAGAATTAGTTTATTTATCGTCTTAGTAAGTTCAACTGGTGTCGGTGGCTTAACGCGGAGAAGTATTACCGTCAGCCTCCCTTTGTATAGTTTATGATAGACATATCCAAAGTCCTTATCAAGCGTAACTAGGATAAGCTTTTTATCTAATGCATACTCGGCCACAACACTATCCTTTGCTCCTTTAAGCCCTATGTCGCTAGGCCTGTAGGCGGTAAATCCCGCAAGTCTAATAGCGTCTCTAAGCAATACTGGAAGGTTTTCGTCAATAAGGAAAGCAGGGTTACTCGAGTGCAAGCAGTATCTCTTTCTCCGTCAGCCTAGCTGCATAAAGCAAGGCAGCCTTAATATCCTCTAGGGAAAGCTCGGGGTACTCTTTAACTATTTCCTCAGGCTTCATGCCGCTTGCTACAAGCTCGAGTATTAAGGCCACCGGGATTCTAGTACCCTTAATAACCGGTTTCCCGCCCAGCTTCTCTGCATCGACCTCAATCCTGTCGAGGAAAGGCTCAACCATTCTTTAACCCAATACTTTTATACAGGCTTAACCTACTTAAACCTTTCAATAAGAACCATTTTTTCAAGAACGAGGTAAGACAAATAATATGCTTATCTATTGTGTGATAATTAGCCAAAAATTAGTCAAAATGGAAACCAGCTTTCTTAGCTTATCAGGGGTAGGGTTTCCTCTGAATCTACTTCAAACAAAAATATTGTCTTTCTAACAGCGCGCGATCATCTAATTAACAATCCTTTCTGGATCAGCTCAGCCATAAGCTTGTTAACAGCCTCAGCAGTCTGCTTCTGAGTAAAAGGATTAAAGGCTTTGGAAGGATTCCTATTGAGCCTAATTACAAGCGAACTTACTGATGTTCACATTCTGGAAATAACTGAAGCGATAATGATTAAGCTCCAAGAGTTGAATGAGCTTTGGATGAGTATAATAGGGGTATCCTCTTCTTCGCCATTCTATCAGGCTTTCGTTTTTTCTATAAATCATCCACATCCAAAATCTCTATGGCGGAAGATTTGACACTATTTTTGTCTTGGACAAACAGTATCTTTCTCTTCGAAGATATCTTAGCGAGATTTTTTCGGTTTTCTTAATGTCTTGACCATTAATTTTTTCCCCACTTTATTTCTAAGGCGATTTCTGGCTTTTTAAATTTCAACAAGCAACCATCTACATCAAAATCTTTTGCTTCGATTATGCTTTCTCTTATTCCATATTTTTCAGCAAAAAATTCTCTCACGTTATCTTCAACTATTCTCGGCATCAACTCGTCGATAATTCTTAAAATCTCTTTCCCACTTACCTTTCTCTCGGACAAATTATATTTTTCATCAGCATAATAATAGATTCTTGCTAACGGCGAAGTAAGTTTATAGACGAACTTCCTTTTATTGAAAACCTCTATCCTTTTGATCAACCCAAAAGATGTTAAATTATTCAAATACGGCTGAATAATGCTGGCGTCTTCTTTTTTGATTAGTTTTTTAAAAAACAAATAACTTGCTATTTCTCCGGAAACTATGTTGTTAACATGTGAAATACAGTTTCCAAACGCTTAACTATAACTAAAAAGGCAGCTTAAGCGTGAGCTGGGAGAGAACGCTTAGAGAACTGACTGGGAGTCTACCTCAGATGATAGAGTTTTGCGTCATAACGTAGCATACATGTCTGCGCATAGGGTGTTTAAAAACAAGGGTTGGGCGGTTAATAGACATTTCAGCTCGTTCGACTCAGTCTCCTCGAACGATATTTTGACCGGCTCGTCTTCTAGATCCGATGCATAAATATATGGGACCAAGAACAGTCTGCCATTCTTGTCAAATTACCTGATTATCGGGCTTTGCAACATTTATACTCACCACTTGCCGCTTGCAAACACGCTTAGGTTTTTAAATTTATCTTGAGGTTTAGAAGGGTAAGACCCACATCGACTTCTGGATTACAGCGATCGCCGTTGCTATTGCCACTACAATGCCTTCGCCCAATGTAAGGCCTGCAGCTGCTACCGCTTTGTTACGCTCCCACCAGTCCTCGCCCCCGAGCCGCCTCAAAACCAGCCCGACAATGCCTCCAATTAAAATTGTTGTGGAGCCCCATATGGGGCTTGTTGCCCCAACTGCGAACGCCATGACGGAGAACGGAATATGTAGAAGCTCGAAGACGAAGTATGCGACTGAGGCTAGACCGAATGACTCCAGAATCACCAAGGGATTGAATAAGGCTAAGGACTTAGAGGCCCATAGAGAGAACCATTGCGCGTTAACCGGGAATTGCACGTTTGTATAGGGGTAGGTTGATGATGGAATAGGCGCTATGTTCCATAAAGCTTGTGTAAACAGGATGCCTAAAATAGTGGCCAAGGGAAAAGTAAAGAAGTATGCTTTCACGTAGCTGGATATGGAGGTGCCTGTCAACTCGCATATCTTGAAGTTTTGACACCAGCCAGCACCATAGTTTGTCGTCACTAGATAACTGCTTGCAAACCAGATTTGCGGATTCGTTGAGAAAACAGTAAAGAGTCCTGGCGTAACATAGAGGGAATTCATATCTAGTGAAACCCCGATCTCACCAAGGGACCTTGCACTTATCAGGTTGATTAGGAATACCCAGATCACGCTGATGAACAATAAAATTGCTAAAGGAAAGCTCGGGTCCAGTAGGTAAACCAATATCGCTGAACCAGCAGTGGCCAATATGTAGATCGCGATTAAAGAGTAGAACGACATTCCGGTCTCGCTTCTCCTCATCGCGTAGACTGCGCGGAGACCACGGATCAAAGTCTTAGGTCTTCTTAAAACAGGAATAAGACCTCCTGCTAAAGCCAATCCTATTAATACACTGGCCCAGACATACATATTTGAGCGCACATATGTCTCTTGAGCTTGCATTCCGAAGACCCAGTCCTTGAAAAGCCCTCTGGTGATGTCCAATGGGCTCTCCGGACTGGTCAGCCAGTTGCCCAGAAAATACAGTGAGAACGAACCGATAAACATACTTACTACTGCTGTGAAAGGCATTATAAGACCGTAACTCAAGGGTATGATGTCGGTCGCTATAGCCAGAGAGGCTCCGGGCATTAGCTTTTCAACGAACCTTGTGAGGTCTATCCAAGGATATGGCACGAGTGAGAACCCGTATACTATTATTGGTACAAAAACCAGTATGCTGTAAAACTGGCCTATAGCTGCGGACAGTATGAGCGTCCGCATCATATCTGGCGGTCTCTCCGATAAGGCTAGGCTTGTGTCTGCACCCACTCTGGCCATGGGGAAGGGCAGGTTTTCGGTGACAACATATATGTGTCTGCAAATGTAACCCATAGTTAAGTCTGTCAACCTCCAGAGAAGCCAACCCTAATGCAATAAGAATGATTAATCCTACTATAGTCTGGGGCG
>CAYQCW010000005.1:0-151363 GCA_964416155.1 uncultured Nitrososphaerota archaeon
TTCCAGCTTCCGTAGGGCACGTTGTTGATGAAAACGTTGTCTATCTTAGCGGGTGAAGAGCCTGTGTTTATGTAACTAAGGTGTATAACCCAATCGTTTTTTCTGGGCTCTGGGAAGGCGCTTCTTATCTCAATCTTCTCATACCCCATGAATGCTCCAACCAGGCCTGTCATCCAGAGTGCTACCGCTATTGCTATTGTTATTCCTACTGCGACGATGATTACTGTGGTTATCACTGGGCTTATGCCCCTCTTGTCGTTCAGCATTTTCATGCCTGTTTCACCTATTACCGTATTAAGCTTGTATGGAAGATAGTATTTAAAATTTTTTATGTAAAAAAATGACTTACACCGCTTAACGTATTAGGCGTTTTAAATTGAGCTGAACTGTTTTAAACTGTTTTAAACTGTTTTAAACTTTGAAAACTCTCTTAAAAACCGGCTTGCAAAACCTGCTTTAAAAAACTGTGTCTTATACTCCAGATTGACGGAGTGCGATTTTCGTCATTCAAGCGACGCGTCTGATTGTCATGTTTCGACACATATACCGGTATTTAAATTCTGGAAAAAGAATAAGAATATAAGAAACATGTTATGGTAAAAATACTTAGCCTTGTCCATATCGAGCTTCGCCGCATGGCTGTTCGGCCCGCTTGGAGACAGCGTCGCCAAGTTTTGCGGCGACCTTGAAGCCTCCGGGATAAGAGTATACCCGAGGGCCTACGGCGCCACGGTTCTCCTGGCAACGTTCATAACCGCAATCGTCTCAGTAGCGTTGTCAAGCGTATTGTTTCTAAGCTACGACCTGATCGTTGTCAACCTTGGCTTCCGCGAGGTCTACCTGATACCGGTGTTGCTCCTTTGCCTCCCAGTCATTGTCTTCCTCCTCGGCATAGCTTGGCCCAGGATGAAGATCTCAAACGTTAACGCTTCTCTCTCCTCAGAGGTCCCCTATGCTGCAGCCTACACCGCGGTTATGTCTACGGGAGGTATTTCCCCGTATGTTAGCATAATGAGGCTTTCACGCGTACCCCTTCTCCCAACGTTCTCCGAGACGGCTAAGCTCCTCGACATCATGGTTAGGGGGCTGGGCTACGACCCTGTCACAGCCTTGGAGGAAATAGGTAAGAAGCTTCCCTCCAAGGAGTTCAGGGAGCTTCTCCTAGGCTATGCTTCGACGCTTAAGACTGGTGGAGACGTTGTCCACTATCTTCTGCGAAGAACTGAACTATTATTCCAGGAGAGGCTTGAGAACCTTAAGCTCATCGGCGGGAGGCTTGGGCAATTGATGGAGGTCTACATCGTCTTCGCGATACTCCTTCTGCTCGGCATATACACTATTTACGCTGTTCAAATGTCTATCGGAGAGCTCGTAGCCGGAGCTGGCGGCGGCATATTTGGAAACATATTGTCATTCGTGTTGTTCAGCTACGCTTTCCTACCCTTCTTCTCACTCCTATTCCTATGGCTCATAGACATTGTTCAGCCGAAGTACCCGATGGAGGACAACTCGCCCTACATCGTTTTCGCCGCCACAGCCACGCCGATTCTTGCACTGCTCATACCTGGGTTCTGCGTCTCCTTCCTCGTCACTGGCTTGAGAGATATTTCGCCTTTCAACTTTCTAAGCAACTTCATCGTCTGGCTGAGAGAGTATTTTCAGCTTGAACGCGGCTACGAGCCCACTATAGGGCTTATCCTGACCCTGTCGTTCGCGTCAATCCCCGTGGTTGCCTACAGGCTGTACATCAGTTTCAAGGAGAAGGGTATGGATGTCGGTTTCGCAGGCTTCCTCAGAGACCTTGTGGAGATAAGGAAGTCCGGTTTAAGCCCTGAGAAATGCATAATAGCACTCTCGGAAAGGAACTACGGAAACCTTTCCAGGCATATTAGGACGATGGCCACGCAGATCTCGTGGGGGATAAGCCATGCTGAAATATATAGGACGTTTTCAAAGAAGGTTAGGGCTTGGCTTACGAAGATAAGCATGTTCCTGCTTCTCGACGCCATAGAGGTTGGGGGAGGAACTCCCGAGACGCTTGAAACACTGGCGAGGTTCAACGAGTCTATAATTCTTATGGAGAAGGAGAAGAGGTCTGAGCTCAAACCATTGCTCATGATACCCTACATCGGGACAGGGGTTCTGGTTGTAACAGTCATAGCACTCCTAACATTCTTCAGGTCGATGCTGCTCATGGCTGGACGCTCAATGGCTTTCGCAGACATGGTTCAACTCCTCCTCCCACCGGTCGTCCTACACGTATACATGATGGGCCTAGTCGGCGGCAAGATCGCATACGGCGAGGTTTCCTCAGGCTTCTTCCACGCTCTAATGCTCCTGGCCTTCACCCTGGCGACGATAATATTAGCGCCATACTATTCTTTCACCCCAGTGCCAACGGGCGGTGGTACTATTGGCTAAGGCTAGGCTTAACAATAAGGGTGTCTCAGAGGTTGTGGCGACAGTCATGCTCGTAACCGTGACGCTAGGCATGATTGTCGGGGGAGTATTCTTCGCCCAGCTTAACCTTTCAATGCAGGCTCAGGCGACGGAGTTTGAAAACGGTAAGGCTGGCATGATCAGCCTCGCGCAGATGATAGAGAGCATGAGCCTGGTTAAGGGTGAAGCGGGATACGTGAGGTTTGCAGTAAGCAGCGGCGGGCTTTCCCTGGTGCCTGGGACTGAGAAACTCAACATAACTATTACTGATGAGAAGGATGGTTCTCTCACTGTTTTCGAGGACACTGTTAACCTGCCTAAGTTCAGGGGAGGGGGCGGCGTCGCATCTCTCGACTTTCAGATTCTCAAAGGGGTCTCCAATGCTCTGCCAACGGACTACCTGATAGTCAGCCCGGGTAGGTCAGCCCCACTGGGATGGGTATACTTGAAGCGTGAACAGGGGGCGTGGATCATAATGGATTTTGGAAGGGTTAGGGTTGTCCCCTCCGGCACAATCCGGGTTACGAAGGATAATGGGCTTAACTGGGAGCCTGTTAACGTTGTTGAAATAACCTACGTCAGGATTATCTACGGATCATTCAGCGGAACCGATGTTTACAATGTTTGCGCCAGAGTTAAGAACGTGGCCACCAGAGTAATAAGGCTTCCGGATTCAACAAGCATCACCGTGAGTGTTAAAAGAGGCCCCTATTCTGATGCCTACAGTATTCCGGACCAGGGGGGTAACGGCACGATAATATTCCTGAACATAGTCGACGTCGAGCTTTCAATAGGTGGTTAAAAATGCCTTCAACACCTTTTGAAACAGTTATCCTGACGACAGCCTTCTACGGCGTCCTGCTAATATCCCTTTTAATGCTTTCAGTCCTATACCAGTGGGTTATGGTTGACTCGCTCAGGATTAGGCTCGGCGAGATGGCTAACCAGGTTGCTTCAGAGGTAACTGGCCTGTACGCGATGTGTCAGAAGCCTAGGAACAACGTTGACCTTTTCAAGCCGGTAAGCATTCCTGCCTCAGTGTCGGAGCAGGGCTACGCGATAGAGTTTAAACAGATTCAGGGGGTTTGGCACGTCGTCGCTTATCTTGAGAGCAACAGGGCGGTAAAAGCCTCCTCACCATTGTGGAGCGAGCCGGGTGGTGGAGTCATCGTTGAAACAGGTACCGGCGCTTTCCAAGTAGGCCCCTACACCGTGAGATACACCGGTGTCCTGCACTCGGGCAAGAGGAACGCTGTGGTCTGGGCTAGGAGGATAAACAGCTCGATAACCGTCGGACTAGGATGGGTTGAGAACACTGGAGGCGGGTGATTAATGCAGGTCACGCTGGACAACATGTTCGCCTTCCTCGTCCTCCTGCTAATACTCGTAACATTCATGGGCTACATTATTCCAACCGCATACCTCTCCTTCGCAACGGTTAAGGAGCATCAGCTTGAGGAGATTGCGCAAGCAATCGTGGATAAGGTTCTCCTAAGCCCAGGAATACCTGAGAACTGGGGTGACATACTTGTGGTTGAGGACAGCAGCCAGCTCCACGCATTTGGGCTTCAGAAGGCTGGGGGAGAGCCCTACGAGCTGGACATGGATAAGGTTCTAAGGATAGTGAACGTGGGTGTCTGGCAGCTTCCTGAAACAGTGCAGATAGACGCTTGGACGATAGCTAGGCTCCTAGGGATTGAAAACAAGTATGGCTTGAGCATACGCATGACGCCGGCTCTAAACTTAACCGCAACCCCGCTAGCATACTACGATTTGAAGGGCGGTGTTAAGGTTCCCAGCGTTATTAACGTTACTGTTAAGACTTCCGAGGGAAGGCCTGCGATAAGCGCGAACATCACCGGGATCTACGTGCTCATGATTATTCAAAAAGAGGGGGGCGAGGACGTTTGCTACGTGGACTATCTCGATAGAACGAGTGTAACCAATGTGGATGGCTGCGCGACGCTTAATTTCGCAGACTTTCTTAAAGATGCTGAAACGAAGGTTGGTAATCTGCAGAAGAGTTTCTCGGCTGTAATCATCTACGCAGACTATTATGGGATTAGAGCGGTTAACTCCTCCCTACTCGGGGAGACTGATATTCTCCAAGGGTCGACTGTGGATGACTACCTTATAGTGAGGTTCTCCGAGGGGGGAGCCTCCATACCGGGTGCTAGACACTTGAGGAACCAGACTGCCCTAGCTAATCCTCCATACTACGTTTACCTGAGCAGGCTTCTCAACGAGACGAACGGGGAGTCCGGCATGGTGGTGAACAGGGGTGCTAAAGACTACCGTGTCTACAGGGTTTCTAACACTATCGACGAGGACGTTGCATTCATAATGATGCCGGTAAAGTATTTGGGGAGATACTATGTTGTTAACTTCCGCAGGCCGCCGTCCACGACCATATGTCAAATCGGCATGGCTGGGGGAAACATTAAGACAAGCGTCCTGAGGAGGATGGTTAGAATAGGCTCCTTCCACTATGTTTTCGAAGTCAGGGTTTGGAGGTGGGGAGAATGATGGACCCTAGGGGTCAGATGAGGGTTGTTGAAGCCCTTCTGGCAAGCGGCATAATCGCTATCGCGATGTGGAGCATGATAAACCTGACTAAGAGCCCAGACCCGTATAGCGCTAAGGTTAGGAACGAGATGGAGAAATACTGCTACGATTTTCTGATGAGCCTAGCCGACAGGGAGGTTTACGACGAGGTGATTTTCAACTCCACCGGCGTTAGGCCCGGCTGGGAGGACTTGATGAAGAACGTTTTAAGCGCTCTTCTACCGGCTAACACGCTTTACAACATGACTGTCTACAACATGAGTCAGAAGGGGGAAGTTGTTGAGGTTGAGCCGCTTGGCGGAAGCATTTCCAACGCTTCATCGGGCGACTTCAGGCTTGCGAAGGAGGCTGCCGGCGCAGAAATAACCTACACCACTAGGAGGAGATGGGTCTTAAAGATTCACCTGGAGCTCGCTAAAGGGTGGTGACGATGAAAACCCATAGCTGGAGGAGTGGGCAGGTCATTCTTGTGATGAGCATCACACTGTTAACGATCATCCTGCTTGTTTCAACAATGGTTTACCTGACTTCGACTCAACACTTGTTCTTCAACTATAATCCGAGCAGGGAGATAGTTATGAGCATAGACTCTGATTTCAACAGGGCGCTAACAAGGATTCTCGCGAACGCTACAGCAACCTACAACATGACTTCTGAAATGAATTTCCCGAGGAGGATTGCTAACCTGACTTTCTCATACTGGATTGTGTCAACGCAGGCAGCTTACACGGGCAAGGGTTTAAACATTCAGACTAAGTGGATTGACGAGCCTGTTCAGGAGGCTAAGAGCATTAGGCTGACCCTGTACAACTTGACTAAGAGTGGGTATCCGGATAAACCCATTTATTACACGTTCAACTACCGTGAGAGGAGGCTGCAGGACAAGCTTTTCAAACTGTTCTGGTATAGGCCTAACAGTATTTCAGCAATAGGCGCTGAAATAAGCGTAGACGCGACTTATCAGGGCGTGGTTGGCTGGAGGGCTACGCACATCGTTCTTCTCAACCTCACGATAACCTCGATAACCCCTTATGAGAAGGATAATTACGTTGAGCTGCATGTAACAGTGCTCAGGGAGAACGGGTTTCCGGTTAACGACCTTAAGCCTGGAAACTTCGAAGTATACTTGTTCGACCCCACTGTGCCGCTGGGAGTGTACTGCTGGAAGAGAATTAGCCCCGACACCATGACACTGGCTTACAACGGTGGAGGGAACTACACGATAAGAATAACTCCGAGCTTCCACAATCCTACTAGTAGTAACGTCAGGCTCTTCTGGAGGTGGGAGCCTGAGCGGGGTAGCCCGCCGCACCAGCCCGGCTACTACCAGTTCGCGCTCGTAAGGGTTCAGGACAATAGGGGAATAATCGTCGAATCATACTCCTACTCCGGAATAGAGTACGCTATACAGGAGAATGCTGTGGAACCGTTTTACCCTGGCGACCCGTCTAAAGTTAAGGAGACTTACGTCTTTGAGCTCATCCCCAACGGGACGATGTACTGGTATAATACCAGGCTCTCGTCGCCAATCCACAATCCTCCAATACCTCTTCCACCAGTTAAGCAGGTAAGGGTTATGGCGACGAGAAACGGGGATCCCTTGAGCACTGGTTACAATCCTGTTTTCGAGGAAGTGCCCTACCAGACTGAGGTTTGGGACAACAGGTATCTCTGGCCTAACAGCGAGAGTTTCCTAGACTGGAGGAGGAGGATTATGAACGGCTCTAAGCTTGTTTTCGAGCTGAACTACCCGCAGGGGTGTAGGCTGCAGAGGGTTAGGATAACATGGCTTGAGGATGCTGACGCCACGCCGCCGGAGTATCGTCTCCACATGACCCTGAACGCAGCGTTCGCCACCGTCGACAACGGGAAATACGTTTTAACACTGGTGGCTAGTCCAACGAGCCACTGGGTGGACTGGTCGATAAGCCTCCTCGACCCGAGAAGCGGAACCCGTGTTGAATACGTCCTGCTGGGATACGATGTTTACCCGATGCCTGGCGGGGGCTGGTGGTTCCCGAGGAAGGTTCCCGCGGACGACTGGACAATACTTCCCAAACCTGTTGATAAAGGAGGCGTCCTAGTTGCCGAGGCTCCGGTGAGACTTGTTGCATTCAGGAAGTCTAACAGGACGCAGGAGAGGCCGCCGACAGGACCGGTGAGTTACAACGAGATGTATTACGAGACTCTTCTCTATATTCCTTACAATGTTTCATACTTCCTCTACGTGGCGAACGCTACTTGGCTTAGAAGCGTCCGCATGGACTATGCCTACATGTCTCTAATGGGGATGATAGGAGGGACCGATACTGATGCCGGAAGCCCCCTGAGAGTTCAATGGGGCTCTTTTGCAACCAGCGTCGCAAACCCGAGAATCGTCAACGGCACTTACTCGAACATTCGAAACATCATGCATAGGGATAGGAATAATAGTCCCGCTAACATTCCTTCAGCGCAAGCATACGGTAATTGGACCGTGTTGTACAACGAATACGCGGGCATGGCTATTTTCGCATCCGAAGAGTTCATCGATGAGCTTAGAAGCTACTTCATAGGTGGCACGAGAAGGGACCAGCTTTGGGTTTGGACCACTGCTGACTACCAGAGGAGAGTTATGGAGTATGACGCTATCTTTTGGAGAAGAGGCGCCACAACCGACATATATGACACTGATCCTGCGAACAGGATCCAGTTTAAGGTTGCTGGTTTTCTGACTGAGGGTGCTAGGGCAGTCAACCCGTTTGTCAACGTTAGCCTATGGCATAACAGTACTGACCGCAACGCCCTTCCCTTCGCCACTGTGGAGACCACGAGCGGCACTGTCGCAGGGGAGCTTGAACTCGTAAAGAGGAATGCTTTCATCTACGACGATTTCTCCACCGACCCGTTCACCAGCGGGAGGCTTACCACTAACACTGAAGCCTGGAGCTGGAACCGAGCGGAAAGCTACATACAGGTTTCCGCCGACGGTCCCTCTGGAAGCTGGGGCGGGGCGCACGTCGCGTATTACTCTAACAGCACGCCGTCGACGACAGGCACAGTATACGTGTTGTCGAAAGAGTGGTATGACACGACGCAAAGCAGTGGTCAGTCAGGCAGGCAGGGGGCGGGTTTAGCGATGATCAACTCAGAAACTAGCTTCTACACGTTGGAGTTTTATCGCGACCCCAATAGGCGCCTCGGAGCATGGTATTTTAGCGGAACGAGATGGGATTATTCTAACCGGATTTCAAGCAGCTTGTCACCTCCAACCTGGTTCATATCTCTTGGGAGCAGGAGTGTTAACACTGGGGTGATGAGGCTGACCGTGTATAATACTGGTGGCTCTCCAGTGGGCAGTACTTTAACCGCTAATACGAACCCGGCCGTCTGGGCAAGCTTGGTTGGCCTCAGCATATACGATGAGAGAAACGGCCACGGTTCTCTGGCAGCAAGGTTTGACGATTTCGTCGCGTCCATTGACGCTGACCCGAGGTTCGTAAACGTTACAGGACTCACGCCGGGTTGGACCGTCAGGCTTAAGGATGGAAACAACGCCACTGTAGCCAGTGCTACGGCTACCTCCAGGGGCGTCGCCAGCCTGAACGTGATCACTAGGCCCATAGTTAAGAACGCCAGGATCGAGATATACTCTGGAGCCACGTTAATCCTTTCCAAGTCCTTCGATGTTGTCGTAGGCGGAGACGTTTACAGGCGCACGGTAGTCGGGTCTGTTAAGAATGCCGTTGAAGAATGCCTCATGTACCACAGGATGTTTCTGAACCAGTATGCGCCTTCAATAGTCTTCGTTGGGCCAATATACTGAGCCGGCATATTTACTTCCTGCAACGGTTAGACGATCCGAGTCACAGCGCGTGCTACCAGACATTTCATTAGTAACCGTCCTTTGATTATATTGGAACCCGTTCTACAAACGTTTATATCTAATCGAGATGTTAAATATCCGTGAGAAGGGAAGAGATCGAGAAACTGCTGGATAGATCTAAGAAGTTTAAGGATGCTGCTGAATTCCATTTCTCAAGAGGAGATTACGATTTAGCGGCATTCAACATAGAGCAGTCATTACAGCTTTTTCTAAAAGCAAAGCTACTGGAAAAGGGGGCGGAATCCCCTAAGACTCATACTTTAAGGAGACTTTTTCTTTTACTTGGAGAAATCCTGAGGAATCCGGGCGAGTTTAAAAAATTCGCGGATGAAAAAGCCTTGGAGTTTGCGAGCCTAGAGGATGCCTACATCACCGCCAGATATTTCCCCAGGGATTTCGAGAAGGAGGAAGCAAGGAAACTGCTAGATTTCGCTAAGGAGGTTGAGGAACAGGTTGGAAGAGCTTTTAATTAGAGAAGCTGCCAGAAGGGAAGAAGTTTTCAAAAGCCTGCCGGAACTCTTAAAGAGGATTAAAAAAATAGTTGGCGAGGCAGATGAAGAGTCTAGAGTTTTCCTTTTCGGTTCTGTAGCAAGAGACGAGTGTGTCTTAACAAGCGACATAGACATATTGATCTTAACGAAGTTGAAGCCTAGTGAAGTTATTGCAAAGCTGAGGAAAGAGGGTTTCGACGAGCCCTTCGAATTCCATGTAACGGATGAAAAGATGTTCAGTTTTTACATCAAGCTTATCAGAGAATTAAGAGAAATTTAATTAAGAAGCGTGTGATAAAGCTTGATCTAGATGCCGTAAGGCTTGTAAAGGAAGCTAAAGAGGAATTTGAATAATTTATATTGATACTGATGTTTCTAGAAAATCATCCAAGATACGGAGAGGCTTGTAAAAGAATTGAAGAAAGGCAGGCTTAAATCGTGCGCATCCATTTTAGTTCTATAGATATAATCAACGTGCTTACGCGCGCGTATGGTGTTGCTGCTAGTACCTCGTAAACGAATGTTTGACAGCATTGGAGAAGTAATATCGTACCTCTTGGAAAAATAAATTAGAATCGGAAGGGGAAGGCTGAAAGATTTATAAGTAAGACGAATGTCTTATATGTAAGACTATGGGGAGCTTAGAACACCACCGCAGACTTTCTAAAGAGAAAAAAGACGCGTCTTTTGAAGAGTATGAGAAGAAAAGGTATACTGTTGTCGGAGACTTGGCGATTAAGGCTGTGGAGCAAGCCATAGAAGCTCTGGCTTCTCTCGACGGCCTGCACTTCCACATAAGTCCCAGGAGTGCGCATGCTAACAGAATATCGTGGGTGAAGAGAAAATTCCCGGAACTCTCGGGCCATGTAGATATGCTCTGGGGTGCGTACGGTATGCTTGGCTACGAGGGGGTCGACGGCGAGAGAGCTGGAAAAGTTTTGGAGGCTATGGAGGCTATTCTTAATGGTTTTGAAGAGAAGACTGGAGTACGATTTAAGTAGCTTAACCGAGGAGGTTTCCTCGATCAACGAGGTTATCGCAATAATACTTTTCGGCAGTGTTGCAAGGGGAGACTATGATGAGTATTCTGACTATGATCTGCTCGTAGTGTTCAAGGACAGGGAGAGCATGTGGCGGAGGTGGGATGAGCTTTTCCAGAAGGTGGGGAGGTTAAACCTGCTTGTTCATCTTATCCCGAAAAGCCTCGACGAGTTCATCGGCGGCGAGCCGACCTTCCTAGGGGAGGTTTTTAAACACGGTAAGCTTCTCTACTCAAAGTATCCGTTTCAATCTTTCCTGGTGCCATTTAACCTTAAACGCGTAATGCTCTTAACGTACAGCATGAGAAGGCTGAGGCAAGAGGATAAGATGAGGCTTCTCTACAAGCTTTATGGCAAGAAGGGAGCTAGAAATACGGGGCTCGTCAATAGGCTGGGCGGTTTAAAGATTGGCGAGGGATGCATAATCATGCTGGAAGAGAATGCTGAAACCATCTTGAAGGTGTTGAGGGAACATGGAGTTGAGGTGGAATCCTTCGATGCCTATGTTTCGGGGGCATGCTGGAACTCAACGAGAAGAAACCCGTAAGGATTATTGGAAATTTAGTACCCGGTTGAACCGTCTCCACTATAGGATTATTGAAAGTATTTCGGATAGCTCATTTATTATGAAATCCGGCTTAACTGCTTCAAGCTCAGACTTAGGCCTTACGCTTCTTAATACTGCTACCGTGTACGTGCCTGCAGCCCTCCCGGCTTCAATGTCCTCCGGCCTGTCCCCGATCATCGCAGACTCCTCCGGCTTCACATTTAGCATTTTAACAGCCTTCAGAACAGGCTCGGGCGCTGGTTTAGGCTTCTCAGCGTCTCCGGCGGAAACAGCAACGTTGAAGAAACCCCTTATTTTGAAGCTGTTCAAGTAGTTCGGCAACTCCTCCCTGCTCGTGTTCGACACTACTCCAAGCAGGTAGCCCCTCCTCTTCAGCTCTCCAATCGTCTCCAGAGCATCAGGATAGAGCCTGCCGTATTTAGGCATATAGGTGTAAATCCATTCTCTAATCATCATCGTTGAAAACTCCTCTAAGTTCATGTTTAAGCCTGTTTCTCTAGCAATTGTCTCGGCTATTGTTCTCGAAGTCTTCCCGACAAGCCTAGCGTTCTCAGTGAAGCTTCTCTCAGGCATGTTGAACCTCCTCAAAATATCGTTAACCATGATGTGAAACGCTTCGAATGTTTCGACCAAGGTTCCGTCCAGGTCGAACAGCACCGCTCTAACCTTAAGACGCATATGAAGGGGGTTTAGAGAACGGTTTTTAAACTTGTATAGAAAAATTGTGGAAAAACGGGCATGTAAATTAGCCTGAAGCAGGGGCTGAGCTAAATACTTTGAGGAAGCCTGACGGTCTGCACGCTAATTTTCCGCAGCTTGGAGGATTAACGTGGGGAAACTTTAAAGAAAAACTTATTTAGTTTCAAAACCTTTTAAAGGCAAATGAAGGCGAGTGGAGAAGTTTTCAGGAAGCTTGAGGAAGAGTACTCCGGGTATCTGGAGGGTGAAACGGTGGACAGGTTTTTCGAAGACTTTAGAATAAGGTTTGCAGCCGGTCACTGGGCTGCTGGCGACTTCCTAGACAGGTTCGCCACCAGAGGTTATAACAGTGACAATCCTGATTTCAAGAGCGACATTATTTCTCAGCTCAGAAGGGTTAAGAAGGCCGGGGTCAAAGGGGTTGAGTTTCACGACGTGCTCTTCATAGATTCAAACTACAGGAAGGTTGAGAGCATTGTCAGCGAGGTTAAGGCTGAGCTTGAAAAACTGGGTTTGACGCCTACGAACATGAACACGAATCTTTGGACGGATCCTAAGTGGAAGCTCGGCGGAATAACGAACCCCTCTAGGAGGATTAGGGAGGATGCTCTTCAAATAGCTTTCCAGGCTGTTGAGCTGGCTAAGGAGATCGGATGCAGCAGCGTCTCCCTTTGGCCCGGGGCCGACGGCTGGGATTATAATTTTGAGGTTAACTATGGGAAGCAGCTTGAACTTTTCATAGATGGCTGCGAGATGATAAACAGGGAGGCTAAAAGGGCTGGCCTAGTGTTCGGCGTGGAGGCTAAGCTCCATGAGCCCAGGGAGGGGAACATGGTGATTCCGACGACCCATCTGGCAGCCCTGGTGGCGAAGACTGTTAACGAGAGGAGCGGCGGGACTAACATGGGTGTTTGCATCGACTACGGGCATGAGGCCATGTATGCTGTTGAGCCCGCCGCCACGGTTTACGCTCTGAAGGCCTTCGGAGTTCCGCTCGTCAACTTCCACCTCAACACGGCCAAGTTGCACAGCAACGATGAAGACCGAGTTTTCGGCACCGGGGACATCTGGAGGATGGTCGACTTCATATATGCTGCGGTCGATACTGGTTACGATGGTTGGTTCGGCGAGGACCAGTTCACCTACAGGATGGACCCTGTGAAAGCCATGTATTTATCCAAGGAGCTTTTCGCAAACCTGGCGAAAAAAGCCCTGTTAATATACAGTAGGAGAGAAGAGTTTGAAAAGATTAGGGAAACCGGGGACCAGGCTGAAATAATTAATTTCGTTAAGAAAATAATTTTAACAGCCTGAAATAATCAATAGCCTGTCATCTAAGCGTGGAACATACTTGACGCTTCAAAAACTAAGGCTGCGTGGACAATAGAATTACTGTTAAGGATGAACACGGCTATACCGATCATTATACTAATATAGATTTTAGTGTCGCTTCGTGCACTACGATAAATTTAAAAGTTGTTAACGCATTCTAGTCAAGGTGTGTTAAGGTTGGGAGGGTTCCTTCTCGGTTCAGACATAGGGACTTCTGCGACGAAAACAATACTTGTCGACACGGAGGGCAGGGAGGTTGCCAGCTCAACAGTCGAGTACGGCGTAATAACTCTTAAAACAGGCTGGGCTGAACAGTGGCCCGACGTCTGGTTTCAAGCATTATGTCAGACCATTAAGGAAGTTGTGAAGAAGGCGTCGATCGACCCGCGTGACATAGCCGGATACTGTGTGAGCAGCCTCTACGGCGGCTCAGGGATACCGTGCGATAGGGAGATGAATCCTCTTAGACCATGCTTAATATGGGCTGACAGGAGGGCTACTGAGGAATGCAGGTGGATCAGGGAGAACATAGGGGAGGAAAGGGTTTTCAAAGAAACCTGCAACACGATAGACCCATACTACGGTTATACTAAGATGCTCTGGATAAAGAGGAATGAGCCGCAGGTTTGGAGCAGGATCCACCAGCTGGTCACGCCTAACGCCTACTGCGTATACAGGCTCACCGGGGAAATATCGGTTGACTATTCTTCAATAGGCAACTACGGGGGGATTTTCAACCCTAAGGAGAGAAGGTTCGCCGAGGAGCTGATGAGAGATCTGGGAATACCTAGGAGCTTTTTCCCGGAGAAGGTAAGCATGTCTAAGGATGTTGTCGGCGAGGTTGCTTCGCAGGGCGCTGAGCAAAGCGGCCTCGCCGAGGGTACTCCTGTCTGCGCCGGTGGGATAGACGCGCCTATGTCCGCTCTAGGGGTCGGGGCACTCGGCGACGGCGAGCTCGCGATGATGCTCGGCACCTCTGTCTGCAACGGTTTCATCCAGGATGAGCCCAGGTTCTCCCCGAAGCTCATAAACTACTCCCATGTGGCGTACGACGATAGGAAGTTCTATTCTTTCGCCGGAATCATAACCGCGGGCTACGCGATCAGGTGGTTCAGGGACAATCTTGGAAGCGTTGAAAGCATGCTTGCGAGAGAAACTGGTTTAAGCGCCTACAGCATCCTGGACATGGAGGCTGAAAGGGTTCCGGCTGGCTCCGACGGATTGATATTCCTGCCGCACATGATGGTTGGAGAGAGAGCCCCGTGGTGGGACGAGTATGTTAGAGGGGTTTTCTTCGGCTTAAAGCTTAACCATACTAAGGCCCACATGTACAGGGCTATTCTGGAGGGCATCGCGTACGCCATAAGATACTGTGTTGAAACAGCTGTAGAAACCGGGATCCCTCTGAGGAGAGCGATACTTGTCAACGGTGGAGCAAGGTCAAGAGTCTGGAGGAGGATTATAACAGACGTTTTAAACAGGGATGTGGAATACTTGGCTGCAAGCATAGGCGCGCCCTACGGCGACGCCCTGCTCGCAGGAGTTGGAACCGGAACTCTTAAGGGGTATGAGGTTATAAACGAATGGTTGACGAGCAGCGAGACAATTAAGCCGGTTCAAGAGGCATCTTCAAAATACGGGCAGCTGTACAGGATCTATAAGAGTCTCTATGAGGCCCTCAGAGAGGATTTCAAGGAACTGAAGAGGCTTGAGGCACAGTAGCTGCTACTCATCAGGCTAAGCAGTCGAAGAGCACGCTAAGATTAGCGCGGAACCTTCAAGCCTCATAGAAAGGGTCACCAGTTTTTCGCTAAGCTCCTCCTGTACGCCTCTGCCTGAAGCCTCCGTATGGCTTCAGCCTGCTCAGCCGAAAGGGATTCAGGCTTCCCGCCTGGTTTAATCAGACCAGCCAGAATCCAGGAGAACACGGTGATCTTAGCGCTCTCCTCCATTATCTCCAGCCTGTAGTATGCTTCTCTAAGCGAAGAGCCGAGGGTGATTACCCCATGGTTCTTCAAAAGCATGCAGTCATGGGTTCTCGCAGCCTCCCCGGCTGCTTCAGCAAGCTCCTGCGAGCCAGGCGGGTAGAACGGCAGGTTTGCAATCTTCTCCAGAAAAACCGCGTGATCAGGGTAGAGGGGAGTATTCAGGTTAAGCCCAACAGTTGTCAAGGCTATGCAGAAAGGAGGGTGGGCATGTATAACAGCGTTAACATCGTCTCTAGCCAGGTGGCAGCTTGCTAGAACCCCCGCCTCCATGGAGGGCTTTAAAACTCCTTTCATCACCCTAAGCGTCTTCAATTCTACTTCTACAAAGTCCTCCGGCTTAAGCTCCCCAAGGTTGAAGCCACTCGGCTTAACGAGTATTGTTCCCCCATGGTTCAGCCTAGCGCTTAACGTTCCACCGGGTCCAGTGGCCAGCTTAGCTGCGTATATGGCATGCGAGTAGTCGCTGAGCATTTTCCTCAGCTCTTCCTCGGACAAAGTAGTGTTGCACTGCAACCCTGATGTTGCATCCAACTCTTTAAATAAAAACATTTTGCATCTCAACCGGGAAACGCGAATAGAAACGGTTATACTAGTGCTTGTGCCCTATCTAGTGTCATTATTCTCATGATCTTCACTGTTGGCTGAAGCAAAGCAAAGGATTGTTAACAACCTGACAGCTATTAACATTGGGAAAGAAGGGTGGGAAGAACACTCGGGACCATACATAGAGTTAACCGTGTTTCAGAGAACCTACGGCCTGCCTTGCTTTGCCTTCTTCGTCGAATAAAGACATTGGCCCCCAGCCGAAGTTCAAGGGCATTTCGGGAGGCGTGTTTAACCGATTCACCATCCCCTTAGTAAGATAAAGCTCAGGGCTCCAGTAGAACGCGCCAAGGAACCCCAGCTCCGAGCAGTGCTTTAAAAAATCCTTTATCCAAAGCGCTTGGCCCCCTACTGTTAGAGGATAGCCCGACGAGGGTTTACCCATAAACCAGAACTGGCCACTGGGCGCTTTACAGGGATAGGCATACTCGGCGATGGCCACAGCTTTTCCATTGCACTCTCCAAGTGTTTTCAAACTCCTTAAGTGATCTAGGCTGAGCCCCATTCCAGTCGGATAGAAAGAGAAGCAAACAATATCGTAGTTAACATTGAGCTCATTCATCGTTGAAATGAAAGACTCTAAGAGTGTAAGATCCCAGCTTTTCCCCAGGTGTAATGCTACGGGCTTATCGCTGTAAGCCCTAAGCGCTTCAACAGCCTCCCTTAACACTAGAGCCTCCTTCAGCCATATATTGCGCTTAAGCCAGTTAACGTTCTTCCGCATCCTCCTATGCCTGCTCCCAGCGAATACGCCACATATACCATAGTCAATCTCATTACCTATCTGATAGTACGCGCAATCATCCTCTGAGTTTCTCATGCTCTCCAGGACCTTAGAGATGTAGGGAGCCACAAGCTTCAACCTGGTTTCAAACTGGAGCGAAGCCCACGTCGCTGGTGCGGGCTGTTTAAACAGATCTGCCCAACTATCCGAGAGAAATATTGTCGGCTGAATCCTCATGCCGGCGCTCGATGCTTCTTCGGCCAGCCTTAAAGCATAGGGAAGCCGTGAGGGGCCAGAATCACCAAACCAGATTCGAATCCTTACGCAATTGACGCCTAAACCCTTGAAAAAGGAGAAGAAGTCATCCATCTCTTCGCCAGACTCGGTTTTCCACGTGAAGCCCAGCTCCTTCATTAACGGCACATAGTTACTATCTATACCGTTAAGAAACATGCTTGAGCATGAATCTGATGGCTAAGCACGATTTAAGATTTAACAATGCCTTAAGACCGGGTGCGAATCGCTTCCGCATGTTTTTTTCAACCAGGGTTTAGTTACATACTCTGCTAGTTGGCGAGCGCTAAAAGACGCGGCGGTTATGGTTAAACAATCAAAATCTTTAAACGCGTTTCAAAGCTCCAGCCATGTTCCCACTCCTTTCTCCAGAGCCCTCCTATATATTTCAGGGGCCACCGCCATGTCCTCTAAAGCTAGTCCGAGGTTCATGGCCATTGTTCTCTCATCATCCCTCTCTCTTCCAGGCTTAAACCCGTTAACTATCTCCCCTAAGTCCGCGTAAGGGTCGGGTGTTGAACGGAAATACCCGATGCTCCTGTAGTGCTGGAACTGCACATGGTCATCCGTGCTTATCTTGTCGAATTGAGCAAGCGCGCGCGGCTTCCAGTAGCTGTCGAAGTCAACCGCGCTCGCGAAACCGCCTGGTTGAAGCCAGTCCCTGTCGATCGTCGGCCTAGGGTTCTTCAAAATGGGGCCCGAGGTCACTACGATGTCGCTTTTAACCACGGCTTCCATAGGCTCTTTAACCCCGATTATCTCGAAGCCAAGCTTATCAGACATCTCTTTCACGTATTTATCCTGCGCTTCCCTAGAAATATCGTAAGCGTAGGCACGTCTTATTTTAAACAGGGATGCTAAGGCCTCCAGGTTTGTACGCCCCTGCACGCCACAAGCCAGTATTCCGACAGTATCACTATCCCGTCTGGCTAAGTATTTGGCTGACAGGGCTGTTGCGGCACCAGTCCGATAAGCAGTTATCCAAGTGCAGTCCATGACTGCGTAGGGCAGGCCTGTTTCAACATCGTTCAATATGAGAAGCCCACTTATATACGGGAGGCCATGCTTATAGTTCTCCGGATAACCGCTAACCCATTTTATTCCGGCGGACCTCATCCCAGGGATGTAGGCAGGCATCGCGTGGATGAAGGCGTCTGGCTTCGTGTGGATACCGGGTTTGGGAGGCATTTCCACGAGGCCCTGGCCCTTAAGGCTGAAGGCTTCCTCCAGAAGGCTGATTATGGTTTTCAAGTCAAGAGCTACTTTTTCAACGTCTGAACGTGACAAGTATAGTATTCTCCGAGAGCCCATCAGCGTTCCGAATGGGTAGCGGGATAAAAACATTTTCACCCTTTTTACCAAAGTTGGCCTTAAATGGTTCAAGCAATACTTTTTTAAATAAGCAGGGAGCGTTAGACCATGATGAGCAGTAGGGAGTCGCCAGTAGAATGGTTCAGGAACGCTAGGCTCGGAATATTCATACACTGGGGGATCTACTCTATCCTTGGAAGAGGAGAATGGGTTATGCACAACGAGAAAATGAGCATCCAGGAGTACGAGAAGCTTGCGAATCGTTTCAACCCGGTGAGGTTTAACGCTGACGAGTGGGTGAGCGTTTTCAAGGAGGCTGGTGCTAAATACATAACTTTCACCACTAAGCATCACGACGGCTTCTGCATGTATGATTCTAGGCTTACAGACTACAAGGTTACCGGAACACCCTTCCGCAGGGATGTTTTAAGGGAGCTGGTTGAGGCCGCCGGGAGGGCGGGGCTTAAAGTGTTTTTCTACTACTCCCTGCTAGACTGGCATCACCCTGATTACTATCCCTTGGGCGTAACCGGTCAATACGCTGGCAGGAAGCCGGGTGGAAACTGGAGCAAGTATCTAGACTACTATATTGGCCAAGTCAGGGAGCTTTGCGAGAACTATGGTGTAGTTGGAGGATTCTGGTTCGACGGATGGTGGGACAAGCCTAACGCCGACTGGCGTTTAACAGATCTTTATGAAACCATACGCTCGCTCCAGCCTTCAGCCCTCATAGGCAATAATCATCACGTCGACCCATTCCCCGGCGAGGATTTCCAAATATTCGAGCAGGATGCTCCAGGCGAGAACACAGCCGGGTTCAACGAGGCTAAGGTTTCAAACCTGCCCTTGGAAACCTGCCTGACCATCAACAACAGCTGGGGTTTCAACGAGAACGATAAAAACTACAAGTCCAGTGTAGAACTAATAGGGGTTTTGAAGAAGGTTAACGGGCTCGGTGCAAACCTTCTTTTAAACGTTGGGCCACTGCCGAGCGGTGAACTGGACCCGGAGCAGGCTAAGAGGCTTAGAGAAGTCGGTGCCTGGGTGAGGAGGAACTACGGGTTTTAAACAACCCATAAGGCCTGATGCCGGATGCGTAAAACCCGGGCGACCCTCTTCTCAATAATTCTTTCAGCAGTCTTCTCATACGGGCTGCTCTACTCTACGCTTGAGCTCCCCGTCTTTTTGAACGGGCTGCTGATGGAGGCTACCCCACACTATGGTGCCGGCGAGTGGAAGGAGGCTGAACAATTCGTAGAAACCGTAAGACCCGTAGGCTATCTTTGCCTAGGGGCCACCATAATCCTAATAATCCTCGGCTTCACACTCGGGAGATACAAGCTGAGCTTTCTGGGTTCAGTCAGCCTAATACTCCCAACGTTCAGCTATTTCGCCTCAGCCATGTTCTTCCTCACCGGAATAGGTTTTTTGAGGATCATATGGCTCCCCGTCATAGAGCTTTCACCAGGCTCCTCGATCTACGAGAAGATAAGTGCGGCAAGCAGTATTCTCGAGCTTGGAGACATTGCTTACCTGCCTTACGACGCTTTAAGAATACTGTTAAGCCCTGCCGACGGGAGGAGCCTCGATGAAACGCTTTTCAAAACAATAGTTTTTGCAGCGTCAATACTGTTTTTCTCCGGCTGTGCAGCATGGTTCTACGCCAGGTTTCAGGGAAAGGGTTTCGCAGACACGCTGGTCTACAAGTATTCGAGACACCCTCAGTACTTAAGCTTCTTAGCCTGGAGCTACGGGCTTCTGGTTTACGACAAGTATGTTTTCACACCCCTTAGAGGAGGGTATTTCGCGCCGCCACCATTGTTCTGGGTTGCCGCAGCCCTGGTCCTCGTCGGGATAGCTCTACGCGAGGAGGAGAATATGCTTGGGAAACACGGCTCGGAATACGCTGACTACAGGGCTAGAACCCCCTTTATGCTCCCCTTAACCAAGCCTGTTGGCAGGGTGCTGAGGACACCGGTTAAGCTGTTTTTCAAAAAGGATTATCCTGAGAAAACGCTTGAGACAGTGGTGACGCTGAGTGTTTACGGATTAATCCTGCTGGTGCTTTCAGCCCTATATTAAAAAGTTTTCATTAAGACGATGTTTTCCGGTTGTCTTTAAACACTTTCTCCAAGCATAGTCTTTAAGACCGGCGGGTTGCCCTTTAAATCTGGTTTAAATCAGTTTACTTTAGTTCATTTCAGTTTAAAAGGGTTTTTAAACAAGGGAAAAAAACTTAAATATTTGGACAGGGTGAACATGACATAGGGGTGGGGGGAGGGGTCGAAAAAGTGGCAGCGACTAGTGTGGAAGGAGGTAAAAGTGTTAGATGCTCGTCTAGCCCCAGACCCCTTGTTTTCAAGGAGGTGTCTCCTGGTTGAGCTGGAGCGAGAGAGAGGAGGAGCTGCTCAGGTACCTGAAGGCTGAGCTTAAGAAGGTAAGGGAGAAGAAGGATGTTGCCATAGGGCAGGACGCCTACACGTTATTGTGCAAGAAGGAGAAGACCTTGATAGAAGAGATTTCGAAGCTTTACGCTCGGCGTCAGGTTGCACAGCAGACGGCTAAGGTTAAAGTATCTCTTTAAAATGAGTCAGACCCCTCGCGTTACGGATCTTAGGCTAAGGTTTTTAAGCTTAAGACAGCCCTCTTAGCTAATGGATGGTGAAGAAGAGGGTAAACCGGTTTTAACCAGGATCATGAAGGAGTATAGAGAGTTTTTCGCGAGAGTAATGGAGTCCGGCGACGAGGATAGAATAAGGCTGGCTGCGGTTTTCTACGATTGGATTAACGACTCCGTGGAGGAAACGATGGATGCTGCTGAAAAAGCATTCCTGTTCCGCTCCATTTTCGCGATGGCTAAGAGACTGCTTGACTCAAGGCTTGGCGAAGACAGGCTTTCAAAGATAGGTTTGATAATAAGCAACCTGAGGTCGCGGCAAGACTCTAGAGACGCCTTGTTCACTGCAGAATACTTGAAGCTGCAGCTTTTCGAAGACTGCGGACTCGACTCCGGGGAAACAGACTGGGAGCTGGTGGACAAGTATCTGGAACACTGGGCTGAGGCCTCTAGCAGGGAGGAGTTTGAAATCACCTATTATGAGAGGAGCGGGGATGGAAAAATAGTGGCGGATGAGAGCAGGCTTGCTGAGGCTGGACCAGCCTTCTTCAGACACTGCTCAGCCGAGTGTGTTGAATGGTTCTACAGCATGATGCTTAAGCCGATAGACTATACTCCGGGCTCGCTGGTTGAGCTGGACAGGGTTATTGACGCATACTGGCCCAAGCAGCTTTTCAAGGACGTGGACATGGGGGATGAGGAAAACACTTACAGCACGATACTGCTTAGACTTGTGCTCATGACTGGCAGCTACCTGGGAGAAGTGCTCGTCAGGAGCCTCGGCGGCAAATGGGAGAAGGCTGAACCCTCAGGATGGCATATTCTCCTGAAAGAGTCGAGGATAAACGTGTTCCACATAGC
This sequence comes from uncultured Nitrososphaerota archaeon, assembly GCA_964416155.1. Taxonomy (GTDB): domain Archaea; phylum Thermoproteota; class EX4484-205; order EX4484-205; family JAAOZP01; genus JAAOZP01. The sequence goes on from CAYQCW010000005.1 coordinate 21,398, forward strand.
TGAGGAATCGCTTAAAGACGCCTCCAGGTTCCACGACGCGTTTAAACTCGCGGAGAAAATCAGCATGTCTGAAGTCTAGCCTTCAAGAGAAGAAGCTTCAAGAGCTTTACCGTGCGTGCTGAACCTTGAAAGGGGGAATGGTCTTGAAGCAGGAATACTGCTTCTCAATTCAACTTTTCCCCGACGGGTTTTCAGTGGAACCTGTCACCCGTAGAATTGTGGAAGCCACTCTCTTTCAGCCTCAAACATCTCGTTAACCATCTTCCTTATTTCCTCAGGCGTCAACACCGCGGCTGTCAACGGGTCGAATAGGACCGCTTGGTAAGCCAACTCCCTGTCAGCCTCAATAGCAGCTTTCACCGCCAGTTCCTGAACATTTATATTGGTCCTGTTCAACGCGGCGCACTGCGGTGGAAGATCACCGACATAGCAGGGGTGCAGCCCGCCTTCATCGACGAAGCACGGAACCTCCACGCAACACCCGTAAGGCAGGTTCGTTACAATACTCGTGTTTTCAACATTACCGTTTATCCTACGGATCGACCCTGTTTCCATAGAGTCTATTATCATAACCCCGTACTCATGGGAACGCTTTATTTCAATCTGTTCCTCGCCGGAGACCTGTCTCCTTATCTGCTCATAATGAGGCTTCCATGCTTCCTGACATATCTGGTAGTAGAACCATCTTGGCTCGCAGTACTTCTTACGCCTCTCCTCATTCACCCTGAAATATGGAACGTATTCTCCAAGATGATGGCTAGACTCCGTTACGAAATAGCCGAGGGCCTTCATCATCTCGAACCTAACCTTATCCTTCTCATAGACATCCGGTTTCTTCATGGCTTCCCGCAGCAACGGGTAAGCATCTTTCCCAAGATGCTTAAACTCTAGGAAGAAGGCTTGATGATTAATGCCAGCCACCCAGTAGTAAACCTCCTCGTAGGGAGCCCCTATGTAGCTTGAAAGCTGCATAGCAGTCCCCTGAACACTGTGGCAGAGCCCAACGTTCCTTATTCTCGTAGCCCTGTTCATAGCCCAACAGTTTATCGCCATCGGGTTCGCGTAGTTTATCAGTAGGGCGTCTGGACAGAGGTCCTCCATGTCCCGACATATGTCGATGAGAACGGGTATTGTTCTCAACCCTCTGAAAACACCACCCGGCCCTAGCGTGTCTCCAACCTCCTGGTTCACACCGTATTTAAGAGGTATGTAGATATCCTTCTCAAACGCCTTAAGCCCGCCCACCTGTATCATGATTATGACGTAGTCGGCGCCTTCAAGAGCCTCCCTCCGGTTAAGCGTGCTGCTTACTTTCACGTTGGGAGCATGTTTTGAAGTCATAATTTTCGCGAGCCCGGATATCGTTTTAAGCCGCTCCGCATCAATATCCATCAGACATAGTTCTGATTCTCTTAGCTCCGGATAGGAGAGAATGTCTGAGATCAGGGTCCTTGCGAACACAACGCTGCCCGCTCCGATGAAAACTATTCTAGGGCCTTTCAACCCTCCGGGAAACGGTTCTCACATATAAAAGCCTACCGTTGTTTTCAAAAAGGCTGTTAACAGGATATTTACGGCTAATATTAAGCGGGTTAGCTGGAGTTTTAAAAGTTATTAACCCTAGCCGTATAATAAATCTGCGAGGGGAGGATGCTTGTCCTCGGAGAAGGAGGAGAAAAAAGTCAGGGACATTATGACTTCTCCCGTCGTCAGCGTTCTTCCAACTGATTCAGTGTTTGAAGCCGCAAGCAAAATGATGAGTTATGGGATAGGGGCTGTTGTGATCGAGTCTGGGGGGAAACCTGAGGGGATAGTGACGGAGAGGGACCTGATAAGGAGGGTTTTAATGGAGGGTAAGGATCCTAAGAAGGTTGCTTGCAGAGAGATAATGAGCAAGCCGCTTGTCACGATCGACTCGGAGGCATCTATCCTTAAAGCGATAACGCTGATGAAGGAGAAGGAGATAAGGAGGATCGTTGTAGTGAAAGGAGGCAGAACCGTCGGAATAGTTACTGAGAAAGAGCTGATAAGAAACCTGTTTTAGAGAAACAACTTTTTCTCGTTTAATGCTGCAGAGGCAAAGCTATTTCCCTCCTGCCCCTGCTTTCGAAGCGAGACCCGGTAGGGAAAATAACTGTTTAACCGTTGACCATGAACACGTTTAAGCCTGTGCGCCGATGAGAAAAGCGTGTCTTAGCAAGCATTCCTGGTTTATTACACCATTGTTCCCGAGGCAGTGTACACCTGCTGGGGGGAACGCCTTCTCGCCAACGTTCTCCTCAAGAAGAATACGGCTAGCAGGATTACTATTAGGGATATGGCTAGCAGGTAGAACCATAACGGTATGCCGACAGTGTATGTTGAAACACCTGTCTGAAACCTGTTGCCAGCGTTATCAACAGCCTCAACATAGTATTGAACCTCCGTGAAGAAGAACTGGGAGGGTATTGAACCCTTGTAGAGGCCTTCCTGAAGACTCATCACCGTCCTAACCCATGAAGACCCTTTATCCGTCGAGTAGCAGAGGTAGACTTCTCTAACGCCCGAAGGCTCGTCGGAAACCGTGCATACTACTGTCGCCGCCTCTCCGAAAACAGGGTTTGAAGGCCCTGAGAGGCCCGTGATTGCTGGCGGCCTAGTGTCAAGAATCAGCGTGAACGAGTAGCTGTACACATTCGAGTTGTTCAGATTATCAGTCAGCCTGATGCTCCAGCTGTGGCCTCCCTCGCTTAAGCTTGCAGTCTTAATATACCTGTCACCGTTTTTAACCATGAACCCGTGCGAGATACCGTCTACGGTCAGCTCAACCTCCCTGACTCCCGATGAGTCAGCAGGCTTAACTATTAGAAAGATGGTTCTAGAGCTTGAAAAGAATCTTCCGGATGGAGAGGCATCCTCAACCCTGGGGGGAGACTTATCCAGGAATAACTCCAGTTTCCTCTCAGCCTCAGCATTATCAGCCCTGTCTACGCTATAATACCTTATCTCATGCCTGCCTTCAGAATAGGATGAAAGCTCAAGGGCAGTATTGTAAGCCTCCCAAGGGTTCTCGTCAAACCTGTAAAATGTTTTTTTAACACCGCTCAAATCATCCTCGGCGGAGAAAACAAGAAGCGTTGAACCGGAGACGTAGAGGCTCCCATTGGCCTCATGCTTCGGCCCCCTAATCATTATCAGCGTGGCAGGCGGAGCATTGTCGACGAGAACAGTAATGTTCGCTGTGAATGTGAAGCCCATGGCTGAGGCTGTTAAAGTATGGTTTCCAACCATAGTGTCAAAGTAGTCTACCTGGACAGTGCTGGAGCCCGCTGGAATCGTCACGCTTGTTATTCTCGCAGACGTCCCGAAAAGCCTGAACTCTCCGTCTGGGGAGGATGTTGAAAGACTCACGGTCACGTTTAACGTGTTGTCAGCTTCAAAACCCTTAACATCCCTAAGCGATAAGCTTAGGGGTGAGAAAACTACGCCCGCAGCCATCTTGAAGCTCCTGGGCTCGATTACAAGCTTCGCGGGAGGGCCTGCTGTAACTTGGAACAGGTTGCTCTCACCGGTTTTCCCAATGCCTGTAGTCGTAATCCTTACGCTTCTGCTTATCCTGCTAATGGTTACGGAGCCGGACCATTTCCCGTTGGTGAAGACCCCGGTTTTATTAGGGCTGATGGTGCCCGTCGCGTCTGAAAGAGTGTTAACCCCATCGTAATCAGTCTTGACATTCCCATACGTGTCGCGCGCGATTATGGTTATCTGGAAAGGCATCGCGACCTGCTTCGGAGAATCTATTGTTTCAAACTCAAAACCTGCTAATGGGCCTGGAGTAACTCTAAGGGTTTCAGCGTCACCAACATAGTCAGGATAGTCCACTGCTTTAACACTTATACTCCATGTTCCAGCCTTCTCCTCGTAATAGTAGAAGTCCGCGAAAATGGCGCCATCCCGTATTGTTAACTCCGTTATCGCATCCCCATTCTGCGTCAAGGAGAATTTCCTACTCGTCGAGTTTGAGTTTGAATCAAGCCTGACCCTTAGGGAGCCGCGCGTAATCCTCTCACCGGTCTCCGTCTCCCTGTAGACCCTCATTCTAATCCAGCCCCCAGCCTGCATGGAGCCTCCGGAGGAGACAAGGTCTAGACGTGGAGGAGAGTATTTGACTTCAAGATAGGGACGCTTGCTCGAATCCTTATGCTCCCTGGAATACATCCAGAACGGGTGGCTGAACTGGCCCGTGCCCTCGGCATAATCCCTCAGCATCCAGCCGAAGTTAGGCTCGTAGACAGCGCGGCTTCCGGAGACGAATTTTACGAGGGAGCTCTTAACGTCCAGTTTAAGCCACTTCGGCTTATCGCCTGTTGAAACCGATGCTACGAACAGGCTTGCACCCGGCTGGTTTCTCCAAGTAACACTGCCCTCATCCCAGTCTCCTTCAGTAACTTGGTAGCATGCTAAACTCCTGTTTAAATCCGGAGGATCATACATGTATATGTTTAGGATGGCGGAAACAATTATGGAGCCTGGAGGTATGCTGGTCAAATCGAACATTATGAAGGAACGGTCTCGGAAACCCTCCATGTAATTAACCCCTATTACCCAGTTGAAGCCGAAATTACGGTCAGGATCATCCTCGTAGACCACAGCATCCTTTAAAGGATTGAATACCCTAGTGTACTGAGGCCCGCCGGCTGACGTGTAAACAGTGAACCCTGGTATAGCGGTGTAAACCAGCAGCGCAACCGCAAGAGGGAGCAACCCCATCCTTTTCAACTCTCACAATATAAGGAGGATTAGGAAATATAACTTTTAGCTAGGCGGCTTATGGAAAACGGGTTGCAGGAAGGCGTCTGGGATCATCTAAGCCTTTCGTCAAGCATCTCTATGAATTCCAAGAGCTTCCCGCGTGGAATCCTTGCTCCAGCAGCGTTAGAATGCCCACCGCCGATCCCCCCGAGCGCCCCGGCGACGCTCGACGTGACCCTGTGGAGGCCCCTCAATCCCACGGACCTGATGCTTAGATCAATGTTCTCACCCTGTTCTTCAGCCGCCACCCCGACTATTGTACCACCGTAAGCCCTAGCGTAGGTCGCAGCCTTCCCAAGCGACCATTTCACGTTCACAACGTACGATACGTTGCCATGAGTCTTCACCAGGCTCTTCACCAGGCGGCGCATCTCCTCATCCCTCTCGGACTCGCGTAAAGCCATTTCAACAAGGTTCCCATCTGAGCTTGGAAGCCTGTTTTCAGAAAGATGGTTGACGAGGCTCCTCTTGAAATCGAAATCCCTCCTTCTAACCCCCTCCAGCGCGGCCACCAGGATCCCGGCTTCAAGGTAGAGCTCCCTCTTATCCCACTTCTCCAGCATCCTTCTAACCCCGGGCGTGTTATCACTATAGTCGCCTATCGCACCGTAGATTGCAACCCTGCTAATCTCAGGCTCCAGCTCATCCTTAAAATAAGCGTAGGCGAGCTCAGAGGCACACGCGCCCCTAATTCCTTTAAGCGTCTTCACAGGCAGCCTACTAATGTTTAATCCCTGGGGAAGAGGATGGTGATCCAGGTAGACAACCTCATGCCTCGATCCAAGCCTCTTAAACTCTAAGGCTATCTCATCCCTATGTTTCTGAGTTAACGCTACATCAAGTATTATGATGCTCCCGGCTCCTATAGACTTGAGTTCTGAAAGAAGACCAGCAGGATTTGTGAATACTACTTTAGCATCCTTCCTGGCGGCAAGAACTATTGAGGCTGCGCAGACCCCGTCGCAATCCCCGTGTGCAAGAATAAGCTGCTCCATTTTCAATCAGCTTTTAAATCCCCGCAGATAAAAAGATGCTTAACTCAAAGCAGCGTTTAAAGCTCCTTCTGCGGATTAATGCTTGCAAAGAATTCTTTAATCTCGCTTAAATTGAAAGCATAGGAGTTGACGACCCTCGCCTCGACCTCCCTAACGAATTCCCTTGTGAACTCAACGGGGAGCGTAATGTTCTCATCAATCAGGTCTATCGCGAGCGGAAGCCCCGTCGCCATGTTAAAGTTTTCAACGCTTGAGGAAAGCGTCTCCATCACATACTTCTCGGAGCCGAGTGGAGCCTCCAGCTCGAAAGGCGGATTCTCCTCGCTCACCTTAACTTGAAGCCTGTTAAGCCTAGATTGAAGCCTCACGACATAATCCTCAGGAACACCCAGAACCTTCGCCAGTCTTTCCACAGCCCATTCAACAGCTTCTTCAAAAGCATCCTTAGGCTCACGGTATTTCTCTCGAATCAAAAGCTCACTAACCCTGCTGTAAACCCTTTGAAGCTCAGCTCTTCCCAGAAGCTCCTTATAATCCAGGATTGCAGGCGGACTCATCAAATTATGCAGTATCTGCTTATCCAGATGGTTTACTAAAGGATTTTTCACACCGTCTTTAACGGACAGCCAGCCGCCTATAGCCCTGCTTCTACCCCTCTTAATGACCCCCGCGCATTTCCCAGAGTCCAGTAGGACACTGGTCACCTTCAATATTTCTCCGGTGGTTTCAAAGATTTCCTCCCTGATTTCTTTGGGAACAGGCAGACTTTTCGCAATCCTAGCAATCCTAAAAAGGGGATAAGCGAAGCCGAGGAAGCTTCCGTCTAGAAGAAGCAGATCAGGGTTTCTCTCCAAGGCTTTCAGAGCAGCCACTCTTTCAAGACGTGTTTCCCTAACGCTGAGAATAATGCTGAAAAGCTCTCTACCATAGGCTTGACTTTCACCCATGTTTCCAGGAAGATAACCCTCGTCAACTATCTTTTTACCCTTAACCATGATGAACCCTGCAGCGTAAACTGAGAATTTTGCGCCAATAGTCTCAGCAGGCCTTGGAGAGAAGGAGCCGTCGACCGCAGCTATGGATGTTTCCCTCGACGGTCCGAAACTCAAAGTTCGCGCATAGGGAGCTATTCTATGTTTCACAGACTCCATGAGGAGCCTGAAACCCCCTATTACCCCTATTAGCCGCTGAGCCTCGTCCTCAGCCTTCTGGTAGAACTGCTCCTGGAGGTCTATGGGGAGCTTGCTCCAGGCTGTTTCAGAAGACATGGTTAAATCAGTTCCCCGGCTTGAAGGATATTAGGAGAGGTATTGGCGACGGGTTTGCCTTCCCCACGAAGTAGAATTGGCCTGGTTTCAGCGAGAGTAGATACTCCCTCTGAATCCCGTAGGGTTTAAGCCAGTTGTCAGCCTCCTGCATGTCAAGCGGGTGCAGGGCTCCGAAGAACTGTGTGTTAAGATTCCTTCTTACGGCAGCGTTTATACCGATGTCCCCAGCTATCCCTTGAGATATTAAGACGATGCAAAGCCTGTGTTTCCTCCCCAGGGCGCAGAGGTTTTTAATGTGTTCAGTAGACTCGTACTGTATCCCTCTGGGCTCCCATGGCGCGTACTGTGGTCCCTCGTCTATCACCAACGCAACACCGAGAGACTCCCCGAGCTCCATACCCTCCTCGAGAAACCTTGCGAGAGAGTTGAAGAAGGAGAGCTTCTCGTCACTCCCCACTAGGCTCATGTCGACAACTCTAAGACCCTTCTCCTCCCTTCTCAAATCCTCCACCAGCTCCTCGATGCTTAAAGAGCCCCTGACGGCCTCCAGGTCGATCGGCCTAAGCTTCTTGAAACCATACTCCAGCCGGCGTAGAGCAGTTCTCTTAAAATCCTCCCTTATCGAGGACTGTCTAATCCCGTTTTCTAAATGGTTCTTCATGTCTAGAAAAATCTCCTCAGAGGATTTCTGACGCATCTCCTCCCATCTTCTCGAAATATAGTCCTCCAGAGCCTCCTTGACAGGGTTTGAATCCCTAGCCTGACCCGTGTAGCCGAAGTGCTCAGCCTTCTCCAGTATGTATCGCACTATCGCCTCCTCGTCGAGCTTAAGATAGGAGATGGGGACCGCCTTATCCTTGTAGTGTGAAGCATAATCCTCGCCACTCCAGTCTAGAATCAGAACCTTGAAGCCCGACTCCAGGAGGATCGGGACAAGGATGAACCTTGTCAGCCAAGACTTACCGCTCCCCGTCGCGCCGAACACGCCGACATGGTATGGTAGGAAGGAGCTGTCGAAAGGTATTCTCCAATCCTCATGGCCCTCGAGATAAGCATTCCAGACAACCGGCTTGTTTCTCGCAACGTGTTCAAGGGGATTGGAGACCCCCGGCTTAAACATGTAGACGCTGCTCCTAGGAGGTATTATCATGCGGTTCTGCTCAATCCCGTTATCAGTCAAAACCCCTATCACCATTATTTCGAAAGTATATATTTCCCTGGCTCCCGAGGGGACTCCTCCCCTCTTAGCGTAGGCAACGCTCGGCCTGTAGGCATTAGCCCTGAGAGCCTCGTTAACCCCGCTCCCGCTCCTAAGAACACCAAGCACCTCCCCCGTCGGAGTATCGATCACAACAATCTCCTCAGCCCTAACCTTAAGCTCCTTCTCCTCCTCTAGGAGAAGCCTGGACCTGGTTTCACTAGAATCACTGGCGATTATACCAACTTTTTCCAGATCCTCCTGTTTGAGAATACGCATGGTTTACCACGTACAAACGTGCTTAAAAAGTTAAAAGCACGCGTAGATGCCATTCTCCTTAATGAAATCCTTTTGGAAAGCTTTTGATGCGCGTGCACGCTACGCCCTCTGAAAAATCTTCTCGGTGCAACATATACCGCTACCACGGCTCCGACGATGGGGATGGCGTAAACCCACACGGGGCATTGCGTGCTCGTGACCTCTTCGGGCGGCTTGGCCTTCACACTCACCGTTTGAGAACAGCGCGCTAAAGATTCATTTGATTTGCAAGTCGATCATAACATTGGGATGAAGTGTGAGGAGCGTAGCGGGAGTGGAGGAGATGGTGGAGGCCTCGTTCTCTTCCTCAAGAATAGCGTAAGAACCGCTGCTGCAACGATTCCCAATAGAATTGCGCAGAATACCGGGCTGAAAGTCTTTTCCCATCTCGCTATTAATACCTTTGGAGAATCCATAATGACCTGCACCTCAAGACTTTCACCATGTGCATCCCCAGTCCATCCCTTGAACACGTAGGCGTATGGGAATTCGACAAGCACTACAGGGAGAAAGAGCCTAACTATGACGATAGAATTTTCATCGTGCCAGCCTGAACCTGATACAGTTCCGTAATCAGAGTTGACTGTTAAGAGGTATTGGGTCTTGAAGTATGCGGAATATGAGCTTGAACCCCTAGCCATTATTATCCTTGACGGTGATAAATCGCCATCACTCCAACCTTGGAAAACATGCCTCTTATTTTCCGATTCTTCGAGGACTTGAGGCACGGAGATGTTGTGAGAGGAGCCTTCACTCCAGCGGAAGGTCATCGAACCCCTGTATTCCCTGCCATCGACTGTGAAAACCAATCCCGATATTGAGACCGAGTAGACTCTTAATGTTAGCGAGCTTCCGCCTAACACGCTGTACACCCAGTAAGTGTTTTCTTTGTCCAAGTTGAGGAAACAGTATGCACTGGGGTTCAAGAACATTATTCGAGAGTAGTCGAGTTGCCAACTATTGATTTCCTCGTCCCACCTTTTGACCGTTACGTTAAATAATAGGGGTACTGTTGAATTGTTTTCAACCTTAACCTTCTGCACGTCCTCCAACTCTTCCCCAGATAATTCGACTGGCGTGTTAACGTAGTCGACAAGCCTATAGTTGGTCAGCGTCACGCTATAAGTAGCGTACGTTATCGTGAACTCCGGGGGAGCGTTTTTCCACTGGCATCGTAGAGGCGGCTCATCGTATTTCCTGCTCGTCGCGATCCTGCGCGCATCTCCAATGTCGCCCCACGTTGGATCCACCGTAAGCCAACCGTAGTCTGGAACCCAAACTTCAGCCCAGCTATGGAAGTATCCGCTAATGTCCCGGTAAAGGAGTTTGCTTAGATCTGCCGCATTAAGCCCGTATCCTAGGACGCGGCGCGCTGGAATCCCCGTCGCCCTGCAAAAGGCAATGAAGATTGTCGAGAACTCGTCGCAAACCCCGGCGCGAGTGTAGAATACTTGAGCATCAGTCAACCGTGTCTCGCGCCCGACTTCCCTATCATAGGCTATATTCTTTCGTATCCATTCAACGAATTTTGCCACTGATTCTGGAATACTCCTCACCCCGCTTGCCAGCTGCTCCGCTTGACTAACGACCTCGGAATGAAGCGTGACGTATTTGTCCGGCAAAAGATACTCGTTCATGCCGCTTACCGGCGCCGGGGGCTGGCTTGGTAGAGGAGTAGTCGTTACGTTTACTCTGACAATGAAAGTACCGGTGAAAACGTTAGTCGTATAGATGTTCGTCGTCTCGATAACCCAAGCCTCTCGGCCGTCTACATTCTCTATTCCACCATGTTGCAGCATTGCCTGTACTTGTTGGCTAGTAGTGTGCAGGGGCACGTCAAACAATTCCACGCGTATAGAAGTCCTGCCGGGATAATATTTTCCGCTACACATCACCCTTACAGTATATCTTAGGGTATATTCTGCAACAAGCATCACGCCCATTCCGCTCCAGGAAGATGCGTTACAATTGTAAAAATTACTGAAATAAGGAAAGATTACGCAGAAAAAGATGACGAACAACGATCTACGGAATGATTTAACTTTCAATTTACCATTCCCCTTGCGAAGCCGGAGAAATGATCTTAGGGCTCATTTTTAAGCCTCTTGATGTGCGTAAAAACATGTGCCGACAAAAATAAAAACTTTCTCATAGCGGGCTTCCTCAGGTGGTTTCGAAAACGGCTTTTACGCTCGCCCATGAAGACGCGTTAATCGCGCGTGCATCATCCATAGCTATGAGGCTAGCGCATACCGGATGAGCTTTGAAACGATTACGTAGAGGCAAACGCCGACCAGGGTTCCGCTGAGGATCCAGAGGGGCTGCCCCTCTATGACCCCTCTGACGGATGCGAAGAGCGCTACGGATATTCCAGTGAGCAGTGGTGTGAGTTTCAAAGGGGATGCTGGCCTTCTTAGAGCCGGCAGGGTAGCCACGCGTCTCTCAGTGCCAGCGGTTACCTCAGGACCCTCCGCTCCCCCTATTCTTGAATGTATTTTCAAGACTTCCGAGACTATAGTCTTAGCGGCTTCGCTGATACTGTAGACCTCAGCGTTCTCAACCCTTCTCTTCGAGACGAGCCCGTTCTTCTCGAGAACCCCTAGGTGGTGGATTAAGAGCTGTTTGGAATAATTTAGGGATTTGGATAGCGATGTAATAGTACCCTCTTTCTCTAACAGTGTTACCAATATTCTCATCCTGTGAGGCTCGGCTGCAGCCTTTATCATGTTGAGCCTCTTCGGCTCCAGTTCTATTTTCTCGCCTTCGTTTGGCAACGTCTCTAAAAAAAGCGCCAAACGCCTTTTAAGGATTTAAGGAGAAAGGCGCGAAGGGTTTGAAACATAGGGCAGTGTTACTATAAAATCGCTGAACACGGTAGGCGGATGTTTACCTGCTGGCAGGTGAAAAACTCGGATGGAGCTATCGCCACCCCCTGACACTTTTCAGCAGCCTTTATCCCCCTGATTCTCCGGAGGATTCGCGCTCAAACGTTGCTCCCCGAGCCGGTTGAGAACGGCGGATATAAATCTTCCGTTGGTAAATTTTTGACCGAAGGTAAGCGAAAATTTTCGCTTACCTCATATTATAAATATACGTTTTACAATACTTCTATACGTGATGGAGAGTGAGGATACTTAAGACCGTCCTGAAGCTCGCTGCAATACTTCTGTCAGGGAGCTTGGTTAAGAGCCTTTTAGATTCTATCGGGTACTCCCTCGGCTTAGACCTAGGAGGCTTGACGAGCCTGATCGCCATGGCGGTGATAGCGTTCTCAACCATGTCCCTGTTGTTTCCGAGAAAGTACTTTAAAGACAATGCGAGAAGGTTCTTTAAAAGAGTATTCTCCTTCCTGCTGATCTGGTTGACGGCAGCACTCTTCTCAGCCCTCCTCCACATCAGGAACTATACTCAAATAGGATTCGTAGCAGCGTTCCTCTGCGTTGTCCTCGTTATGCGCGAATCACCGAATTCTAAGATTAAGCCGAGTAGGCTAAGGATAGTATGCGAAGAAGAGTATGTCCAACCTGAAGACCACGCGATCCTTCTGTCCCTTGCACCTGTTCCCAGAGTTGCTTTTCTTCATGGGTTTGGCCTAGGCGGTTTACTAAAAGTCTTAAGGGGGAGGGCGAGGCTCCGCTTGAAGCTCCCTGAAGACGTCTTTATAGAGTCCTTTGAGCATCGTCAGACACTTAAGTTCCAGGGGGGCCTGTCTTCTTTCGTAGAGGCTGTCCGAAAGAGCTTAACAGGTAATACCGCTATTCTCTGTGAGGCTAAACCCGGCAGGGAGTTGATGAGTGTTGAAGTTGCTTCCGATAATCCCCAGGCTCTCGAGGAGTTCAAGAAGATTCTGAGTGGAGCAGGCCCAGGCTCAGGGCAGGATATACGACGAGCCTTGGAAGAGTGGCTCTCTCTGAAACCCTACGTAATGCCGGTGCCAGAGCTACTCGACCTAAACCCTAGTCGAATAGCGGGGAGGCTGCTAATAGTCGGTGAGAGAAGGGGTGCAGAGGACCTTGCCCTCCAGCTATGCCTCTCGCAGTTAAGGAGGAACTCGATGATCCTCGTAGTGGACGTTAAGGGGAGGACCAAGGATGCTGGGGACGAGGTGGAGAGGAGGCTCGTTGAGAAGGGTTTCAGGCCTAGCGGGAGCAGGCTGCGTAAGAAGCCCGTTAAAACCTATAGGTATCGCGATGGGATGGAAGTAGTCTTCGCTGACGAGCCCTCTGACGAAGCCTTGCTTAAGAAAACACTTTCTAAACCCTTAGCCGCTATCTGGTTTAGAGACCTTGCTCGAAACCTTGACGTGAAAGCCCCAATTAAAATACTGACACTTAAAAAACCATGGGTACGCTCCAGCTTTGAAGCGGACAACGTCATCCTAATGGGCTGCAGAAAGGAGCTGATCGAATCGTTCCTACCGTCCAGGGGGTTTGCACTCGAGGGGAGGATTGTCCTGATCTCTAAACAGGGGGTGAGGGTGCTGAAATGAGGATTGCGCCTGAACAGAGCCTAGGGTTGCTGGAGGCGTCTGTGAGAATAGGCGTAGCCGGGAGCAACTTCAAGGCTGCTCTCGTACACCTGCTTCAAGACGCGTTTAAGGATGCGAAGGTAATCCTCCTCGACTTAAACGATGAGTTTAGCTGCGTGGCGAGGATGGGTACGACTAGATACTACGATGTCGTCAAACATGGCGTAAATCCAATTAAACCTCCTGATCGTGAAAAGGTTGAACAGTATATCGAATCGGTTGTGGAAATACTTGACTATTGCTTTGGGGCTTTCAACATGAAGGGTATTGTGGCGAAAACACTCTTGGATGAAGTGTTAAGGTCTTCGGAAACCACGATACCTGAGGTCGCTTCAAGGCTTGACTTCGAGGCCCCGGAGGGCGGGCTATCGATTTACACTCCTCTTGAACCATTCACCTTCGGAACCCTGAGGCAGGCCTTCGGCAGAAGGGAAGCAATAGAGTTCAGCGATGCTTTGGAGTCGGGAATGGTGTTCGACCTCTCCGGGTTTCCAGTGGCTTCGCATAAGGCTTTCGCAACGCTTCTGACGCTGGTGAAGCTTACCCAGCTTAAACCCAAGCGCAGGACGCTCATAATCGTAAGCTATCCGAGCTTAATATGGCCGAGAAACAGGAGGCTTGACAATGCTAAGCTCTTCGTTGAAGAGTCATTAACCGGAGAGTTGGAGAGGAAAGGCTATTCAATAATATTCTCTGAGAAAAACCTGTCACAGGTCTCCGAAAGGGTTTTGGAGAACATTGATTCCATAGTCTTCTCGCCCCCTTCTAACGCCACTAACCCGCGGAGAACAGGCCCCATGCCTGAGAGTGATGCTTTAAACTGCTTCATGCTCATCCTAACTAAGAATGGGGAGTATGGCTTCATAGAGGCTCCTGTGAACATGTTACTTAAGCCCCTTAGCGAGAGGGAGAGGGAGGCCCGTAAGCCAGTCATGAAAGCCTTGAGCCCTGATGACGAGCTGAGAGAGAGGCTTGGCGAGCTCTATGAGGCTGGGGCCAGGATAGTCGAGAAGCTAAAGGGGTTTGGTGGAAAAGCGGGCTTGAACGAGTTCATAGAAGAGGTGAGGGCCTCGCTGGGCGCGGAGGGCCTCAGGGCGCTTGCTGCGCTCATGAGGCAGGGTTGTCTAAAACAGGTTCAGGAGGGTGAGAGAAAACTCTTGGCTCTTACGGAGGGCGGATCAGGATGAGGAAGTTGAGCACCGGTATTAAGCCGCTGGACGAGCTGACCGGAGGCCTTCCGACAGGTGTTTCAAACCTGGTGTACGGGAGTCCTGGAACAGGTAAGACCACGGTTTCTCTGACCCTGGTGGCAGAGGCGTTGAAGAGCTGTAGAGAGAATGATGTGGTAATAGTTGTGAAAACAGAGGAATGGGACCCCGACCGTTTGAAGACGATATGCTTGAAGAGGGGCATTAGGGAGGACGCCCTGTCCAGAATTAAGATGTACCAGGCTAGCGGCCTCTTCGAGCAACACAAGGCGATAGTTGAGACAATACCTAGAGAGGTGGATAAGAACGACTGGGTCCCGGTGCTTATGATCGTCGACTCGCTGGTTCCCCACTATCACGCGCAGCTCTTGAACACGCCTGCTCAACATCTAGCCTCCACAGCAAGGATCCTTCAAGGCAAGCTCTCGTTGGAAGTTAACATGCTCGTCGGAATGGCAACGGGTTACGAGTCGCTCCTCTTAATAACGAGCTGGCGGAGGAGTGAAGCCGCCAAGAGTTTTCAAGAGAAGTCTAGAAGGGAGATGGCGGAAAACATAGATAAGAAGAGTTTCTCGATAGACCCTGAGGCCGGCTTCGGCGCCAGGGAGTTCGACGTGATTGGGGGACAGCACCTCGTCTACATGAGCAAGAGCATTCTAAGGATGGTTTCTACAAGCCTAGGTGAGGAAGTTAAGGCGGTGATTCTGGAGAAATCGCTTTCAAAACCATCCATGACCTGCTGCCTAGTCAGGATAACGGAGGCAGGTATAGAATCCTACAAGGATATCAATCCGGCGCCAGTCGCCGAGATGATTAAGAAGAAAATCCTGAAGGAATGAGGAGGGACGGTGGCGTGAGCAGCCTTCTCCCCGTCCACGGCTTCGCCAAGGGCACTGGGCTAATCCTCATCATAATCCTTTCAGCCACCCCGTTCATCAACACGTCCGCCGCGACCATCGAGCTGGCTTACGATGACTGTGGAGCTGAAGGATTCTGGAGCTACTATCATCCTAACGGTATGTCTGTCAGGTTTAGCCCTCCCGCCTTCTCAATATTCGCAAGAAATCAATGGAACATTTGAACTGTTGAGACAAAAAGCTAAGGTCTGGATAATCAGAAGTTCTGAAAAGCCTGACTTTGCAAGATGGCCGTGCGAGGCCCTTGATCTAAAAGAGGTTCAAGATGAAGTGAGCTGGTTAGCCATGTATAACTTGATGTCGAAAAGTAATCCGGAGGATAGGGAGGTTGTCAAGATAATTGCCTTGAAACTTTATTGGGGTAGGGAGCTGACGTTTAAAGAAAAGGCGGATGATGTGATAGATGACGGGAATGAGTTTGGAAAAGATGTTGCTGCTTACTTCTCAAGGGCGACAGAGATGCATAGAGTTATCAGAAGACTAGGTTCTTGTTTTATGCTACTTCTGAGTAAACCACTGAATCGGCGCACTAGATACTAAATGTAGTCTCTCTCAAATAAACAAAATAATTGAGTACTGAATACCAGTACTATAAGCTGGCAAGCAGTGATCATTGTCGTTATGTTTACAAAAAAGAGAGGGGAAAACGGAGACTTTACCTACTGAACTCTATCCTCCGGCTCCCGGGTTTTTTGATTTATTTTGAAACCATTATTTCGACGGAAAAATTTATATTTGACCGAAAAAGAATGAAAAAGCAGGAGAAAAATAGGGAAAAGAGGTGATGAAAGTTAGTCACGCATGGTAACGTCACCCTGGCGGGGAAGGTTCGTAGTCTTACTCCTAGGGTTGCGGCTCGGGAGCGTGTTCCTGATATGCCGCGTAGGAGGGTTAGGAGTATTTATCGTAAGAGGGTTGTGTTGAATCGTCAGCCGGGTCAGGTTTGGAAGCAGATGCGTGTTTAGATATTTTTATAATTCTAAGTTTGTTTTTTCTGGTTTCTTATTGTTTTTTCTTAGCCTGTTTTTAAGCATATTCCTGTGGACTTGTTAAACGTGTTTGCCATAGTTTTTAGAGGTTTAAGGGATTCTTCTCTCGCGGGTGCCTGCTTTCTTTATGATCGTGTTTACGAGGCTTGGCTTCACGTCTTTTCCAGGATGCGTTGGGACCACTATTTTAACTCTTCTATTGTTCACCATTATGATGTGTGAGCCTTTTCACCTGATGATTTTTAAACAGCCTCAGGGTCTCGCTGGAGTGGTTCTACTCAGGGGTGCTTACTCTTCGGATTCTCGTAGCTGGAGTTATGGGGTGAAACGGGAAGCCTCATATGGGGTTAGGGGCTCCCTCTTCGATTTGTCGCAGGATTATTCTCTGCATTGTTTCGGTAGATGACTCTTTTGATTTCGCACGGTTTTTCAGTATTTTGGCAGGTAATGTTGGGTAAACCTATTTTTGCACGTAGCGCGCGCAAGGTCGTCCAAATTGCTCCCTAGCGTTTTCCCTCAGACCTCAGGCGACTGTTTTTTATGGGACTTAGCATGCTGATTGAAGATAACTTTTTATAAGCAGGATGTTATATCATGTCGGGTGGTGGTGATACGGTGATAGAGACTCTAATTGCCGTCCTAGTCGTTTTGATCACCGTGATCTCCATCCTGGCATCCTCCATCAAGATAGTGAGGGAATATGAAAGGGGGGTCATTTTCAGGCTTGGGCGTCTCGTTGGCGCCAAGGGTCCTGGGCTGTTTTTCATCATACCGGGATTCGATAGAATGCAAGTCGTCGGCTTGAGAACCGTAACATACGATGCGCGTAAGATAGCGGTGATCACGAAAGACAACATAAGATGCGATGTGGACTCCTTCGTGTATTATCGCGTGATCGACCCCGTTAAGGCCGTCTGCGAAGTGGCGAATTACGTTCAAGCCACTCAAAACTTGGCAAAAACCGTATTGCGGGATGTCCTAGGCCACGCAGAGCTTGATGATTTGTTGACGAAGACCCCTGAGCTCACAAAGCAAATTCAACGGGAGTTGGATGAAATGACCGATCCTTGGGGGATAAAGGTCAGTGCTGTCGTAATAAGCGACATCATCCTTCCGGTTGAGATGCAGAGGGCGATCGCGAAACAAGCCGAGGCTGAGAGGGAGAGGAGGTCGAGGATAATCGTGGCCGAAGGGGAATATATGGCGGCGGAGAAGATGACAGAGGCCGCTAAGCTTTATGAAAGAAATCCAATAGCCCTTAAGCTCAGAGAGCTCCAAACGCTTGCAGAGATCTCACGGGAAAAGAACCTCATAGTGGTCACTTCTACGACTGACTTACGGGAACTGGGAAACATAGTTGCCATGACGCGTGCAACCACCGAAAGTGGAGAACAGGCTAAGAGGTAATGATCCCACGCAGAAATTCGTTAGTCTTTCTTTTCCTCCTCGTTCCATTATTGTTGGAAGTTTCCTCCTCTGCCGGTTCGGAGAGTAGGTCGGTTGTGGTTATCCGGCTTGACGGCGTAATCAATGCCGCTGCGTTGGATTTGGTTAAAGAGGGATTGGATGAGGCCCAAAAAACGGGCGCAAAGGCCATCGTGCTTCTTCTAGAGACCCCGGGTGGTCTATGGGACGCAACATACGGTATCGTCAGGCTCATCGAGCAATCGTCGATTCCGGTCGTTTCATTCGTGTACCCGAAAGGGGCTACGGCGTGGTCTGCAGGCACATTCATTGTGCTTTCTTCTCATGTGGCCGCCATGGCCCCTTACTCCGTCATCGGGTCCTGTCAACCTCGAACATATCCCTCCGGGGAATTGGTTGATGACCCAAAGCTTGTCAATGCCCTCAAGGAATTTTTGGTTCAGAGGGCAGGTATGCGTGGCAGGAATAGGACGATCGCTGAAGAATTTGTCATAAGAAATCGCAACATAGGAGCGGAGGATGCGAAAAACCTAAACGTTATAGAGGTCGTGGCTTCCACTATCGATGAATTGTTGTTGAACGTCGATGGAATGAACGTTGAGGTGGAAGGAAGGGGACGGGTTGTAATCCAAACCGAAAACGCGGAGATACATTATTATGGTTCAAGCATACGCGTAAGGTTTTTACGGATCATCTCCGACCCCACGATCGCGTATATCCTGTTTATCCTCGGCTTTTGGGGACTTATTTTTGGCTTCTTAACAATCGGGTTCGAAGGGGAGATCATAGGGGGCATCCTTCTAATTTTGGGTTTAATTGGGTTGGGATTCTACGTCGATATGTTTGTAGCAATTCTCCTAATTTTAGGGGGGATTCTGATATACGTGGAGATGCGGGAACCAGGGCTCCAATTCATCGGTCCGGCCGGAGTCCTCTGTATATTAATAGGGTCGCTGCTCCTGCTCCGGTTCGACCCCGTGCGTTGGCTAATTTCCCCGCAGTGGTATTGGTTTTTCATGCTCGTGATCCTCGCTCTAATAAGCATCGTTGGAGCATTTTCGATGATAGTTCTATATAAGGTGTTTAGAATGGCGAAAAGGAAGCCTGCCGTTCTTAAGTTCATCGGGGAAGTCGCCGTAACGATAGATGAAGTCGGCCCAGATAAGGAAGGGTTTGTTCGGTTTCATGGCGAGTATTGGAAGGCTCGTTCACATACAGATATTAAACCCGGCCAAAAGGTGAGGATCGTTGCCAAAGAAGGTTTAATCCTTACTGTGGAGCCAGTAGAGGGAAATTAGTTAGCATGTGGAACGATGAAGCCTAGCACAAACCATGTGTAGAGGACGCTATGAAAAGGGCCCATCGAAATTGCCGTGTTGTGCTCGCTTCTTTTCTTGCTCATTTCACATAGCATGTTGTATGCTGCAGAAAGCTAATTCTAAGAGTTATTTTCACCGGAATGGTGTTAGACAAATTTAATAGCTTTAGGTAGATGTGTAGCAAATAAAGGGCCAAAGCGATGGGGGCAGAGAAAGGCGTCACAAAGTCGGAGGATTACTGGGCGGCTTGCAGAGAGATTGCTAGAATTCTCGTTTCAGATAATATTGTTGATAGGCGGATGGTTCACAGGGTTAAGCTAAGCATTTCATCAAAATTCAGACTCATCAAAGTGCCTTCTAACAGCGATATTCTTACCAGCGCGCCAGAAAGCCTTAGGGAGAGGCTTAAGAGTGTTCTGATGGTTAAGCCTTCAAGGAGTTTCTCGGGCGTGGTTGTTATCGCGGCGATGACTATGCCGATGCCCTGCCCGCATGGGAGATGCTTCTACTGTCCAGGAGGCCCCTCTAGGAATACTCCTCAGAGCTATACTGGTCTTGAGCCGGCTGCGATGAGGGCTATTCAGAACGATTACGATGCTTTCAAACAGGTTTCCCAGAGGATTAGGCAGCTTGAGGCTGCTGGGCATTCTGTGCAGAAGGCTGAGCTGATAGTGATGGGTGGAACGTTTCCCGCCGCCCCCTTGGAATACCAGGAGGCTTTTGTTAAAGGTTGTTTCGACGCTTTAAACGGTGGGCCGTCAGCCTCCTTGGAGGAGGCTCACAGGCTCAACGAGTCCTCGAGAGTAAGGTGCGTAGGCTTGACTGTTGAGACAAGGCCTGACTACTGCAGGGAGGGGCATGTGGATGCGATGCTTAAAATGGGTGTTACAAGGGTTGAAATAGGTGTTCAAACGCTTAGGGACGGGGTTCTGAGTCTTGTGAAAAGGGGGCATAGTGTTGAGGATGTTGTTCAAGCGTTTAGGGTTGCTAAGGATGCTGGCCTGAAGGTCGTTGCACACATGATGCCTGGGCTACCGGGTCTCAGCTTTGAAGAATCGATTGAAGATTTCAAAACGCTCTTTCTCGACGAAAGGTTTAGGCCGGATATGATTAAGATCTACCCTACGCTAGTTGTTGAGGGCACTGGGCTCTACGAGGCCTGGGCCAGGGGGGAATACAGTCCGCTTGGCGACGAGGAGGCTGCTCAGCTTGTTGCCAGGGTTCTCGAGTTTACTCCGCCGTGGGTAAGGGTTATGAGGGTTCAGAGAGATATTCCTGCATACGCTATTGCCGCAGGCGTTAAGAAGAGCAACCTTAGAGAGCTCGCCCACAGGGTTCTCGAATCAAAGGGGGCTAGGTGCCGCTGCATAAGATGCAGGGAAGCAGGGTTCGCGAAGACTGGGGTAGACCCTGAGAAGGTCGAGCTCGTAGTGAGAAGATATAGTGCTTCAGAAGGAGTCGAGTACTTCCTCAGCTTCGAGGATGTTGAGAACGATGTTCTCCTAGCCTACCTGAGGCTCAGAGAGCCCTCTGCAAAGGCTCATAGGGCCGAGGTCAAGGAGGCTTGCACAATGATAGTTAGGGAGCTGAAGGCCCTTGGAAGGGCTCTGCCGCTTAAAGCTAGAAGCAGTGAATCATGGCAGCATAGGGGCCTGGGTGCAAGGCTTATGGCTGAAGCCGAGAAGCTGGCTAGGGAGCAAGGCGCCCGTAAGATGCTTGTTATATCCGCTGTTGGAGTAAGAGAATACTACAGGAGGCTTGGCTACTTTTTCGACGGCACCTACATGGTTAAAAATCTGTGAATACTGCGTGCTAAGGTTAAAATACCTCCATAAGCATTCTAGCCCGTGTTGGGCTCTCTGAAAGTAGGCTTAGAGTTTCACCAGCGTCTAGCATTCCACAAGCTTTTCTGCAGCTGTCCCTCCACATCCTCCGGGGAAGCCTCGGGGAAAGTATTGAGGAGGCTTAGGGCTTCTGCGAGCGAGCTGGGGGAGCTGGACCCTGCCGCGCTTGCTGAAGCCTCTAGAAGCAGGTTGTTCACCTATCATGTTGACGACTCGTTCAACTGCCTCGTTGAGCTGGACGAGGAGCCTCCCCATCTTATTGACGATGAGATTCTCGACGCGGCGCTGGAGATAGCTCTTTACTTCAACATGACTGTTGTCGACGAGGCTCGGGTGATGAGGAAGACCGTTATAGACGGTAGCAATACTTCAGGCTTCCAGAGAACACTGCTGGTGGCATTAGGGAATGACGATTCTGTCGTAGAGACGAGCGAGGGCCCGGTTAGGCTGAAGAGCCTCTGCCTAGAGGAGGAGTCTGCCTTCATAGTTGAAAGCGGCAGGGAAGCCGCGGAGTATAGGCTCGACAGGCTGGGGATCCCTCTTGTCGAAATCGCTACTGAACCGGATATTAAGAGCCCGTCGCAGGCTCTTGAGACCGCTGAGGAAGTCGGACTGGCCTTAAGGATGACTGGGAAAGTTATGAGGGGGCTTGGCACCATTAGGCAGGATCTGAACATAAGTATTGAGGGCGGCGCTAGGCAGGAGATTAAGGGTGTCCAGAATCTCAAGCTGATTCCGGAGATTGTTGAGAGAGAAGTTTTGAGGCAGAACAACCTGCTTAGTCTCAGAGACGTTTTGAGGGAGAGGTGCTCTCCTGAAAGCCTCACCTATAATCCTGTAGACCTGACGAGCATCTTCAGGGAAACCCGTTCCAAACTAATATCGAAGGCTCTTTCAAGAGGGGAGGTTGTCTACGGTTTGAAGGCGCCTGGTTTCAAGGGCCTGCTCGGAATGGAGCTTCAGCCCGGTAGGAGGTTCGGAACCGAGCTGGCTGACTACGCTAGGGTCTGGGGTGGGTTGCAAGGCATAATTCACACGGACGAGCTGCCGGGGTACGGAATATCCGAGGAAGAACTCAAGGAGGCATACGGGGTTCTCAACCTCTCCAGCGAAGACGCTGCGGTGCTCGTAGTCGGAGAACCCGGAAGGGTTAAGGCTGCTTTGAAGGCTGTTTACAGCAGGCTGCTTAAAGCTTTCGAAGGCGTGTCTTCGGAGACTAGAAGGGCTCTTGAAGACGGTAACACTGACTACCTTAGGCCCCTCCCAGGCTCTGCGAGAATGTATCCTGAGACAGATATTCCGCCGATCCCTGTCTCCAGAGAGAGGCTTGAGAGAATAAGGATAATGCTTCCTAAGAAGCCTCGGGAGAAGGTTAAGGAGCTTGAGGCGCTCGGTTTAAGCAGCCACATGGCGCAGCAGCTGGTTAGGTCACACCATCTTTCCGTCTTCGAAAAATCCCTCCAGGCCTCGGGGCTCCCGCCTGTAGCTATAGCCTCGTTCCTGCTAAACACTCTACCATACGTTAGGAGGGAGGGTGGGAGAGAATTCAGCGACGAGGAGCTTATAACAGTGCTCAGAACCTTCCCGGGCGACCTGCCTAGGGAAATGATTCAGGACGCCCTGACGCTTTTCGCCTATAAGCATATGAGCCTAGGGGAGGTTTACGAGGAGCTTAGGCGTAGAAGGGTTGGGGAGGAGGATTTAAGGGCTGAGGCTAAACGCCTCGTGGATGAGAACATTTCCTACGTTAAGGAGAAGGGTGTCGACTCGGTTAAACTGTTAATGGGCAGGATGATGGAGAAATTCAGGGGGGTTGCAGAGGGCTCAACGATCTACAGGATTCTAATGGAGGAGGTTAAGAGGAGGCTGGAGTGAAAATGCCTTATTCTAAAGAGGTTGAGAAAGCTCTTTCCGAGAAAGGCGTTAAGCCGGGTGACAGGATTATGCTTAAACGGGGCAAGCTTATCGTGGAAGGCATTCTCCTTCCCCGGGAGGAGGTGGACTTTGGAGACGGGAGTGTTCTCGTCATAAAGCTTGACAACGGTTACAACGTTGGATTCAGGCTTGACGACGGCGAGATAGTTAAGCTCGAGGGATCAGTTGAACTCGGAAGGTTTAAGGCTTTGGAGAAGGTTGAGCAAGACAAGACGCTTCCACCGGTTTCAATATTTTCCACGGGCGGAACAATAAGCGCTAGAATAGACTATTATACTGGAGGAGTCTCAATGCTTTTCACGCCTGAAGAAGTATTCTACAATGTTCCGGAGGTTTTGAAAACAGCCTACTTGAGAAGGGTTGAAAGACTATTCAGCCTAGCGTCGGAAGACATGACTCACAGGGAATGGTCCACCATGGCTAGGAGGGCTGCTGAAAGCCTAGCTGAGGGTGACGCTGGAGTTCTAATTCTACACGGGACCGACACGATGCACTATTCTTCAGCAGCCCTCTCCTTCATGCTTAGGGGTTTGAACGCTCCAGTCGTGCTCATAGGTTCGCAGAGATCCAGTGACAGGGGTTCCAGGGACTCGGATATAAACATAATCTGCGGGCTTCACGCGGCCACCAGGATGAACCTGGGGGAGGTGGTTGCATGCATGCACGCTGAGTCCGGGGATACTTTCAACAACGTGATAAGGGGTACGAGGGTGAGAAAGATGCACTCTACGAGGAGGGATGCTTTCAAACCGGTGAACACGCCGCCATTGGCCCGTGTCTGGCCGGATGGAAGGATCGAGATGGTTGAGAAAGAGTTCAGGCCCAGGGGCACGGAGCCTCCTACTGTTGACGATGCTTTCGAGCCTAAGACTGCGCTGGTTAAAGCGTATCCCGGCTCAGACCCTGAGATTATTGATTTCCTGGTGGACAAGGATTACAGGGGTATTGTGATAGAGGGAACAGGAATGGGCCATGTTCCAACAGAACCGTTAGATGGAAGACTCTCCTGGGTGGGGAGCGTGAGAAGAGGGTTAGAGGAGGGCGTGATTATAGCCATGGCTTCTCAATGCGTTTTCGGCAGAGTTGACCCATACGTTTACAGGAATGCGCGGATAATGATGAAGCTGGGCGTAGTTTACTGTGAAGACATGCTGAGCGAAGTGGCATATGTTAAGCTCGGGTGGCTCCTGGGCCATGGTTTCGACGATGAGACTGTTAAGAAGCTGATGCTGCATAATTTCGCGGGTGAAATCTCCGAGAGATCCCTCTTCTCGACCTACCGGCTTTAATCCTTCTTTATTTTCCTTACAGTAAGAGTCTTAGCCTTCCTGTCGGATAAAACCCTGTATTCCCCGCTCAGATTCTTCCTGCTTAGAAACCATCTCACCGCCTTCCTCAGCCTAGTGTTTGAAACTTTTTCAACCACAATCTTTCCAGAGCTCTCCTCAACCTTAACGGACAGCTTCCTGCTGAGGAAGTCCCTCAGCTCCCTGAGAGATTCCCCCGGAAGCTTTGAAGCGTCTAGCTCAACCATGGTTTAAGCGTGAACAGGCGGGTTTAAATTGTTTACTGATGCCTGTATACGTCAAGACCAGAGCCTGATAACCATGCTGGTGAAACCCTGGTTCCCAACTAGAGCAGCCATGTAGAAACCCATCAACCCCATTTCAATCCAGGCTTTAGCAAGTATGGGTATGAGGAGGGTTACTAGAAAGCCTGCAGCCGCCGGGGGGGCGAAGAGGGGGATAATAACCAGGAAGAAGAATACTGTGAAAAGGCATTCCGGAACATATCCGAGGAGTGTGGAAAAAATAGTTAGTAAGCCTTTTCTTCTTCTCTCCATGATCCTGAGGCTCCGGCTAAGCAAGCCAACAGTCAGGCCTGTAAGCATCTTGCCAACGATGAAGCCCGGTAGGAACAACCATACTAATCCGCTCGTCGAGCCGAAGTATAACCCGCCTCCAAGGCCGGCGATAACTCCGACGGCCGAGCCTGCCAAAGGGCCTCCGAAGAAGCCTGCTATCAGAGTACCCATGTGAGACAGGTCGAGAGCAACCTGACCCCAGTTTAAAACAGTTATCGAAACCAGAAACAGAATATTGCTTAAAGCCCCCATCATTCCTATGAAGGCTACTTTCCTAGCGCTGGTGGAAGCAACGATGCCCGTTGAGGTTTCAACACGCCTTCTGCTCCCCATCCTCATTCAGATGCTAACATATAGCGCGCACTATATAAATTTAGAGACAGTAAACAAATTTTGTTACAGTATGTTTTCTATAGTTTCCCCGGTATTCGAGGCTTTTTGGCCATTCCTATCCGTAATGTTCTTAGTTTCAACTCTATTAATGGTTTGAAGATTTATTGAGGAGAGATGATGAGTAAAATGGTTAGTTGTTAAGCATCGGGCTGGCACAGTAGGAAAAACATTATTTAAACTTTTGCCGACTGCAAGCTCAATTTTCAGCTTGCGCATGCTGTAAACGATTAGTTCTTAGCCATGAGTCCTGGAGGAAGATCGCAGGATTGTTGCTTATTCTCATTCACGCTATCCTGTGAGTTTCAGTAATCGTCTTGCTTTAGGCAATAGTCAGGCCGGTGCCTGTTTGTCGGCTGGGAGTAATAGGATTTTGATTTTCTAAGAGGCGGTTTGAAAGGGTTTCTTCTCCGAGGGCTGTTTTCAGAGGGGGCTGCTTCTTCCATTGGGGGATTAGATCTGCCTGTGCTTCACCTTATGATCTTAAGTTTTAATTTCAATTTTCTTTTTCTCTAGGCTACGGATTGTGATTATCCCGGTACATGTTAAATCATAACAATTGGTTTAAACGTTCTAGACTTCCGTCGAAGCTTTTATCAGCATTATGAGTCGATTAAGACGTGTTTCACGGTTTCGAAGGGTTTAAAAAGCCTGTTTCAAGAGCTTTTTCGAGCTTGAAAACCATAGTGGGGCCAGCGAGCACAGGGCTGGGTGAGAAAATATGTTCCTTAGCGGGCTTGGAGAAGATTCTTTTCTACTTCAAACAGTTTCCGGACGGGGAGTTGTACGTTAGGCTGCTTGAAGATGTTACTGGGGTTGACGCTTTAATAATACAGTCTCTGTCTCCGCCTCAAGACAGGAACCTGATGCTCCTCCTCCAGCTTATATCCGCTTTCAAGATGAACGGCGGCCGGGAAGCATCAGTCTTGATTCCCTACATGGCTTATGCTCGCCAGGACAAGATGTTCCTCTCCGGGGAGCCTGTTTCAGCTCACCTTGTTGCCAGGCTTATCGAGGCTGCTGGGGCAGACAGGGTAGCGCTCGTCGAGGTTCACAGCGATGCTGCTGTTAAAGGCTTTAGAAACAGTGTTCTGATAGAGACCACTATGTCTTTCGCAGAGTATTATTTGAAAAACGGGTTTGAAAAAGCCTACGTGGTTGCACCCGATAAGAATGCTACTCTAAGGGCTAAGAAGCTTGCAAGCATTATTGGAGGCGGGGTTGGATGGGTTGAGAAAACAAGAAATAAGGAGACCGGCTGCGTCTCCTCTACTGAGGGTGAGCTCAACCCGTCTAGTAGGAAGACTATCATCATAGACGACATTATAAGCACTGGGGGGACGATCATCGAATCCATAAAACTGCTTAAGAGCAAGGGTGCCTCCCAAATATCCGTGGCATGTGTCCACGGTCTTTTCATAGGCAATGCTTACGAGAGGATTGTTAATGCCGGTGCTTCAAGCGTGCTTTCCTCAGACACGGTTGAAACCCAGTATTCAAACATTTCCGTGGCGGGAGACGTGGTTAGAACACTCAGGGAGAAGGGCTGGCTCTGAGTGCTAAACCAGCTTGGACACGGCTGTTCGCAGTCTTATCAGGCGAGCACGATAGGCTTCCCGCTGCTGAGATCGAAGCAGTCTTCGAGGCTGAGAATGTTCCCCGGATTATCATAGAGGGCTTAACACAGGTCTACAGGTTCACCGCCCCGTTAGAGCCTGCTTCGAAAGCCTTCAAAAGACTGGGTTTATCACACTTCCTGTGTGAGGAGATAGGTGTTTTCAAACAAGGGGTTTCCTGCGATGAAATGGTTACCGCAGTATTGAGGGCGGGTTTAAACGGGAGCGTTGCGTTCAGGGTCAGGAGGATAAGGGGCAGTATTTCCCCGGAGGACGCTTTTGCTCTTGAAACAGGGTTGAACAGGAGGGCTTCTAAAACCCCTGGCATTACCGTCGACTTAGAGAATCCTGAGAACATTTTGGAGGTCGTGTCTTCAAACGGCTTCCTAATCTTGGGCAGGAGGGTTTGCAACAGTGCTAGGAGGAGCATAATGACTAGGAGCGGCGGCAGGAAACCTTTCTTCCATCCTTCAAGCCTTAAGGCTGAGCTTGCAAGAGCGATGCTGAACCTCGCCAGGGTTAGGGAGGGTAGTGTGGCGGTGGATCCGTTCTCCGGAACCGGGACGGTTCTGGTGGAGGCGCATGAGCTGCAAGCCTACCCAATAGGGCTGGATGTTGATCCTTCGATGGCCTATTCTTCCCATAGAAACTACAGGTGGTTTCAGACACTCGTCTTCCAAGTCTTGGGGGATGCTAGACACATGCCTTTTAGACGTGCCGACGCTGTGGTTACGGACCCGCCCTACGGGAGGAGGGCTTCGACACATGGTTTCGAGCCTCTAAGGCTCTATGAGGACTTCATAAGGGAAGCCTCGAGGATTCTCAGGGCTAAAGGATGGATTGTCTTCCTGGCTCCCAGCAGGCTGCCTGTTGAAAGAATTTTGGAGCTGAACGGTTTTGAGCTTAGGGAAAAGTTTCTCATAGAGGTTCACTCTAATCTGACAAGGAAGTTGCTGCTAGCTCTCATGGAATGAACTCTACGTCTACCAGCTCTGGGAGAACCTCTTCTTCTAGCCCAAGAAAGTAGGATAATGGTGTTAATGGAAGTACGTCATCTGTTTATTCATTTACTGTAATCCTAGTATTATTCAATGTTCTAAGGAACCCAGGTATTCTCATGCTCGTTATGATTCCAGTGTTTCTTTCGATGAATACGCTGGGCATGCTCCATATAGTGTTGTTACAGTAGTATATTATCTCCAGCGTATCGTTGCCCGCAGACTTAGAAAGAGCTTAATACATGCTCCATATCGGAGGCTCAGCGGAAAGCTCACTTACCCACCATGTTCGATTAAGCTCTGGTATACATACCTTGCCTTCCTTAAGATAGACAAAAATCGAAGACCTTAGATGCCTATACTGGGGAAGGCGGCGGGTAACTGCTTCGGCTCAATAACCCCAAGCGGGATGAACTCAGCGTTAAAAAGAATAATCTTGTCCTCCACGGGTTGGGAAAATGGTAGCAAAACACCCGCATCCCTCCCCTGCCGGTAGAACCTTTCAGTGCTCGCATCGTATTTGAAGATGGCAGGTCTTCTAAAGACTCTCTTCCCATCCCCACTATAAACGGAGTGGCCTACAACGTAGATTGTAAAGTTCAAAGCGTAGGTGTTCCCGCTTCTCTCTATTTCTAAGTTCAGAGATGCGTTGCGTCCAGCGAGTGTAGCGCGCGCTAGCTCCAGAATTTCCCCAGGCTCAATTTCAATAAGACCCATGATAAACTTATATTTAAGCCTCAAAATCCCATTCTCCTCCAACCAGCTGAAGTAGTTAGGGTTTTGAGAGCTAGGGTTTCTAAGTCAAAAAGAGGATTGCTGTAGCTGAAGCGATAATAATGGGAATCAGAATGATGCTAAACCTTATTCCCACCCCTCCTTCCCCTTACTCTATACAACTGCTTGAAGATCTGCTATAAACTTTACGGAGTTAAACGTTATATTTCGCGAGGCTATTAATAAAACGTGTTGAAGAAGCGCCAGCCGTTCGGAAGACTGCTATTTCTGGGGACTTCTGCCGCAGTCCCAACCGTCAGCAGGAGTCACCCTTGCATAGCTCTCTGGTGGAGGGGGGAGGTGCTGCTCTTCGACTGCGGGGAGGGTGCTCAGAGACAGTTGATGAGCGCCGGCCTCAGCTTCGAAAAAATATCAAACATATTCATAACGCATATGCATGGGGATCATGTTCTGGGGCTTCCGGGGCTGCTTATGACGATGACTCTTCAAAACAGGAGGAGGCCTCTCAACATATATGGTCCGAAAGGGCTTAAATCGTTCATCGAATCCTGCCTGCCGATGATATTCTACCAGCCTATTTTCCAGATCAGCATCAAGGGGGTTGAGAACGGTCTAGTCGCCTCCGGAAGGAAGTATAAGGTTTATTCGCATGATGTCAGGCATTCTGTTGAATCCTATGCTTACTGTTTCAAGGAGGATGATAGGCCTGGCAGGTTCAATGTTGAGAAGGCTGAGGAGCTAGGTGTCAAGCCTGGGCCCTTGAGGAGCATGCTGGTTAAGGGTAAGCCGGTAACGCTTGAGGACGGTAGGATTATTAGGCCTGAGGATGTTGTTGAACCCTCTCGCCCAGGGGTTAAGATCGTTTACACGGGTGACATGGGGAATACTCCCGGCTTCGAGGAATTCTGCATGAATGCTGATATTCTTATTCACGAGGCTACTTTCGACGAAAGCATGAGTAGCGAGGCGGGTAGTCTTCAACACTCGACCTGTGTTGAGGCTGCAAAGCTGGCTGCTGCTGCACGCGTCAAGAAGCTCATACTTACTCACGTAAGCTCCAGGTATGGTGATGCTTTAATCCTGCTTGAACAGGCTAGTAGGTTTTTCAAAGACGTTCGGATCGCTGAAGACTTTCTATCTATCGAAATTTTTTGAGAGAATTTCCTTCAGCTTGCTTTCAACTGTTTCAGCAAGATTCTTCAGGCTTCCGTCGTTCACTACGTAGACGTCGCTTAAAGCAAGCACCTCCCCCAGCCCTACTGAAAGCTCCACCTTATCCCTCTCCTCAAGCTCCCTGAGCATCTTAGGGTCGTCGGGCCTGTTTCTCTTGGAAAGCCTACTGTATCTAAGGCTTATTGGAGCCAATACTCCAACCAGAATTACAGAATATCCTTCAGAATTAAAGTATTCTACTTCTCTCAACGATCGCACCCCTTCCACCACAGCACACTCCTCTCCTAAATTCTCAATCTTCCTCTGCACAAGCTTGGCAACAGCATCATTACCCAGTTCCCTCCTAAGTTCAACCATAAACCTGCTCATCGACACTATGTCTCCGCCTACTCCGCGAGCTTCAGCCTCCTCCCGGACAGCGTCTCCCATGGAAACTACTGTAAAACCATGTTTACCGATAATCTTTGCAACCGTCGTCTTACCTGAGCCCGGCATTCCGGCGATAAGGATCAGTCGCTTCAATAAGCGTCTCAAACGTGACGGTAAGGTATATAAATTCTTACCCAGTTTTCATTGGGATGGTGAGAGTATTCGTTTCAATGGATGTTGAAAACGAGAATGTAAGCCGGAGAATACTTGAGGTTCAGAGGAGGCTTGTTGAAACCGGGGCTGACCTGAAGCTGGTCGATACGAATATTCTTCACTTAACACTATTCTTCATAGGGGAGGTTCCTGAAAGCATGGTTAACACGATGTGTGAAAGACTTTCCGAAGCTGAGGGCAGCCCGATTGAAATAGAGCTAAGGGGCCTTGGAGCTTTTCCAACTGTTTCACAACCCAGGGTTGTCTTCGTGAGAATCGGGAGGGGGAGTAAGGAGCTTGTTGAAAGGGCTGAGCAGGTTTCAAAAGCCTTGTCCAAAATAGGTTTCAGGATGAACGAGCAGTTCTCCCCACACTTGACCATCGCAAGGGTTAGGAGCCGTTTAAACATGGATAAGCTTATCCTTTTCATCAAGAGTAACGGGGATATCCTTATGGGAGAGACTCCTACAAGCAGGCTCAGGCTTAAGAAGAGTACCCTGACGCCACGGGGACCAGTATACGAAACCCTCTGGGAAAAAATTGATTAACAGGCATCCGTGTCAATAATATATGCCGAATACTCTTCAAGAGGTTGTCCAGGAGGCTCTGAGAAGGGTTAAGCCCAGTTTAGAGGAGGAGGAGCGTGTTAACAGGATGCTTTCAAAAACTGTTTCAATGCTTAGGGAAGAGTTTAACAGGTTTGAGCCTGAAGCCGAGGTTCTCATAGAGGGATCCGTTGCTAAGGACACTTGGCTTAGCGGCGAGACGGATGCAGATATCTTCGTAAGGTTCCCCGTTAAATGGAAGAAGGATGAAATGGGGGAAACCCTGATAGAGAGTGTTAAAAAAATATTTGGACCGGAGAAATGCAGGCTCCGGTTTGCGGAGCACCCGTATGCAACGGTTAGGGTGGATAATATCAACGTGGATATTGTTCCATGCTACAGGGTTGAGAAAGGTTTCTACAAGAGTGCAACCGATAGGACTGTTTTCCACACGGAGTTCGTGAAGGAGAAGCTGAGCCTTGAGCTTAGGGATGAGGCTCGGCTCCTTAAAAGGTTCTTCAAGGGAATAGGGGTTTACGGTGCAGAGATAAAGACGAGGGGGTTCAGCGGCTTCCTAGTTGAGCTCCTCGCATACTCTTTCGGCGGCTTCGTTAAAACCCTGGAAGCACTTAGGGACTTTAAGCCTCCTCTTATACTGGATCCTGGTGGGCTCTACGAGAATAGGGAGGAGGAGCTTGCTAGGAGGGCTAGGGGCAGCCTGCTATGCGTCATAGATCCTGTGGACGAGCTTAGGAATGTAGCCGCCGCGGTTAGTGGCGAGAGCCTAAGCATGGCACAGTACGCTGCTCGCATGATGCTTGAGAAGCCTTCTATAGAGTTTTTCTACCCTGTCTACAGGACGTCTAGGGAGGAGCTTAAGGAGATTGTGAGAAGCAGGGGGCTCAACATCGTTTCAATCACGATACCGGCTTGGACGAGCATCCCGGATATTCTATGGGGCCAAGCCTACAGGCTTCTTTCAAGGCTCAGCGGCTTTCTTGAGGAAAACGAATTCGGGGTATTGATGGATAGAGCTTGGAGCGACGAGGAGAAGCATGTTGTTCTGTTATTCATACTGGAGGAGGCTGAGAAGAAGACGGCCATACTCCACATGGGTCCACCGTACTTCAGCAGCAATGTGCCCAGGTTTGTTGAAACCTATTTGAGCAGCGAGAGGATGCTGATCCACCCGTTTCCGCGGAACGGAAGATGGTGGACTGTTCTTAAGCCTAAAGTAAGTGATGTCGGGGAAGCTATTTCTAGATTCTTTTCTTCAAGCGAATCTTTGAAGGGTTTTTCGGAAAAGATCCTTGAGTCTCTCTTAAGATCCACCGTATGCTTGGGCGATAGCGTTGTGGATGCGGTTGAAAATCCCGAATACGCTTCTTTCTTAGAAAGATGTATAAACCCCTTTCCTTGGCTTTCTAAATAAGCGTTAGAAAAAGCTTAGCCGAGTCAAACATCTTAACGTTGTTGAACAGCACGTAGACTTCCTCAGCATCCTCAAGACCCTCTATCAGCGTTTTCAGCCTCTTCAAATCTTCACGGCTATACTCGTACTTATAATTATAGCGCTTCCCGAGCCCGTGAAGCCTAAAGTAGTACACGCCTCTAGTAAGAGGCTGATCCCAGAAAGGATCTACCACGTGAGTAAGGTCAAGCTTCTCCAGAATGCTTTTCGTCACGCTTTTCCTCTCAAGCCATTCTCCCCGCGGTTCCCAAGCCAGTCTAACTCCCCCCCTGTCTATCTCCCCCAGGAATTTCCTAATGTTGCCGATGTTTTTCGGGGAAGGGGTGAAGCTCGGGGGAGTTTGGAACACGGCTATCTTGGCGTCAAGCCTCTTAACTATTTCCAGGGTTCTAAGCCATGCTTCCAAGGTTTTTCTCGAAGGGTTGAAATCGCCATAACCCTTAAGCTCGTTCTTACTTAAACCGCTCCTTTTCCAAGTCGGGCTGTCAGGCAGATGCGTTATCCCCTGCCAGACTTTCACAGTGAACTCAAAGCCCTCAGGGGCTTGAGCCCTCCATTTTTCAGCCGTCTCCACCCTTGGAAGCTTATAGAAGGTCGACTGGGTCTCGACTAGGCTGAACTCGGAGAAATATTTCTGCATTGAGACAGGATAGCCGCAGCAACCAACTTTAATCACGGTCAACCCGATTATCATTGTTAACTGGTTGCTTAAACTTTTCCCGGGGAAAGCTTAATACCCCCTGCTTATAGGGGGATGAGCTGCTGGAAAATGCTCACGGTCATCGTGTCGGGTTTCTTCGGCGACGAGGGAAAGGGGAAGATCGCCGCCTTCCTGGCGCTTAAGGAGCGTCCGAAGATAACTGTTCGCGCGGGCTCCGTTAACGCGGGGCATACCGTAGTATATCGTGGCGTAACTTATAGGCTTAGGCTGGTGCCCTGCTCGTTCATAGTTCCAGAGACAAGGCTTCTGATAGGTGCTGGTGCAAACGTGGACTCTAGGGTTTTCACAGAAGAGGTTGGTTTACTCGGTGTTAAGGGAAGGGTTTTCATAGATGGTAACGCCTCAGTTATTGAGGAGAAACATGTCGAGGCTGACAGGCACAACGGTTTCTTCAGAGAGTTCATAGGGACAACGGGTACGGGTGTTTCTCCAGCACTGGTCGACAGGGTTGCTAGGAGAGCTATGCTTGTTAAAGATGTTCCAAGCCTAAAGAGCTACGTTACGGACGTTGCCGAGGAGGTTAACTCCGCACTAGACAGAGGGGAGAACGTCCACCTTGAGGGTACACAGGGCTTCTACCTTAGCCTTTACTATGGAACATATCCTTACGTGACTGGGAGGGACACTACTGCTGCAGCGGTGTGCAGCGAATGCGGCGTTGGTCCAAAGAAGGTTGACGAGGTGGTTCTCGTTTTGAAAAGCTTCGTGACTAGAGTTGGCAACGGCCCCCTTGACGGGGAGCTCTCCCCGGAGGAAGCCGAGAAAAGGGGCTTTGTTGAGAGGGGAACTGTAACCGGTAGGCTTAGAAGAGCCGCCCCATTTAATTTTCAGATGGCTAGACGTGCAGCCATCGTAAACAGTGCAACCCAAATAGCTGTTACAAAACTGGATGTCTTGTTCCCAGAGTGCTCCCACGCTAGGAGGAGGGAGGAATTGTCGGACGAGTGCTTGCGCTTTCTGCGAAAAATCCAGGATGAAACAGGCGTCCCGGTGACGTTAGCCAGTACTGGTGCTGAGGCGGAGGACACCGTTTACATCGGTCTAGGGGGAGTGTAATCCTAATGGAAATAGTAAATAGGATTTCTTTTTGCCCAGTTTTTCAGCTTACTGCTGGTTTTGCATGACGTTTTGAAGCCTTACTACGAGCGGGCTGTCTGCGTCGCGCTGCCTGTTACCATTGTTGATAGCTCTCAACAGCTCTATGAAGTTACTTACTCTCTGTTGAGTCACTACTTCTGGAGACATCTTCTGCCTCAAGTTTTTTAGCCTCGCCATTATCGACTCCGTCTCCTTTATCTCTAGAAGAGTTATGTCCAGGCTGGTCTCCAGCATTGTTTCAGCAGCCTTATAGCTTATCTCATCCACCTCGCCTGTTGAAAGCTGAACCTTGTTTATGGATCTAACTCTCATAAGTGTGTCCAACCTGTTTTTAAGCTCCTCCTGAATCTTGCTGAGCTCTGAAGATAATTCTACAACCTTGTTGCTGAGCTCATTCATATCCTTTAAATATGTTCCCTTAAGCTCATCATATATGTTTGTAGGTATCTGGTGTTCCTGCCTCAGGTTTTCAAGCGCCTCAAGCCTCCTCCTAGTTATCTCAATGCCTCTTATCAGACTCTCAGCCTTTATTTTCCAGAAGTTTTTCAACAGGACATAGTCTTTCCCAGCCTCCACAGCCTCCCCGTCCACCTTTATGAAACCACCGTTTGGCATCATTATGAAGAACTTTGAGGGCATGCCCCTAGGGTCTATTTCGAAGCCAACCAAGGTTCCTATTTCTCTGTCGTAAACATCCTTAACAGGTAAGCCTAGAATCCTACTGTTATCCATTGCTAATGGATTGTTTATGGCTGTTTATTTAACATAATTCTAAAAAGGCGTTGACAATACGCGACAATATTTTTGACATCCTCTATGGTTCTTTAAAGACGGGTAGCATTTTTTATTGATTAATCGCTGAATTCGTTGAGGCTTGTCTGAACACCCTCCTCCTTACGCCTCCTCTCCCATTCTTCGCTACGTATCATCCCCCCCGCCTCCTTCTTAATGTTTAAAGCAAGTTTTTGACCAATGCCGGGTATTCTTGAAAGCTCCGCAACGCTTGCAGAGGCTATTTCCGAAACCTTTTTGAAACCATGGTTGTAAAGCCTTCTCGCCCTAACCCTTCCAACCCCCTCCAGGCATGATGCTAGCTCGATGAGCTCAGGCTTGACACCATACTCTATCCTCGCCTCAAGCTCACCGAATCTTTTTACAGCGTCGAAATCCTTCACCAGCCTGGCTATTTCCTTCGCCGAGTAAGCTAGCCATTGAGCAGTCTCCTTACATGCGTAAAGATCTCCTGGTTCAACGCCAAGCTTAAGGTAGATATCGTCTTCACTATACTCGTTTATCCACATCCAGAGAGCCGCCGTCGTCTTGTAGGTTTCCATCGGGTCAACATCCCCTGTGTCCACGTAAAGCTCTTCCTCATGCCTGCCTACGAAATCCACTACAATGCTCTCGGTAGACCCGGTTACGCTGAACTTCAGCCTCATATCTGGGGATGCACATATGAGGTTTAACCCGCTTACTTCGGTGAAGACGCGCGGCTTATTCTTCAAACCGTTGAGGAACATTATTCCGGTGGAGGGAGAGATATACAGCTCCGATATTCTCCTACCTAAAGGCGTTGCCTCGAGAAAACCATTCTTCTCAAAGATAAGCCCGTCTTCCATGAGAATCTTAAGCACCCGCTTTAAACGGGTTGAAACCCCCTTCCCCTTCTGAACATGGTAGAGGGTGTTTCGGAAAACTTCAACCATGCCTTTAACATCAGTAGCTATCCTACTGGCTACGCACGCCAGTATCGCTGTCGAGAAGTATGTTCCTAAGCCGAGCTTGGAGGTTATTTTTTCAGCAGTCGAGTCAACGTATCTCGCGATAAGGTAGTCAACGTCATTCTCATTCCTAGCGTAGATCACTGCTTCACCAAACTTATCGTATTTCGGTCTCCCAGCTCTACCCGCCATCTGCTTATACTCCATAACGGTTATCATGTTGCTGACGTGCGTTTCAGGGTCAAACCTGTTTACTGAGGTTACGCAAACAACTCTTGCAGGAAGATTGACGCCTGCTGCAAGCGTGGGAGTCGCCGTAATGACTTTCAACAGCCTTTCTTTGAAAGCCTTCTCAATCGTTCTACGCTGGAATGTTGTTAACCCTGCGTGGTGGAATGCAACCCCTTTTTCAACGACGCTCGCAAGGTCTTCCCCAATTATAGTAGACTCGCTGTTCTCCCTTATCTCTGCAGCAAGCTCTCTAAGCCTCTCCCTTTCTCTCTCAGAAAGGTGAAGGTAAGATACTGAGGAGAGTTTCCTCGCCAAGTATACTGTTTTCTTCCTTGTTTCGACAAAGAAGAGGGCTTGACCTCCTTCTCTCAGAGAATGGGCGAGCAATACGTGTAAGGGTTCGTCGAAATCCCCGCCTAAATCAACAATACTGCCATCGTTAAAAATGATTTTCGAATCGTAGAGAACTCCTTCCCTCAGGCTGACGGGCCTCCAGTCTGAGACAACACATTTAGCGTCCAGCCATTTCGCAACCTCGTCGGCGTTGGAAACCGTGGCGCTTAAAGCTATGAGTTGTGCTTTAGGAAGAATCCTTCTCGTAAAGGATACTAGGGTTTCAATTCCTGGGCCACGGTCCTCAGAGTCAACGTAATGGATCTCGTCGAATATTACGAGGTTTACTTCATCAATCCATCTGGGCCTATGCCTGATTATAGAGTCGAACTTTTCATAGGTTGCAATGATCACATCATAATCTGCAAGTTCCTCCGCCTTCGAATCATAATCTCCGGTTGCTAGGGCTACCCTGACGCTTCCTTTCAAACCCTTAATCTTCCTGAGGATGTTGAAATCAACGTATTTCTCCCAAGCGATTGCCCTTAGCGGTACCAGGTATACTGTTTTACCGCCCTCGTTTTCAAGCTTATGTACAGCAGCCAGCTGTGCCACCAGCGTTTTACCGGAGGCTGTGGGCACAGCCAGCAGAAGGTTTTCCCCTTTAAACAGCCCTGCTTCAACAGCCTGTTCTTGCGGTGGGTAAAGAGTTTTAAAACCCGCCTTAAGAAGTTCGTCCTTAGCCTCCTTGCTTAGGGGCAGCTCTGCAAGTTCCATCTCAACGCTTTATTCTCCTAACGGTATCCTCATCCGGAAACATGATCACTCCCTGCTCCCTCATCTGCTCTATAAGCTTGTAAAATTCATCCGGCTCAATCTTCTTATCTACACACCTTCTTCTAAGCTCGCTTAAAGATGCTTTCCCGATCTCAGCCTCAAGGTTCTCAATCTCCTTGAGAATTATTCGCATCTTCTCCCATCTGCTCCTAGACCGGCCCGTCATAAGGATGTCTATGTCTATTTTCCCTGATGAAACGTCCAGCCCGGCTGTTCTCAGACTATAGTCCATCAGCCTTATTGCTGCTTCTGCATCCTCCACAGTAACTTCTTCCTTCAACAGGACTCTGGCCCTTGCAACGCTAAGCCTTATCAAAGACTCCAAGTGTCTTGGAGTTATGGGTATCGGCGCATTCGCCTCCTGGCTGCTGCTTCTCAACTGAAGGAAAAAGTTTTTGATTCTTTCAGTGGCCGCAGCTGACAGTTTCGGGGTTATTTTCTTGCAGTAAGCCAAGTATTTTCTCAGCATGCCCGGAGGTATAGTCTGGTCACCGTAATCATAGGTCTCCATGTGAAGCTGCAGAATATGGTCTGAAAGCCTAGCGTCCCCCTCCTTATCCGGCCTGTCTTTTATTATGAAGTAGAGGTCGAATCTTGAAAGCAGCGTCGAGGGAAGATCAACGTTCTCGCTGAAATTGAGACTGTCATCATACCTGCCGTAAACCGGGTTCGCCGCTGCAAGTATCGCTGTCCTCGCGTTGAGAGTCGCCACTATTCCCCCCTTGGCTACGCTAACCGTCTGCTGCTCCATTGCCTCGTGTATTGAAACCCTGTCCTCTGCCTTCATCTTCTCGAACTCGTCTATCGCAGCTATCCCCTTGTCAGCAAGCACAACTGCTCCTGCCTCCAGCGTGAAGCTTCCAGTCCTGTCCCTGACAACGGCGGCCGTGAGGCCTGCTGCTGTAACACCTCTACCGGAAGTATACAGTCCTCTCGGAGCTATCCTTTGAACGTATTTGAGAAGCTGGCTTTTAGCAGTCCCAGGGTCCCCTATTAGGAGCAGGTTAATGTCACCCCTTACAGTAACACCGTCAGGATATGTTCTCCTGACTCCGCCCACCATTTGAAGAAGGATTGCCTCCTTAACCTCCTCCAAACCGTAGATCGAAGGAGCTATGGAGCCTATCAGCTTTTGATATATCCAAGGGTCTTTGCTCATCTCTCTAATCTTCTTCTCCTCCTCAGGGCTAACAGTAACCTCTCCAAGCTCCTGAGTTAATGCTTCTATGTAGTTGACTTCAATCGACAGGGTGAAAGTACTGTACTGAAGGTTCTTCACAGGGTGTCTATCAGGCATGGCTACCACTACACCGGTTATCTGGACCCTGTCGCCAGGCCTAACCCTGTCTGTTAAATCTCCTGTCAGCCTGAGGCTTATGCTGTGAGGCATGACTCCTGCTGGAAGATCCTCGGGCTTCTCCTGAACCCTTATCTCCTGATAGTCTATGAACCTAGACTGGTCTTGAAGCAGCTCGAAGTTTGCGAGCCTGCTCGTCCCACACACCTCGCAGCGAGGAGCCTTCAGGATCATTCCTGTCTGAAGCTCCTCGTAAACCCTGTCGCACGTCTTACATCGGAAAACACCCTTCGAAAGTATGCTTTTTATCTCAGATATTCTCACTACAACTCCTTCGAAACAAACTAGTCTACCCAGTAGGCTTGACTTTATGTCCCTTATTGAGATCTTTTTGCCAAGCCCTCTTACCCTAACTGAGACCTCCTGTATTTTTGAAGCATAATCCTTGTCCAAGCTGCTTAGGATGGAGAGGGCTACCCTGCTCATTTCTCCCAAGATAGACGGGTTTTCAATGAGCTCTTCAACCATCTCCCTGCTGTAGGAGAGCATGTCTTGGAAATCTGTGACGATGGAGGTTCCCCCTAAGGACGGTAGGGACGCTATCTGCTCGTAATACTTTCTCTCACCGTTCTCATCTCTAAAATTACGAATAAAGTCTAGGAACAGGCTCTCGACAGGCGGCTTGGCTTTAACTCCGCTACTCATCCGTATACATTAACCCCCGTCGCCACCCGTTTAAAGCTTCCCTTAAAAGATTATAGAGGAACTTCTCCTCTGGCTGAAGCTTTTCAAGAAGACCTGTGGGAGGATCCTTTAAAAACACTAGTTTAATTATCTTCCGAACCCTTATATCCATGATCTCTTGAAGATCGTTTTGAACTGCGGTTTTCCTATCGTCCCTATGTGTCTGTGCAAGTTTAGCAGCTCTTATGTAAAAGTAATCAGGCAGCTTGATGAGTCCTTCCTCAGAGGCTTCAAGCCATCTCATCGCAGCAACATCTTTCAGCGTTAAAGGCTCCTCCCCCAGCCTCACCAAGCCTGAATCCGCCAGCTGGCACGCTATTCCCCTGGAAACCCTTATGGCCCTTCCCCTCTCAATAGGGAGCTCCCCCAATCCAGGTAGTTTAAGGCTCTTCGAATCAACCTGGGGAATCGCCACAGTCTCCTCTAGCCCGTACTCAAGCCTTATCCTCTTTAACTCGCTGCTTATTACCCATTCCAACAACTCTATGCCCACGCTGGCCAAACCTTGTTTAACCGTGTAAGCGAAACATTTAACTTTAAACAACCACTATTTCCGCTAACGATGAGCGTAGCCGATCTCCTATGGGTGGAGAAGTATAGACCCAGGTCTCTCGACGAAATAATCGACAGGGAGGAGGTTGTGAGCAGGCTGAAATCCTTCATTAAAATAGGCAATGTTCCTAACATGCTTTTCGTAGGCCCCCCTGGAACTGGGAAAACAACTGCGGCACTAGCTCTTGTAAACGACCTGTATCAGGGTTCCGCTTCCGGAAGGTTCCTGGAGCTTAACGCTTCAGACGAGAGGGGTATAAACACGGTAAGGGAGGTAGTCAAGGATTTTGCAAGAAGCCGGCCTTCAACGGGTGTCCCTTTCAAAATACTTATACTGGATGAGAGCGACAACATGACTCAGGATGCTCAACAGGCCCTTAGGAGAATAATGGAGAGGTATGCTTCTGTGACTAGGTTTATCCTCTTGGCGAATTATCAGTGGGGAATAATTGAGCCTATTCAATCTAGATGCGCGGTCTTCCGGTTTCCACCTTTGAGCCCCACGCATATAAGGGAGGGCTTAATAAGAGTGCTTGAAAAAGAGGGTGTCTCCTGGTCTGAGGAAGCGTTGGAGGAAATAATTAAGGCTTCAAGAGGAGATATGAGGAAAGCGATAAACATTGCTCAGTCTGCATCAGGCGGTTCCAAGAAGCTTACTAAGGAGAGTATCCTGCAGGTTGTGGGCGTTCTGCACCCTAGGGAAATAAGGGAGATGATTAACGAGGCTTTGAAAGGAGATTTTGGCTCTGCAAGGAAGAGGCTGGCTAAGCTTCTCTACGATGACGGTTTATCGGCAAACGACATTCTTAGAGAAATGAATACCGAGCTGATGTCTATTGAGATGGATGAGAGAAAGAGGTTTCAGGTTGTTAACGCCTTGGGGGAAGCCAACTTCAGGGCGTCGATGGGTGCTGATGCTGAGATACAGATAAGCACCGTATTGGCTGCTCTAACGGCTGACTTTCAGAAATGAGTGGTTCAAAGCTAAGCTGGGTGGAGAAATATAAGCCGAGGACTCTAGACGAAATAGTTGGAAACGACGCGGCTAAGAAGGATTTCATAGACTGGCTTCAAAGATGGGATGAGCGCGGCAAGGCTGCTATGCTTCACGGCCCACCCGGCGTTGGGAAAACCGTGCTCGTCGAGGTTGCAGCCTCCACACTCAGCTACAGGCTGATAGAGACGAACGCAAGCGACACTAGGAGGGAGGACTACTTGGAGAACGTCATTAAGCCTGCTGCTTTTAATAGGAGCCTCTTCAGCAGCAGACTGATGGTTTTTTTCGACGAAATAGATGGTATTTCAAGAGAAGACTCAGGAGCCTTAAGTTTCATTCTTGAGCTAATAGAGACCTCTAGAGTACCGATCGTTATGGCTGCGAACGATCCTTGGTCTCCAAGCTTGTTTAGAATAAGAGACAGGGTGTACATGATTCCGATGCACCGGATAAGGGTGCAAAGCATTGTTAAAAGACTTAGGGATATCTGCAGAAATGAAGGAGTTAGGTGTAAGCAGGAGGTTCTCATGGTGATTGCAGAACACTCTGAGGGAGATATGAGGGCCGCGATAGAAGACTTGGAGCTTCTTTATTCTTCCCGTGAAGACGTGGATCTTGACGAGGCGGATAAAATACTGTCTTACAGGAACGTTGAGAGGAACATATTTGAAACACTAAGGACGGTTGCTTTCGCCACCACCTTGGAAAAAGCTTTAACAACATTATCTTCATCGGAGGAGAAGCCTGAAGACATGTTCGAATGGGTTTTTGAAAACGTTCCTCATGTTTCGCCAAGACAATCGCTATACCAGTCTTTGAGATGTGTTGCTGAAGCCGATTTTCTTTTTAAACAAATATCGAAAAACTCCATGTGGAAGCTTTTGCCCTGCTTCTATAATAAGCTGGCCAGCGCTTTCCTCGTTATCCCCCAGAAAAACAGAGCTAGTTTCTCGTTTCCAAACAGGATGAGGGAGAGGTTTAAAAGGTTTCAGCGCGAGAAAAACTTCAGGGAGCTCGAATCCTTTTTCATGAAAGATCTTCACGTAGGCAGGGCTGCATTCAGAAGAGATTTAATCCCTCTCCTCCGGTTCCTCTCTAAGAACGAGGATTTCAGAAGGAGCCTGCTTAACAGGCTGGTTGACCAGCATTTGAAAGAGCTTTACAGCTCAGTTATTCTTGGAGAGGCTCGCAAGAGGTTTTCTTAACCAAGTCCAGCAACAGACGAATATTCTGGTTCTCCTGGTTTATCATGTATATTCTGATCCTCCCGAAAGACTTTTCCTTTACCAGCCCCATTTCGACCATCCTGCCGATCCTCTTCTTTACAACATTGTGGTTCAGATTAGTCTGTCTTATTATTTCAGAAAGACTCATCTCGCCATTTCTCAGCAGTCTCCAGAATATTCTTGACCCGCTAACAGAGTTCGATATCTCTTCCAGCATGCTTATAATCTCATCGCCCAGTTTAAATCCTTCCTCCAAACTACGCCTGTCCTACCACCCTCAAAACTTGAGACTTTAAAATCCAAAAGCATCTTGTTTTCAAGAATTCTTATTTTTTTCCAAAGCTGCGTATATCCTAAGGGCTTAATCCCGTTCTCCTTAGCGATGATCCTGTATTCTTCAAAAAGATTTTTGAGACGTATTTTTGGAGTATGTTCTGAAACAATTTTCAGAATCATTCTCTCATGAACATCGCTAAGATTTGCATTCATGTATTCTAAGGGATTATCGGCTAGTTTTCTCGAAATCCTTAAAACATGTTTTTCATCAACATGCTTATCCTTTGAAGTGCTTAAAGAGGTTTTTAGAATCTCTAGGGCGAGCCGGATATCTCCGCTAAAACTTGCTATTCTGCTTACAGTGTTCAAAGCCTGCTTATCCACGGAGAAACCTTCATGCCACCTGAGAAATTCCATAAGAATAGTGCGAATCTCCTCAGAAGTATATGGCCTAAAGTATATTGTGTAAGCGGGCGGTGGAACCCTGCTGATGTCAACCGGAATGCTATCTGATCTGAAGATCAACATTATGAAAAAGCTCCCTCGAGGGAAAGCCTCACTGATCCTTAAAACTGTAGAAACATGTTTATCTTCAGACGAAAAACTTTCAATGTTGTCGATCACTATGAGAAACCTGTTCCTTAGAAGGCGGAGTATTTCCAGTCCAGAATAGCCTCTTAGGCCGCACGCATGTTGAAGAGCGCTGAATAACCCCCGGCACCCGGCGGCTTCAGGATCAAGATAGATCTGTTCAAGGTTTTTCCAAGCGTGTTTAGCATTATCCATAATCCTCCTCGCAACGGTTGTTTTCCCGGTTCCCGGCCCTCCCCATATTATTACCATTACAGTCAAAGGGTCCTCGCTTTCCATGAACATTCTCAGAAGCATCCATATCTTTCCATACTCTTCAACTCTCAGCCGGATCGATTCCCTGCCTAAGGCTTCTTCCAAGGCCTATGCTGGACACTATCTTGCCATGCTGCTTATTTTGGATT
Source organism: uncultured Nitrososphaerota archaeon (assembly GCA_964416155.1). Classification (GTDB taxonomy): domain Archaea; phylum Thermoproteota; class EX4484-205; order EX4484-205; family JAAOZP01; genus JAAOZP01. The sequence goes on from CAYQCW010000005.1 coordinate 64,535, forward strand.
GCGAATGTAAATTGGTGAGGGAGAGAGTAGGGTGAATAAGTAATGTTTTTAAGGAACCCTGGGAAACGCATAGTGATGCCGGAACTTCAGTGTTTAGCCTGCAACAGGGTTATAAGCGAGGAGGAAATGTCGGAGTTTAGAGGAGATGTGAGATGTCCCTATTGCGGCTTCAGGGTTCTGAAGAAGACACGTTCGAAAAAGATTGCTAAACAGGTTTTTTCCGAGTAAACTTTATATAAAGCTCCTTAGGCCTCTATCGGGGAAACGGTGAGGGTCGTCCTCCGTGTATTGCTTGATTCTAAATATCCGTGAGGACATCCCCCACCCTCACCGTTTTCCGTTAACCATTACGATGGTGGGGCTCATGCTTCAAGATTCTTTAAAAAAAGCTAGTCTGGCGGCAGAGCGAGTGAAAAAAATAATTTCTGAAAACAAAGTTTTTAAACCGGTTGAAGAGCTTTGAAGAAGGGGGTCGTCGTCTAGAGTTGAAACGGGCAGCTTGGTCTAGGATACCAGCCTGGGGCGCTGGCGACCTGGGTTCAAATCCCGGCGACCCCATTGTTTTAACCATACTTACTAGCCTAACTTCTCTGCAAATTCCCATGCTTCCCGAAAAGTTTATACGTCTACTTCTTCCTCTGTTCAACGTTGCCTGCTTACTATTGTCCAGAATGCGGGGGAGAGTTGAGATACGAGCCCACTACTAAGATATATATTTGCAAGGCATGTGGAAGAGTTTACGAGTTGGAGGAGCTGAAGACCACCAAGGAAAGGTTCCTGAAATCTGTGATGGAAAGCGATGAGGAGAAGAGGAAGAAGCGTAGGCGGGAAATTGTTAAATGGTGGCTTGACGAGAAGTCGGCAGAGGAGTAGCTCAGCATCCTTTTTCCATTGGTTCAAATTGCTTTTCATTCCTAAAATGGGTTGAACATCAGAAATAAATGTAAATGAGTGATTAAGCAGATTGGATAAATGTCTTTTCGAACCTCTGGAGCATTCAGCCGGGCTATGAGTAATTTTTAAAAGCCTAGGGTTTTCCGAGTCTATTAACGAGAATGACTGATCTAGCTGATCGTTTTAGGCTTTCTAGCTTCAGCGGTGAGGAAAAACAATACGTTGAGCAGATAATGCTTGACGTAAGGAAGAGGGGAGACAAGGCGCTTTTAGACTACACTTCTCGCCCCAAGCCTTTCGACCATGTCAGGCTTGCCAAGAGCCAGCTTATGGTCAGTGAGAAAGAGCTTAAAGAAGCTGAAGAGAGAATAACGGTTGAAGTTAAGAAAGCAATCCTTTTTTTGATGAAAAACGTTAGGAAGGTAGTTAAGCTGCAGATGAGGGCTTTTCGGCCAATCGCCTTCCGGGGGAGAGGATTCGAGTATTCCCTGCGTCCATACCCTCTTGAGAGAATTGGTGTTCTGGTTCCGGGTGGAAGAGCATCCTACGTTTCAACGTTAGTCATGGCGGCTTACCCGGCTGTCTTAGTTGGCGTTAGGGAGATTCATGTTTTAACTCCCCCGAGGCCAGACGGGTCTGTCAATCCAGCGATACTTTACGCTGCTAGGCTAACGGGTTTAACAAGGGTTTACAGGTGCAACATGGTTGCAGGGGTGGGTGCTTTTGCTTTCGGTACAGAGTCCATTCCAAGGGTTGACAAGATATTCGGCCCAGGAAACAAGTTTGTGATGATAGCGAAGATGATTGCGAGCAGTTATGGTGTTTCGATAGATATTCCCGCCGGGCCTTCGGAGCTCGTTGTGCTCGCGGATTCGAGCGCAGACCCTGGTTTAATAGCGCTAGACCTAGCTGCGCAGGCTGAGCACTCGCCAGATGCTTTTACAGCACTCATCACAGATTCACACCGAATAGCGAAATCCGTTGAGAAAATGTTCAGGATTATTTCGGAAAGGAGCCTTTTAAAAGCAAGGCTGAACCTATATCTGGTCAATTCCATCGATGAAGGTGTGGGGAAATGCAACATGTTGGCGCCGGAACATGCTTCACTGCACGTCAAGAATCCTAGGGAGATAGCTAGTAAGCTGACGGTTGCGGGAACGGTTTTCCTAGGAGGATGTTCGCCACCGGCTGTAGGGGATTATGCCTCTGGGAGCAACCATATTCTTCCAACCTCCGGGTATGCGAAAGCAAGGGGCGGGGTGACTGTAATAGACTACCTAAGACTCGTCTCCTATCAGGGTTTTTCCGCGAAATATGTGGAATCGGTTAGCAGGCATGTTGAGGCCCTAAGCAGTGCAGAAGGCCTCCCTCTTCATGGTGCGAGCGTTAAGGCGAGGCTCACTAGGAGGCTGGCCGTATGAAAGCTGTCTTCCTAATAGGTACTGCTGGAAGCGGTAAGACAACCTTTGTAAAAAACTTCTCACAATGGATGGAGGATAAGGGGGTGGATGTTGCAAGGATCAACTTGGATCCAGGAGTTATAAGCCTGCCCTATTCTGCTGGTTTTGACGTTAGAACATACGTTGACACGGAGAGGCTGATGAGGGATATTGGACTCGGGCCTAATAGTGCCCTGACGGTTGCTTCAGACCTTATAGCTGTGAAGGTTCATGAGATAAGTGGGGAGATTGAAGCAATGGGTCATGAGCTTGCCCTCATCGACACTCCTGGCCAGATAGAGCTTTTCGCTTTTAGACCAGTTGGGAGAGCATTCTCTGAGAGATTCCTGAAGGGTCCGAGGATGGTAATATACCTGTTTGATTACGTACTAATGCTTGAACCATTGAGCTTCTTAGCCTCGCTCTACCTAAGCATTTCTGTTTACGCTTCCCTCGCGATGCCTCAGCTTAACGTTATTAACAAGGTTGATTTAGTTAACCCCCGCGTGGTTAAGAGGATTGAAGAATGGTATTCTAACCCTTTGAAGCTCTACGAGGCCATTACTAAATCATACAGGGGGGAGAAACTGAAGCTTGGGCAAGAGCTTTCAAGAGCATTGTCTCTCTTAAGCAGCCTAAATAAGCCTCTGCCTGTTTCAGCCGTCACGATGGAGGGATTTGTAGATGTTTATTCTCAGGTGACAAGGATTCTCGGTACAGGCGAGGAATTCTCGCACGAACAGGCTTTTTAAACTATTTCTGGGCATGGGAAATATTTATTAAACCATTGTTGAGGTTCCTCAACGATTTGCCCGCCTTCCAGGAAACAGAGGGCCTTGAGACAAGGGCTTATGTTAGAGAGATTGAGAAAGAGCTTAAGAAACAGAAGGAGAAGCTTACAGAGCTCGTAACCCGTAGAAGACAGTTAAGGGACGAGATTGCAGCAATAAGCAAGCAGATTGATGAATATGTTGCTAAGAGAAATGAGCTTAACGATCAGATTAAGAAGATTAAGGGTGATATAGAGCAGCTAAGGGCTTCAGAGAAAAACCTTAAGGAGGAAATGGAGCGTAAAAGAGTAGTCATAAAAAGCCGTTCCAAGAAGATAAGGATAAGTGAGAGGGAGGCTAGGGCGCAGCTCTCCAAGCTCGAATGGAGGCTTGCGACGGAGCATTTAGAACCTAAAGAGGAGGCTGAGCTTGTTAAAGAGATCGAGAGAGCCAGGGTGATTCTGCGCGAGGTTGAAGCAGTCGTCAACATGAAGAAGAACATCGGTGATTTCGAAAAGAAGATAGGTGAAAAAACCTCCATGATAATGGAGAAGAATAATGAGAAGGCTAAGCTTGTCGAATCCTCTAATCTTTATCATGCTAAGATTAAACAGCTTTTGGAGGATAAGAGAATAAAGAAGGACGAGCTTGCTAAACTTGATTCAGAGATAGATGAGGCTAAGAAGAAGAAGGACGAACTTTTCATGAAAATGGTTGAGATAGATGCTAAATCCTACTTGGCGAGAATGAGGCGTGTGCTCATGATGCAGGAGGAACATGCTAAGCGTTTAAAAATGGAGGAAGCTGTTAGAAGCAAGCTTGCTCTTGACGCTCAGGAGAAGCTTAAGCGCGGCGAGTCGCTGGACTGGGAAGAGTTTAAGGCTATGATAGAGGCGCAGGGTGGTCAATCCTAACTGGGATAGTTTATAGTCGTTTTTAGAATTTTTGGACATACAAAAGTTTTTTAACTATAGAATGCTTAATCATAATAAAGAGCCCATTGGAAGAGAATGCTAAAAGGGCGTTAATCATATGCGTGGATATGGATGACGATGTGGGCAGTAAGACCGGGTTAGAGACCCCCATAATCGGGAGGGATAACGTGCTTAGAGCGGCTGAAAAGCTTGCTCTAGTCGATCCTGAGGAGGCTGATTCAAACGCTATGTTCGCGTCAATCAGGCTTTCCGACGAGCTTTTTCAAAAAGGCTATTTGACGGAGGTCAGCGTGATCGGCGGCGTAAGGGACGGTGGTCTTGAAGCATCCCGAAAGGCTATAGATGAGATAACGCGCATCGCAAACTCCTTCAACCCCTCAGAGGTCTACGTTGTGACAGACGGGTTTGGAGAAGAGGACATTGAGCCCGTCATAAGGGCGAAGCTGCCTCTTGCCGGTGTGAAAAGGGTTGTAGTTAAGCAGAGCCGTTCAATCGAGGCATCCTACATAATATTCGGAAGATATTTGAAAATGCTTTTTTCGGATCAAAGGTTTAAGAAATGGTTCCTCGGGCTTGGAGGCATCCTCATAATTACGTTAACTATCTTAAGCTACTATGGCTCCATAAGGGAGGTTTCAACCGCCTTCTGGAGCATAATAGGTTTAGCTGTTTTGATGAAGGGATTTGACCTAGACAGGCTTGTTTCAGCTGGTCTTAAACATGTTTTTGGGGGCGAGATGCCTCCGCAATTCCTAATACTTAAAACACTGTTACTAACCACAGGCATATCCCTAATCCTGTTTGCCCTTTCCACAGGGCTTTCCGCAGGGTCTCTCCCAGATGAAACCTTAATAGCTAGAACCGGAAGGTTCATCGCGCAGACAATCGATGTCCTGCTTTTCGGCTTTGCGATAACACTTTTGAGCGGTGCAATAAAATATCCTTTAACGGCTTCAAGCATTCAAGACTCGCTAACAATACTCGCGAACATAGTGACCCTTATCCCCATGCTTAGAACACTGGGGCTGGCTATAGCAACCCCCTCGTTCGAGCTTAGGATACTCCTCCACGTCAGCCTTCTCACCCTCGTGCTTGTTTTCGCGGTAAACGTCATGGTTTTCTTAACGATGAGGCTTCTCTACTCGCTGAAAATACTTAAAATCAGCCAGAGAACAAAGATAGCCTAATGCTAGGGATCGTGGAAAGCATTGCTTCAAGAATTTCGAGAAACAGGCTATCCCTATGGCTTTACGAGAAGGCGCTCGTAAGGCAGGTTAGACAGCTACCGCCCCCGAAACACATAGGCATAATAATGGATGGTAACCGAAGGTGGGCCGAATCAAAAGGCTTAGAAAGATACTTGGGGCATGTTTTCGGCGCGAAAAAGGTCGGCGAGGTTCTCAAATGGTGCTATGATCTCGGCATCAACACAGTAACTCTCTACGTTTTCTCAACCGAGAACCTTAAAAGGCCACGTGAAGAAGTCGAGTTGATATTAAAGCTCTTCAAAGACAAGCTTATCGAGATGATGGACAAAAAGGTTCTGCACGAGAGTGGGACGCATCTAAAGGTAATAGGTAGGAGAGAACTTATTCCCGAGGAGATCATGCAGTACGTTAAGAAAATAGAGATGGAAACAGAGGGCTATTCCTCACACTATTTGAACATAGCCTTCGCATATGGCGGGAGGGCCGAAATCGTAGACGCCGTTAAGAGTATTGCTCGAGAAGTTGCTGAAGGATTTTTGGAACCGAGCAGCATAGATGAGGAAACTATTTCTAAAAGGCTCTACACTGCTCATCTTCCTGAGCCTGATCCAGATCTAATAATAAGAACCTCTGGAGAGGAGCGGCTCAGCAACTTTCTCCTCTGGCAGTCGGCATACAGTGAGCTAGCGTTCATAGATGTGTATTGGCCTGAGTTTAGGAGGATAGACCTGCTTAGAGCAATAAGAACGTATCAGAGGAGGAAGAGGAGATTCGGTCTTTGAAGGCTTTAAGGGAAGCGGCTGAAGAGGCTCACCTAAAGGAGGAATTAGTGAGTTTTAATGCCCCGGAGTCTGTTATGAGGTAAGTGTCTTCAACCCTGACCCCGCCGACGCCAGGCATGTACACCCCGGGCTCAATCGTTATAATGTTCCCTGCTTTAAGCTCCTCGTTGCTAAAGGGAGAGATGGAAGGTGGCTCATGAATATCTATTCCAACCCCGTGTCCAAGGCTGTGTGCAAAATACTTGCCTAGCCCGTACTCTTCTAATACTTCATAGGCCGACCTGTCTATCTCGCACGCCTTAACGCCTGGAAACGCCTTTCTCTCAGCAGTCCTCTTAGATTCCTCGACAGCCTCTATAATCCGCGTCGCCTTGCTTCCCTCAAGCCTTTCTCCAAAAACCATCGTCCTAGTCAAATCACTTTTATAATTGAGATAGTCCGCACCCGCATCTACCAGCACGATATCGCCTCTCTTAAGTAGTCTCGCCGATGGCGTTGCGTGAGGGTTGGACGTGTTTTCTCCAAATGCCACTATTGTTTCGAAAGAGGGTTTGAAAGCACCCTTTAAAACTATTTGGGCATCATATTCGCTGGCAACCTCCACTTCCGTGGTGCCCTCGCTCAGCCTGCTTGTGATTTCGCTGACAGTTTGGCTCGCTATTTCAGCAGCCCTCTTAACCCTATCTATTTCACGAGAATCCTTAACCAGCCGCATCTCCCTAACTATCCTGCTGCCTGTTTTCAAGAGGGCGCAGAGCTCTTTTTCAAGCCTCAAAGCTTCATGCATTTCTAACGTGTCGAACTCCACATACTTAAAACCAACTGGTTTTTCTTTCAAAAGCCTCTGCAAATATCCTTCACCCCTATCTAGCTTCACAACTCTAACCTCATTCAACGAGGAAGACATGTTAACGCTTTCTAGTGGTGTTACAAGCAGCTTGGCTTCACCGCTCTTAGGTATCAGAAGCATTCCTGAAACAGGTTGCTCGCTGTCGACAGCATAGATTATGTTTCCCTGATTCCTTAAAACAAGCAGGTCTATGCCTGTTCTACTCAACCTGTTTTGAATTATTTCTATTCTGCTCATACGCTTGCCCTGTTTGAAGCCGTGCTCTTAAAGCTTGCTTAAGCTCATCATCGCTGCACACACCGAAAATGCTTAAGCCGGTTGGAGTTAGCCTCAATACCTTGCTCCTCCCCTCCCTGCTTGCTTCAAGCAACCCCATTTCAACCAGCCTCTTAATCTGCCTATATGCATGGGATCCCCTGAGGCTAACAATTCTGGATTGAGCTATGGGCTGTTTCAAACCTATGAGTGTGAGCGTTTTCAATACGGCTCTACTCATCATTGGTTTAACACCTATTCTTTTAACGAAGCCGGAGTACTCGGGTTTAACCCTTAACATGTAATTTCCCTGCCCTATCTCAACTATTTCTAAGCTCGTGTCCCTAGCCCTATACTCTTCAACGAGCTCTCTCAACGCTTTCTCAACCTTCTCAACCTTTCTGGCACCTGCCGCCGACTTTAACTGCCTTATTGTCAACGGTCTTCCAGATGCGGAGAGGGCTGCCTCAATCCTCTTCCTATACTCCGAGTCCCTGGAAACCATTCTCCATCACTATATAGTAGTTTCCCTCCTCGGAAAGAATGTCGAAGCCCGGCTCAGACAGGAGGAAGAGAATCAATATAAATGTCCTGGCCATCTCCAAGGGCTGTTTGCCTTCAAGTAGGGAGTTCAATGAAATTCTTCCCTCCTGGCTGAGCATCGTGTAAAGAGTGTTCCTGAACTCCTCGACTTTCTTCTCGATCTCCCTTATGAAATCATCCGACTGGGTTACAATGGGTGGAAGCGCCTCCTCCTCTGGAGCCCTCTTAGAGTAAGCCTTTTCAAGTATTTCAGAAAGTGCTTTTACGAGGCGTTCAAGATCTATGACTGGCTGAGACGGCCTGATGGGGGCTTCAAGAGGGCTTATTTTCTCAAGCAGTTCTAGAGGAACATCCAGCGTCTCCTCCGCATTAAGGGACTCCTTATGCTTAAGCTCAGAGTCTATTGAGAGAAGCGCCTCTGTCTTCCTAAGATAGATTATTGAGGATGCTAGCAGCACTAGTCCGGACAGCGTGAACTGCAAATATCCTTTTTCACGGAGCTCCCCGGATAGTTGCTTCAGAATCCCTGTGATCTTAATGTCCCAAGGGTTTACTCTCCTGAGTTTAATCAGGTCGAACACTATATCGGTTGCTTCCCGCCCCTCATCCGACAACCGTTGTCTCCTCCAACGCTTTCCCAGCAGGCATTTCTATGAACCTTGAGAAACCGTTCTTAACGAAGACTCCTATAACCTTGTCAGCCTTGCTCACAACGACATCCTTGAGGGAAACAATTATTATCTGGCTTTCCATGGAGACTTCTTTCAAAAGCTCTGTCATCCTTTCAATGTTAACGTAATCCAAGTGTGCATCAGGCTCGTCGAAAATGTAAAAAGCTGCTGGGAAAAGTTTTTGCATAGCGAAAATCAGGCATATTGCTGCCACAGACTTCTCTCCTCCACTAACTCCGCTTAGTACTCTCGCCTCTTTCCCTGGGAACCTGACGTATACTGTTAATCCGGCTTCAAAAGGCCTTTCAGGATCCTCGAGTTGAAGCCATCCGTCGCCCCCCGTCATCCTGTTGAAGAAGATTGAGAAATACTTGTTTATCCTATTTAACCCGTCTAGGAAAGCTTCCCTTTTTCTCCTTTCAATATCCTCCATGAATTCCTGGATGCTCCTCCTTTCTTCCTCAAGCTCGTTAATCCTTTCAAGAGCATTCCTATAAAAGTAAACCTCCTGCTCATACTGGTTAATGGCAAGCATGTTTACCTCTTGAACCTTCTCAAGCTCGCTCCTAAGTATGTTCAAATATTTTTCCGTTGAGCTTTCCTTATCCTCTGAAACTTTAAGAGGCTGACCCGGAATCCTGCTTTTCAGCTCCCGAATCCTATTTTCACTCATCTCTTTGTCAACCAATAGCTTTCTCTCAACATCTTTAACTCTGTTTATCTCCGCATTCAACCTTTCAATCTCCTCGTCAAGTTTCCGGATTGTTGAAACTAGGTCTCGCCTCCTATCTTCCACACCCTCGCGTACAACCTCTATGTTTCCCCCCATCCTTTCCTTCAAATCCCTAATCCTCATGTTTAAATCACGAGCCAGGATTAAAACATCCCTATTGTCTTCCCTGATTTTAGTGATTTTCTCGCTCAGAGCCTTCTTAGTATTCCTGTACTCCGCAGCCTTTCTATTTAGATTACTGATGATGTTTTCAATCAGGGTTAGTCTGTTTTTTAAAACATCTCTCCTCTTTTCAAGCCTGCGCAACTCGTTTCCAACCAGCATTATTCTCCTGCGAATCCTACTGACGCTTTTCTCCTTAGCGTCGATTAATGATTTTAACCTTATCCTTTCACGTTCTAATAGACGTTTTTTACCTGAGTCACGTTTTCTAAATGCTTGGCTCAATCTTCGAGACGCTTCTAAATACTCGCTAGTCAAAGTGCCTAACTGTTCTCCCAGCTCCTCCATACGAGAGTCAATAGTGTTCAGGTCCTCGGCAAGCCTGTTTCGAATACTTGACGCTTCAATTATTTTACTGTTTAAAACTGGTCTCACATGATTATTCATGGTTTCAAGTATTCTGGATAGCTCTCCAGCTTTCTCAGAGAAGCTTTTTACAATGTTTCTAATGCTTTCAAGCTTCTCCTCAATATTTTCCCTGACCAGTCCTCCTTCTACAGTAAAAACCTCGCCGTTTATGGTTGCTGCCCTAAACCCTCTTCTAGCGAAGACGAGAGCGTCCTCCGCAGTGTTAACCACAACGCTGTTCCAGAAAACCTTTAAGATATGTTTCTCAACACTCTTAGGGTATTTAACTACATCCATCATATGCTTGCCACGCCTACTGAGTTCAAGCGGTATCTCTTTCCTGTTTAATTCTCCCTCAGAGGTTAACACTTTAATCCCGATGCCTTTTCCTCCAAGGAAGTTCATTAGGAAAAGCATGTCTAGAGAGCTTTTAACGAGCACAGCATCCATCCAATCACCAGCCAGGCTTTCAACAGCTCTACTCAGTTCCCTTGGAAACCAAAGGTTTTCTCTAAGAACTCCGTAAATGCTTAAGCTTTTTTTCTCCGAAACGTTTTTCACAAGCTCTAGAATCCGCCTCCCTCTCTCATCCTGAATAGCGTAGTCTGCTATCCCCGACACTTTTGCAAAAAGGATTCTGAACGAATCCAAACTACTCATTAAGACTCTAATGGTGTTCATTATTTCATCCAACATCCTTTTCCTCTCTGCTAAAACTCTGTCAAGATCAGCCAGTTTCTCGATCACCCTGCTCTTTCTAGCCGTCTCCACCTTCCTCCTCCTGCTCAAAGACCCTATTTTCCTCTTTAGACTGTCATAATAGGTAGTGACTTCTCTTAACATTCTTTCCGAATTCTCCTCCTCAAGCACCAGCCGGTCTAAATCCCTGTTAACTAGAACCAGCCTGTTCATCATACTGGAAATCTCTGCCTCCTGTTGTTTCTCGGCTTCTTGAAGCCTCTTCTTCTCGCTCAGAAGACGAAGTATCTGGCTGCTGATTGAAGAGCGTTTTTCAAGCATACGTCTATAATCCTCCGTCAGGCTAGCCGTTTTCCTCATGCTCTTACTCCTCTTCCGCCTTGTTTTAGACAATTCTCTTTTAATCGTGTCTAACTCACTCCTGTTTCTCTCAAGCCTTTCAAAGGCTTCTCCAAGCCTTTTCTCAAAGTCTTTCAACTCGTATTGGATCCTAATTCTCTCCGCGTCAGGGGTTGCTGAAGCAGCGTTTTCTAAAAGTTCCTCCATCCTCTCTATAAGGCTTCTCTTCTCCACCTGTCTGGAGGCAAGCTCTGCTTCAAGCTCACTTCGCACGACAATATTTTCCCCAAGGCTCCGGGAGATTTCCTCCAGTTTTCTGGCGAGCCTCCAATACTCGAACGAATTGATAATCGTCTGCATCCTCTCCACTTCTTTCTCAAGCATTCTTCTCCTGAGTAGAATGTTTCTCTCCCTTTCTAATTGAAGCATTCTTCTATCTATCTCTTGAAGCCTAGCCTGCGCCACCCTGAGATTATTGTCGGCCTGCAGCAGGTTGCTGAGCGCCTCCGCCTTCTTCTCATCGTACTGGGCTAAGCCTAGAGCCTGTTCTATCTCTTTTCTTCTCTCCACAGGATTCTTATCAGCCAGCCGCGAAATCTCTCCCTGCGGTATCATGTTGTAGCCTCTTGCAGAAAGGCCAGTTGAGGAAATGGTGTCTTCAACGACGTTTTTAGAAGTCCTTCTACCGTTGAGATAATATGTGCTTTCCCCGTCTCGCCCCATTCTCCTAGCAACTGTTATAAGCTTCTCTTGACCAAGTATTGTTGAATCACTATTATCTATGGTTATTTTCACATAGGTCTCCGCTTCCCTGCCAGCGTTATCGTTAACCAAGGAGGAAAGCCTATCCATCCTAAGAAGCCTAGGATTGTTTTCTCCAAGTGCGAAACGTATCGCATCGATTAAATTACTATTGTGAACTATCAAGCCGTCTCCGGCAACATAGGAGCCAATGTTCTCAACGTATATGTCATATACTTCTCCTTTCCAAAATCTCACAACTATTCTGTTTAAAACATCAAGGCTCGGTTTTCCACCGTCCATAATCATTATCCGCATGCCTTCTGAAAGCCGTGAAGCCTCCAACCATCCGCGTACCCCGCTCCCATAAACCACCATCAGCTTGTGCTCCGGGGTTACTTCGATCCTTCTGCCAGTCGCCGTCTCCATTTTTAACAGGCGCCCTTCATAGGGCTTCCTGAACATGGCGCTAACACTAGCTTCAACCCTCCTCCCTAGGTGCGGATGATAGCTTACGAGCAGCTCCCCTCTCCGAGGAATTATGTATTCTCCATCCATCTGCTTGATTCTGATGCTCTCTGAATACAATTCTTTGAAAAAGGATTCTACGGGCAGCGCTCCCCACGGCTGCCCTATGATCGTCCAGGGCGCTACGCATTTTCCGGAGCCGTTTCTACCGGTTAAAACAGTTAAGCCTCTGCTCAGGTTTATTACCTGTCGGCCGCCCACCGACTTGAAATTCCTGATCTCGATCCTTGTCAGATGCAACCTCTAAACCCTCTCCGCATCAGCCGCCACTATGAGCCTTAGAATAATATTCATGGGCTTTTTAATGTAACTTGCAGAGTCATCCTCGCTTCGAAAACTAAATGTAAAGGTGCTCCCAAGCGTCATAAAGCTTAGCATAAGTGCCTAGGAATAAGTTTTTAAGCATTATTTTAATGAGTCTGGGACAGGTTGTCAGTATACCACGGAGACATATTCAAAAGGAAGAAAACCGGGGGTAAGAGTCACCCCAGTAGGGGTAAACGCAAGTATGAAATGGGACGGTCGCCAACCCTTACGAGACTCGGGGAGAACAATATTGTTGAGAAGATAAGAGTCAGAGGAGGAGGATTAAAGCTTAGAGTTATTCAGGCTGCTTATGCTAACGTCGCTGTTGAAAAGGATAGGGTTGTGAAAGCAAAGGTTCTAGACGTGGTTGATAATCCTGCGAACAGGGAGTTCGGGAGGATGAAAATAATAACAAAGGGCGCTATTATAAAGACTGAAGTGGGTAATGCTATGGTTACTTCTAAACCGGGCTCTAACGGGGTTGTGAACGCTAAGCTGGTTTCTGCAAGATGAAAAACATTTCTAAGGAACGCTACGTGATAGTTTACCCGCAGTATTTTGATTCCAAGGCTTCGCGGAAAATGGGTAGGCGTGTCTCTAAGAGTCTTGCGGTTGACTCTCCAAGCCTGGCTAGGGTTGAGGAAGCCTGTAGAAAGCTTGGCTTAAAGGTTATTCTGGAACCCGACAAGGCTTATCCGAGGGTGAGCAATGCTAAATGTGGGAGGATAGTAGTTTTCTGCAAGGATATGCAGAAGAAGAGCCTTATTGAAAAAATCGGGAGGGTCATGAAGGGTGGTGCTGGTTGAAACGTAAAGGGACTGTTGAAAACATTCTTAACAACAGGATTGCTTTAGTTAGGCTTGAAGGGCTGGTTGGCTTAGGCTCCCTCGTCCTAAGCAGGGATATGAGGCCGCTGGGAAGCGTTACAGACATAATAGGTCCTGTTAAAGAGCCCTATGCCGTGATTGTTTTAAAAAGAGACGTCAAGAAAGTTGGGAAAGGCGACGTCGTGTTTTTTAAACCTAGAAAAGCATAGTGCTCGGAAAACCTTTATAGCTTGGGAACGCTACTGTCAAAGACGGTGACAAAGCCTCGACGGTCAGAAAGGTCTCGAGAAGATACAGGCTTGAGGGAAAGGTCCTTAACATCATAATGCGTTCCAAGGACGGGGTGGTTCAAACAGACCTATACAAGATGCTTAAAATCTCAAGCAGAGAGGGCTCGAGAATCTGCTTGAAACTGGAGTCCTGGGGACTTATAAAGAGGGAGAAGGTTCTTCACAAGGAGAGATGGACCTATAAGCTTTACTCGACACGTAAGGTTCCAAAGATAGATTCGTTAAAGGGTTCACCGTGCTTCGCATGTCCGCATTTCAACAGGAGTTGTTCATCAGGATCTGCAATAAGCCCTGAACGTTGTGAACTACTGGATAAGTGGATACTTACGATTGATGTGGGGGGAGCGGATGCTGAAGTCAAAGAGGCGGTGGCTTCAAGAGAGGAAGCGTGACCCGTATTTTATACTTTCGAAGAAAGAGGGTTACCGTAGCAGGGCGTCGTATAAGCTTAAGCAGATACTGGATGAGTACAGGGTTATCAGAACTGGGGATGTTGTTCTAGATATTGGATGTGCCCCCGGAGGATGGCTTCAAGTTGCTTCTGAAGCCGTTGGTGAAACCGGGCTGGTTATTGGGGTTGATGTTAAGGAGGTTGAAAACCTAGGGTTGGAGCATGCTAAGACAATCGTGCTCGACGTTTTCGATGAGGGCTTTGTTGAAAAAGTTTTAAAAGAATCTAAAAACAAGTTCGACGCGATTCTTTCAGACCTCTCGCCTAACATGTCTGGGGTCTATGAGCTCGATCACGCTAGGCAGATTGAGATGGTCGAGAGGGTCCTACAACTGTCGAGGTACCTGTTGAAGACAGGCGGGTCGATGGTGATTAAGGTTTTCGAGGGCGAGGGTTCCGACAGGGTTTACAGGAGAGTTTCGATGCTCTTCAGGTTTGTTAAAAGGTTTAAGCCTAAGGCTTCCCGCAAGGGGAGTTCAGAATTTTACCTGGTCGCCAAGCTTTTCAAAGGATTCTAATAATTCTAATAAGCTCGTCGAGCCCAGCATTAGTCCTTATGCAATTATTATCGAAACCGCTTCTGCACGCTGCAAACCCTTCTTTCTCAAGCCTCTCTATAATAAGGGTTCTCCCAGGAGGGTTCACATGCAGGTTTGAAGCAAGCCCGGTTAAATCAATGCTTCCCACAATCTTCTGATCATCCGAGACGAGGGTTTCAAGGGTTCTTAAAACATTTTTGTCCACAAGTGTTTTCTCTGCTTTCTGAAGCAGCATTTTCTCAAGCCATTCCCTAGAGTATGTTTGGCCAGTGTAAAGCGGCCCCAGCAATAAGGAATCCTTCTCGCAACTTTCTTCAAAGTCAACCACGCCGAGTGGCTCATGTATTTTCCCAACCCTCCTTACTTTAAGAAACCTGATTTGCGAAACACTTTTGAAAGCGTGTTTCCTACCCTTCAAAACTCTTACGAAAACCTTAACGTAATGTCTTCGCGTGATTGAAACAATAGGCTCAATCCCCCTTTCATTCCTGACGGCAGCATCAGCCAAAGCTTTAAGCAGAACCCTGACTCCAATTTCCCGCATGAAACCAGTTTTAAAAACATTCACACCGTAAAGCATCCTCGCAGCCCGCTTATGTACTCCGAAAAGGTTGGCAGTGTCAGTGGCGGTTACGCTGAGCACGCCACCGTGTTTAACAGCTTGAAAGCAGGTGTCAAGAAACCTGACAGGGGTTCCGAAAGGATCTATGTCAAGCATGTCAAACCTGCTGCCTCCGAGAGAATGCGTCACGTGAAAAATATTCGCATCCATTTTAGAGGCATGTATCCTATCCTCTAGCCTGTTCAATTTAACGTTCATAACCATGATTGCAAAAGCCCTTTGACTGTTATCGTTCATATATGCTTCACTCCATCCCGCCTCCGTAAGAACTCTTATCGATCTTACTCCGACGCCCGCCATAGAGTCTCCAAAACAGAGGCTGCGCCCAGATTCCTTCTTAATCACGTTGGCAACCATGACTGTAAAATCCCTGTTCTCCTTCATCAAAGGATTGTAAAACACGGGTGCTTTAGAAGGAACATACTCGTTCGGCGAAACCCTGTAGTAATCCAGCTTTGGGACAATTATTTCAGCCCTCCCTTCCCTGAGCCTAGTCGTTTCGAAACCCGTCTCGTCTCCCTGCTTCTCCACGCTTCCAGTATCCGTCTATCTTCTTAAAAACTGTTGAGAAACCCTTTTATCCATCCTGAAGCCTCGGATGCCTAAAATGTACGACTTGTGCGTAGCGGGTGCGGGTGCGGCTGGCGCAACCCTTGCCAGGGAAGCCGTTGGAAAGGGGCTGAAAGTTCTCTTAGTTGACAAGTCTCCCAAGGAGAAGGTTGGCGACAAGGTTTGCGGAGACGCGCTTGGCTCACACCACTTGGAAAGGCTCGGGTTAACCCTGCCCCGTGAAACTTATTTCTCCATATACCCTGGAATAGAAATATACTCTCCCGACATGCAGAGCCGCCTCAGCATAGTTGCGGAGGGTTTAAGCGCGTACGCTTTAAACAGGCTTGAATTCGGCCAGTTCCTCTTAAAACTGGCTTTAGACGCTGGTTGCGAGTTTAAGCCGGAAACACATGCCAGGGAGCTAATCATTGAGCGGGGTCGCGTAATAGGGGTCAGGCTGATGAGTAAGGATGGCGTTAAGGAGGATGTTTACGCCAAGGTGACTGTGGACGCTACTGGTTCTTCAAGAACCCTCTCCAGAATGCTTCAACCAGCTGGTTTCGACCAGGAGCTGGACGATGATGAAACATTGGTTTGCTATAGGGAGATCGTGAAGACGAGGGTGACGCCTCCTATACCCGCCATCTACCTGGATATGGATGATGCTCCCGGAGGATACTTCTGGGTTTTTCCAGAGGGGGAGGGAAGGGTTAACGCGGGCCTCGGAGTCACAAAGAGCTCAGCAAACCCTAAGCTTCTCTTCAGAAAATGGGTTGACAGGCTTCCCTGTCTTAAGAACAATATTGTGGGCGTTTTCCACAGGGGTGGAGGAATAGTTCCCGCCAGGAGGCCCATAGACTCCACCGTTTGGAACGGCTTCATAGCCGTCGGGGACGCGGCTTTCATGGTCAACCCTCTGCACGGTGGTGGAATAGGTTCCTCAATGACCGGCGGCTTCCTGGCTGCCAACGTTGCTGCAGAAGCTTTAGAGCATGGCCGTGTCGACGAGGCGGCCCTGTGGAGGTTAAACATAGAGTACATGAGAAACTACGGTGTTAAACAGGCTGTTCTAGATGTTTTCAGGATTTTCCTCCAAGGCTTGAACAATGAGCTGATAAACTACGGCTTGGCCCAGGGGCTCATTAAGAGTGAAGACCTGTTGGAGGCAAGCATGGGTGGGAAGCTTAGGCTTAACATTACTGAAAAGGCCTCAAGGGTTTTCGCGGGCATCGGTAAACCAGGCTTCCTTCTGAAGCTGAATAAAACTGTTAAGCTAATGGAGGATTTCAGACAATTATACGTGAACTATCCTTCACGTGGAGGATTTGACGGGTGGAGGGCTAAGGTAAGGGCCTTCCACGAGAAGCTTCATGAAGACATTGGAGTTTCTTCTTGAAACATACTGTTTTACAGAGATTAATCTACATCAACTGTCCTCACAGGCTGAGGGAAACGCTTATTACCCTTTTTTGAAAAGCTTCCTCGTTGGGAAGCGCAGGCTCGAACACCGTTAGGCCCAGTAAATCAGAAGTAGTGTTAACATTGTTAAACAAATACTCATGCGTATACGTAGTCACTCAGACGCAGAGGCTGCTCTTCAACCCTTCGGAGATAAGTTCTAATGAAGTCGAGCCTGTCGACTACACTTTGATAACTGATGAGCAGCCTGAGCATTTCGACGAGAACCTGATAATGGAGCTCTATCTTCTTAAAAAGTCTGGAAAAATAATCGTCGACGAGACCAGCTACAGGATTCTTAGGTCCCAGGTTCCGAAGGAGATGCTTATTGCAGCCAAGCCTAACAAGCTGCTTATAAGCAACGGGCTGATCGTCAAATCCTATCCGAGTGAGAACTCTGAGGCCTCCACACCCGTAACCTACATGGTTACGCTTGAAAACGGGTGCAAGATTTTCCAGACGGGTGCTTCCCCCGTGTCTAAGGCTTTAAAAAAAGTAACTATGGAGGAGAAGCCTGACATAACTTTCATCCCCGTGGGCTTCAACCCCATGCTTAACGCTGTCTCATGGGTTGAATCCGTTGAAAACGCTAACTCTAAAATGATTATACCTTACCACGGTGAGAACCTTGATGGTTTCAACAGTGCCGTCAAAAGGAAAGGCTTAAAGATAGGGGTTGTAATGCTGAAAGTCGGGGAACCGTTTGTATACAGGGTTGGTTGACCTCGTGGCGGAGACACTCGTAAAGACAGGTGGCTTCCTAACTTGGCCGGATAAGACGGATGAGGGAGTCCTTCAACCGTTTGTGCTCGACCTAACTACAGTCTTAAACCATCCGGGCTTGTTCACCAGAGTTGCTTCGGGTCTTCTCAGGATCGTCAAGAAAAAAGTCGGGGTGAAGAGCTTCGAGTTTGTTGCTGGAGTACCTTTAGCCGGAATACCATACTCGTCCTACATTTGTCTCAAAACAGGCAAGCCCATGCTGCTCGTCAGAGAACGAGGAAAGGGGAAGCTTGTGGAGGGCCCCTTAAAAATGGGTGACAGGGTTCTCGTCATCGACGATTTCGTCGTAACCGGTAGACAGATACTGAGGACCGCCGGTAAAATTGTCTCAGAGGGAGGGGTTGTTGAACAGGCTGTTGTAATAGTGTGCCAGAGCAAGAGCGCTATGGAGAAGCTGAGAGGCAGAGGTATAAGGCTGCACCCACTGTTCGGTTTTAAAAGCCTCGTCGGAAGTCTGAAGAAGCTTGACGCTTTAACCGATGAGGAATACGATGCTCTACTCTCTAAGGCCTAGAGGCCTCTGACTCTTCAACCAGAGGTATAATCTCCTCGACGGAGAACCTTATGAATGAAGCAGGGTCAATCCTGCTGAAAATCGTTACGACAGCATCTCTCGTGATTCCAGCCACTAAACCGGTTTTTCTATGCGCGATCACGATGTACCATATGTTCCCGTGTTTCAGATATTCTGAGAACAGGCTAGTGTTAGCGAGTGAGGGCCCGTACAGGGAGAGCTTCTTAATGTTAGGTATGTCAACGTCGTCGAAGAAAACCACTTTAGCGGCATCGCTATTCGCATTATGATAGCTCAACATTACCTCCGGAGAAATCCTTGCCTCGACAATCCGGCCGCTTTTAAGAAATATCACTTGGCTGAACATGTTGGCAACCATGTTTGCAATCGGCTTCTTCTCCAAAACTATGAGAAAGACTCTCCTCCTCCTGAAAACGAAGCTGAAAACCGAGTCGACTGTTTTAGCAACTATCTCCGTCCTATCCCTCCTCCTGATCGTCAGAGGCACGTCCCTGCTAATAACCCCCTCCAGCATGTTTTGAGAAGCCTTCAACTCAGCTATCTCGGTCACTAGGCTCAAGTCAACCCCCTCCAGCGGGGTTTCAACCCTGTAGCCCTTAAGCCTCTGAGCAATATCGCTCTGAGGCAGGCGCTCGTCCAGCCTGAATATCTTTCCCGCAGTAACCATACTCC
The DNA here is from genome assembly GCA_964416155.1 of uncultured Nitrososphaerota archaeon. Taxonomy (GTDB): domain Archaea; phylum Thermoproteota; class EX4484-205; order EX4484-205; family JAAOZP01; genus JAAOZP01. Next base: position 83,527 of record CAYQCW010000005.1, read on the forward strand.
TCCATAAAGCTAAACATCTGTTTTTAACCGTTTTTCCAACTCTTCCTGAACCCTCTACACGGCGGTTATCCCCCGGTCACCCAGAGCCAGAACTTATATTCGGGTATTTTCTACTGGCTTCCAAGGCTTTTAAAAAGTAGCTTCCCAATCTCCGAGTTTTTCATTTACTTCTCTCATACCTTTCTCTATGCATTCTCCCAGCGGCATCTTCCGGCGGAGCCCAAGCATCTTCACGAAATCCCTCCTAACTGACCAGTAGTCCCCTACCTTCTCCGTAGAGAACAGTGTTTCGCCTATGTTGCAAGCAATTTTGCTATTTCTTGGACTTCTTTCAGGTTGAGAATCTCACAAGGCTAAATCAACGCCCGGATTACTCCACCAAGATATTTGTCCGTCTCCACATTACCCTTCTTCTCGAGCTCTTGATAGGTGCTCAGCATAATCTCCGATGCTTCTTTCGAATCTCCACATTAGCACATGCCAGGAAAAATAGATCATAACGACAAATAACCTCTAGCCTAACTCCTTATTCTAAATATTTTGCTTGCCCTCTCAGGACTCATTTTCAGTATTACTGTCTCATCTTTGATTTCAATACACCATATTCGGGAACTCATTAAGACCATGGTATGCCTTTTTTATCTCCTTCTGAGGATCTCATTGGTCTGATCATCCTTCTTAAAAATGATGAGACTAGCAATAAGATCCCGAAAGCAAGAATGGCAAGTAGATCAATGTATTCCGATTCCGAAATTCCCTGAGAATGCATTCTAACTCCTAAAGACTGAACGGGGCTGAAGTTTAAAATAATAACGTAGATTCCTCTGTGAGCTATCCGAAGAACTGTGGAGAACGAGCCTTCATACGCACCCGTTTTAACTCTAGTTAGAGGCTGGTTCTGTAGGTAAGCGTTTATTTCTTCTGAAGTAGTCAGGAATATGAGGGTTGAATTAACATTTCTTGGGACATCGACGGAAAGAGAAATACTTGCTGCACGAGTGAAGATGAAAAAGCTTCTTGACTTAGTAACGCTTTCTGCACTTGCTTCTGAAAACATACATCCAGCAGAGATATCGAGAAAAGGTTGGCGTGCAAGCATTAGTGCAAGAGATGTCAGGATTAGAAATAACCCGAGCCTTGATACAAAATTCAACTTTATTTCACCTCATAAAAACGGGTGAAATAGACGTAGGCGACTAATAGGAAACTAAGAGAAATAATGAAAGCAACTGTTAAATTTCCAGCCACTTCTGTTGGAACATAAAGAAACGCGGATGTAGATATTGGCGGAATATTGTACAAGAAGGATCCCGGCTGGGGATTAGAGTATTTAAGTAAATTATCTAACGAGTAAAAGGTTAGGACATTTGACAAAATTGATATAATAATCTTATCTGAAATCGTTGAAATGAAGATATTTAGGGATATGATGAATATTATTTGAACCAGCATTGGGGGGCAAAGTGAGAACAGGGATGAAACAGATTCTATTAGCCAGCTTCCTCTAAAGTTATAAATAATCAGCATTAGAATGACGGTAAAGAAGTATATAATGCCGGCAAGAAATAAAGCTATAAACTTACCTACAAATAGTTCTGTCCTACTTCTGGAGTATACGAGTTCTGTGTCCAGAATACCGGCTTCACGCTCGTATGCAAATATGGTTGCAGCCACAACCCCCATAGTTACCCCCTGCACCATGAAGGTATAAAGAATTATTGAATGCAAAATATTTTGAACAAAACCGTAGACATACAGATGAGCACTTTCTGGAAGAACTATAATGCTTGGCAAGACCACCGTTCCATTAAAAATCATGCTGACAATCACGATCTCAGATATTGGGAACATTAAGAGCTTCTTCAATTCCCAGCGGATGCTTTCAAGATTCAAGTCAAGCATCCTTCATTACCCTTGCGTATGCGTTTGTTAAAGTACCGTCTGACGAAAAGTTTGCTACGAACTTTTCAAAGTTATCTTTAGCTATTATCCTGCCCCCTTTCATAACGATTATAAAATCACATATTTGTTCAAGATCCTCGAGAATATGAGTCGACACCACTATGGTCTTATTGTCATGTTTAATTTCCTTAACGAGCCTAACCATTTCAACCCTGCCAAGGGGATCAAGGTTTGTCGAGGGCTCATCTAGAAGGATGAGGCTTGGGTCTCCGACTAAAGCTTGGATTAAACCCAACCTCTGAATCATGCCAGCAGAATAAGTGCCTATCTTCCTCGTGAGGAAACCGCCCTTAACGATTGGATGAGTAAGAATATTTTGGTCGAATTCTACCCGTTTTAATCTAGACACATGCTTTAGATATTCTATCCCAGTAACCCATTTGGGGAAGGCACACCTCTCCCTTAGATAGCCTATCTGCGAGCAAACCTGGCCGTGACTGCGGAACGGATCCTTGCCGAACACCAGGATTTTTCCAGACGATGGCTTTTGAAGACCAAGCATTATTCTTATAAAGGTTGTTTTTCCAGAGCCGTTTGGCCCTATTAAACCGTAAACGCCGTTATTAAAAGAAACGCTTACTCCATCAAGGGCAATTATACTCCGGAACCTTTTGGAAACATTCATCGCTTCCACAGCATTCATAACTTTTGAGAATAAGATTTTATTCTTATACTTAAAAATTATGGTTATGGTTTTTATTTTCGAAAGTAAAGTTTAAATTATGCGCGCGCTCACTAATATACATATTATATGACATATGAAAAGAAAATAGTGTGTATCTTGATACTCCTAGTCATCCTCTCATCGATTCTCACTGTGTCTGCTCAAAAGACTTGGGACTATGACTATCAGAAGGGTCAAACTCCTTTATTTTCTTGGGAAGCATACGCCTACGTCGAAGCTTGGTACGTACATCTTGTTGGCTATTTCTCCTTCGTACATAGTGGTTGGGGTAAAGCTTCTTTAGAATATACTTATGATATTTTCGGGTGGCCTGGTAATGATGGTTTTGATCCACAAGGAGGATATACAGTCACCCGTGTCTTTGTGCGTGGACTTTACGTTGGGCATGCATTTGCAGGAATTGGCATATATAGTGGGCCCTGAGACTTCGGAGAAACGAAAGAGCAGTATGGCGAAGAACCCTTTATTTCTACTCCTTATTTTGATTTTTATCCAACCCGTTAGCATCCAGCTTAGACCTGAGCCTGGGTGGCTTAAGCCAGGGTTCTACGTAGAGTATTTCGTTGAATCTACGCGGCCCGGCATCTGGCTGGTTCCGAATTCCAACCTTTATAACTCATCCTTAATCAACGGACAGTATCCTCGTCTTCTCTGCAATGGTACTTATAGATTTGAACTCATAACGATGAACAATACTTTTGCACGTTTTAACGTTAGCCTTGATCTCAATGCGTGGGTGCCAAGTAAATCAATGATAATGCCTGGAGAGAAAATAGACTGGGTGGGTTTTAAGCTGCTTCAAAAATCTTTTATGTGCGACGTGGATTTTGAAACTTTCATCACCTATAGGGAGGGAAGAATACTCGGCATCTTCCCCCTCTGGAGAGGTTTTAAGGCGTCTTCCGGCAAGGTTCCTCTCCTTATAAATTTCTTCGGGAGAAAGGTTGAGGCGAACTATACTTTGTTAGAGAAATTTATTTCCTACGAGACTCCTCTTGGAACCTTTAGATACGTATTTGCAGTTCATGCCTTCATTGAAACACTGGATCTCCCATATGTTGCCACGCCTTCCGGTATCTTCATCCTTTCACCGAACAGCATATATGACCGTGATACTCTCCTCTTAATCTGCGGCAGAGGATACATGGATGACATATTATTTGATAATGGCATATTATGTTTCGAAGAGATGAACATTAGAGAAACCACATTAGAGTTCCCCCAGTTAGAGGAACACGGTTTCGAGCTTCAGGGCGGACAAATCTTTTTAGGGCTTTTATTAGCAGGGCTTGCCTTACCTTTACTTTACAAGCTTTTCAAAAGAATTAGAATCACGCGTAATTTAAGATTTATATTGGTTGTATGCCTTCAATTATATTCTATATAGGGCTAGAGCATGCTTTACCGTGTAAGCTCTTTGCTTTTCTACGAGAAACAGAGGAGTCCAGTTATTTCAACATGCTCAGTGCTCAACACTTGGCTTAACCTCCAGTATCCTAGACTCGTCCTGAACCTTTTGAACAACTATAACGTGAGCATCCCTAACCGGAGGCGGAGTCCCGGGAGTAATACACAGATATGCAACCCCGGGATTCTTCTCAACAACATCTGACAATATTTTGAAAAATTTATTTCTATTAATGGGATCCATATGCACATCCAATTCATCAATTCCTCTTATACTTGACTTGACTAGTGATTGGAGGGCCATTAGGAATGATACTACTGTCGCGCTTCTCTCCCCGCCGCTCTGAGTGTACGCGTTGAACTCGGTTAGGGTGCTGCCTCCGAAGCTCACGAAGATCATCAGGCCAGCGTTTTCAATGTCCTCGAGGTTTGCCAGTCTTAACTCGCCTATGCCGCCCATCACCTCTATGTTTCTCATGAAGCTCTCGTTGACCCTGCTTATTGTTTCAACGATCTTCTTCCTCCATATTTCTATCCTGTCTTTAAGCTCGTTTTCAGCAGCCCTCCTGTTCTCAACAATCACCTTAACCTTCTGCTCAAGGTCGCTGTAAACGTTAAGATAGTTCTTGTAGAGCTCTTCAGCGTTCTCGCTGACTGTGCCGAGCGATGCTATTTGAATAATGTAATCGTTAATCCTCTTCTCCAAGACGTCGGGGGGCTCAACCTCCTTGGGCGCCTCGCCTTCAAGCTGCTCCCTGGCTTCCCTAACCCTGTCTTCAACAGTCTTGATCTTCTCCTGGATTCTGCGGCGCTCCCTGTCAAGCTCCCTAATCCTGTATTTCAAGACTTCAGCCTTAACGTTAAGCTTCACGTAGCTTCTTATCAGCCTGGTTATCTCCTCGTCCAGCTTGCTGTACTCGTCGATGAGGCTGTCGTCAAACCCTTTTTCAGATGCTTTGAAGAAAACTCTTTTAAGCTTCATCCTCGCCTTGTTAAGCCTGCCCCAAACCTTCTCATACTTCTCCACAGTCTTAGAGACTATCCGGTTGCCCTCAGCCATCCTAGCCTCAAGCTTGGAAACGTTCTCCACGAGCCTAGTCTTCTCAGCGTTAAGCTGGTTGTATATGCTCCATTTGAGAAGCCTGTTCAACTCAGCGTGGAGGGTTTGAAGCTCCCTCTTCCTAACAAGCTTCTCGTACTCGGCCCTCCACATTCCAAGCGTCTCGCGAGCCTCGTTTAAAAGGGCCTCTACAGACTTCTCCTCGCTGACAATCCTGCCTAGCCTCTCCTGCGAAGCCTTAATGTTCTCCCTTAGCCCAGACAGGCCGACAGCACCCTCGACAAGCCTGAGCTTCTCAGAAGGGTCGAGCGTGGCGAACTCTTCAATCATGTACTGGTGCATTATTATCAGCATGTTGGAAGGGTCTATGCCGAATAGGGAGAGGATCTCGTCAATCTCCATCTTTGTAGCAGGATTGTAGTTGATCTGGCTCCAGTACTCGCCGTCCCTCCTCAGGTACCTGGTTATCACAAGCTCGTCGGACCTTATGAATGAAACAGGTCTTTTACCATCCTGCCCAGGAGAATTGTCGAAGACCAGCGTCACCCTAGCAATATCCTCCCCGTTTCTAATCAGGTCGCTGAGCTTCTCAGCCCTGCCGCTCCTAGACTGGCCGAGGCCCACGGAAACCCCAAGCAGGATCGAGGACTTCCCGGACCCGTTTGGGCCTAGAATAAGGTTAAGCTTGGGGTGAACAGGTGTCCTAGCGTACTTGTAGCTCATAAAATTCTCTAAAATCACTTCTTTCAATCGAAGACCTTTTTCTTGCTCCGTCGCCTCCACTGGTGTTAGGAGTTTTCAAGGACTTAGATAAGGGTTTTTGCGCTGCCTCCACCGGTTAAACGCTTGGATTCTGCGTGTTTGAAAAGCTACTGTGGCTGGAGAATGGGCGCGCTTTCCCGTCCTTGGGTTAAAAACGCTATTCTTGGAGCTTAACGCGTTTTCCCAACGTTTAGCCGGCGACTTTCTTCCGTTAAGATTTATAAAAGAGTTTTCCTGAAGGTTAGCAGGGGGTATGGCTGAGGCTAAGGTTTCCAAGCTTTACGAGCTTATACTCGTGTATATGAAAACAAGAATATGGTGGACAGGGAGATAAGCATGTTGATGAGGGAGGGGCTGAATAGGGAAGGGGCTATAAACAAACTCTATGAGTGACAAAGGTGAAAAGGCTCCTCCCGCAATTCAGCCGCAATACAAGTATGATGGGGAATTCTGGGGCATATACTATCTTCCAATAAGCAGCTTTGAGGAGGAGCTGCCGAAACTCGGCGAAACCTTGGACTACATGGAGGAGAACCATGGCGAGGTGATAACGGTTATTCCAAACATGGGCATAACGCCGACGAGCATCCTGCTAGGGACTTCTTTCCAAGGCGTCAAGAGATTTAGCATAGTATATAGGAAGCGGAAGCCATGAGCCTCCATTAAACGTATTCGATGCTCTTGTTATTGTCCTCGTGATGCTAAGTCTCATACTGGCTGTAAACCAATGTTAATCATGGTTGGGAAACAGCTTTCTGAAAAACGGGTTTTCAACTATGTTTTTATCGTGTACTCGCAGTATGGGTCTCCTTTCGCTATGCATTTTGTTTCGACGGCTTTCACCTCTTTCTCGAATATGCTTGTTAAGAATCCTGCTAGGACGCCTCTGGTGAAGTGCCCGTAGGGTGTTTCACTATCCTTGCCGGTTTCACACTCGAAGCTTTGATATACACGTATCTCTGCTTCTCCTTTTTCAACGTTTAACCTCACAATATCAATTATCCCCCAGCCGGATGTTCTAAAATAGGCCTTACTGAGCCCGACTAGTGTCTCAGGATCCTCTATGCGGGTGTCCTCCCTATAGGCTTGGCATGTTCTACACCCTACGGCAAAGCCTTGATAATAGAGCATTGCTTCCCCTGCTGTTCCAAACTTCTCCCTTATCCCTTTGAAAAGGGATTCGTAGACCCTCCTCCTGAATATTACAGCCCTCTTCTTTCCAAAGACGAGCGGGAAGAAATAATTGTCGAAAAGTAATCCTTCGTAATTCGGTACTATGAGGTGGGCGCTTCTTACGAAAGGCTGTTTCCTGACAAGTCTCAAAGCCTCCTGAGGAGTAACACTTGTGTCCGAGAAATCTAGGAAAACAATCGCCTTAGCAAGACTATCGTGTGGCTCAACATTGGAAAATTGGATAAACCTTATTACGATTCCTGCTTGCTCAGCAACCTCGGCAAGTCTCCTGATAACACCTTTCTCAACAATGGTCTCCAGAACAACACCATACCATCTCTGACCCGCGTCAAGAATCACCATCCTCCCCAAGTTTAAAGGGTTAAAGTATTCACCTGGCTGCGGCTGATACGTGAGCTCTTCCCCTACAACTTTACACTCCTCCATTATTCTTATCCTCCGGGTAGACGATTTCGTCAGTGTTAATTAAAGAAATGTTAAAGCAAAAGTTTACACACTGTAACGCGCACTAATCTTATAATGGCGAAATCATGGGGAAAACTCGTTTCTTAGCCATTAAAAGGGTTGGTTCGTTTATCGTCTAATTCTACATCGCCTTGAATGATGGCGAATTTTCAACGAAAGCATGAAAAGATGGTTAAAGGCAAAATCTTAGAAAAACATCTTAAATAATATGTTCGCCACAGGGAGATTAAACAGGCTTGTCGCATAGGTCCAGATGTTGATTAGGAATGATAATTGGTCTTAGAATTAACACTTATATCCCTTCTTTTAGTTGTCTCAGTGCTCCGGAAAGCGGGTTGAAATGAATGTCGTCAAGCAGATACGCTGAGCTGATCGAGAGAATTACCCGTCTGTGCGATGAGGTTATTGAGAAGAATATTGATCCTTTCGTCGTCGATGTTAAGGAGAGTCTAAGGAGGCTCAGAGAGGGCTTGTCTGAGATGGATGAGAAGACCCTGGTTATGAACATGGCTGCGCTGCTTAAAATAATCTATGTTATTGCCCTCCAGCAGGAGGATGTTAAGAAGAAGGCTAGCAGACTATACTTGGACCCGTTTCTAATGGAGGTTAGGCTCATGGGCCTGGACAGGGAGAGGCTTTCAGAATCGTTCCTAAAGGCTTTCAGGCCTGTCGCTGAGAACGAGCAGGCCACCCTGGGGTGCATGCGTTTAGCCTACGGCTACTGGGTTAACCTCAGGGAATACAGCCTGCCCGGAGTCGGAGTGGCTCCTGAGGCGGGGACGCTTAACGCGCTTGCCGAAATCCTTCCGATGGAGGAGGCTAACTTAGAGAGGGAGATGGAAAAGCTTCTCAGCGAGATTGGACGCGGAATGATCGACTATTATGATTTCGTGGGTAGAGAGGGTGAGGACAGGAAGGTATTTAGAGCACTAGTGTTGAGCTTTCTCATGATGAGGGGCCTAGTGGGGGTTGTTCAGGATCCTTTGAAGAACAGGGTCTGGATATTCAGGTCGAGCCCTAAAAACATTGGCAAGCATTCTGTGGCCCTGCCAGTCTAGGAAGTGTTAAAGGTTGGAGCAGGAGGAGAGGATTAGGAGCAGGGTTGCGCGGGCCGTCCAACTATTGTTCTTCAAAAGCCATAGGATTCCAGGCGTCAAGGGCTGGGAGCTAAAGAAGAACCTTGGGCCAGGCTACCTCTCAATAATCAAGTTTCTAAACACGCGCCTCCAGGACCTGGGACTCACGATAAAGATTGTTTCAGACGACGGTAGGGAGCTCAGCATGACCGAGGATGAGAGCAGGCTTTCAACGGCAAGGTTCTACGTGACGCTTAGGGATGAGCTCAGCCTGACTGCAGCAAAAACCATGGGCTGGTCTATAGACGAGATAGCCGGCTTGGCTGTAGTGATATCTACAATAATCTCTAGAAAGGGCTCAGCTCCGGTTAAAGAGGTTGAGGAGATCCTTAGGAAAAAGTTTCCCGAGTGGCGGGTCAGGCTGAACCTCTCAAGGTACATTAAAAGAGGCTATATTGCTGAGGATGGGAGCAACCTTGTGTTAGGCTGGAGGACTTTTGCTGAGCTTGACGTTGAGAAATTTGTGCATTACATTTTAAGCGCTTGACACCGTGTGTTTGTCAAAAGCCTGTTGCAAGCAGTGGGCGAAAGAATGCTTGAAAAGCATTCGGGCTGGTGACAGTTGCTTTACGTTGCGGCTGAAACTTGAATGCCAGTTTGGTTGAGGAGGAAAAATTGAGAGGCCTTGAGCTTGACGAAGAAAACACACGCGAATAATAATGAGATATGTGCGTTAAAAAGCTAAATAGTTTAGCATAATCTGTATGCGCCTTGATAAGAGTAGGTGTAGTGGGAGCAGGGGGCATATTTAAGAAGTTACACCTGCCGTATTACCGGTCGTCGAAAAAGGCTAGGTAATATGCACGATATGAGCGAGGCGGTCAGCTATGTTCCTGAGATGCCTGACGATGACACCTGTCAAACTAGCGCGCGCTTCCGTCCTTGGGGCATTGAAGAACGTAGGCTTCACAGGATGGGTAATACTGGAAATCCAGCCGACGGACAATCCTCTGGTAGCCTGCAGGATGAGCTTGGAGTTTCTGCGCAGACTACTCTGAAAATCTGATTAGGGAGGATAGACTGATTTAAGCATAAATTTATATCGACAGAAAATTCATAAAATATTGGTGTTCAAGTTTGAAGTACAGAAAACTCGGAAGAACAGGAATCGAGGTGAGCGAGATAGGGTTTGGCGGGTGGGGAATAGGCGGCGGGTGGGGACTGAAGGATGACGAGTCGGCTTTTCTCGCACTAAAAAGGGCAATCGATCTTGGAGTAAATTTCTTTGATACTGCGTTGGTCTATGGGGACGGCCACAGTGAAAAGCTGATAGGAAAGGCGGTACGCAAGATTAGAGAAAACGTGGTGATCACCACAAAGGTTCCTCCAAAGACTTATAGGTGGCCAGTTTTGCCAAACGAGCCTATATCAGAAACGTTTCCATCAGAGTGGATAATACAATGCACGGAGAAGAGTCTCAAGAACCTTGGAACAGACTATGTGGATGTTCAGCAGCTTCATGCTTGGACAGACCAGTATACTGGCGAAAAGGATTGGCAAGAGGCTGCAGTCTACTTGAAGGAGCAGGGCATGATAAGGGCCTTCGGGGTGTCGGCAAATGACTGGGACCCTTACGGGCCAGTGAACCTGATCAAGTCCGGAAAGATAGATACTGTTCAAGTCATATATAACATCTTCGAGCAGAGACCTGCGGAGAGGCTTCTGCCAGCAGCGTTGGACAAGAATGTGGGTATAATAGTCAGGGTTCCTTTCGAAGAGGGTCTTTTGACTGGGAAGATTAACGAGAGCTACAAATTTGCGGAAGGAGACTGGAGGTCGGAATGGTTAACACCCGGCAGGATTAGGGAAGCGACGAGAAGGATAAAGGAACTTGAGCGCTTTCTTAATGAGGGTGCGCCTACTCTAGCCATCCTTGCCCTTAAATTCTGCTTAAGCCATCCGGCAGTGTCAACTGTAATTCCTGGAATGCGCAAGGTGTTGCATGTTGAGGAGAACTGTAAAGCCTCTGATGGCAAGTTGCTTTCTGAAGACACGTTGGTTGAGCTTAAAAGGCATGCCTTTGTGCATGGATGGGAATATCCTTGGAGTCAAAAGTAGGCACGGTTACGTTTATCTTAATCCCGGGCGTTTGACTCTTTATCGTTCGCCTGAAGCCTTCTCCTCTCCGCATCCACAATCATCTTCAAAAGGTCTTCTCCAGTCATGCTCCTCCTCAACAATATTTTTTCGACAGTCTTCAGACTTAATCCTCTTCCAGCCAAGGCTAGAGCGGCGTCACTGCCGTACTTCTCAAGCAGCTCCGCTGTCCTCGCAATCCTCCTGAAAACCGTCTTCGTCTTTTTAGATTTTCCACGTCTAATCCTAACTCCTGGAGTAGGGTTCACTCCAAGCGTGCCACCGCACCTGCTACATCTAACCCCCGGCGTGAATTCTCCTGGTTTAACAGTGCCGTGCGTAAGGCCGCATTCGCCGCAAACAAGCTCTAAAGAGGTGTTCCTAAGCCTTGCGGAAGCATACATTAAAACTATTTTTTCAACGTTCTCAGGCGTGTAAATATCGAGATGCCTCTCAGCCTGTCTTAGAATCGGCTGAGCCAAGGGGGAGGGCTCGCCAAGGTTCTCGTAGATCACTGCTTCCACCCTCCCGGAGGACAGGTCTCTTAAAAGCTGTAAGAGGGGTTTTGCCTCATAGTCTTTAGACAGAAGCTCTTTAACAGCCTCATCGTAAACCACGGTGCCTCTACTACTCCTTATCAGGGTTTCAAGCCTTATGGAGGTTAGGTCAGCATCCTTCTCTATTATCCCCATTCTCCTGGCGACGTGCAGAAACCTTCTTTTGAACAATCCCACTGTCTCAATGTTTTCAAGCATTATCCTCTCAACATCCTTCTCGCTGAGACTCTTAATCCTCTCAAGTATGATTGAGGGTGAGATTGCTCGCTCAACCATAACCCTGTAAGGGTCTCTGCTCACCGGGACGGTTAAGCCTATTTCGGAGAGCACTATGTGGCCGACGACTCTTGACAAGGCCCTGTTCCCCAGATCCCCTAGGCAGACGTGTATGATGGTGTAGTCCCTCCATTTCTCGAAAACTATCCTCCAGTCTGTTCCAACCGGGATGTTTCTTTTAAGACACTCCACGATTGGTTTAACGGCTTTAAACGCAATATCCTCGTCAACCCTATAGTTTTGCGAAACGGCTTCAGCAATCTCCTTCAAACCCAAGCCCTCGGAATACTTTTCCTCAACCATCCTTCTTAAAGCACCCACCTCCATGGCTGTTTCATAAACCACGGGTATTTCCTCGCCAGTCCAGAAGGGTACGGCTCCAAGCGGGTCCTCAGCCCTCTTCACAATAACCCTGCCCTCGTAAACCTGGATTATCGACCAAACTAGGCCCCCCATTACGAACTTGGTGCCTGGGAGCCCCTTCTCCGCAACGAACTCCTCATCTAGGTTTCCTATAACCGTGTTATCCTCCTCGTTCACAACCGGGTACTGTTTGATCTCAGGGATGCTTGAAACATGCTCGAAGAAGAACTTTATCAACCCGCTCTTCCTCCCCGCTCTGACCGCGTCACTATACTCGTCAAAGGCCAGTAGCCTCGGGTATTGTGACGAAAGGAATTCCAGAACCCGTTTCAAGGATTCTCTTGAAAGCCTCGCGTACGGTGTGCTTCCTCGAACCAGTTTCAGGATCTCCTCCAATGTTAGCCTAGGTTTCTCAAGAAGCATTCCGACGGTCTGATGCGCCAATATGTCGAATGGCTCTTCAGGGGGTGAAACAGGCTCGTAAACATTGTTTAATGCTCTTCTCCTTATAACCATGGATTCAACAGCATCATCCACATCCATACATATAATCAGCCCCCTAGGCGTCAAGCCGATCCTATGCCCGCTTCTTCCGATCCTCTGAACCAGCCTAGAGGCCTGTCTCGGAGAGCCGTATTGCACGACGAAGTCGACGAGCCCAACATCTATCCCGAGTTCAAGGCTGGAGGTGCATACTAGGCCTCTCAACTCCCCTTCCTTCAAGCCTTCTTCCGCCTTAACCCGGGCTTGAACACCCAGTGAACCGTGGTGGATTGAAACCGGTGTCGGAAGGTTCATCACGAGCAGCTTGTTAGACAACGCTTCAGCAGTCGCCCTAGTATTGGTGAAGAGGAGAACAGCCTGCCTCTCCCTAAGAACCTCCTTTATGACTCGAAGCCTTGCGGATACTTCGGGTGTTGTCAAAAGCTTTTCGGCTGTAACATAGTCATCCTCCACAACATCTGGGAGAATCATGCCTATCTCCATGTCTCGAGGAACAGGTGTTGAAACAACCTTGAAATCTCCTCCTGAACCCGCCATGAAGCGGGCCAGGAGCTCCGGCTCACCTATTGTCGCCGATAGGCCTATTATCTGTATTCTCTCCCCCGTGATCCTTTTAAGCCTCTCAAGGGCGAGCGAGAGCTGGCTGCCCCTCTTGTCTGAGGCTAGCTCATGAAGCTCGTCGACCACAACCCATCTGACGGTTTTAAGATGGCTCCTCAGCCTAGACCCTATTAGTAGTATTTGGAATGTTTCCGGAGTGGTTACGAGAATATGAGGAGGGCTTAATGATTGCGTCCGCCTCTCGGAGGACGGGGTGTCGCCATGCCTGACGGAGAGCTTGAAGTCAAGCCTGCTGGCCCACCAGCTGATCCTGCCTACAAGATCCCTATTTAAAGCCCTCAGCGGAGTAATGTAGATTAGGAAAATACCTGTCTTAACATTAGCCCTGTCCTCGAGCATAAGGCTGAGCACCGGGAGTATTGCCGCCTCAGTCTTACCTATTCCGGTTGGCGCCACTATCAAAACGTTCTCTCCTGCGAGTATCCTAGGTATGGCCATTAGTTGAGGCTCTGTGAGTGGGATAAGCCCTTTCTCCACCACCAGCCTAGCTACTGGTTCCGCAAGCCTCGAAACAACTGTCTCGCTGGAAGGGCTTTCCACGAGTCCATTAAACACGCGACGGTTGAAAAACATTCTCTTCCAGCTGTAAAACAATCAGCTAACGGATTAAGGCTCTTTCCAACCCGTTTGACTGGAGGCGCCTGCTCAGATAAGCAGTTTTAACAGAAACGTTTCCACTATGCTGCTAAAGCTAGGGCTTTTACCCCCTCGAGAATAAAGTATACTCCTACCACTATTATTGCAAGATTGCAAACTATCAGGAGGATTCTGAATCCTTTTTCACCAATACTGTCTGCGCCGCCGGCCGCTGCTTTCGATATTAAGCCTAGGACCAGAAGATCCCCCATTTCATGGCTTAGATAGAAAAAGAGGACTCCTAAGCCCCCGACTGTAAGCGCCCTAGTAACGTAGGCGGCGCCTATCGTAACCCACCAGCTGGTCCAGTAGGGGTTTGAAAAAGACACTGCGGCGCCGAGCATGATGAGCGTTAAGAAACCGCGTGTCCCGATTGTCTTCCCCTCGTCAACGTTCTTCCGGCCAGGCTTAAGGACCGCTAGGAGTCCTGTTGCAACAAGGAAAATTCCGCCTATAAGGCTCAGGTAGGGGAAGATACTCTTGTCAACGCTAAGCAGCCCGTAAACCAGTATTACTGTGACGGGTGCTTCAGCCAAAGCATGTCCAAGGGAAAGGAGTAATCCTGGTTTACTGCTCCTGTTGCTTGAAGATTCTCTTACCGCTGTAACCATTAGAGGGCCTGGAGCTAAGGCTCCTGAGAGGGCAACAACGAAGGATGTCAACGTTATCTCCACTAGACTGTTCAACCATCCTGTTTTCCACACTCTCATTAATATTCTTATTGTTTAACCGTCTCGACGCGGAAATAGTGTCTAAAATGTTTTAACACTCATTTCCTCATAGTCTATCGCGAACCTTTTCGGCAGCCGCCTCTTATGCCTTGTAAGCCTCACTCTTTCAAGGATCCTTTCCACGGTTTCCAAAGGTATCCCGGAAACCCTGTTTATCGTTTCCTCGCTAAGCTTCTTGTCAAGCCTCAAGTAGAGCACTGTGTCCAGGGTCGTATAATCTACTCCCAGCTCCTCCTCAGCCGTCTGTCCCGGCCATAAGGCTGGGGAAGGCGGCTTGATCCGTATTCTCTCAGGGATTTTCAAATGCTCTGCGAGCTGCCGCACATGAGTCTTGTATAACCCTGCTATTGGAAGAACATCCGCCCCCCCGTCGCCGTGTTTCGTAAAGTATCCGGAGAGGTATTCGCTCTTATCCCCTGATCCTATAACCAGCCCATTATTCACAGCAGCCTCGTGGTAAAGCATTGTCATCCTGCTTCTCGCCATTACGTTCCCCTTCTCAACTCTGCTCATCTGCCCAAGCTTCCTCTCGAAGGCTTCAACAATCTCGTCTATGCTTATTATCCTCCAGTTCCCACTGGGTATTCCAAGCCCCTCTATGACGCTCATAGCGTCCTCCATGTCCTCCCTGGGGGTGAAGTGTGAAGGCAGGAGGTAGAGCCTCGTCCTTTCTCTCCCCAGAGCCATCGTCGTCAAGTATGCTACCGTGCTGCTGTCAACCCCCCCGGATAATCCCACCACTCCTGTCCTCCTCCCGGATTCATCAAAATACTGTCTTAGCCTTACCGCTATGTAGCGTGCAACCCTAGCGTAGTCTAGCTTCGGCAAAACCATGTTTCTATCACTCATAGAAATTCCTTCAGATGCTAAAATATATGGGTATTGGTCAAGCCTTATCCCACGTGCCCGGCTGCTTTAAAATGCTCAGCCAGCCAGTATAGCCCGATGATCGTCTTAGCATCCTCCACCAAGCCGTTTCTCAGCATTTTCAAAGCTTCCTCAACGGGTTTCTCCACCACCTCTATGGCCTCGTCTTCCTCAAGCCTCTGTCCCGCTTTCTCCAAGTCTTTTGCGAGAAACAACGTTATTTTCTCAGTGGAGTATCCTGGTGCAGGGTAGAAGCTCAAGACTTTTCTCACGACTCGCGCCCTGTACCCTGTTTCCTCGAGAAGCTCCCTGCGGGCACACTCCTCCTCATCCTCGCCGACCCTCCTCGTCCCAGCCGGTATTTCCAGGAGGCTCTTTCCGGCGGGAAGCCTATGCTGCTTAACCATGATGATTCCACCCTTGTCGTTAACAGGTATTACTGCAACAGCACCAGGATGTTCAACAACTTCTCTCACAAGCCTTCGGCTCCCTAGTGAAACATGGTACCTGAGAAGCGATATTAAGCTTCCACTGTAAAGAGCCTCTGCCTTAACAATGTCTTCATCACCCATACTCCAACAGGGTGAAGCTGAGCTATTTAAAGCAACAAGCATGGAAACGTTCAGTAAACCTTATATTTTAGGCAGTTTATGACCCCCCAAGTTTGGAGACTGTTGAAAAAATAAGCGTTAGCCATAAGGGTAGTCGGGACATTGGAGCGTTTCCTCCGTTTCTCCGCACGAAATGGGGCCTTTTCCCAATAACGATTTTCCTTTTTTCAACCGTCTTCCTAATCTCCTCCACAATCCGCTTGGAGAGAACTTTCGCAGAGGAAATATACGCCTCGGTTTCGGGAAGCATGAGCTTCACAGGGCCACTGGATATTTTCGCGCACAATCTTGCCCTGAGCATAATGATGATGATCCCGGTGGTAGGGTTCGGTTTCAGCATAATCTCCTCGTCAACCACGGGACTCGCTGTTTCAGCAATCTCGACTATAAACAACTTGGACTCGCTCTCGGTTGCCGCCCGGCTTCTCTCCACACCAGCCGGTATGCTTGAGTTCCTAGCGTACGGTTTGGCTTCTGCCCAAGGGTTAGCCGGCCTATTCGCCATTATTGAGAAAAGGGTTAACAGGGAGCTTAAAGAATACTTGACAACTCTTATAATAGTCAGCGGCCTACTGCTTGCAGCAGCCTTAGTCGAAACAATGAGCTTGACAGAATGGTTAGAATAGTTTTCTTCGACATGGACGGCACGCTCGTGGAGGAGGAAAGCAGTTGGCGTATCATCCACAGGTTTTTAGGGACTGACCATCTTGCTAGGAGGGCGCTTGAAAAATTCTCCAGGAGGGAAATAAACTATGAGGAATTCGTTAAACACGACGTCAGCCTATGGCCTAAGGGGCTGCCCAGATCTTTTTTCGAGCGGGTTTTCTCCAGTGTTAGAGTTAAGCCGGAGGCCAAAATGGTCTTTAACCAGCTTAAGAAAAAGGGGGTTTTAAGAGTGATTATCTCAAGCGGTCTGGATGTGCTTGCCGAAAGAGTGTTTAGGACGCTTGCTGCAGACGGATATGTCTCCAACAGGATAGTTTTCGACTGCAAAGGCTTTTTCACAGGAGTTGTAGAAATCAACGTGGATCCCTCTAGAAAGATGGATGTTTTAACGAGGATGTGTGAAAAATACTCGATTCCACTGGGCGAGGCTGCTGCAGTCGGGGACACTGCAAACGATAAAAGCATGTTTAAGGCGGTTAAAATATCTATTTTATGTGTTAAACCCGGCACCGTCGTGCCGGATGCTCATGGAGCCAAGTTTATTGTGAGCAGTCTTAAAGACATTGTCCAGTTAGTGTGCTGAGCATGCGGAGAAAAAAAGAGTGTGGGGTTTCGCCCTTATTTCTTAGCCTTCTTAGCCTTCTTAGCCTTCTTAGCCGGCTTCTTAGCCTTCTTAGCCGGAGGCTTCGCGGGTGCGGGTGTTGGTGCAGGCGCTGGTGCAGGTTTAGCTTCTCCACCAGTAGTAGCTCCACTCATGGTTAATAGTTTCTGCTAAGTCATATATAAATCTTTAACGTTTAGCATGAGTCTCATTATGGTTAATGCTTAAGCTTCAGAGCCTCAATTATGAATGAAGCTACTTCTTCATAAGGAACACTAGAAGTGTTTATCATAATGTCGTACAATAAGGGGTCTCTCCAATTCTTACGGTAAAGCCTTTCAACAAGGCTGCTCCTATCCATGTCTGAAGCCTTAATATCCTCCTCTATCTGCTTCAAGTCCTCAGTCTTCCTTTTCTCCGCTATATGCTTCAGCCTACTGTCGAAATCACTATACAGGAAGACCTTCAAATCAACTTCGCGTGTCAATGCGAACAGAGCGCTCCTTCCCTCTATTATTGCTGGACCATTATTAACCACGTCTAGAACCATGCTCTGCAAAACCTTCTCTATCTCTATTTCTCCTGAAATGGATTTTGCTACAAGAGTCTGGAAACTTAGGTGCGGGGAGGAAACAATGCTTCTTATAAATCTCTCAGTGTTGTAAACCTCCATGTCGCCGAGCTTCCTAGAAACGAGCTCCCCCACCTCTGTGCAACCAGCCCCAAGCTCTCCAGCAATCAGAATAATCGGCTTACTCTTACTCATTCCTGTAATTTCCACATGTTACTGCTTTTTAAATGTTTTCATCCGCTTTGGCGACATGACGATTCTTCTGATGAGAAGAAGTGCTAACAGCAAGTAGACAGCTATAAAGTAAGGCGATGCAAGCAGGTGGTTAGTCGTATAGTTTAAATAAACTGTGGCGTCACGGTCGGCCCTAAACTCTATTGAGCGGCCAGTACCATTAACACTGTCCAACCGATACCAGAAACCGTAGTCGCCTGCTATCTCCAGCTCTCCACTTATCTGCAGGTAGCTACCCTTTGGGACTTTAAAAACCAAGGGTTCCGAAGAGCTTACTTTAAGCTCTTCTCCGAATGGGTTTGAAGAACCGTTTACGTAAATCTTGAAATCAGGCCTCCCAAGGGGGTCGAAGGGGGTGACTTTCAAAACCACTGTGATGCGTACTTCTCCATCGCTACTCATCGTCCCGATATGCGTCAGCAGGGTCATGATCATCAGCGCCCAGGCAGCGTTCAACACGTTTCTACGCTTCAAACCATAAATATAATTCTTCCTCACCCATGCTTCAGCATGTTGCCGGAAGAAGAGGGTGGAACACTGTGTCTCAGGCTTTTAAAGAGGCTTTTGGAAAAGGGGCCGCTGTTAAGCAGGATGGAGGCTTCGAGATACGCTGAGTGTTTAAAACTGCTTTCCGGGGGAGGTGGGGCCGTGGAGCTTAACAGAGGGTTTAAAGTGCTTCCGGAGGGGTTCCTAATGCTTATTAAACGCGTAGTTGAGTCGGGGATCAGCCTCGAGAGTGTTTTCAAATCGGTTAACTGGAGGGGGTTTGAAAGAATTATTGTGGAAGTGTTCAGGACTAAAGGATTTAGAGTCATGGAGCATTTCAGGTTCAGCCTTAAAAAGACTGTTAGGGAGATAGACGTCCTGGTTGAGACGCCGAGTATCCTTGTCTCAATAGACTGCAAGCAATGGGTCAGGAGGAACTATAGCATCCGTTCAGCCTGCAGGCTCCAGCTTGAAAGGTCTAGGCTTCTCTCCCAGTACTTGGTTGAAAAAAAGAATACTAGGAAGGCTGTTTACCCGGTGGTGGTTACTTTCCTGGGTTCCGAGGCAAGGGTCTTAGACGGCTGCCTAATACTGCCTGTTTGGAAGATAGGGAGCTTCTCTGAGAACCCTGAAATCGTTACTAGCGTGGTTAAACCTGTTTCCTAGTCGAAAACCCACATCTCTCTAGACCTTATCAGGAAGACAAGCCTCGCTCTTAAAATAAGCTTCTTCTCATCCAGAACCCCGTCTACGAGCATGACGTCGCCGTACATGATTGGGATGTTCGCGTCAGCAAGCGTTTTGAACGTTTTTAAACCATTGTTTAAGTCGAAGATGGTGTGACATTCGCCTGTCCCTTCGACACGCGGAGCCATCATCCTGGTTCCGACTGACACTTCTACGGAGGCATGTCTCCTCCTGATTATCACCCCGTCAACCTTGCCTGCGAACCATTCGCCAGCCAACCCAGGTATGCCTGCAAGCCTGTCTTCAATTCCGGGAGTTAAGTCCTGGCTGGGGACATCTATCTGGAGTATGTGTTGGGTTCCGGATATTGGCTTAAACATCTCTGACGGGGCTAAGGTTTTCATAACCGGTTTGATGAAGGGCAGTGCTACCGAGTTTGCCAAAGCCCTACTAACCAGTATTGAATCCCCATCCAGTAGTTCAGCAGCTTCTGGAGGAAGAATCTTATGCGGCTTGGAGAGCCTTCTCAACACCTCTTTAAGAGTCTTAAGGTCTATCTGTTTCTCAGGCTCGCGTGTCAGAATGACCTCTATCAGCCTAGCTGCCTCATACTCCTTCTTAACAAACCCTATCAGCTCTCCTTCATGCATAACCGGAGCGCCTTCAACCATATTGAGAAACATGGTTGAAGGGTTATTAACAGTTTCTCCACGGGTTTAAAAGATCTTGAACCTAAAGGAACAAGTCGTTTTTCCTATTTCTCAGAATGCTTTTAATACCTTCATCTGAGAATTCATACTCGTATCCTTTTATTAAAGCTCCTATGAAGCCTTCTGAAGAACTGCCTGTCACAAGCTCGCTCGCAGCAGCAAGCTCGTCAACTATCGCCATCCGCTTAAACCTTAAAACATATCCGAATAGGTCTGTTTTACCCCTAAGATCCTTAATCGGAGCTATCCCTGAGCACCCTATCGCCATGTTGACCTGCCCCATCCTGAAGGGCCTTTCAAATGAATCTGTTATTATCACTCCAACATCCACATTCTCATCGAGAAACTGCCTCCTTATCTTCCCAGCAACCCTATCCGGGTTCCTCGGCTGAAAAGCAATGCTTAAGCCGCCATCTACGTTCGACAAATCTATCCCGGAATTGGCACAAACAATGCTGCCCCTATTCCTAGTTATTATGCGCCCTCCTGAAAGCCTCACTATCTCCCTGCTCTCTCTAAGGATTATTTCCATCTCTTCCGGCGGCTTGCGAAGCCTGTCTGCAAGAGCCATTGCCAAGGGAGTCGGTTTGACTTCGCTAAGCCTAACCGTGTAGCCCATCGCCTTTGAAACCGCGACATGAGTGAGCGTCACCACATCCCTGTTCTCAACCTCCACGCCTCCCCTCCTGAGCGACTCTATTGTTATCTTAGCAAGGTTATCGCCTTTTTTAATGAAGTCGCCATACTTTATTCCGAATATCTTAATCATCTTAACGCCCCCTCCTCGCCCCCTTAAGGAGCTTCTCTATTAAAGGTATGTCTGAGGCACGGGTTACCCTTATGTTCGTGAAAAGCATGGGGTCGATGTCTTTCAGACCGGAGTGAGCTATGTACATAACTCTCCTAAGCCCGTCCACAAGTTCTTCGAAGCCTGTAGGCCTCCTCGTTTCAACAACATTCATGAAGCTCCGCCTGTTGTAGGCTGATAGAAGCCAGTCTACTCCTCCCTTCACATCCCTAACCAGCACAGCATCCCTCTTCTCGCAAAGCTCCGCTAACAGGGCAAGTATGTCCACAGGTATGAGGGGAGCGTTAGCCGGGGCAGTGACAACCACTTCGCCTGAAACCTTCTCCAAACATTCTTTAACAGTGCTAAACGCGTCTTCAGTATAGTTTAAACCCAGGATGTTGCATTCTTCAAAGCCGTATTGGGAAACGGCCTCGGCAAAAACGTTCTGAGAATCCCTAGATACCGCCAAAGCTACTTCCTCAGCTATTTCCCCAATGTTCCTGACAACATGAAGGAAAATGGGAAACCCTTCAAGCTGGCTCAGCTCCACGAAACCCTCCTCCCCGTGTCCAAGCGCAATAACTAGGCCAGTGATCCTCAAGACTATTCCCCTACCTTGGAAAGCATGTGGCGGATTATCTCTCGGGCAACGTTAACACCGGTTGCTTCCTCCACACCCATGAAATCCGGTTGAGGGTTAACGTCTAGTATAAAAGCTTCGCCATTCTTGAAAGATATGTCGACACCCGTGAAAACACAGCTTAAAGCGTCGGAAGCCTTGACTGCGAGTTCCGCTACTTCCCCCTCCACTTTGAAGGCTTCTCCAGATCCTCCTTGAGATATGTTTGTAACAGGCTTGTTTGCAAACCTTTTCATCGCTGCGAGCACACGCCCAGCTAATACGAGCACTCTTATGTCCCAATTAAGATCCCTGGCTGGGGCTTGAATCACCCAAGCCCCGTGTGGTTCAAGACTGGGGATGGTGTTCAGGCTTTCAACAAGCTTGACTCTTCTACCCCTTGAGCCGTATATTGGCTTCAAGAAGAAGGGTGGCTGCGTCTCTCTAACGCTTCGCTGCGAAGGTGTGAGGAGAGAATCCGGTATTGGAAGTTTTCTCAGGCAAAGGTTCCTGTAGGTGATCATCTTGTCTAGAGTGTTCATGAACCCTTTAAACGGGTTAATCACGTAGAATCCTTCTTCCTCGAGAATCCTGGTTAATGAGAGTGCGTACAGCAGGATGGGGCTTAACAGAGTTTTTGGCCTTGAGAAAATCTTTCTAACACTCTTATCGAAGACCTTCAGCCCGATGGTACTCTCCTTCAAAAGAAGCGCGGTTTCGCTGAACGAGACCAGTTGGCAATCGACACCCAGCTTACCCGCCTCCTCCATCAGGCGTACGGATGAGTGTGAGCATGGCTTATGCGTTAAAATGGCTATTGTCAACCTGCTGCCAATGTTCCACGCTCGGATTTAAGCTTGACTCATGATCAGCTCCAGAAGTATTGACCCTAGGGCTCCCAGGGCTGAGCGGTCATCATCCCCGCCCACAATAAGTATGAAATCATTGTCTTTAAGGCTCAGTTTGCTTAGTTCCTCATGGTCTTTAACCGAGAAGCTTCTAAGGTCCTCCGCAACATAGGGTATTTTAAAACCCCCTTCCTTCAGTGTTAGAAGCACTGCTCCGCTTCCACCAAGTCTAACAGCCATATCTCTCGTCTTTAAAGCGTCAAGAGGCTCAACGCCTCTTAAGATGGCCGTATAATTCACCCTTCCAACCGATAAGTAGTCTAGACCGGTTTTCCTCAGCTCTGGAACGTGAAGTCTTACGCGTTTAAGAATCCCGATCCCCCTGTCGGTTAACCTGCTGCCACTGGCCGAGGTGGAGATTAAACCGTATTTCTTCATGCATTTAACCATGCTTTTAACAGAGCCCTCGCCTAGGCCAAGCAGCCTTTGAAGCTTAGCCCGCGAAACAGTTCCTTCACCTATTCGGAGAATGGTCAGCAGGACATGGCCGGGAGTGTAGTCCTTTGGATGCTTCATGCACTCTTGGACAAGCCTTTTCAAAGACTCCGACATGAACAACTAGCTATAGACTTGCAGAGCCTCTAGAAAAATGTTAAGGCTTACCCGGGGGCCAACTGCTGGTGTCCGCTAGGTACCATGCTAAGACATCGTCACGCTTGAGAACATACGTGTCTGCGCCTGTTTCTCCAAGAACCCAGTCCCGGGTTTCAGGATCCCACCTGTACCAGAACCAATAATAGTTCCCATGCTGGTTCACGCCGCTTATCCCTGTGACGAACACGCCGAAAGGATACGCTTGGTAATCCACGTTTCCCCCTAGAGCGTAAAGGGTCAGGTTGAACAGTGTCCAGCCGACGGGCACAAGAGTATTGTTAAACCACCTCTCGGTGCCGTTGTCATACTTCACGAGGAGGCTTACCTTCAGAGTAATCGGCTCAACACTTTTCGCCAGGTTTTCAATTTCCTGTGTAAGCGCGTCCAACTGTCTTAGAAGACCAAGTACGTAAAGCGTCTCTGCGACAAGCAGCGATGCGAGGATCAGAACCACGACTATAAGGGGCTTCTTGCGATACGGGGGTTTAGACATTGCCAGTCACCTTTGGTTGGACAATTTATCCAAGCAGTATTTAAATCTTTACTTGGCGCGCGATATGCACGCGGTTAGTTCAACTCAAAACAGTATCTGCCTGGTTTTTCAAAGCTCTGTATATCACTGGTGCGGCGATCGGGAAGAGCAGTGCATTGGAAAGCTCGTGGAAGATACCCATTGGGATGGGGAAGTTCATTGTGATCAACCCCATGAGAACAGAACCGTAGAACAAATACCCGACGAAAGCATTCGTCACAAGATCGTATATTAGGGTTGAAAAAAGCCCTATCGAAGCAAGAATCAGAGAATCATGAAGGCTTGCTTTAGCTGCTCTGAATCCCAGGGATCTAGGCATTTTAGAGAACAACACGTATACCATTTCACTGAGCGTGACAATTATTAGCGTTGGAAGGTTGAACCCGTATGGATTCAGTGTTCCGTAAACAATCCATACGAGTATTGCGAGACATGCCCCAAACTTTAAACCCATGGCCATGCTTGACGCGAAAACTATCACATCCATAAGCTTAACATTGGGTAAACTTATCAGAACATAGTTTGAGGAGATGGCTAGGGCTGCTAATACGGCCATTGAGGCGACTCTCTTAGCCAAGAGTCTTGATGACACGTAGGTCAACACAACTTGGATAATTTATCCAACCATTATTTAAACATATCGCACCCATCTAATCTTAGTGTATTTTTGTAAACTGCTTATAATCTAGACCGTTTCTACTTTAATTCTAAAAGGTTCTCAGCTAGCGTGTGCCGCAGCCGGTTTAGGATGTTGAAAAGTTTATAATTCTCCAGAAGAGGTTTTAGGAAAGGAATGCAGCATGGAACCGGAATCATGCTGGCAATTTTAATCATATTGATTATTGCCGGCTATTTAGGTTATCAATACTATGCTGAGCATCTTTTACGGTCAGAAAGAATTTCTTCACTCATGAAATACGCTAACACTACGGATTACTATAAGGCGTCTCTGTTCGATGAAAAATACAGTCACCTGGCTTCTGATGGAAAATATAACCAGAGCGTCCTAAGCTTCTTCCTGCACTGGCTAGCAAACAATAGTTTAGACTATACTCAGTATTTACGTGAGCAACAAAGGTTCGAAAGAATCCATACTCTAATGAAGCATGCTAACACGACTGATTACGATAATGCTCTTCTATTCGACAATAAGTATAGCCACATGGCTAACGTTAACAGTTACAATCAGAGCGTTTCAGAATTCTTTTCCCACTGGCTCGTAAACCGTAGCTTGGCTGAAACATGCTTAGAGATTCTTGGGAGTGTTGAGAATGCTAACAAGTATCTCTCCAAGTCAAACTCCTACGTTACCAGCTATTATTCTAGAGATGATCTGACACTAGTACTCTCAGTTTTCACAGATAGGGATGAGTATCAATTGACAAATGATGAGGTCAATTTTACAATCATCCTGCTTAGCAGTAAGAATCTCGGCGAGGTCAATATTGAAATATTCGGCTTTAAGAACCGTTATGGGGGGTATGTGGTGAAAAATAAGTGGATTGACCCCAGCGGGGTCTTGAGCATTCACGTTACAAAAGGTTTTAGTTCAAAATCTTTCATCATAAATGTTCCATGCTCTCCATGCTATTTGGTTGAAAGTGGGCGGAACACTCTGACGTGCGTAATTAAACACAATACTTTGAACCTGAACGTTACCAAAATATTTCTATTGAAGTAAGGGTCTTGAGATTGACGCGATCATTCTTCAACATTTTTCCCGGTTTTCTCATCCTTGCTTTAACTGTTCTTATGCTCGCTACTCCTCTTATTGTTCTTGTTGCTGAGCAGCAAGCTATAACTGTTTACTATTTTGTCGCAGAGGGTTGTGAGCATTGCGCAAGGGTTGAGGATTATATTAGCAGGATTAAGGCAAGTTATCCCGCCGTGGTTTTCAAAAGGTTCGAAATCTCGAATAACGATACCAGTATAGAGCTATTCGTGTCTCTTGCCGAAGGCTTTAACATAACAGAGGAGTCTCGCGAGGTTCCGGCGGTCTTCATAGGGGACACATGCTTGATCGGAGAGGAGGAGACCACTAAAAACCTTGAGAAATTGATGCTTGAGTACAGCCATGGCCGCGAATATCGCGATAAGGCTGGAGAAATAATAAGGGCTTTTATTGAGCAGCATCCGCCAATTGTCCCTCTGCCCTCACTAGCCAGCGTGGTCGTCGCAGCCTTCATAGACTCGTTGAACCCTTGCGCATTTGCGACGATAATTCTACTCATCACGTACTCTCTCCAAACCGGTCCCTCGAGAAGAATGCTGATCACGTGCGGAGCCTTCATCACCGGTGTCATGGTGTCCTATATGGCTGCGGGAGTGGGACTGCTATACGTGATCGGCATAGCCTCGTTTAGAAGCATGTTACGCTACATCATCGGTTCAGCAGCCATCCTGTTCAGCGTTCTAGAGTTTAAAGAATTCCTCTACTATGGTAAAGGCTTCAGCCTCGAGCAGCCCGGAGTCTTAAGCAGAATCCTGGGAAAGTATTCGGAAAAAATGAGCGTTGGCGCAGGCCTCTTAGTCGGCATGGCCGTCTCAATAGTTGAACTCCCATGCACAGGCGGAATATACATAATCATACTCTACTTGCTTTCTAAAATAGGCTTGACGCTTGAAGTCTTTCTCCTACTCCTGCTTTACAATCTGATATTCATCCTCCCACTCTTAGCAATACTCATAATAGTATACTTTGGCAGAAGCGTGGCCGAGATAGATGCCTGGAGGATTGAGAAGAGAAGATACATGAGGCTTCTGGCAGGTGTCCTGCTCTTAATAATAGGCGTTGCGATAATCGCTGGCTTGATCTAGACTAATAGCCGAGGGTTTTATTTAAATATCCTAGTTTCCCTATACCAGTGTAAACCTATGGGTGAAGTCAGCGATGCGGAAAGTCCTGCAAGGATTGTGAACTATACCAATTTTGCGGTGGTTATACTCCATCAAGAAGCGATGTCTGCCTAGTTAACCTGTGCATTTCCAAAGGCTTGAGGGTAAAGGACCTCACAGCGAGTTGTAAGACCTGTATGTGCACTTCAGTCTGCATTAAATCCAGATCCTACTGCCGCCAAAGGCGGATAAGCTTTGTGAGCTTCCACTGGCTTCAAAGGCTGGGATTTAAGCAAGTGGCTCTCCACGCCACCGAGTACGTTCTGAATTACGAGGATGAACAAGCCCGGGACCTCATGGGGGCGGCGGTTTTAAAGATGATAAAGCTCAGGGTTAAGCCTCCTATAATAGAAACTGCAAGCCTGAGATCACTACCCTATGGGTTATGCAGAGAGTTTCCCGAGGCATCCTTCGCCGGAATGGGCTGGCTTCTCAGCGCTGAGAAGTTCCATGCATACCATGGTCTAGACGCACTGGATTTGAAAGCCTGCGTCATGGAGTGCAGCTGCCAAGCATGTCTCGGTAAACCAGGAACCGGGTTTCGAGGAGTGATGAAGACATTGCCGAGCACAACTTAATCCAGCTCAAGAATTTCAGAGGGGAAGAAAGCGAGCGAGAACATTAGTGTTTTGACACTGTGGTAGAACACGGGACCGTGGCAGTCGTAGCCGACCTCCATATCGGGACAAACCAGTCGCTCTGGGAGATGTGTCTTGAAAGTCTAAGATTCGTCCTTCATACTTGATTCTGCTTGGAGACACCTTAAGCGCGCGCTAAGCCTCCCAACATGGACTATGAAAATAACATGTTGGAAGATTTATGTGGAGTAAAAGCCAACATTAAGCCTGAGGAAATCTATTACACAGAAAAATATGGCTACCGAGTATCCTGGTGGGCACGAATTGGTGGTAAAGAGAATTATGAAGTTATAAAAGGAATTGGTTTAGATAGAAGAGGGAAGCATTATGACTAAAAGACATGAGAGAATGGAGTTCCCCTAAGAGTTAGACGAGGAAAAAGTTATGAAGAGGTGGCATGAGGCAATTAGAGCAGCTTCCTCGTTAGTCAGGTCGGCCTTTCAAAATGGGAAGGTGAAAACCTTGACAAAGCGTGAAGTTTCTAAAGAGGATAGAGTGAAGGAGAAACAGAAAACTCCGGCTTAATCTGTTGAAAATGTATTTCTGAGCAGAAATGTTGCCAGGCTTACAGAGGATGAACTGAAAGAGGCTATATAAGAAGATTATACCAAGGTCTTGAAGAATAGGGTTATTCTCGTTAATAGCCGAATGCTTTAGTTATTTTAACATTTCTGATAATCGCTGTCGGAACATACGTAGGGGTGCTGACTTCCCACCACACTATTCCGTAAAGCCTGTCTGAGAGTTCTTCAACGTTTAAGATGATTTTTTGGAGGTTGTCGCTTATTCTGAGTCCCTTGACAGGGTGCTTAATCTCCCCATCCTCCACGTAGAACGCGCCGTCCCTCACGATGGTTGAAAAGTCCCCAGACCTGTAGTTTTGATACCTCTGATACCAAGAGTTGGTTAAGCATAGTCCTTTTCCCAGTTTCTGTAGCATGTCTTCCTCTTTAGTGTTTCCGGGTTCAACCACAATGTTCCACGGGTGGGGTCTTATTATTCCAGCGTTTCCGGTTGATGATGCTCCCGCGATCTTCGCCGTCCTGCTGTTGTGCAGGTAGTTTCTGAGGATGCCGTTTTCGATAATGGTTGTTCTCTGCGTCGGCATGCCCTCGTCGTCGAAAACTTTTTCCCCAAGCCCGCCGGGCATCGTGGGGTCGTCACGGATGGTTAGTTTCCCAGAGCCGATTTTCTCACCCATCTTTCCCGTCATGAAGCTCATTTCTATCTGGATGAGGAAGCCTGAGGCGAAGTCAGCGACCTCGCTCATCATGTTTGCAAATATTAGGGGCCCCATGTAAACATCGTAAGCCCCCTCCTCGATGAGAATTGGGTTGAGGCTCATCACAGCTATTTCCCCAGCCTTCCTTCCTGCTTCATAAGGGTTGAAGCCTTCTAGGCTTGTTGAGCACGAGACCCACTGCCCTGTTGCCTCCGGGCTGGCGAACGCGCGGTGGTTAAGTGTCAGGGATGCGAACTCTTCTTGAAGGCTTAAGCCGGTTGAAGATGCGAGTTTCTCAACCATGTGGCTCGAGTAAATTATTCCTGCGCTTCTCTCCGCGCCAGCCTCTCTACTCGCCTTAACGGCTTCGGAAACATGGGAGACCAGCTGCTCGTCAAGCTGTCTAATCCTCCTCTCCACCTTTTTCCCAACCCTATAGTTGAAGACTCCTCTTGGAAGGGGCGCGTAGAAAGGTGTTGGAGGAGTGTTTTTAGTAAGGGTTACGACGTCGTCTACAATCTTCTCCAGAAAGTCCTCAGACACGTTTTCGAAACCCCCTATGAAACACCTCTCTTTAATGTTGCTGTATATCGTCAGCGTACTGATGTTCTCTGAAAGAGCCACAGTAGGCTCGTTGTTAGCATACCTCATGGAGCTTTCCTCAGTCTCGTACAGGATCACTATCGCCTCGTCGACACCCCTGTCAGTAAGCATTTTCAAAGCCTTCTCGTGTAGCTCAACCATTTTCAACCAACCCTCCTGATCATGATGTTTCTCATTCTAAGGCTCGGCCCACCCATGTATACTGGCATGCCCTGCATTGGGTCTCCCTTGCCGCAGGTCGCTGCGACTAAATCCAAATCTTTCCCAACTGCATCCACGCTTGAGAAAAGCTTCTCAGTAGTTATCTCTATCACAGGGTTTCTCACAGGCGTGGTTATCTTACCTTCCTCTATCATGTATGCTTCCAGCCCCACATACCTCTGGTTCCACCTCTTGTCATCAATATTCCACTCCATGAAGCTCTTCACGTAAACACCTTTAGCGACACCGCTTAAAAGCTCTTCAAGACTATAGTCGCCTGGAAGTATGAAAGTGTTGGACATTCTAACAATCGGCTCCACGCTGTATCTTGAAGCCCTTGCTGAACCATTACTCTTAAGGCCAAGTTTCGCGGCTGTCTCCCTGTTCAGAAGGAACTCGCATATTTTACCCTCCTTGATCAAGTATTTCCTCCTAGCTTTAACACCCTCGTCGTCGAAAAGATAGAACCCGTATGACCTGGGTATGGTCGGATCATCAACCACGTTAACCGCCTCGCTCCCTATTGTCCTGTTCAAGTCGCCTGCTTTCAAGTATGATTCACCAGCCTGAGCCCCTTCTCTTCCAAGTATCCTATCCGCCTCGCCAGGGTGTCCCGAGGCCTCATGGGAAATTATTCCCGCAACCTCGCTACCGACCACAACATCCATAACTCCCTCCGGAGCCTTAACGGATTCTGTAAGCATCTTGTGAAGAGTCTTGACCTCAGCGCCCAGCTTCTCTTCAAGCCTCCAAGACTCCACAACCTCCACGCCGCCTGATCCTCCGAATTGCAAGGTTCTCTGTATAATCCCCTTAGAGGGGTCGGTCACTGTTACCAGCATGAAAAAAGAGGGCTGGGGAACCACTGCTGAGACCAGTGCACCCTCCGTGTTTGCATAAACCCTCTCAGTCCTCCTCTCAGAATACCCTAGGTGTCTTGAGGAGACATTAACTCCTTGGCTTATCACCGTCTTATCCAGGTTTTTCAGGAGGTCGATCTTGCTGCTTAAAGACCAGTCTTCAAGCCTCTTTTTCTCATAGACCCTCCAGTCAACAGAGTAAGCTTCCTCCTCCGAGAAACATATCCTGCTTGTCTTAAGGTGTGAGGATGCTCGCGCCATTTTAACCGCTTTATCCACAACCCTGGTGACGGTTTCCGGTTTGAGTGTGTTGGTGGAGGCGAAGCCCAGTCCGCCGTTAACCAGAACCCTAATCCCCATTCCCACCTCGTAGCCCGCCATAACGCCTTCCACCCCCCCGTTCCTCAGGGATGCTCCGCTATGAGAATCACTATGGAACCTGGCTTCAGCGTAGGAGGCTCCTGTTGCAATAGCATAGTCAAGAACCTTTTTCGAGAGTTCAACAATATCGTTCATTTTCTTTTTCTCCATTCCTAAACTTCTAAAAGAGACTTATAAACCTCTCTTAAACCTCCGGGGAAAAATTAATCTAGGGCTTAAAGCCAAATATTACTACAAGGTTTGACGGAGGGCTTGAGAAGGGTTCTTTCCGAGATTCAGGTATCCTTGTCTCCAATAAACGTTTCTATGAAGAAGTGTATTGACGATGGTTTGAAGAGTCTCGACGATATGAATAGTCTTGGCAACAGGCTTATTTTCCTGGCGGAGTGCTTCAGGGACCAGCTTAAAGAGTTGAAGCACACGGTTCTCGTATTCACGCTGATGGATGCCGGGTTAAGCGTTGTACACAGGGTTAGAGAGTTGAAGAATAGGGCTCTCTTAGAGGATGATACTGTTTTCTTCACCGAGGTATACTTGATGATGAAGCTTATTGAAGACACCATCGCTTCTGGAGAGTATTTCGAGGAGCTGGCTAAAATATATCAGAAGAGGCTCAGCGAAGATCTCCACACTCGCACGTAGCGTCATGTATAAGAGAATCCATCAGGTCCAGCCCGGCTCCAGATAGGGCTGAAACCAGAACCGTCCTCTGCCTTCTGAGAAAAGGTTGAACTATCTTAGAGTGCTCCAGAACGTATTCTTGTAGGACCCCAGCCTCTTCTTCAACAATCCTCCCCTCCAGGTACTCCGGCTCCTGCATCAGTTTTTCAAGGTCGCTCCTGCTTAAAACATCTGCCTTCGTCACCACGTGGACGAAGGGCACGTTGAGCCTAAGCCTGCAAGCTGCTGCGAGAGAGAAAACTGCTATAAGGTCGCTTGGAGAACATATAAGCTGGCCGTCTATCAGGAAGACCACTATCGTCCTGGCTACTGCGGAGAGCCCCCTCATTATCTCCGGCCCGGCGCTTCTAAATACGAAAAGCTCGCTTTGGCCAGGCGTGTCTATAAGCATGTAGTCCTCCTCCAGCATACTTATCTGGGACGCGAGCTCCAAGCTTTTCTCAGCCAAAATATCCATTGCCCTTATCATGGCCCCGTTGGGGCCGAGCGACTCCCTCCTCATTATCTCCTCAACCGTGAAGAAGACTCTTATGTCGAATGATGGTGAATACAGGGTTTCCTCAACACCGGGATCAAGATTTATGAAGGAAGCCTTCCTGCCACTCTTGGAAAGCCAGTCTCCATACGCTTTGACAAGCGTCGTCTTGCCTGACCCCGCTGGCCCTATGAAGACTACCTGTATCGGCAAGGTTCGAGTGGAAAAACCGTGCGAAGAAGCTTTTAAACGTGCTCCTGCTGAGAGTATAATCCTGTGAAAGTAGAGTGAACGGAACTTTTGCCTTCAAGTGAAATGGACGATTTTCCATCGACTGTTTGCGTCAAAAGCATAGAGCCTGTTTTCTTGCCATGAAACGCTTGATATTTTTACGGCAGGAGGATGAGCATTACTTCCTTTCGATATCTCTTTCAGACCTTGTTCTTCCAAAGCGACTCCGGAAGAATAATGATAGGTGTAAGGATGAGAACGATAACGGTGAGAGTATTTTATTCATATTTTTGTTCACCTCCCCTGTGGTTTTCCACGCATTTGGCTTTCCGATGTTCGAAAAACTAGACGTTGCTGTCTACAACGGTAGACCGAGCGAAAGTTTAGCGGGGCTATCTAAGCATCTAGACAAGGGGAACCTATGCTTCCCCTTCAATCTCCTTCAAGAACCTTGAGAGGAATGCTTCCATAAACGCATGCCTTTCCTCCGCGATTCTCCTCGCGGTTTCAGTATTTAGACTATTTTTTAGCTTGAGAAGCTTTTCGTAGAAATGATCGACCGTTGAACCAGTGCCCCTGCTCCTTGAATACATCGGTATTCCCCTTCCGCCCCCGTGGGAGAAAGTCCTAGCCACACCTATAGCGCCCACCGCGTCTAAACGGTCAGCATCCTGAAGAATCCTAGATTCTATGCTGAGTGTTCTAAAACCTTTTCTAAACCTGTGCACCCTAATTGCCTCAAGAACCATGCTTATCTTCTCGCTAGGGAAACCTATTCGCGAAAGAATTTCCACTGTGATTTCAACACTTTTCTCAGAATGGTCAATACCTTGCTCCAACTCGTATCTCATCCCTACATCGTGGAGGAGTGCTGCTGCGATAAGAACCTGCGGATCCCCACCCTCCTTCTCGCAAATTTTCATACACATCCTGCAGACTCTTTCAGCGTGTAGCCAATCATGCGAGGGATTATTAGAATAGTGTTTTTCAGCTTCCCTCCTGATGGATTCCACCAGAGTATCGTGGCTCAGGCCCAACTCCTCTAAACACCTTCCGCTAAACAGCGTTAAGTTTTGACCTCGCGTAATAAACCGCCCTGCCTATCAATTCAGTATTCTTACCCAGATAATTCTTAGGCGCGATGGTCTCCTTTAGCTCCTCGAAGCTGATGTACTTCGCAACCTCAGGGCTTTCCTCCAATACTTCAAGCAGGCTCCTATTCTCGGTAAACGCCTTCCTTGAGAGTCTTCTCATAAGCTCGTAAGCCCTCTTTCTCCCCATGCTTTTCCTGGCAAGCTTCATCATGACGGCTTCACTCATAATCCTGCCTTGGGTCATCGCTAGATTCCTAGCCATGTTCTCAGGGTAGACCCTCAGGTTGGTTAAAACATTCTGCATAGTCGTAAGCATCTCTTCGAGTATCAACACGGATAATGGGATGATGAACCTCTCGCTGCTGGAGTTAGAGAGGTCTCTCTCATGCCAGAGCGGGATGTTTTCTAAGGCAGGCACTACGAGCCCCCTGAGAACCTTAGCCAAGCCGGATACTTTCTCACTGTCAACCGGGTTCTGTTTCTGGGGCATCGTGCTGCTTCCACGCTGCTCCTCGCCGAAGCCTTCTGCAGCCTCCATTATCTCCGTTCTCTGGAGGTTCCTTATTTCGACGGCAAGCCTGTCTAGGCTTGAGCCCAGCAGGGCCGCCCAGCAGACAAGCTCAGCCAGCCTGTCTCTGCAGACAACCTGCGTCGCTATTTCAACCGGTTCTAAGCCCAGCTTACGCATAGTCTTCTCCTCTATAATTAGGGCCTTGGGTCCTAGTGCCGCCATGGTGCCCACCGCCCCGCCTATTTTCCCAACTAGGACTCTCTTAGAGAGTTGAAGCATCCTCTCGTAGCTCCTAGCCAGTTCAGCAGCATAAACGGCAAGCTTGAACCCTAACGTTATGGGAACAGCGTGCTGACCATGCGTCCTGCCAGGCATGACTAGCTCAGCGTACTCCTCAGACTTTTCACAAAGCTTTTCTATGAGGCTTCCTAGCCTCCCCCTGATTATGTTTAAAGCATCTTTAAGCTGCAACGCTAGAGCCGTGTCAGTTATGTCGTTGCTCGTAACCGCCCAGTGGACGTACTCGCCATGTTCCCCGCACTCTTCTGAAAGAACCTCAACCATGGCTGCTATGTCGTGTCTAGTAACCCTCTCCCTCTCCTTAACCTTCTCTAACGTGACGATTTTCGAAGAAGCCCTGCTCCTTATGGTTGAAGCAGCCTCAACCGGTATCTCGCCCACCTCAGCCAGTGCTTCGGCCAGGGCTGCTTCCACGTTGAGCATAATCTGCAACCTGTTCTCCTCTTCGAAGATCCTCCTCATCTCCGGGGAGCCGTATCTACCTGTGTCAACAGGGCAAACAGGCATGCAACAACAACACTATGCAAGTCTAATAAGCTTGTCGGAGGCTTAGAGCGTCAACGGGCTTATTCGCGTAAAACTTATATCCCCCGCCGGAAAATAGGTAAGAGGAGGTGATGTTTAATGCAACTCTGGAAACTCAGATTGAACATGATTGCCACGATGATGGTAGTTATTGCTATAACCACTGGCTTCGTAGCCCTCATGCTTTTCATGATCGGCGTGGACCTGCTTATGCTTCTCCCAATCGTAATAGGGCTAAACCTGTTCCAATGGTTAATCGGCCCCTATATTATTGACGCTGCCTATCGGGTTAGACCGTTGAACCAGGGTGAGCTCCCATGGCTTGAAGAGAGCGTGAGAATTCTTGCTGAGAAAAGCGGCTTTAAGAATCCTCCGAAAATAATGGTTTCAGAAATACCGTTGCCAAATGCTTTCGCCTACGGCAGCCCGCTAACCGGCCCAAAGGTTGCTGTCACTAGGGGTCTGCTCAACAGTCTGAGCGCTTCCGAGGTTGAGGCTGTCCTGGGACATGAACTCGGCCACCTTAAACACAGGGATGTGCAGATAATGATGTTCCTATCCGTGCTGCCGGCATTGGTTTACTGGGTTGCAATGTCACTCTACTATTCAGGTGTCTATTCTGGCTCAAGGAGGAACAGGGGGAACGGCGGGGTTCTCCTACTAATAGGAATTCTGGGCATGATGATATACTATGTTCTAACCCTACTCATAATGGGCTTCAGTAGAAGCAGGGAGTACTACGCTGACTACCATGGCTCCACTGTCTCTCCAGGCGGGCCTCTGAGCCTCGCAAGCGCCCTAGTTAAAATATCCGACATGAACGCTAGAGCACCTAAGAATGCTAAGGCGTCGATGAACGGCTACTCCTCCTTTAGAGCCCTCCTTATAGCCGATCCTGAGTCGCAGGCTGGGGCTAGGGCTTTCAGGGGAATATATGATGTTCGCTCGCTAGAGGAGTTCGCCTCCAGAGAGGTCTCGGCCGCTGAGAGTCTGGTTGAAATCCTTAGTACTCATCCTAATGTCGTTAAGAGGGTTAGAACACTGCTGGAGCTCCACAAGCAGCTTTAAGGAAGCGTAGAGGAATATTAATGTTTTTTAAGCCCTGCCTAATGTTTTTGCAGTCAGGAATTGTAATCGAGCAATTTTTTAAAAAAAAAAGAAATTTTCCAAGCCCTAACAGGGCTGAAAACTTTTATGAACTGTTTTCAACCGAAATGAACTGTTTTTCAGGGATTTTAGAGAAAGAAACTGAAAAACGCTTAATAGAGGCCCTATTACCGCTATATCGGTGAAATGAACGGGAGCAAGAGGCGGGTGAAATGCTGGAGAATAATGTTCGCATTAGCATTGGCAGTGTTTGCCATAACCTCGGTTTCAGCATTCGTATCAAGGGTTGCTGGCGACGAGGATACTGGTGAGGATGAAACCCTACCGCCCTACTTAGGTAAAAGCCTGTCAGCACAAATACAGGACATCGTTCAACAGCATAAGGAGGCGCTTCTAGAAATCAGGCTTGAGAGGAAAATGATGCTGTTTCAAACATGGGAGGAGCGGCTTTCCGAGCTGGCTGATGAACAAGCCCGCGTAATGGAGACCGTTAGATTAATGGAGCAGGAGATGAGTAGGCTGGAGGAAAGGCTGAGAAACGGGGAAATAACTCAGGGAGAATTCATAATGGAGATGAACAGGTTGAGGCTTGAGATTAGAACCCGGCTGAGGCAACTGGAGGGGGTGGAGAAGGAGGCTCTGAAAGCACTGCAGGAGAATATTCCTGAGGCTAATAAGGAGCTGGCTAAACGGATTGTAGAGGCAAATCAAGCTTTCAGAGACGCTAAGAAGGCTCTTCAAGAGGAGAAGAAGACTGAGATAAGGGCTAGGGTCGAGGAGCAGAAGCAGGCTAAAGGACGAGGCAAGAATAAATAGAAAGTAAATAGTTATAAAGCAGCCTTTTAAATCTGTTTGTAAAAAGTAATCCGTTTGCAAACTTTTATACTTCTCTTAACGCTCATTTTTCCACGTATGACGCTCCCGAAAGCCGGTGCAGGCACCCTACTTGCATTTCTCTTAGTCTGTCTTTCTGAATGGGTTCCGCGGGCCTGGGGAGGGTTCGAGTTTCAAACAACATACAGGATAATACTGCACAAGGATTCTTCAGCAACATGGGTTGTTGAACTCTCCACTACGCTGGATTCCCAAGAAGACTTAGATAGTTTCAAACTGTTCAAGGACAGTGCTGACGAGAACGCTATTCTCTCAGGCTTTAAATCAACAATAAGCAGCATCGTTAGCAGAGCAGCATCCTTAACGGGGAGAACCATGGCTGCAGAGAACTTCAGCCTCAAGATTGATGTGACGGGAATATTGAAGCAGCTGGGGGTTATCCAGTACAGGTTTAAATGGGCTAACTTCAGCCTTAAAACTTCAGACAGGATTGAGGTTGGAGACATTTTTGAAGGAGGATTCTACCTTTTCACTGATGAGACACTTGAGATAGACTACTCAGAGCTGGACCGGGAGTATTTCCTGAAGCTTGCAAGCCCAAGAGCGTCGCGCGAAGACTTTTTAAGAGTAGTCTGGATAGGCAGGATGGACTTCGCAGACGGAGAGCCAAGGCTCGTTTTTGAAAGCAGGATTATAAGGGTTGAGGAATTCTCTCCAAATAGCACTCGGCTTAAGAAAGGCTCTCTGCTAAGCGTTCAGGGAAGGATAAACCCGCCAACCCTCGGCCTAACACTCCGGGTTGTCTACCTGAACCCTCATGGGTTTGAAACAGTTAGGGAAGTGGCTGTGGGGAACAACGGGGTTTTCTCAGACGCGTTAAACATGAATCTGGCTGGGGACTGGAGGGTTTCGCTGCGCCTACCTTCTGATTCCCCGTACAGGTTCAGCCAAAATCCTCAGCCGCTTCAAATCTCGGTTTACGAGGAGAGCGGGGGCGAGACCCAGGCTGAGAGCCTGCCTCCAATACTCTATCTGGCTCTGCTGGCTCCGCCGGTGGTGCTCCTAGTCATAATACTGTTCCGCCGTTCGCATGGAAGAAGGCTGCGGCCTCCGGATATGCAGATGCTTTCAGACGAGGATCTCGTGATAAAGCTTCTCAGGGAGGCTGGCGGGAGGCTTACGCAGTCCCAGATTAAGGATGCTGCCAAGTTTTCAAAGTCTAAGACCTCCATAGTTTTAAACGAGCTTCAGAGGAAAGGGTTGATAAGGAAAATCAAGCGTGGCAGAGAATACATAGTTGAACTTGTTTAAAACTTACCATAACCGGGTATGAAATTCTCTCCCGCTGGTTTTCAGGCTAGATCGCAGGGTTAGCGACCATAGCGTTTCAATCCCACTCCTATTTCAATATTCTGCCTGTAGCCATGTACCAAAGATAAAGGTCGAGCTCCGCCAGCGTCATGTTCAGTTCCCCAGCTATTTTCGAAAGAATCTTCTCAATCTCCAGATACCTGGCTCTGGAAACGGTTTTAGGAATGCTCTCTATATAGCCATACTTATAGAGAACCCTTAGGACATGCTTGTCTATTATGGCAAGGTTCTTAAACCCTATGTTTCTCAAGAAGTGGCTCGCCTCCTTGAAGCCTATCCCGAGCAAGTTGTCTGCAAGCCATCTTCTCACCCTAGCAGGATCATCATCCTCGTTTATAATTTTCAAAACTTCTTCGCAACGTTTCCTAGCCTCAACTATGTATTTAGCCCTAGTATTGGGATACCTGTAGCCTAGGCTCTTAAGCCTCCTGCTCAGCACACTCCTGCTAAGCTTCAAGAAGCCTTCCCCAATTTCCTCCTGAACCCTAAGCCCTCCCCCTGCGGAAAAGTTGGCTGTTAGAATGCAGAAGCAAAGCTCGCTGAAAACCTTCTCCTTGCTGGCTCTCGCCTCCTCAAATTGTCTAAGCCTCTTCAAAACTGTTCCCCTAACCTTCCCGTCTGAAACAATCTTTTCCAAGTCTCTAAGAAGCCTCGTGCGCCTCACTGCCACCGCTTACGCCTACCGGAGAATATTCTTATAAGGCTTCTTCAAACAGTACTTCAAGATGGATGAGTGGTTTAAGGCGGTGAAGCGTCTTCTACCCAGGGTCGTAACCAGCGTCGAAATAGCTGCCATAGAGAAGAAATTATTCTGACGGTTTCCTCTCGAACCTCGCGCGTTTCCCGAAGCCCATCCTCTCAAAGAACTTCTTCATGGCCTTAATATCCTTTCGCATCTTGTAGGCTAGGACGAGGGCCTCGACCCTCTTCTTTATTTCCTCCAATTTCAGGTCGTCCATCGTATCCCTCGTATCGAAGACTGAGCAGAAACGGGTATA
Source organism: uncultured Nitrososphaerota archaeon (assembly GCA_964416155.1). Classification (GTDB taxonomy): domain Archaea; phylum Thermoproteota; class EX4484-205; order EX4484-205; family JAAOZP01; genus JAAOZP01. The sequence continues at coordinate 121,765 of CAYQCW010000005.1, forward strand.
CTCCTCCGGAGACATGTCCGCGGGAAAGATATGGACTACCTGGATGCCCGTTTTTTGGCCGATAGTCTTCGCAATCTCGTCACCTCAACGAAACAGGGCTATGAGCCTCCCGTATGTGTCCTAATATCTCTTCCAGTTGCTCCTGTCCTTCAACTCCCTAATCGTCTTATCCAAGAGCTCGTAATCCGTAATGCCATAACCCTCGGTCAGGGCATAGCAGGGGGATTCGACACTACCCGACTCAACCCATATCTTGCCATCCACGTCCTCCTCGACGAACGACAGCCGAGGGAGGTCGGCGTGTGCACTGCACGCGCTAGGGCTTTTCTCTCTAGAGAAGACCAACCAACATCGCCCTTGTACACTTCGAAAGGGCTGTGTGCCTCGTCCTTGAAGCGTTCCTCTAAGTATTCCTTGACTCTCATGAGGAAGCCGGGGCTTTCCATCATTCTTCGTGTCACTCGAATCATATAAGTCTTACTCATTCCTCTTCCCTCTAGTGATGAACGAGCTCGGCACATATTTGATTCCGAGCTCCTTAATGCCCTTGCCGGTGGCGAGCGTTTTGGAATCAAAATGACAAGCAACAGCGAACCCATGCTCGACCTTACTGTACTCTCCATGTCCGTATTCTTCAGAGAAGTACTTATTAACGAGTTCCTCTCCGCTATTTTCATCCGCATGTCAAACCTTTCAGATACGATCTTCTTTTGACCTCGATTATCGCGATGACCCTCTTCGACGTTTCACACACCAATCGGGACCCTTTTTATTTAGATCTTCGGATTCGAGCTGGCCGCGCGCGCTCCTCTTCGACCCTCTTTACATTCTCGCTATCGATTCTGAAGATCGATACTAAAACACCTTCCATCCCAAAGTCCTTCCTCGGCTTCACAGGGTCCTCGAGCGGTATCTCAGGGATTAAGCGGGGGAGCGCGATATCAGGGGGGCTCCGGTTCCATGACTCCAGCATCAGGCTCAGCTTGAGGTACGCATCCGCCTCGGGAAGGGGTGAACCTGCCGGATTTGACGCAGGCCGGGGCGAGTGGGCAGGTCCTGCACCTCAAGGTTACTCCCATGATCCTTATCCTTTCCACGACGCACTTGTAAACCAAGCATAGGTTCCTCCTCGGAAGGCTGCACCCGCCGTACAGCCCGAGTTTAAGGTAATCGCACTTGTGGCATGACTTTCTGCACCTTAAAGGACCATGCGTAACATGCATTCTTCTCAAATTTTGCGTCCTTTCCTTTAAAAGTTAAGGCCCGGAAATATCCTTATAGGGCTCCTCCGGATATTACCCCAGAGATGGAGGACTGGCTTAAGACAGTAAAGCAACTCTTGCCGAGAGTCGTGACGAGTGCCTACATGGCTATTCTCGAGGAGAACGCTGAAGCCCTGGGTTTCAGTAGGCTGTGCATGATGGAGAACGCTGGCTCAGCTACCGCACGTTTCATATCGTCGAAGACTGATGTCAGGGGTAAAACTTTCCTATTCCTGTGCGGAACGGGGAATAACGGTGGCGACGGGTTTGTGGCGGCTAGGCACCTTAGGAACGCGGGTGCCAGAATAGTGACGGTTCTCGTAGGCAGGCCTAGTGAAATAAGGAGTGAGGAGGCTAGGGTAAACTGGCTCCTCCTGCTTCACATGGATGATGTTGAGAAATTCTTCGTCGCAGACTCCTCCGAGACATGGGTTGTTAAGGGGCTCTTGGCGAAATGCGACTTCATAGTGGACGCTATGCTTGGCACAGGTATTAAAGGCGTTTTAAAGGAGCCTTTTGCCTCAATAGTTAGCGAGGTTAACTCCTCGGGCAAAACGGTTTTCGCTGTCGATGTTCCAACGGGGCTTGGCTCTGAGACCATTGAAAAGACTCTGACTGTTAAAGCATCCTACACTCTGACTTTCCACAAGCCTAAGGATTTTCTGGAGAACTCTCCCTACGCGGGGGAGGTTGAAGTGGCTGACATAGGCATACCTCTTGAGGCTGAGCTCTACACTGGGCCGGGCGACGTCAGGAGGGTTGTGAAAACTAGGAGGAGAGACTCGCACAAGGGTGACTATGGCTATGTTCTCGTAGTAGGCGGGAGTGAAACCTTCTCAGGAGCACCCGCTTTAGCAGCATTGTCAGCACTAAGAGTTGGGGCTGGCCTAGCGATAGTAGCTACTCCTAAGCCGGTTGCAGCCTCGGTTAGGGCAATGTCTCCGGACCTCGTGGTTTACGCCACGCCGGGGGAGCATCTTAACGCGGAGGCAATACCCCTTGTCTCCAAGCTTATGGATAAGGCTGACTCCATAGTGTTGGGCCCGGGCCTAGGGCTCCACGAGGAGACTGTTGAAGCAGTCAGGATGATCGTTAACGAGGCTAGGAGCAGGCTTCTGCCGGTTATAGTTGACGCAGACGGTTTCAAAGCATTCAAAGCCTTTCCAAGCCTGCTGAAGGGTGTTGTGGCTACGCCCCACCGCTGGGAGTTTAAACAGGTTTTCGAAGCTGAGCTTGAAGCCAGATGGTTTAAGAACGCGAGCATGCTCGTCGAGCTCTCTAGAAAACACGGTTTCACATTACTGCTCAAAGGATTTGAAACAGTCATTACCGACGGCTTAAACCTTAAGGTGAATAAGCATGCCACACCCGGTTTGGCGGTCGGCGGCACGGGGGACGTGCTTTCAGGCATAATCGCAGCCTTCCTAGCCTGGGGTAACAACGGGTTCAACTCGGCTGCTGCAGCAGCATATGTTCATGGGGAGGCTGGCTTAAAGGCTGTTGAGGAGAAGGGCTTCCACATAACTGCTTCAGACCTTGTTGAGAAACTACCGGGTGTGTTAAAGAAGTTTGATAGGGAAGAGTAGATGGGCAAGTGGAAGGAATGGCAGATAAGGAGACTATCCCGCTGCTTTCCTCTTAGACCCCGTGTGCTTCCTCCTCCGCCTCCTGAAGCCCATCCTTTCCAAGAACTTCCTCTCGGCCTTCACGTCCTCCCGCATTTATAGGCCAAGACGAGGACCTCAACTCTCTTCTTTATTTCCTCTTTTTTGATCGTCGCTCACGCCCTTCGCATCAAAGACCGAGCGAAGTAAGTGCATTCCTCTGGCGGCATGTTCGGAGGAAAGTATGGATTGCTTCAACCCCCGTTTTTCACCGACTATCCTCGCGATCTCGTCGCCCCAGCTGAACAGGGCTATGAGCTCCCCGTACGTGGCCTCGTACTTCTTCCAGTTGCTCCCGTCCTTCAGATCCTTAATCGTCTTATCTAGCGCGGGTTTCGACAAGGAGGAGCAGTAAACAGCACGTGCCTTGATCCTCTTGCCTACAATCTCCGCACTACTCATGAAGTCAAGCTTTTAAGCGTAGCCCCTTTAGTTTTAAGGCATGATTAAAACAAGGCCTCGGGCAACATCGCGCGTGATGGTTGGGACATGAGGAAGAAAGTCTACGAGCAGCTGTTCGTGGGGACAAGTGGATGGGTCTATAGCTGGAATAGGGGTCAATCGCTAGACTGGTACATTAGAGAAAGCGGCCTGAATAGTGTCGAGCTTAACGCAAGCTTCTACAGGTTCCCGTTTGGAAGCCAGGTTTACTCGTGGTCCAGGAAGACTCCCCGTGGCTTCAGATGGGTGGTGAAGGTCAACCGTATGGTTACTCACGTTTACCGTATGGGCTTCAAGGCGGTTAGCGTTTTCAACAGGTTCGCCAGCCTTTTCAAACCATTAGAGGGGAGCATAGACTACTATCTTTTTCAACTCCCCCCGTTTGTCGAGCCTAGCCAGAACATCGTCAGGAACATTGAAAGGTTTTTCGCTAAGACCGGGGTCGCGGAGAAGGCTGCGGTAGAATGGCGGAACAGTAAGTGGTTCAGCGGGGAATGGGAGGAGTGGGCCAGCAGCAGGGGTCTCACAATAGTCTCCTTGGACTCGCCGGACCTGCCTAGGCATGTCTTCAACACTACAGGCACGGTTTATCTTAGGATGCACGGCCGTTCATCTTGGTATTCTCATAATTACACGTTTGAGGAGTTGGAAGAGGTTGTACGCAACTTGCTTGTCACAAAGCCTAAGAGAATATTTATATTTCTGAATAATAATCACTACATGTTGAACAATGCCCGCATGATCCTGAAAATGCTAAAGGAGGCCGAGGCATAAGAATAGATCCGTTCCAGGAAATAGACGAGAAGGCGGGGGCTCAAAGGAGTTTATAGCCTCGGTGGGATCTTCAACAATGCGATAATAATCCCAAGCTGGACGGCCTGGCGGTCCTCGTACTAGCGTCGACGGTGGAGAGTTCATTAGGGTGCTAAGGGGAGCAGGGGCGGGCATCGCGCTATAACCCGAAAAGCCGATCGAGCCACTCAAAATCGAACATCCGACCTGCAACCCCTCTCCTTCGAGGATCTCGAACAGTTCCCGCATCCTTTCTCTTGAAAAACCTCTCAACATGTTTTTAGTCGGGCTCTTGCAAGGGGATCGCATCATGGGAAAGAAAGCCTGCGAGCAGCTGTTTGTGAGAACTTCGGGCTGAAGTTGAAAATGTCAGGCGATAAGTTTATTTCTTTCCTCGACGAACTCCGTGAAAACATGGAGATAATGGTTCCCTACGTACCGTCTCCACTTGAGGTCGTCGAAAAGATGTTGGAGCTGGCCTGTGTGACGCCTAGAGATGTTGTTTACGACCTTGGCTGCGGAGACGGCAGGATGCTTATCGCTGCTGTTAAAAAGTTCGGCGCTAGGAAGGCTGTCGGATACGAGATAAGGAGGGATCTCTACGAGGAGCTTGTCAAAACGATTGAGAGGGAAGGATTGTCGAAAAGAATAATTGTCTACAACGAAGACCTGTTGAACGCTAACCTTTCTGAAGCCACTGTCCTAACCCTCTTCCTGACGACGACCGCTAACGAGAAGATTAAGCCTAAGCTTGAGGCTGAGCTTAAACCCGGGACAAGGATTGTGAGCCACGAGTTCACATTCAAAGGATGGGCGCCTCAAAAAGTTGCTGAACTCTCATGGCACAAGATATACCTGTACGTAATACCGGATTGCAACGCGCATTCTAGAAAGTAAATCAAGCTTAAGGTTTTTCACGTTTTCCCTTTCAATAAATCCTGTCCGAAGGAGCAGTATTCTAGAAGAACGCAGCTCCGGCACAACGGTTTCCTTGCTCCGCAGGTTTTTCTCCCGTGCTCTATGAGTAGAAGGTGCGCCTTCAAGTAGGAGCCTGGTGGAAATATTTTCATCAGTTTTTCACGAGCCTCCTCGTAACCGTCTCTCAACCCTAGTAAACCGAGCCTGCGGGACACTCGGAAAACATGGGTATCTATTGGGAAAGTCTTTTTACCGCCTGCGAAGAGAAGTATTACGTCAGCAGTCTTAGGACCGACACCCGGTAGGCTCATCAACTCCCTCCTAGCCTCCTCCAGAGGCTTCTCGAAAACTTTCTCAATATTGCCACCATAATTCTTAACGACGATTCTAGCGAGCTTCTTCAAAACTCCGGCCTTAACATTGTAAAGACCCGACGATCTTATTGCTGACTTCAACTCGCGCAGCCCAGCTTTAGAAATACTATCCGGCGTTATGCCGATCGTCTCCCTAAGCTTCCTGACTGTTCTAGCCGTATTGACATCGGTCGTATTTTGAGACAGAACGGTAGCTACAAGAATCTCGAAGGCGCCCTTGCCCGAGAGTAGCGGAAAGCTCTCCCTGCTAAGCCTTATGGCCCCATCCAGCTTCCTCAGAATGGTTTCCCCATCTATTTTCTTCAACGTTTTCAGATGGGGCTACTGCTCTTTAAATTTACAAACCTACGGGTTAAAACTTTTATCTCCTAGGCTTCCAATTAAGTTCAATGGGTCTCGAAGAAGGTTTTGAAGATAAGCTGTGTAGAAAGATTGAAGCAAAGCGTAGGGCTAGGCTCAGGAGAAGAGGCCCATATAGAAAGGCTTCACTCACCTTCAAGCAGAAAGGCTAAGATAAATTAGAAAGCACGTGAAAAATAATTCTGTTACACTGCATCCTTATCTGTTGCATATCCAGTTATAAATTAAGAACATGACCCTGAAAAAAGAATGAAACGGATACTAATCTCGTCCTATAAATAGCTCTGTATAATGCCCCAGTACCGCAATATATATATCCTCTACAAGCCTATTAAGGAGGTGATAGAGAGAAATTGGGAATGAAGAACTTTGAGCGTATAATTAAACTCCAATCTGCCATAATAATTATGCTGCTGATATTAACCTCGTTGGTTGGAATTCTAGCGCTTGGCCCTCCTCCATATCCTTCAGCCTCTTGGAGTTATGCTAGTGGTGGCAATGGAGCATATGCTTCTGGTGCTGAAGCTAGTGCAGACAGGACTACTGGATCAGTTTATACTTGGACTATTTGTGGAGTTAGTGGGCTAGGAAATGCTTGGGCGTATGCAGATAGTTGTATGATAGACTACTATTCTGTAGGATCTTCGAAAGGTTTATCCAAAGAAGCATTATATGGTATAATGTTAAACGTTTACAACGATAGAAAGCTAAAAATCCTGAATAAAATTTTAACGGAATTAGATTCTATTCGTGAAACTACTGAGGATCAATCCATACAAAATGAGATTGAAAAATCAAAGGAATTCTTCCGTAAGTCGATATCAGAGACTAAAATCGTTCCTCAAATAGATATAGAAGAGAAAAATCCGAAAAACTCCGTTTTATCAAGCGGAACAAAAGTGGTATATGCAACGTTATATGTAGATCTTTTAATAAGTGAAGCCATCTACTCTTTCAAATTCGGATCAATAACCCATACAGTAACAATATACCTTACGATATATGATGCAACAACGGGAGGAACGGTTACTGGCGACTCGGAATATTTCTCGTCTCCTTGTACTTTTCAGGGATATATAACTCTTAGTGCTTCTTGGTATGCTCAAAGTGGACACCAATATGTAATATTAGTAGGAGCTCACTCATACTGCTCTATGAGTGGTGGTTTTATCGCTAATGCCGGCGCCTCAACTTCAAGATCTACTCGTGTTACCTATATTAGCGTAGTGGGATGATATACTATGTGTCCAGGAGGAAATAAAGGGGATCCGCATGAGAACGTGGAAAACTCAAAAATCTTATTGTCTGTTCTGGTTGCTAATGCAATAATCCTCGTAATAATACAGACCTCGGTTTCCTTCAAGCTGTTCGGGTTTTTTGAGAGCATGTTAGAGATGATGCCTGAAGAAAGTTCCCTCGGGCTTAAGGAACAAATGAGGATCGCATCAATACTTCAATTTCCCATCGCTTTAATCTATACATTTTTCCCAATTCTAACATACCTTAAGCTGAGGAGAACATACAAGACTGGTAAGTGGAGTGATATGAAAGCATGGTTTAGACTCGTTGGGATTCTTTCTCTAATAAGCGCATTTGGAATTTTCTTCATCTTCACAATACTAATGTCTTTCTTTGGAGGCTTTATGCTTTTATCTTTTCCATTTCTAGCAACCGGAATAATATTATTACGTTCCTTAAAGTATATCAAATAGATTCAATAATCTTTTCAACCTCCTTCTTTAGAAGCATTTGCTACCTAAAGTTTAAAACAGTCGTCTAATCTCTCTAGCTAGTTTGAGCATACAACTGACTTGCGAAATAATCTCCGTTGGGAACGAGCTTTTAATAGGTAAGGTTGTTAACACCAATTCCTCCTGGCTTGCCGAGAAACTCACTAGGCTCGGCGTCGTCGTTAAAAGGATAACGGTGGTCGGCGACAACTTGGATGAGATATCTTCATGCATCAAAGAAGTACTTTCTAGGAAACCGTCTTTCATAATAATCACCGGCGGCCTTGGACCTACTTACGATGACATGACCCTTGAAGGACTAGCTATGGGACTCGGTAAAAGGATGGTCCTTCATCATAAGGCTTTAGAAATGGTTAAGAGAAAATACGAGGGCATGGGTGAAAGCCTGACCGAGGCGAGGATTAAGATGGCAAGGATGCCCGAGGGGGCGGAGCCATTGCATAACCCCGTCGGGACTGCTCCGGCAGCCAAGATCTCCTACGAAACCACCGTTATCTATGCTCTGCCCGGTGTTCCAAGGGAGATGGAGGCGATATTCAACGAGACTATTTCTAGGGACGTTTCAATGAAATCCGGGTTCAGGGTTACTGAGCTTTCCCTCCGCGTCACCGGTGTCAAGGAATCGTCTTTAGCGCCTCTCATCAGCAGGGTTAAGGAGCTTTACCCTAACACCTATATAAAATCCCATCCGAAGGTTTCAGAGGAGAAACCTTTGATAGAGATATACTTTAACGCCTTCAACAGAGACGAGGCGGTCGCCAATAGGCTTGTTCGAGAGGCCGCCGAGAAGCTCATCCGCCTCATCGAGGAAGCTTATGGTAAAGTCGTGAGCCCACTCGAAGATCCTACTTAAGTTTCCTAGCTTTGCATAAGCGGTTCAAAACCTCCTTTAAAATGTGCGGGGTCGAAAGGGGGTTCTCGATCATGAACCTCGTTATCTCGCTTAGCTCTCCTAAGCGTTACGCTTAAGAGTCACAAATTACTTGTAGCAATGGTAAACCCCGGGCTCGAGAAGCGTTTCGTAGATTCGATAGATTACCTTAGGAGGATGGACTTCTTCCAGGATTACTCCAACCTTCCTAGAGGAGATTTTAGAAAAGATCTTCAGGGGGGAATCTGTTATCCGATTAGTTGATGGGACGAGGAGAAGGGGCATTTATATGGAACGTACTTGGTTGTGGATTTCGAAAGGAACAAGACGCTGGATGAAGGCGAGCGATTTCGAAATAGACTGCGAGCTAGTGCCCTTCGACACCAAGAGGGTCGTATTGGAGGACGTTGAGACAGTCATAAGTGAGAAAACGGGAGAGGTGATGTTAAAGAGGCTCGCTAGGATCTCTAGAGGCATCTTTCAACTGACGAATATAAGCTCGAAGTGGTTAGCATCGGGGGAGAAGTGGTCGATACAGCAGGCGAGAATGTTAAAACCTTTAGAGATTAGATTAAGGGTGTTAAGTAGGATGCTAATCGATACTTGAATAATGCAGAATGGGCCGCTGACTACGTGGTCATAGTCGTTATCTCCCGGCCTCCCTAGGATGCGCGACGATATGCCACCCCCGATTAAGGTATGGGAGTTTAATAGCGCGCGGGCAAGGAAGAGGAGGAGAAGTTTGGGAAGCCCTTGAAAGAGAAAAGAAAGAGGCGCGAAGACTATATTAACAGAAGAAATATTTAGAATCGGCGCACTATAATATTGATTGTGACTCAGGCTTAGCACCAGAGCTTAATGGAAGCAATATGGGCGAGGAAGAAAAATTCGAAGAGATAAAGAAGAGGGGTGAGGCGATAATAGCTGCTTATAAGCTTGCGACGAGCGCCTATAAAAAGAGATTTTCTTCAGAACTTGAGAAGGAAAATTATAAAAATATCGAGTTCCGTAATGTCACCTTGGAAAACACGGGCTTAAGAGGAGAAAGTAAAAACTGCTGAGCCTCATCCAGTTGTTTGAGCAACAAGCTTCTTGGTGAAGGCCTTGTCGAAAACCTTCCTCTGTTTAAACTCCTCCTGCTTCCCCTGATTCCATTGTTCTACAGGGCGGAGATAGCCAACAACTCTTGAGTAGACCTCAGCTGTTCTTCCACACTTTGGACAAGTATGTTGCTCTCCGGCTAAATACCCGTCCTCAGGGCAGATGCTGAATGTCGGTGTAAGCGTGAAGTAGGGGAGCTTGAAATTCTCACATATTTTTCTCACTAATACTGCAACCGATTCAACCGGTGGGTTGCTTTCCCCAAGCCACACGTGTACAACTGTCCCGCCGGTATATCTTGTTTGAAGAGGATCCTGAAGCCTAAGGTAGTCCCAGAGGTCGTCAGTGTAATATACGGGTAGGTGAGTAGAATTCGTATAATATGGTGCGGCACCCTTCTTAACCTCCTCCTCGTTAGCAACAATGATACTCGGGTAAGTTTTCCTATCTATTCTCGCAAGCCTGTGGGAAGTACCCTCTGCGGGAGTCGCCTCGAGGTTGAAAATGTTCCCTGTTTCCTCTTGAAAGTCTTGCAGCCTCTTCCGCATGAAGTCTAAAACTTTAATCGAGAAGCTGAGCCCCTCTGGGTCGCCGATGGTGCATCCTAGGAAGTTTAAGCAGGCCTCGTTCATGCCTATTAAGCCTATTGTGCTGAAATGATTCTTCCAGTAGTAGCCGAAAGACTCCTTGATATGTCTCAGGTAAAACCTGGAATACGGGTATAAACCGGCCTCAGTGAATTTCTCGAGCCATTTCCTTTTAATCTCCAGCACGTCTTTCGCTAGAACCATAATCCTGTCAAGCCTGGCGAAGAACTCTCCCTCGCTCTTCGATAAAAACCCTATCCTAGGCATGTTTATCGTAACAACGCCTATCGAATTCCCGCACCAACTGACTCTTCCGTTTCTTCTTACAAACACTGTATGGTTTTTTACTTCACAACAGTACACTTTACCATGATAGCGAATCTTCCTAACATTTTGTTCTCGTAATCTATAGTGTCTTGACTTTTGAATCCCAATTACATAAACAGTGTTTGAAACCAATTGCCTTCCATTTATTTCCGAGATTTTTTTCTTCATCTGAGTTATAGTCGCCAGATACCCCAATTTTAGGGCTATTTCTTGTAAATCGTCCGCTAACTTTTTAGAAGAGGTCCAATAGTTTATTTGACCAGTAGTTTTTCTCACATAGCCATCTCCTTTCACCATCCAGTCAAACAAAATTTTCAACTGTTTTTTATCCAATTTCTTTATTTCTTCTGGAATGAATTTTGTATACTTATTTCCAAATTGCCTAAGGTAGCTCCATAATTGCTTATTGCAAATCACTAAATTAGTGCCTTCCTCATAATAATTAAATGGTAATTTCTTCAAAACATTCTTGATTTCTTCTCGTTTCTTTTTGTCAACTTGAGAAATCACTACCCTATAGCCATGTCTCTCAGCTATTTTCTCCTTATCGGTTGAACCCTCAGCCAGCCAAAAACCAAAGAATTTCAGCCAATCGTTCATTTTTACTTTCAGGCGAGGAGTCATCGATTTTATTTTTACTCTTTCTCGATTACCATAACCCCCATCGTTACAAATGTTGAAAACCGTTGCTGGACTACAATCAAAATCTTTCGCCAATCGATAAATACTTTTCCCTTCATTTTTCAATTTTCTGATAACAGTGAGCTGTTCGGCCGAAAACTTTGATTCCGGACCATTGCCTTGAAGTATTGGTATGGAAGGTAGGACAAAATATTCTTTTCCTTCACCTTCCCAAATTCCTCCCTTAGGAATACGGTGAGTGTTAGGGTTGAAATCTTTCGCCTCCACAAACATTCTTTTTCCATTGGGAGCATCAACTACCATACGATGATTTGGCGTAACCAACAAGTCTAGAGACCTTGACTTGAAATGAATCATTTCACCGTCATAATCATATTCAAAAAGTCTTGTGGGGTGATGTAATTCGATTTCATTATTTTCAGTTAAGGTGAATACTCTGTCCCTTATAGACAAATCTTTAAATAACTTCCAACCCTTCTCTGTCAAAATTTCTGTGTTTTCATCATAACAACCCGTTAGCGGGTTTGCCCCGAAGAGGCCTCCACCCCTTTTTTTCAACTCTCTTTTATCCAGCCTTAAATGGCAGCACATTGAGCGAACATCCTCAGGATTCATGTCGGAGTTGACGAAGTTCGCGAAATACGGGATACCGTACTTCGCAGAAGTCTCCAAAACCTTTCTAACAGTTTCATCATCCCAGTTGAAATCCCTGGTTATGTTTATCGTTGGGATTGGGAAAGTGAAGACTCTTCCGACAGCATCCCCCTCAAGCATCACTTCAGCCAGAGCCCTGTTGAAAACGTTCATCTCCTCCTGAAAGTCTCCGTAAGTATCGTCTAAAACCTGTCCGCCGATAATAACAGGCTCTTCCTTCATGAAGCTTGGAACCCTTAGGTCGAGTGTCACATTCGAGAAGGGGGTTTGGAAACCAACCCTTGTAGGTATGTTCATATTGAACATGAATTCTTGAATAGCCTGCTTCACCGATTTATAGTCAAGATTATCGTATCTTATGAAGGGTGCCAGGTAAGTGTCGAAGCTTGAGAAAGCCTGGGCGCCGGCGGCCTCGCCTTGAAGCGTGAAGACGAAGTTCACAACATGGCCCAGCGCCACTCTGAAGTGTTTCGCAGGCCTAGCTGAAACCTTGCCTCTAACACCCCTGAAACCGGTCATTAAAAGGTCTCTTAAATCCCAGCCAACGCAGTAGGGCCCAAGTATCCCAAGGTTGTGAATGTGGAAATCCCCGTTCAAGTGGGCCTCCCTTATTTCCGTCCTACCCTTGTTGAAAATCCTGTGAAGCCAGTACTGCGAGATTACTTGAGACGAAATATGGAAGTTTAAAGCCTGCAGCGAGTAGGTTGTGTTAGCGTTCTCCTTCACCAGCCAACTCTTGTTCTCAAGATAGCTGTCGACGAACTCCCTTATCTGAGCGTGAAGCGCCCTGTAGAGAATGTATGTTTTAGCAACGTTGTAAAGATTGTTCTCGACAAGCACCTTCTCAACCAGGTCCTGAACCTGCTCAACGTGAGGAATCTCACCGGGCTTCAGCTGCTTCCCTAAGCGTTCAACAACCTGGTTTGAAAGCCTCTCCGCCAGAGCCCTGTCCTTGCCGCCGACAGACTTTATCGCCTTCCATATTGCCTCAGTAATCTTGGCCCTGTCAAACTCGACTACTCTACCATCCCTCTTAATTATTTTGCTCGGAATACTGCTTGAACCCGTCAGCGACAATCATAATCCACTCCGGTAAGACGATAAAAAAAAGAAAATTTATTGAAACTCCAGACGTCAGAAAGCTTCCGCCCAACTCTTTTCACTCCCAACTTTAACAGTGGCATGCTTCCGACTCTTTAGCATATAAATTTTGTCTGAAAAATTTTTGATAATGAAAAGCCCGTCATGACTTTAGAAAAACCGGTTAAACCGCCACTGGCCATTTGAAACCTGAAGAAAAAGGAGCCGCCCGACTAAACGGGATGCGGGGGAAAGTTTATCCGTTTCCTTTCCAGCGTAAAACGGTAGAAGAAGCGTTGAACACGGCGACAGCAACCATCATAATGCTCTACGTGGCAGCGGGACTGCTGGCAATCCTATTGGCACCGATATACGTTGCTGATCAGCTAACCCTGTTCGAAAACCCTGAGAACCCGGTTAACATCCTCTACTTGATGCTCACAATAGTCGTGGTCTTCATAATAATCCTTATCATCGTCAAGCTGCGCTTAGAAATATTGTTTAAAGGGCTTTTCTACTTCAGCGCCTTCACGGTTCTAACGATAACGATAAGCGTTATTCTCCCGGATTCACCACTCTGGCTGGCCGTATCAGTTTTAGCATCCGTCTCAATAATGATCATGCTTAACAGGTTTTACAAGTGGTATGTTGCTGACGCTGTGGGCGTTTTCCTAAGCGCAAGCATAGCAGCCTGGTTCGGAGCATCCCTCACGCCGCCAGTCCTAACAATACTCCTACTGTTAATGGCTGTTTACGACTATTTCGCGGTCAGATCCGGGGGGATGGTGAGCCTCGCTGAGAAAACGCTGAAGATGAACCTTCCGACGATGGTGATGTCGCCGGTGAAAGAAGTGCCGAAGGATTTCAAGGCCAGTAACGGGGAGAGGAAGGGGGCGTTCCTCGGGCTGGGAGACCTAGCCTTCCCAAACATGCTTACAGTATCCACCTTCCTTGAAACAAGCCCCGTGGCAGCGATGATAGTTTTAAGCTGCGGCACGTTTGGGCTGATAGTAGTCTTATACGCGGTGCGGCGATTCAAAAAGCCTCAGCCAGGATTGCCATATATAGGTCTTGGAGCAGCCTTAGGCTGGATCGCTTCTAAAACCCTGGTTTAAAAAGCCTAGAACCCGCGTTAAGCAATCCTTTAAAAACATCGTGAAATCCTACTTTTCAGCACGCATCAACCTGTTTCATCACACTAGGAATTGTCGGAGACGCCAGCTTATAGCGCGCTCACGCGTTCTATTCACTATGTTTTCAAAAATCATTAGGCCTGCTATTCTAAGTATTAAAGGCCCCCGCACTAGGATAAATCCCTCAAAGCAATCATAGTGCATTACTGCAACATTCTAAATTTAGATGCAGAGAAAAATCTGATCCGCTTAAAGGCTACTCTACAGTTTCCACAGTTATTGCCTGAACTGGACAAGTATCCCTAGCAGACTGAGCGCAGTCAGCAACACTATCGTCAATAACACCCTCCGAGCCGCAGCATGAAGACCTATACTTGGAAACAACCTGACTCTTATTTTCCTCGTCCGGCTCGAAAACGTCGGGGCAGGTGGAATAGCAGACTCCGCAGGCTATGCAGGTGTCCTTATCAACTTTAACTCTATACTGGGTCATTGTTTCCTCCGCCTCATCCGTAAATTGCTCCAATAAAAAGTTTTCTAAGACGCTTATCGAGTTTGGGTGGCTGTTTAGCGCTGCCATGCTCGGGAAACGTTTTCGTCAGGGTTAAAAAATAAACGGTTAAAAGGTGTCGTAAACTGTTTTACTTTGAATTGGGTGGAACAATACTGTTGACGAATGATGATGGCGTATATTCCCCGGCTTTCAAAGCATTTTGGAGGAGGCTTGTAGACCTTAAGCTCGGCGAGGTTGTCGCGGTTACCCCGGAGCATGAGATGAGCGCCGCTGGTAAATCGATAACTCTTCACAAGCCTTTAAGGGTTAACAGGGTTTCAAGCAAGATCCACGGGGATAAATACGGGCATGTTCACCTCGTCTCCGGGACGCCTGCTGATGCGGTTTTCGTAGCGTTAAACCTGATTCTCGCCGAGAAGCCGTGCATAACTGTGAGCGGGATAAACATGGGTGATAACATAACGCTGGACAATCTTTTCACCAGCGGGACAATAGCTGCGGCGATACAATCCTTTTTAAGCGGTGTTCCGGCAATAGCCTTCAGCGTTGAAATACCGCCTAGTGTTGAGCGCAGAGAGCTTAAGGTTGGCAGCTTTCAGCACCACGGCGAGATTGCAGCCGAGATAACGAGGTTTATGGTTGAGAATCCTCTTTCAACCCCGCATGTTTTAAACGTAAACTTCCCTTTTCACACGGGTAGGGACACGGGTGTGGAGCTGACTTCATTGGCTAAGATAAAGTTTGAAAACTATATTCTGGAGAGGAAGGATCCAAGAGGCGCCCCATATTACTGGATAGGGAGCTCTGAGATAAACGTTGACAAGTCTCACGAGGGCACTGATCTCTACGCGCTCACGGTTCAGAAAGCAGTGTCAATATCACCCATAAGCCTGGAGGTGAGCACGCCGATTCTAATGAATCCCGAATCGTTCTACAAGAGGGAGCACCTTGAGAAAGACAGGAGAACACTTGTGAACCTGCAGAGGAGGGTCAGGGACATACTGGTCTCTAAGGCGCGTTAGCGTATTTCTTAAAAAAGCAGCCTAGTTTTCTTCACGGCATGCGCGCGCTAAAAAGCTTCCAGGAGGGTTAAGGAAAAAGATGTCAGCCCAGTTTATTTAAACCTCGAGCCAGCACCCTTTTTCCAGCGCCTCTGATTAACTGGTTCTTGTTTTCAATCATTTTTTGAAACTCGCTTTCAGTGCAGCACAGGGGTTCTATCGGCAGGTCTGTTTCACGCAACACATCCAGCATTCTCTTGTGCATCCTCCCCTTGAAGCAGCCGATTATTATGATGTCTATGTCGCTCCCCTCGTGCAGCTCTCTTCAGGCAAACG
This sequence comes from uncultured Nitrososphaerota archaeon, assembly GCA_964416155.1. Lineage (GTDB taxonomy): Archaea > Thermoproteota > EX4484-205 > EX4484-205 > JAAOZP01 > JAAOZP01. The sequence continues at coordinate 137,573 of CAYQCW010000005.1, forward strand.
AGCCGTAAGCCAGGGCCCTCTTTATTCCGAACCGTGTCGATTTTTCTCAGAAACTCTACGAGCCTGTACTCCAGGTCTCTATGTTTTCCTGCCTTCGTCAATATTGATTCTAACAACCTTAAGCATTTTTCAGCATCACCCTCGTCGAAACACCCGATGGCACAACCTCCGCTGAGAACGAGTTCGGGTATCTAAGCAATGTAAACACTATCTAGAAACTTAACATCCTACTTTTTAAGCTCTTCGACCCCAACCCTGTTAACCAGTTCGAAAACGGAGTGGCTTCAGCCATCTGCGGGCCAGTGAAACACTGCTCATGTATCGAAGCTGAAACTGCGAGAGACGCTATTAAACCTTTTTAAAAAGCTGTTAGCGCACGCTATAATTTAGGTTGAACAGGCTCAAGAAACAGATGGGGAATGCAGCGAGATTCTCCGCGCAGACGCATCTTAATATTTCCCCTGAAAATGGTCAAACGCTTAAATATCGTCCAGCCATACTTATTCGACGCAACATATGCCTGCCGAGGACCATGCTAATCTTCACACCGACAGGGAGAGGATTCTCGAGGCGATAACACAGGCTAAGCTTCTCTACGCTGTAACTCCTAAGGTTCCGGAGTATAGGAAGATCCTCCTGATAATAAGGCCTAGAACCCCGCCTCGGGGATACTCGCTCTGGGTTAAAGAGTCTTACGAGGAATACAGGAGGAGCCGCGTCTAGTTTTAACGGTTAGGAAAAGTTAATACCCCCGGCTGGTGGGGTGAAAACAGGTTGGAGGAGAGCCTAAGCCTGGTTGAGACCGCTGTGGGCCTTATTGTTTTCGAAGGACACGAGGCTAAACCATACCTTTTCAAGAGTGTTGATGAGGCCGTGAAGCATTACAGCGGCACTATTCCCACGGGTGTCGCATCCTTCCTCCAAGACTGGAGGGGGAGGAGCATAACGGTTGAGAGAAGAAGCCTTGCGGAGGCCTTGACCCGCCTAGGCTTGAAGCCTATTGTGGAGGAGCCTTTGAAAAAGGCTGTTGAGCTCAGGGCTGATTTGGAGAAAAATCTGAGTATTCTGGGCTTAAGCATGGATGAGTACCGGGTTTTCACCGCCAGGGTTGCGGCGAGGCTTGCCCAAGCAAGGGTTGAGGAGCTTGCTAAAAGCAGTGACATTGACATTGTTATCGCGATGCAGGCTTACGACGAGCTTGTAAAGATGCTTAACATTCTTCAAGACAGGATAATGATATGGGTTAAGGAGAGGGAGCCACGCTTACTTGAGGATAGTAAGGATGCTGAGAAGATTGTTAGGCGAGTAGCCTCTTCAAACACTCCTGGTTACGTAAGGAGGATTGCTGAGCTCTACCTTGAGACCGAGGAATGCAGGGGTTTTGTGGAGAAGCATATCAGCATGCTAATGGATGAGACTGCTCCGAACCTTAGCACAGTCATCGGCCCACTGCTCGGCGCTAGGCTAATCTCTAAAACAGGCTCCCTTTCCAGGCTGGCCAGCCTGCCCGCCTCAACCATACAGATACTTGGGGCTGAGAAGGCTCTCTTCAGGGCCCTGAGGAAGAGGGGTAGGCCTCCTAAGCATGGAATAATCTTTCAACATCCCTATGTTCACGGCTCTCCGAGAAAGATAAGGGGCAAGGTTGCAAGACTGCTCGCCAGCAGGATCGCTATAGCAGCCAGGGTCGACTGCTTCTCAGGAAGATTCATAGGGGAAGAGTTGAAGAAGGATGTTGAGAACAGGCTTAAGGCTTTGAAGGAGGGTGTGGGCTGATGGTTAGAGAGGTTTTCAAAGGGGTTTACGAGGTTGAGGATGAGGAGGGAACCCGCCTCGCAACGCTCAGCATCGCACCCGGCACAGTGGTCTACGGTGAGAAGACGATCATGGTTGGGGACGCGGAATACAGGGTTTGGAACCCGTATAGGAGTAAGATAGCTGCAGCCCTGCTTAAAGGCATGCGGAGCTTCTTCATAGAGCCGGGGTGGAGGATCCTTTATCTTGGAGCAGCCTCCGGCACCACTGTGAGCCATGTTTCAGACATAGTTGGGCCCAAGGGGGTTGTCTACGCGGTTGAAGTCGCCCACAGGCCTTTCAGAGAGTTTCTTGAAAAAGTGGTGGGGAAGAGGAGTAACGTTGTGCCCATACTTGCCGATGCGAGGAGGGTTTTAGAGTATGCTTGGCTCCTTGAGAAGGTTGACACTGTTTACTGCGACGTTGCTCAGCCCGACGAGATAGACATAGCGGTTAGAAACGCAGACCTGTTTCTCAGGGAGAAAGGACTCCTCGTGGTCGCGCTTAAAGCCAGCAGCGTCGACTCAACTAGAAAGCCGAGTGAAATATACAGGGCTGAGGAAGCCAGGCTGGAGGCTGCTGGCAGGTATGGGGTAGAGGAAACCATAGACCTTGAGCCGTTCGCAATGATGCATGAATTAATCGTCTCCAGACGGGTCTAGAGAAATCTTTTTAGACTTTCCTGGCTTAAGCGTGCACCTATTCTTCCAACGGTGCTCCAGCTCCGCCTAAGCATGCTTGTCGTGGAGCCAGACTTGAGAAGCTGCTCGACAATCCTTACTGTCCTAGGGTCGCCCGAGTACCCTGAGCACTCAGGCAACCCGGCTTTCCTCAGAAGGCTTTTAACAGCCCTGTCCCTCTCAACCTTAGCAATTATGCTTGCAGCACCCACTATCGGGTTAGACTCGTCCAAATAATTCCTAACGATTAGAACGCCTTTAAAGCCGGGCGCATGTCTAAGCATCATCCTTCTGAATCTTTCACAATCCCTGTCCACAGAGTCCACGTAGAAGACTCCCCGGCGATGCTTACTCAGAATGCTTCCTACGAGCATGGCTTCAATCTCGTTCAGGCTTACTCTCCTAGCCCTAAGCCAGTCTATACGGCTGGCGCTCACCCTCCTGATCTCAACAACCCGAGCTATCCTCCTTATGCTTGAAGAAATCTGAACCCTGCTCCGCGGGCTAAGTTTTTTAGAGTCTTTAACGCCTGCTTCAACAAGCCGGGGAACACTCTTCTCCTCAACCCCTACCGCAGATATAACGAGCGGGCCTATAACGCAGCCCCTTCCAGCCTCGTCGACACCAGCTATCAAAACCATTTTCCCATCAGTATGATTTCGCGAAGTAGACGACTTTCGAAGCAGGCCTGCCACACTTCACGCATCCTGAGAACACCGGCTCCTCCTCAAACGGGATTAGCCTTATCGACGCTCCAGTCTCACTTTTAACAGCCTCGTCGCACTCCTTTGAGCCGCACCAGCATGCTTTAACCATCATCCCCCTGGAAACCATTTCCGAAAGCATGCTCATCGTCTCAGCCCTGCCCGTTTTCTCAACCATCATTCTCCTAGCCTTCTCATACATGTTTCTCTGAATATCCTCCAAGAGCCTCCCCGTCTCCTCCTCAAGGTCTCCGTCACGTATCCTCATCCGCCTCAGCTCGTCCCTTCTGAAGACTGTAAGCGTGTTCTCCCTAACATCCTTAGGGCCGACCTCTATCCGCAGGGGGACTCCCTTAAGCTCCCAATCGTTATATTTCCAACCGGGCGTGTAGTCCTCCCTGAGGTCCGCTTGGGCTGAGAACCCTTTTCTCGAAAGCCTCTCCTCAAGCTCCCTGCACTTCGAGACGATGAGCCTCTTCTCCTCATCGCTGTAAAATATTGGGATTATGACAATCTGCATGGGCGCTATCCTCGGGGGGAGCATAAGCCCCCTGTCGTCCCCATGCAGCATCACAACTGCACCTATGAGCCTTGTGGAAACACCCCAGGATGTTTGCCAAACATAGCTTGTTGAACCGTTTCGGTCTAGGAAAGTTATTTCGAAAGCCTTTGAAAAGTTTTGGCCTAGGAAGTGCGAGGTTCCCGCTTGAAGAAGCCTCCCATCAGGCATTAAAGCCTCAATCGTGAAAGTCGCCTCCGCTCCGGCGAACTTGTCCCAGTCCGTTTTAACACCGTCTAAAACAGGTATTGCCAAGTACTCTTCGACAAACCTCTTGTAGAGCCTGAGTATTTCAAGAGCCTGCTGAAGCGCCTCCTCTCTCGCGGCGTGCGCCGTATGACCCTCCTGCCATAGGAACTCAGTATTCCTGAGAAAAGGCTTAGTAGACTTTATCTCCCATCTCACGATGTTGCACCACTGGTTAAGCTTAACCGGCAGATCCCTCCAGCTCCTGATCCATTTAGCGTACATCTCGTACATTATCGTCTCCGACGTCGGCCTTATCGCAAGCCTCTCTGAAAGAGGCTCGTCACCCCCCTGAGTAACCCATGCGACTTCAACAGTGAAACCCTTAAAATGCTCAGCCTCCTTCCTAAGAAGCCTCTCAGGGATCAGAAGAGGAAAGTAAACGTTCCTCACACCCATCTTCTTAAACTCAGAGTCTAGAATACTCACCATCCTTTCCCAAACCGCGTAGGCCAGCTCCCTGAAAACAATACAGCCGTGGACAGGAGCATAGTCCGCTAAGCCCGACTTCGCAACAACCTGGCTGTACCACTCTGCGAAATCCTCGTTTTTACCTACGGTTAAGCCTATTTCCCCTCTCTCAACAGTCAAGCCCATAGTTTCGAGCCTCAGGGGTTTTTAAAACATTGTGCTATGAAAAAGCTAAATACGGGGCTTGTACAAGTGTAAAATGGGGAAAATGGGTAAGAAAAGGAAGTCTAGGGGACGGTCGAAAGGCGGGAAGGGAAGGTCAGAGTACGTCAGCTGTACGAATTGTGGAAGCAGGATCCCCGTAGACAAGGCTATAAAAGCAACAAAAAGAGTCGCCTACGTAGACCCAATTCTGGCAAGAGAGCTCAAGAAATCAGGAACCTTCCTGCCCAGGGTCAGCGTCACAAGATACTACTGCGTCTCCTGCGCCGTCCACGCCGGAATAGTAAGAGTAAGATCAAGAGAGGAAAGACTGGGGGCGGAATAAATGGCGTACGAGAGACTCGTTGAAAAACTAACCAAGGAAAACCTATGGCTATACATACTAACAATGCTCAAAAACAAACCGATGTACGGCTACGAGATTGCCGCGCGGCTTAAGAGTGATTTTAAGATTCCTATTGCTACGATAACGGCTTACGTTGTTCTTTACAAGATGGAGAGGGAGGGTCTTGTGGAGAGGATGGAGCATCTTGAGACGGGTGGTAGGGTTAACATTAGGAAGGTTTACTACAGGGAGACTGATAAGGGTAGGGAGACGCTTGAGAAGGGGATTGAATACCTTCGGAGTAGGCTCCAACTCTTCGAGGGGGCTGGGCAGGGTGGTTCTGGGGAGCCTGAGAAAAAAGAGTGAGAAGTTCTTCTCGAGGATTGGGAGGCTTATCTCCCCCGTTATAACCCCTATGGGGCTAACTATTCTCGGATTACTGTCGGCGGTGGTCGCGACCCTTTTCTACTCTTACAGGCATCTTTTCTGGGCTGGCGTCGCAATACTTTTCTCAGGATTGTTCGACGTTCTTGACGGTGTTGTCGCGAGGATTAGCAACAGGGCAACTGGGTTCGGCGGGACGCTGGATGCCCTTGTAGACAGGTATACTGAGTTCTTCTATGTTCTAGGCCCAGCCTTAGGAGGGTATGTGGACTGGCCTCTTGCCTTCGTAACCATGTTCAGCATTATTGCTTCGAGCTATGTTAGGGCTAGGGCTGAGAGCGTAGGCGGCATGAAGGACGCGTCTGTCGGCGTGTTGGAGAGGGTTGAGAAGATACTGATAATAGCTGCAGCAACTTTTCTGAATCCTTTGATTAACGGGATAATATGGTTCTCAATGATAATGATGATAATCCTTGGCCAGATAACTGTGCTCCAGAGGCTTTACGCAACCTGGAAGTTCTGGAGCGCTAAGAGGACTGTTCAGGCAGTCGTCTGAGAATCTTAATGTTTTTATAAGCGTGTGCGGAGACCAGTTTGGCTTGGGCAGGGTGGATAAGGGGGTTAAGTGCAGCGTAGCAGGGTGCAACGGCGAAGCAGTCAGGTCTGTGGCTTTCAAGAAGGCTGGTGAAGCAGGGCTCAGGCTAAGCGGGGAGGCGCGTAGAGCCTATCTCTGCGAGCTCCACTACAAGGAGTTTAAGAAGGCGAGGAGAAACGTGGACAGGATTGAAAGGATGAGGTGGAGGCCCTGAAATCCTCAACACCCCGATTTGATTCCTAGGCCTATACGTCGAGTCCCCGCTTCATCCTCTCGTAGATCCATCTTATGTCATATAGCTTTCCGAGTCTTCTTCGCTTCAATTCATTCTCCCTTTTCCTCCAGAGGAATCAACTCATATACCCAGGCAAATAAGAGAAGAGTATGTTAGGTTTAAGGATTGGGACGACTTTTTCGAATTTTTACTAAAGTCAAAATATAAGATAATAATCATAGATGAATTTCAGTATCTAGTTAAGATAAACAAGGCTTGGCCTAGTCAACTGCAAAGATGGTGGGAAAGAATGAAGGATACTGAAAAGAAGATAATACTTTGTGGCTCTATAGTCTCAACGATTTACAAAATAGCCTAGGGTTTTCAAAAGAATCTGTTCGATTCAAGAATTTTGCGGAGAGAAGGGAGAAGAGCGAGAACAACACTTTCGACGCCGAGCTGGAGAGAAGAAGGCTTGGAAAACTGTACGATGAAAGGTGGATTTACGGAGAATCATGCTTGGACTCGAGGTTTAGGTGTTAAGGTTTTTATAGGCGGAACTATTAAGTAGCAGGAAGGCTTGAGAATACTCCTCATCCACTGTAAAGAGTTCGAGTACAGCGCTAGGGACAAGGAGGCTGAGAGAGCTGAGGAGCTGGATGAAGTTAACGGGGCCGGGAAGTTTGAGAATGTTCTGGTTGCCTTCACGACGGTTGAGCGAGACGACGCGAAGAACCCTGAAGGAGTTGCGGAGCAAGCGGGCCAAGAGATACTTGACGTACTGCAGAAGGTAAAAGCTGAATCCATCTTGGTCTATCCCTATTCTCACCTTTCAAGCAGCCTTGCTGAGGCTAGCGACGCTATAGGCATACTCAGGAAGATACATGGTAAACTACTCGAGAAAGGTGTCGAAGCCCACAGAGCCCCCTTCGGATGGAGCAAATCCTTCACCCTCGTTAATATCGGGCACCCCTTGGCTGAACTCTCCAGAACAATAGTTCCCCAGCCTGTTGAGAAGCCTGTTGAGAAGAAGGAGAAGTTCCACAGGTTTATCGTGATGGATGAGGATGGTGTGGAGTACGAGGTCAGTAGGGAAGACTGGAGGAGCTGCGAAGCATTCAATAAGCCTGGCGGAAGGATGGTGATGCTTAGACGCTTCGTGGAGAACGAGCTTGAGGAGAGGAGGGGAGAGGGGGTTGAGCCAAGCCACATCGTGAACATGAGGAAGCTTGAGCTTGTCGACTACTGTCCGGAGAGCGACGCTGGAAACATGAAGTGGTATCCGAATGGTATTCTTTTAAAGGATCTTATTATGGATTATGCTTTCAAGAATATTGCTTTGCCCTGGGGGGCGATGAAGACGCAGAACCCTTTGCTTTACAGGACTGATGTTGAGGCGATTAGACAGTTGCAGGGCGAATTCCACGAGAGGGATTACAGGGTTGAGGACGGGTTGGTTTTAAGGTTTGCGAGCGACCCGGGTGCTTTCCCGTTTATTCAGAAAACTGTTTTCACATATAGGAATATGCCTGTCAAAGTGTATGAGGAGGCTATCTGCTTCAGGAGGGAGCAGAAGGGTGAGCTGACTGGGCTTATGAGGGTTAGGAACTTCTGGATGACGGACATGCATGCATTCTGCAGGGGCGAGGAGCAGGCTTCCGAGGAGTATTTAAGGCTGAGCGTTCTCTTCGGCGGGCTTATGGATAAGGTTATAGCAGGCGGGAGCTGGATTCTGGGATTCGAGGTTGTTGAAGAATATTATGAGAAGTACAGGTGGCTTTTCAAAAAGATTGTCGCGACTCTGAGGGTTCCAGCGTTCTTCAAGCTTATGAGGGAGATGACCCATTACTATGCTTTCAAAAACGAGTTTCAAGCAATCTTTCCGAACGGGGAGAATCTTCAAATATCGACGGTTCAGTGGGATGTGAAGAACGGGGAAAGGTTCAACATTTGCTATTATGATGCTGACGGTGTTAAGAAGCCTGTTGGAGTAATCATCCACGCCTCATCGTTTGGAAGCGTTGAGAGAGCGGTGGCTGCGATGCTTGAGAACGCTGCCGGCAGGGTGTCTGAAGGTAGGCCCCCGATGCTTCCAGTCTGGCTCTCACCTGAGCAAGTTAGGATAATACCTGTTGATGTTGAGAAACACTTGGATCAGAGCATCAGGGTTGCGGAGAGGCTTGAGAAGGAGGGTGCTAGGGTTGGCGTTGACGATAGGGGCCTGACTGTTTCGAAAAGGGTTGCTGAGGCTAAGACCCATTGGATACCTTTCATAATAGTCTACGGGGATAGGGAGGAGCAGAGTGGAAACCTGAGGATCGTGGTGAGGGAGGAGTCTACTCTTGAGAGGGAACGCGTCGAGGAGATGAGCCTAGAGGAGTTTGCAGCATACTTTAGGAGGAGGGTTGAAGGAATGCCCACTAGGCCACTTTACGTACCTAGGGAGCTGAGTAGGAGAATAGTCTTCGTGCCTATGAGAAGCCAGTAAGCATGTTGACGCGCACAGCGCGCTGGGATTTCACAGGGTTACTACGCTAAGCTCAGAAAATGTTTAGAAGAACGCCTGCAACCATGCTCATCAGGAAGAGCAGTAGGAGTATTATTGCAGCCGCCTTCCTGTTCAACTAGACGCTCACCCCCGTGAAATACTTGTGGACCCTTAGAAGCTGAATGGTTAAGCCTATTACTATAACTAGGCCAACCAGGCCGGCGGCGAAGTTTTCGAAAACCGGTGTTCCGATTGGCGATGGGGATGTGGAGGGCGGGGAGGCAGCGCAGATGATCTGCATTATCGACACAGGTATCTCGAGGAGCACGAGGGCGAGCACAACGTAGAAGAGCGGGCGTATAACCATTAGGAGGCCTATGGCGGAGAGTATTGAAAGAACTCCTATGAGCGTTGTTAAGACTGCTGGCGAAACCATTTCGAGTGGTGGTGGGAGCTCCGGCTGGATGAAGCCCATTGAAGAAACCACTGCGACGCCGAAGTTCCAGACAGCCCATATTATGAGCATTAGCGCGGTCATGGGGACTCCTTCAAGCTGGTAGCCTTCGAAGCTGAAGAACTCTTTTCTAGAGTATGTTTGCTTAACGCCCTGCTGCCTCATTCTGAGCCTCATCCTCGCAACCTCAAGGTTGAACCCGCAGTTTGGACAGAACTTCAAATCCTCCCGGACCTGGGTGTTACAGTTCGGACACTTCTTTAAAACCACAGTCGTCTTAGCCGGAGCTGGCTTAGCCGCGCTCGGCTTTCGTGCAGCAGGCTTCTCAGGTTTTTTCACAGGAGTTTTAACAGGAGCCTTCTCGGGAGCATACTCCCCCAGTAAGTCTGGCCTACTCTCCTCAGCCTCTTCAAAACCCTCCTCCGGGCCCCTTTTCGGAAGATGGAGGCCGCAGAGGCTGCAGAAATCGTCGTCTAAACCGACTGCGGCACCGCATCTCGGGCACGTTCCGCCTTGACTCAACGCTGTTGCTTCTACGCCGCCCTGTTAAAAAAGGTTTCTAAACTATTAATCAAACGTAAAAAAAAGATAGGGTAGACTGCTCCAGAAGAGAGAAGAAAGAAAAAAAAGGAGAAAGAGAGGGTAGAGTGTTCTACTTGGGTCCTGTTGGTGCTCCGAAGAGCTGCGGAAGCCTCTTACGCCTGTAGATGTGGTACTCGTGTATCACGATTGCTAGCACTATTACGATGATGATGATCATCACTATGAACAGTAGGAACTGAGCCATGCTCATTCCCACTCCAAAGACCTCTATGAACACGTCTAGGTTAATGGTCTTAAGGGTGTCAGCAGTCAGGGATACTGAGTCGGTCTTGCTGAACTGGCCGTATGTTACCCCGATGTTGTAGCTCGCGTCTGGAAGCTCTATCTGAGCCTTGCCGTCCTTGTCGGTCAGCCTCGTAACCTCTACAGTGTCCTTCGTCACCCTCACCGTAGCGCCCTCCAGTGCCTGTCCCTGGGCACCGATCACCCTGATGGTTAAAACGTGCAGGTTGGTCGGGGTCAGGGTCACGGCGCCTGGTGCGGAAACTACGAGCGAGGGCAGTCTTAGAGCAGTGTCTAGCCATGATGCAGCAACACTGTATGATCCAGGCGGTATCTGAGGCACCATCACCTCTCCGGTTGCAGACGTTGCTCCAACGTCTACGCCGGCAACCTTCACAGGAACACCGACTAAGGGCGCTCCCCTCGGGGTTAGGAGCCTCAGAGTAACATCGAAAACGGGTAGTGATATTGAGGTTTCAGTCTCGGTGACGGAGGCGATTCCAGTAGCCTTCGTACCGTACTTGCTTGTCCACTCAACCTGTACGGAGTAGCTTGTTCCAGGCTTCAGAGGAACGTTTGAAAGCGTCGCAGTATTCGTCTCAACGCTGATTACTTTAGCAAGCTCTGTCTCCCAGCCGTACACCGGGTGTTTAGCCTTCACGCTCACACCGGTCAATGGTCTGCCAGCAGAGTCGGTGAAGCTAATCCTTAGATCCCTTACCGCAGCGCGGAACGTCTTCGCCTGGCTTGGACTATACTCAGCCACTGGAGCAAACGCCTCAGGCTCTATGCCTAGGTATATGTACTGGTGCTGAGGCTCGTCAGTATAGCTGTCGAACACCACTGTTGAGAACACTGGGCCCAGGACCTCGCTGCACCCGGCGGGCTTGTAGTAAACTATGACATAGTATTTCCCGTAGAATCTTGCCCATCCTGATCTACCGTTGAAAGACACGTATTGAATATACTCGTCTCCAGCGGGCTGCGGTGGAACATTGTTTGAAACAGGGTTCCAATTCGGGTTTACCGGCTCACCTGTAAGCCTCTTATGCTCGTCAACCCAGTACCATCCTCTGAGAAGGTTGAACCCTACGTCAACCCTGTCACCTGGCTCAATCTTCAAGTGTTCAGCAGCATTGCCGGCTCCGACGAACAGTGTTCCAGCATGGCCATACTTGTCGGTTATCGCCGCGGTCACGTTGCCCCTCGTGTAGGCGTCGATGACGTAGACCCATGCTTTCTCCAAAGGCCTCCCGTCTTCGGTCAGTATTGTTACACTGAGCCTCGCAGGCCAGTCTAGGTAAACTATTTGCGAAATCCAGTCAACATCTCCACCTTCCAGCCGCTTGACGAGGAACTGCGGGTCGTTCAGCTTGAGCAGAGCGTTGGTCATCCCTTTGGTCAGGTTTTCAGTACTGACTGTGAAGTCGTAGATGCCCCAGAGTATGTTGCCCGGCGTTGACCTCAAGTAGAGTATGTAGTAGTCAGTCGGGTCAGCGTTCGGCTTCGTCGGGGTCCAGTCCTCCACCAGCACCCTTCTGTCCGCTATCTTAACGCCGCCAACGAATATGGCCTCCCTTGTTATCGTCACCTTCTGGTTCGGCAACCCTACTTTAACAAGGTTCCTCACCACCACGCCTATGTCGTTCGCTATAAGTCTCTCTTCAGCCTTGGCGTAGCAGTTCGCAGCCGGCTGAGGCGGTGAAACCGTTTTGCCTGTCTCGCTGTCGGGAGTCCTGTGCTGGTATGCTCCTCCTGAGAGCATGCCTACTCCAGCCCACCACTTATACTTGTAGGCAGCGCGGTATGTCGTGTTGCGCGAGACACCGTCCCTGTAGACTACGTCGCCGTTCAAGTAGGTTAGTTTGACCCTGGTTGCCTCCCAGGTCTTCGTAGCAGGGTTAACCAGGCCGGTTGCGTTCATAGCATGCTGTATCCACCTGCCGTATGTTGAGGCGTCTAGCACTCCAACCAGCCTGGGAACATCTTTGTCGGGAATGTTGTTCGTCAAACCGGGCACGGTTGTGAAGTTCGCGTAGACAGGTGTCCCGAAGAGTGTACCTGTTCTCTTTAATGCTGAAGCAGTCCGCAGGTTTATTGCGAGCGGTCCCGCGGTCTTGTTCCACGGGTTCCTAGGTCCTCCCGCATGATTAGCGAGGTTCGGGTCAGCAATATCAGCCAGTGTCCACGTGTATATCTTCGAGGTTACGCTGTAGTTCCAGACGGGTATGAGGAAGGTTGCTTTACCAGCAGAGTCGGTCAGGGCAGACTCTACGACAACCATGCTGCTGAAGTAGGGCGGAACAGGCTGGAAAGGTATGTTCTCCAAGTATGTCGACACCACCTGCGCGGGTCCCCACAGCCTTTTGACGACGCTCATGTTGAAGCCTTTTTCAAGCTTGCTCGCGTTCAGAAGCGAGAACTCTATGGGCGCGGTCTCGTAGGTCAAGTGTTTCGTCGGCCACCATGTGACGTTAAGCCCTGCCCAGAACACTGTCACCCTAATGTTGGCTATTCCGAAGATTGCCCCGCCTTTAAGCGGGTCGTTCGTAACCCTGAACACGTACGGGTAGACCGACGTTGTCAAAGCTTGCTCCTTGCCAACGTACGGGTTGATAAGCTTCGTCGAAGCGTTGTAGACTAGGACACCCTTGTAGTACACCATGAACCTGTACTCCGGCGCGGTCTTCTTCACCGGAGAGGCTACTTCAGCGATCTGCCATGTGCCGGCGCTCTCGCCTATCAGGTACCTGCTCTGGTTCGGGTATTTCTTGGCATCCCATCCGGTGGTCGGGTTCCACAGGTCTGGGTCTTTCGGCGGCGAAATGCGGGTTGCGTTGACCGAGCTGATGGTTACGACGCCATTCTTGTCGGTAGCGTTCTTCCTAACCAGGTAAGCGTTGTAGGGTGCGGGAACTACTCCGGTGGGCACACCTATGGTAACCAGCGACGTCGGGTCTATCTGCTGCCTTAAGTAGAGCAGGTTTCCGGTGTCCCACGGCTCCGCGAGTATTAACGCGGAGTTCATGGTCGCGTCGAAGACGAGTGGTGCTCCGCAAGCAGTCTTTAGAGCAATCTTCGGATCGTACACGTAGGTGTAAACTATGTACGGGCTGGTTCTCCCGTAGCACTTGTCGAGGCGGAGCGGCTTGTTCCACGGGTCTCCGCTCCAGTAGAGGGTCGCGTTAGCATCGATGGCCCTGAAGCCGGCGTTCACAGCCTTCTGCGGATCGCTTGGAACGTTAACCCATATCCAGTAGTCCTTCTCAGGCAGGTACGTCCAGGATGGGCGCTTGTCCCAAGTGCTCGTCTGAGTGTCAGTACGATAGTATATTACTGGGAACCCATACGGGTCTGTTCCAGTCCTGTATACCACCCATCCGGGTGGAAGAACATAGGAGTAGGCTATGTTTTTCGGATCAGTTATCTGGTCGAGCTGCCTCTTGGTTATGCCTATTCCTGGAGCTATGCCGAACTCGCTTTTAGAGAACAGTGTCACGTTAACGTTAATCAGCCTGAACGGGTCCTGGCTCCAAGGGTCTACGGATAGGTTCCAAAGCCTATAGTAGAGCTGGATGTTCCTCATGTTTCCAGTAAGCCTAATCGGCTCAGTGAGCGGTATGTCTGTCCCGTTGTCGAGGCGATAGAGTATCTTGTAGGGTCTTAAGAGGCTCATCTGCCAGACTATTGCGAAGACGCTGTAGTTTCCCGCCGGAGCCTTAACGATGTCAACCTTGCCGTCTGTAACACTCTTAGGACCGATCAGCTGCTCGAACACCGGGTTCGGATGCTTGAAGAAGAACGGCACCCCGGTTGGAGCATCCATCTTCAACCCGCATGACTCGAGGATTATGCGGAACCCAAGCTCGTATATTTTAAGAGTGAAGTTG